>JBAZED010000006.1:0-67658 GCA_041654095.1 Bacilli bacterium
TGGGGTTTTGTGGGGTAGACGATAAAACCTATCAAAACTCTTAACTAAAAGGTGGGGTCATGGGCACGAGCAAAATCGCGCCCTTTTCTTATGGGCATTTATTGTATCTAAGCATAAGCAAACAGCGCTTTCTAAAACGTTCGAAATTTTGATAGCCGTATGCCGACTTGATTATCGTTTTAATGTGGTTATTCATGTTCTCGGCGATGGCGTTCGTCAGGTTTTCTCCAGTCTGCCTTTTGACGAAAGCGTTAGCGATTTCGACTCGCCATTTTCGATAAGTTCTTCCGACAGCCTTAAGGTCTTCGCATAGTGAATTAGCCAGGCGATCAGAAATCCAAACGATAAAGTCTTCAGCTTCTTCAAAAGTGAAGCTCTTCGAATACTTGAATAAATCTTGAAGGACGTTATAGCCATTTAGTAAATCGTGATTGAGAAGAAGGCAGGCAAAAAGAAGATCGGAATAATGTATGACTTCGCCCGTTTTCTGATATGTATATGTTTTGTCAGGAATCTTCGACCTTCGGCAGAGAAAATACTTCCAATGCCCCTTCATGAAGTTGTATTCGACGCTTCCTTTTCTCGCCTCGGTGTTCATCGTCCTGGTCCTGATGCGGTTGATGGCGTTAGTGAGCTGCGTGATGACATGGAATAAATCCACGACGTGAATAGCGGTAGGGAAATAGACATGCTTGATCGTCGAATAACCATCATACATATCGCTTATAAATACTTTTACATGTGACCTTTCACTTTGTGAAATATTAGAGAAATATTCTCGTAAGTAAGCCATCTGCCGGCTTTTGATGATATCGAGGACGGAGCGGTCCTGATAATCGACGAGGCAGCAGCAGTACTTCTGATCGAGCTCAGCGGAGAAATGAAATTCGTCGATGCATAGCACCTTGGGTAGCGGGCTTCGAGGAACAAAGCGGACCCTCTCGTCAAACTGTTTGACGACATAGCCGTTGGATACTTGATATTTATTCGCGATGCCTTGAAAGGTCATCTTACGCGTGAAGTCGGCGAAGATGAGGTCCTTGGTCATATTCGAAGTATTTGCGCATCGCGAAATGCCCTTTAATCCGGGGGTGAAACTCCTGTGGCAATTCATGCATACGAACCTTACTTTCTTAACCCTTAGAATATCCTTGATGTTCTCGTTTTCGGAACAGTTGATTTCGACGTGGTGATAGCTTTTGATTTCCACGCGGCTAGAAGAGCAATGGGGGCACTTTCTCTCATCGGTTCTTTGCTCGGCGTAAAAGATGAATCCTCCTTCGGTGGCAATAGGATCGGTCTGAACATTCTTAAAATTGTCGGGATCGATACCGAGCCTCGATAAAAACGTGTTAAAATTCATGTGGGTCTCCTTTGTTTTAATTTCAACAAAAATATTATAAAGTGAGACCCTTTAAAGTGGGTAAAACTCTTAAAACAATGGTGGGGATAAAAAAATCACCCCACCTTTTAGTTAAGAGAACCGGCTTTTCTTTTACCACGAGCCCTCCAGAGGGCAAATAGCGCATGTTTCTCTTAGCGAGAAGTCAATTGGCGTACTGCGAGCGCATTATGCGTTCAAGCGCGCGCCCATGTGAGAAAAAGGCTGAGAAAAAAATTTGCAAAAATATTTAACAAAATGCTTTACAGATAATATTGCATTCGCTATAATCACAAGTGCAAAAGGCAAAACCAGAGAAATTTGGTGACGCAAAACTATAGGGCCTTCTAACGATGGTAGCCAGTTGCCAACAGAATAAGACGACTAATCAATTCTGGGCAATTCTTGGTTAACATCGTTTTTATTCTCAGAGGGACTCCTGACCTACGATAGTTAGGAGATGGCATTAGCATCGACGACCGTAGCGAGTAATGAACGCGAACGTCACGAAGTGCATTAGCAAAGCATCATGAGATGTCTTCTTTAAGACTACACAATAAGGGAAGGAGGTAATCGAAGTTGCGCAATATCGATCTCGAGAACGAAGTCGCCAATAACCGAAAACGTAAAAAACGAGCCGTTATATGGGCTACAATTTCTTCGAGTGTATTAGCAATCTTCGTCATTATCTCTTACTTAGGTTGGACTGTCGGTGAATATTTAGCTAACGTGACGACGATTACTTTCAACGATCAATCGGATGAAGTGGGCATTACGGAAGTCGGCTTTCGAGTCGCATCCGCCATCCCACAGGCCGATCAAGAGAAGTATGAGCTCGCCGCCGATAACTTCGCGATAGGTGGTGAGGGTTATGTTTACTGGACCTCAAATACTGTGTCCGGACAAACCCTTCGTTACATCATCAATCACACTGGTTACTCGAAGAACAACAGCGTTTTACCGATGACATCCAAGCGGTTTGTGAAAGGCGATCCGATCGTTCTCTATGCCGAACCCGCCACGAACAGCGTCTATCCCCACTGTGTGCAGGATACCCCTGCGTCTAAAGACGATTACGTAGCATTCACTCTCCTATTTCGCGTCGCCAAATACGTTTCAGAGACGCAGACGATCGGAGCTGCCGACTATGGCATCTTCATCGGCAAAGACATTCAATTTTACGGAAGCACTGATATTCAAAAAGCATTGCGTTTCGGTTTTGAGAGCTCTTTGACCTCTGACATCGTAAGTCCCGGCCGAAATGCTGCAGGAGAAATCGCCGTCGGTGGACCGCTCGACTTGGACCGCAACGGTTATTATGATTCGACTCCCGAAGGGGCTCGGCTCAATCCCGAAGATTCCGAAGGGGCGAAGTATGAAATCGCCTATGGCGATTTTATTAATCCACTACAAGATAGTGACTGGGGCCCAGTCACAACCGAAGCTATTCCGGCTTCGGACGATGAAGAATTATCCTTTTACCACGCCGGTACGGCGGCGGGTGTCCGTCCGTTAGTCAATTACATTCCCGCGATTCAAAACATCAACTCATTCGACGCTTATAAAGCCGACAACGAGGCAAGTGCGCCGATGGGGTTCACCAACGCAAAAGGCGTTGCTGAAATTACCTTTACAATGTGGTTAGAGGGCTGGGATCCTTCATCCGGAGATCATCTCCGCGACAAATCTTTTGGGGCCAATTTACGCTTTACGGCTGCGACAGACGTCGAAGCGTAAAAAAGATTCTTATCGAGCGCGTAATGCGCTAATATTTATTAATAAGGTAATTTAAAATAATGAGTGCATTCTTTAATTTCATACGCGAAACCTTTGAAGCGGTATTCCGAAATATCGGCCGCTTTTTTGTTACCGTCTTCGCCGAACCGTGGATCGGTTTTGGCAGCGATTTTAGCGAATATGGACTCATTTATTCAACTTACAGCCCCAACTTTGAGGCCGGCGGCTGGATTCTCTATGTCATCTTCATCATCTTAGTCGTCGCTCTATTCGCCTCAATTGGTTACTTCATCTATTACATCATTCGAAAAGCGGTTTTTCTCAATAACCGCCGCGTCACGAAAGAGCGGTTGGTCGAGGAAGTGCAAAAGCTCAATAAAGAGCTCTTCTTGGCGATTCAAGAGAAAAACGAGATTCTCAAACTCAAAGCTGAGACATTTGGCATCGGCCCAGAGGGTAAATCAACCGATGTTTCCGAAAATGAGCGCCGCGTCATGGAAGCCTTTCCGAAACTCGGGGCGATCGACAAGCAATACATCGGCGCAGACACAACTATTGTTGTGCCTCCTTCCGATTTAGGCTTGAGCCTCGAACAATTAGTGCTCCGCTTTCAAAAATTCGCCGCTTCTCAACTCGGCCTTCACTATGATCTGCACGTCATCCGCACGTTCTTCTCAGCTTTAGGAACGACGAAATTCATCATTCTCGAGGGTATTTCCGGAACGGGCAAAACCTCGCTTCCTTATGCCGTCGGTAAATTTTTTAAGCGCGATGTGACCATCTGCTCGGTTCAGCCTTCGTGGCGCGAACGCACCGAAATGCTCGGCTACTTTAATGAATTTACGAAGAAGTTTAATGAAACTGAATTCTTGAGGGCAATCTACGAAGCCGCTTATCGCGAAGATAACAACATCATCGTCCTCGATGAGATGAACCTCGCGCGTGTCGAATATTATTTCGCCGATTTTCTGTCGATCATGGAGATGCCGGTTCATGATGAATGGAAAATCGAAGTGACGCGCACCGCCGACAACATGAATCCGAAAAAGCTTCAAGGCGGCAAGCTCTTGCTGACGCAAAATATCTGGTTTGTCGGCACGGCTAACAACGACGATTCAACCTTTACCATCACCGATAAAGTCTACGACCGGGCCATCAGCATCAGCTTAAGCGATAAAGGCGAGACGGTTGATACGGAGTACACCGAAGGTGTGTTTATGCCATATGCCTATCTCGCCAAACTCTTCGAACAAGCCCTGTCCAATTATCCGATTTCGAAGACAAATCTCGCCAAGTTTGAAAAGCTCGACAAAATTATCGCCGACCGGTTTCGGATTGCTTTTGGCAATCGTATCATCAAACAAATGCGCTCGTTCGTCGCCAACTTCGTCGCTTGCGGGGGAACGGAAATCGACGCTCTCGATTTCATGTTCTCGTCAAAGGTCCTAAAAAAATTCACGAGCCTCAATTTAGCCTTTATGCACGATGAGCTTAATGACCTCTCGAGCGAGCTTGATAAACTGTTCGGTAAAGGAGCCTTCTGGCAATCGCAAAAGGTTATCTCTGATTACTTGAAAATTTCGTAGAGAGGAGATGATCGGAAGTTATGGCTAAACCAAAAGATGAGGCCACTCTCAGCACTCCTCAAACGATTGCTAAACTAAAAAAGAAATACGTGTCGCGTCTTGAGCGAATGGCTAGCAACGACGCGGATTTTCTTTTATTACTCCAAACTTTTGCGAATGCCAAAAACACCTATTCCGGCGTCAGCCGCCGCGAAATAAAAAGCTATTCGGAAGATTTCATCACCGAGATCGAAAACACGCTGCCTTCATTAGAAGCAATCGTCAATGATCCGCGTCGCTTCATCAAGGAAGAGGCCGAAATCGTCGGTGTCGAAAAAGCCCGGAAGATCACCCAACGCTCCGTCGAGCACATGGCGCAGCACACCGAAAATATCCGCTCAGTCACCAACGACGGAGCCATCGATCCTAAAAAGGTTCTCAACATGTTCATCGATGATGAACTGAAAATTTATGAGAACCGGTTTATCATGACTCTCGTCCGGCGTTTGCAAGCTTTCGTCGAACTCCGCTACAAATATATTTTTGAGCATAGCGATACGCGCAACAGCGACGTTATCAGCGTCGCCTCGGAAGTTAAAATCGGCGAAGTCACCTACGAATACGAAGCGAAGATGAAAATCATCGTTCCTTCCGATGACGACGGGCACCGCGAGACTAATAAGAAGTTGCTGGACCGCCTATTGCTAGCGCGCAAGCGCATCACTTATCTCTCGACTTCTCGCTTTATGCTCGAGATGCGCAAGGCGACGCCGGTCTCCGATCCGGTTTCGCAGACGAATATCATGCGCCTGAATTACGACTATCAAAACGCCTATAAACTGTGGGTCTTTATCAATCGATACGATGTTTTGGGTATCGATTACAAATTCACGCAGCAAAAAGTCGACTTCGATAAAACCTATATGACGAACTTGCACATGAATGCGATCGGCGCCTATCTAACCTTCAAAACCGATCATTCAGTCCTGCCGGATAAAGATGCAAAACAATACGTTTACAAACCGCGCTTCAAAGAAATTAAACTCGATTATGACATGACTGACGACCGCTTGTTCGGCCAAGGCAAAGCGTTTGGCGTCGAAGCAAAAAAGGAGTCGCAAGCGATGATCGAAGCTCGCGAGAGGCGCAAGCAGCAAGTTGAAGAGCGGCGCCGCAAACGCGAAGAAGATAAAGTCAAAGCAAAAGAATTAGCACTCCTTAAGCGCGAACAGGCCAAGAAGCTGGCTCTTCAAAAAACTCTGGAACAAAAAGAAAGAGAAAAGTTTAAGAAGTTGGCCTTGCAAGACAAAAAGCGCAAAGCCGCTTTGGATGCCGCTGAGAAGAAGCGCGTGGAAAAAATACGCCGCGACGAAGAGAAAAAATTGCTTAAAGCGCGCGAACAAGTGCGCTTGATGGCTGAAAAGCGCCGCAAGAAAGAATAGTTGACGTATGGAAGAAGTCATTGCGAAACAAAAACCAATCAAGAAGAAAAAGAGCATTCTCGGCAAGATATTCACGATTGTCGTCGGAGCTTTTGTCGGACTGCTTTTAATCATGCAGATCACCGGAGCAATTACCGCCCAGAGCAATTACGGCGTCCAGCGCTTCGGCGATTACCAGATCTTGGTCGTTTTGACAGATTCCATGGAACCATCTCTCAAAGTCGGAGAGGGAATCGTCGTCAAGAAGACACCGCTTAATGAAATTAAGGCTTCGACGACCATCGAAGCTCAAGACGGAGATATATTGACCTTTTTCCGCACGGATGACAATGTGATAGTAACGCACCGCGTCATCGAAATATTGCCACAGGGGGACGGCACTTTTGATTTTAAGACCTTGGGCGATAACCTCAATGCCCAGACTTGTCCGGTCGGTGGCTGCGACCCCGTTCTCAATGCCGACTATGTCGAAGGCCAATACGTCTTAGGCAAAGTCGTGGGTCAGAGCGTTGCCTTCGGGCAGTTCTTTCGCATCGTGGCCAATCCCATCGCCATCGCCGTCGTGGCCGTCGTACCACTCCTCTATGTTTTCATCTCATCAGTGTTTGATGTTATTAAACAGAGTAAAATGAAAGATGAGGCTGTTACCGATGAGGACATCGATGAATTCGAAGTGATCAAGCAGCAAGAGAAATTGCGGCTCCTCATCGAGATGGAAAAAGAGAGATTACGCCAAGAGCGCGTCGATAAAACACCGGATGAAACGGTAGACAAGGAGGCTCAAAAAGATGGAAAATAAAACAAGTCAAGGACCAGCCAAAGTTCCCAATTACACTTTGCGCTTCATCATCTTCTTAAGCGCCTTCTTTGTCGTCTTCGCTCTTGATCTACTCGATGGGTTCGGCGTTTTCGCCTTTTTTGGCGATGTCGGCAAATGGATTTTATTCGCCTTCTTGACGGGTGGCTCCATCGCCCTCCTCATCCTGTCTTTGCTATCGTTTTCACAATCGCAAAAAGTGACGGTGAAAAAAATTATCAACACTGATATTTTCCCGCTTATCGACAACGTCAATGATGAGCGCGAACTCGTCATGAATGTCAATAAGCTCCTCAAGAAGAAGAGCGGCGAGAAATCAGCGGCCGTGACCTTTTCGACTTTCCGCTTCAAAAAGGAAGTCTTCCTCCGCTATGGATATCAGAAGGAATCAGACGTTATCAGCACGATTTTCTTCGCCATCGAAAACTTAAAAGAAACGAATCCAAAAATCATATATGGCTATGACTACAGCGATAATTTTATGCTCTATGTCCCTGATATCACCGAAAACAAAATCAACCTCCTGCTCGAGAAATTGACGAACGTCATCAATAAACTCCTCGGCGACAACAACATCAGCATCGACTTTTATCCGCACTACGGCGTTAGGCTGAGAAACGATGAGAATATCGCGGCCGAAACGATGTTTCAAACCGCGCTAATCGCTAGCGATTACGGACGGTTGAGTTCAGAGCGGGGCGGAATCTTCATCTTCAACGATTCGATGTTTTCCAAAAATGAGCGGAATGTCAGTCTCGCCCGCGATATTGAACGCGGTCTTGAAGCCGGTGAGTTCGAAGTGTATTTCCAACCGAAATATGATCTTAAGCTCAAGCGTTTTTCAGGCGCCGAAGCTCTGCTGAGATGGCATCATCCAGAGCGGGGCACCATCCTTCCGGCCGCCTTTATCGCCCTCGCCGAGCAATCGGATTTAATCATCCACATCGATCATTACGTTTTCGATCGCGTCTGCATGCACCTGTCGCATTGGCGCGACAAGGGCCAGCGTTTGTTGCCAATCTCGGTCAACCTCTCAAAGCGGACCGTCTTTACGGCTGACATCGCCGACTATATTGAAAAAACGATTAAAAAGTACCAAGTCAGCCCGCTCTTGCTCGAGGTTGAAATCGTCGAATCGCCTTCGCCTTACGACGTGTTATACCTCCTCTCGACGGTCAAGAAAATCAAAGCCTTAAATATTAAGGTGGCGATTGATGACTTCGGGACTGGCTTCTCGTCGCTGAGCTATATCAAGCGCATTCCATTCGATGTCATCAAAATCGATCGCGCCTTCTTGAGCGATCTCGAAATCGATTACAAATCGCGGGGTTTAGTCAAGGAAATCATCAAATTGGCGCATGTTTTGGAAACATATGTCATCATCGAAGGCGTTCAGGAATACGAGCAGATCAAACTCCTGCAATCGATGGACGCCGATTGCATCCAAGGCTTCTACTACAGCGAACCGTTGAGGCCTGAAGATTATCTGCGCTTCATCTCGGACAACAAATATGAAAAGACGAGGAGGGCCCCCGGCACATGATTTTAATTATTGGCACCACCGAAGACGACATCTTCTACTTTAAAAATCGCATGAAGATTGTGGAGAAGAACACCGTCGCTTCGAAATATCCTTACTTTGTCGGTTCTTTTGCCGGCAAAGAAATCTGCTTGGCGTACACCGGCTACTCCAACATCGCCTCAGCCGTCATCACCAGCTATATGATCACGAGATATAAACCGTACATCGTGATTTGCGTCGGCACTGTTTCGGCGTATAGCGAAAACCTCCGCCGCAGCGAGCTCTTCATCGCCGAGCGCGTCTATCTCGGCGATATCGATTTCACTCCCCTCGGCGGCGGCACTCGCTATGGGCAAGTCAAAGAGATGCCGGCCTTCTATTCTTCCGAAGAAGACTATATCAAACTCATCGAGACAATCAACTCGCGGACTGAAAATCTCCATATCGGCCGCGGTCCGCTCATTTCGACGAACGTCTTCTTTAAAGACCGCAAGAAGGCGAATGAACTGCTCAATAGCAACTTCGCCCACATCGAGAGCACGACGGCCTTCGATACCGAGTCGGGCGGGATTATCACGGCGTGCTACATCCACGAAGTGCCGTGGCTTCTCTTAAAAGCCGTCAACTACGAAATCGGCAAGGATGAGCAACTATATTCATCGATTCGCATCGGCATCGAAGCCCAACCCCACATCGGCAATCTCATCGAGACGTTGCTCGAAGAGCTGATTCACTCATTCGACACCTAAAAAGAGCTTACTTATAAATAAATGGCATTTATTGCCATTTTTTATTATGCAAAAAAAATTTTAATTTGATCGACATTATTACTTGTTAACTGAAGTTTATTTATATTATTATTAGTATGTCGAATTTGCGCTGCTATTCGTTGAAGAGCGCACGCTTCTCATCATGCTTTATCTTCTTATGATCGAGCAGCCCACGAGGTTTAAATGCTAGAAAAAGTCCTTGTCGTTTCTAATTCCGAATCCGATTGCGAGGTCATTAAAAATAGCCTCAACAAAAGTTTGGTATTAATCGTCAATAACGTTTACGAAGCTGTGCAGCATCTCGATACTTACCCCGACATCCGTTTAATGCTCTTAGATATTGATCTGCCG
Source organism: Bacilli bacterium (assembly GCA_041654095.1). Classification (GTDB taxonomy): domain Bacteria; phylum Bacillota_I; class Bacilli_A; order RFN20; family CAG-826; genus UBA1424. The sequence continues at coordinate 9,586 of JBAZED010000006.1, forward strand.
GAGATGTCGGCTTTTCATTTACTCGCCGTCTTGAAGATGAACGAAAAGTACAATGCGGTCCGCGTTTTAATCATCTCGCAAAACAATAAATTCAACGAGATGATGAAAGGCCCGGAATTGAGCTTGATCGATTATATTCATAAACCCATCGATCCGGAACCCTTAAAAATTATCGTCCGCCTGCAAAACGAGATTAGCAGCCAGAATACCCTCGTCCAAAAAATGAGTGATACGAACTATATTTTTGATCTGCTTTTCAACGGCGCCCCTTTTGGAATAGCTATTACGAGGGTCGATCTAAACAGTAAAAATTACAATCCGATTTCAGTCTCCGTCAACCCGGCCTATGAGCGCATCATCGGGCGGAAAAATGACGGCATCGAGACTTATGATTGGCGGAGGATTACCCACCCTGATGACCTCCGCGTCAGCGAGATGTATTACGAGCGCTTAATCAACGGAGAACTCAAGAGTTACAGCCGCGAAAACAGATACATTCTCCCCGACGGGAAAGTCGTCTGGGTCTATATGGTCGTCTCGGCCATCGACACGAAGAGCGAGGATGTCTTTTCGCATCTGACCTTAATTGAGGATATTACGAGCCGCAAAAAAATCGAACAGGACTTAGTCGAGAGTGAACGAAGTAAATCGGTCCTCCTCTCGCACATACCCGGGATGGCATATCGCTGCGATTACAAACGCGATTGGACGATGCATTACGTGTCGAGCGGCGCGCGAGATCTAACCGGCTACGACGCCGATAGTTTAATCGATAATCGCGACGTTTCCTACAATCAGATCATCGCCCCACCTTATCGCACCATTCTATGGAAAGAGTGGTCGCGAACCATAAAAGCCAAGCAAAAATTTCGCTATTCTTACCAAATCGTCACGAAGGGTGGCGACTGGAAGTGGGTTTACGAATTGGGCGAGCCGATTTATGACAAAGATGGAAAAATCGAAGCCCTCGAAGGCATCGTCATCGATATCTCGGTCCAAAAGCAGATGGAAAACGCCCTGCAATACAAAACCGACCACGATAGTTTGACCGACCTCCTCAACCGCAATTTCCTCGAGCGATTATTAGCGGCCGAACTCAAAGCCAAAACGCTTGTCAAAGGTGCTTTGATCGGCATCAATTTGAATTCCGTTCAGACGCTGACGTCGGCGCACGGCTATCACTATTCGCAGAACCTGATGAAAAAGGTTGTCAATATCATCAAGGATATGGTTTGCGCTAAATGCCAGTTGTTTCTCACCCATGAGAACTGCCTTACCCTCTATGTTAAGGATTACGAAGCTAAGTCGGACTTGATGCGGCTCTACGCTAAAGTCGCTAGCGCTCTTGAACCGCTGCTCTTCTTCGAAAGGCTGAACGCCGGTGTCGGAATCCTCGAAATTCCGCGTTTTAGCAAGGCGAGCGAAGTCGATAAGATTCTTAAAAACTTATTGCTGGCGAGCGAAAAAGCTTTTGTCAATGATGAGAAGCCGATTCACTATATTTTCTTCGACGTCGAGATGGAAGCCAAACTCGACCGCGAGAGCAAAATTCAAAAAGAACTTGCGGAAGTTGCCAAGGGAATTGCCGAGGATCGCCTCTTTTTGCAATACCAGCCAATTATCAATCTGAAAAATAACCAAGTTTCCGGTTTTGAAGCTCTCGCTCGCTTGAAAAGTACGGAATTTGGCATTGTTCCACCTCTTGATTTCATTCCCCTGTTGGAAAAGAGCAAACTCATCATCCCCCTCGGGGAGGTCATCGTCCGCAAGTCACTGATGTTCTTAAAACGCCTTCACGATTCCGGCTATGAGGATGTTTCGATGTCGATTAACATTTCGGCTATTCAGCTCCTCGACCCGTCCTTCACGCGCAAATTTACCAATATGATTAAAGTCCTAAACGTCAATCCCGGCAAGATTTGGATCGAGCTGACCGAATCAATTTTTGCCTCGAACTATCAGGAGATAAATACGATTCTCGGCCGTTTGCGGGAGCAGGGTATCCGCGTCGCAATCGATGATTTCGGGACGGGCTTTTCCTCGCTTTATCGGCTCTTGGCTCTCAACGTCAACAGCATTAAAATCGATAAAGCTTTTATGGATGGCATTGAACTGATCAACATCGATGAAGCGATCACCAAAGATATCGTCTCCTTAGGTCAGAAACTCCGCTACATCGTCGTCGCCGAAGGCGTCGAAACCGAAATCCAACATCGCTACCTGCTTCATTACGGCTGCGATCGGGCCCAAGGCTATTTCTTCAGCCGTCCTCTTTATGATGAAGACGCACTAAAATACGTTCGGAAACACAATGAATGATTAAAAGGCAAGATCACTAGATTTTGCTTTTTTTATCTAAGAATTATCGCTACAACCCCTTTTTGATTTCGGTCGCCAACATCGGCAGGTTGAGTTCCGACAAGCGGCGATTTTTAAGCATTGTGATTTGAAAACCTTCATCGGCGATGTAGCGCGGGATGACGTGGACGTGGAAGTGCATGACGACCTGGCCGGCTTCTTTGTTGACGTTGGTGAGGATGTTGACCCCTTTCGCCCCGAGCATCGTAATGTCGGCTTGAGCGACGCGCTGGGCGACATCCATGACTCTATGCATGATGGTCTTTGGCGTCGCCACGTAGTTCGGGTAATGCTTTTTGGGAACGACTAAAGCGTGGCCGGGTGTCACTTGCGAGATATCGAGGAAGGCGACCACGTCGTCGTCTTCATAGATTTTCGTGGTTGGAATTTCGCCGCTGACGATTTTGCAGAATACGCAATCGAGATGATTCATAAGCAATCTCCTTCATATAGATTAGAAGAAAGGAGGACATTTCTATCCTCCTCATATTATAGTTTTGAACCGTTCAGCTATCAATTACCATCATCAAATAGATCGGGGAATTGCTCCACGAAATAATCGTAGATCGATGTGTCGTGATATACGAGGCTATAAAGCTTGATATACGATTCATAGGCATTGTTGATATATGAATCTTTAGCTGATAAGACGTGAGTGACTTCCTTGGCGATTTCTTCGGTGAAAGTAACACTTTCATCTGGGCGAATAGTCGCGTAGTTTTTATCGCTCAACTTGGATAATTTAGAGGTTGAGACAGCCTCTTTAACCTTGATGATGTAATAGGTGGAACTCGAGATGTCATAGATAACAAAGTTATCTTTGCGGACATCGGTGCCTTGTTCGGAAGTCGTCGGCGTCAAATAGTAATTTCCCTTGATGTTGCGAACGTAATCGCTCGACTCGTAAACGTGGGTCGCTTGATCTTCAGCAGCGAGGAAATCGACTTGGTTGGCGACGTTGATGTTGAATAGGCGGGAGCGAATCGCTTCGGGCAGCTCGCTGAGGCCGCCGCTCTTGACGTGCCAGCCATCATCGGTGAAGTCTTCGAGGCGGAGGGAATTCGATTTGATGGCCAAACCGACTTGCTTGGTGTAAGCGTTGCTATTCGTAAAATCGCTTTCGATCGTGGTGTCGTTCGTAAAGCGGTTATCGGTGATCTTGAGGTAATCTTGAGCGATAGCACCAAACTTTGTTTGGGGATAATAGCTGCCAAAGACACCGACCTGCTCGGCGATATCGGGATCGGCGACAGGGACGCTCGTACCGGTAAACGCGAGAGCCAACAAATCCTTACTCTCCGTATTTTCGTCGAGGTCGACGCCTCTCCACGCGTTGGCGAGGATTTCAAAGTCGACATCTTCGGGTGCATCTTCGTCCAGAATGTAATTGTCGACAAAGGCATTAATCAGCGATTTTGCGGCGCTTGGATAAGCGGCGTTGTTGACGATTTTAATGTATTCGACTTCGCGGGCGTAAGTCCGTCCGAGCGTCGAATAATTATTGTCGATTAAGAATTCTTCGACGAGGCGCTCGCGGTAGAGGCGAGGTAAGACGCCGCGCATAATGTAGTCTTGGAACCGGCCGATGTGGATGATGGAGTCATCGAGATCTTCGACGTGGATGTCGGGAGTGACGAGAACTTCTGTATTCCAGTTATAAGCACCATCGTACAGACCTTCGATCTGATAGAGGTCGCCGGCTAGACTAACCGCATACTTCTCTTCGTCGAAGAGGCTGCGCTTTGAATAAGTACTCCCGGTCACGGCTTTGTAGAAAACTTCCTTGATGCGATAATCCATCGTGTCGGCGAAGTGCGTCAAGCGAGCAAACTCGTTTGTCACTCGATTGGCATCGGTATCGTTATCGCTGCTGTAGGCGTTGGCGTGTTCATCGATGAACTTGGTGACGTCAGCGTTGTTGGCATCGAGATCAGCCAGAGTTTGAACTTCGTCATAGTCCCCGAATTGGTCGACGGCGATGATATACATCATCTCGTCAAGCACCTTTTTTGGGTTGTCGCTCGCGCTGGTCAACGAATCGTAAATTAGACTCATGATGTTTTCGTAGACATCGACTTTCGTATTGCCTTCATCATCATTATTGACGATGGGGTCTTCGTAGAAAGTCGGGAGGGCGGTTACATCGTTACAGGCTGATAGAACAAAAGCTGAAGCTAAAGCAAGGGTCAGGATTAATCCTTTTCTCTTATTTGTCATTGTAGCATGCACCTCCTTTAACATCCCATAGAGCAGCTGTTTTAACTGCGCTCTGGTATTCGATCGCGCAGGTTTCGCTTAAGAGTTTACCGCTGACGCGCAAGGCATTTTGTTGAGCTAAGTATTCAACGTATTGCTGCCATGATTCTTCCCACGATTGTCTCGTGTTGAAGTCCGCTTGATCGCGCGTGGCCTTGATCCAATTTTGAATCGTGGCCGCTAAATCGATGGTGACTTCATCACCGGAGGAGTTAACATATTTTAATATGTCATTAAAGACAATTTTCTGTTCAGAGGCTAATTTTTCATAGATGTAGTATTTGAGATTGGCGTCAAAGCCTTTAATCTCACCTTCGACCGATTCAGCCCGGCTCTTGTAGTCCTTGACTTGCTGATCGAGGAAGTTGACGTATGTCGGCTTATAGTTTTTCGAATCCGCCACATATTGTGGATCGCCGGAAACGTATGTCGGATAATCCTTTTGGGTCGGATAGTAAGTGGTGTAGTATTCGCTAAGCGAAACATTGTTGGCATCATCATCAAAGGCACTTCTTTCGACGACGATGAAGTGGAATCCTTGATAACCGCCCTCACCGGCCGTCCCACCGCGGACTGCGAGAACGACTTTGCCGTCTTTGGTCGTCAAGACCTTATCGTCAGTATTAACAACGCTATTGCCATCGACATCGATGTTCAGCCCGGGAACGTGTTTGAATCCCGAATAGCCATCATAGGTTGCATTATAGACACCGACGAAATTCTCGTTTTGAACTTCGCTGCCGACGATTGTGCCCGGCACCAGTGAATTGGGAGTGATGACCGAGACATCGTGGCGGTTGAAATACTTATTGAAAATAATGTTGCGGGGATAGAAGAAGGCTTTGCCTTCATTGACGGTGAAAGAATTTTCATCTTTCGTAACTTCCGAGTAATCATTGAGTTTCTCGAAAGCTTCGTAAGGAATTGTTCCGATTGTTTCGGAACCGAGGACATCGACGTAGTCATCTTTCATCTCATCGGAGATTTCCAATCCGGCTTTCGCTTCAGCGAGCGTCGTGCTGTTGTGAATCGCTTCATAGGCGTAGACGCCGAGTTTGAACTCGTTAATAAATGAGGTGCTCTTGGACATGATGCCGAGATCGCCGAATTTTTCAGCGGAAGTCGTATCTTCTGAGAAGAGTCTCGCTAAGGAACCAAAAGTTTCGCTGCCGTTCGCCAGACTCTCGCCGACGTTGGCAATCTTCTTGGCTTCCGATTCGCTGATTTCGCCGTTATATAAGGCGTTCGCGTTCGCGCTGACCTTGACGAGGATGTGGCGGACGTGATACGGAGCCATCTTTTCAAGATAGCCGCTGTATTTCAATTCGTTGTCGACGGCCGCTTTTTTGGCATCGCGAATGAAACCGATATTGCCTTCGTAGAATTGATCTTCGAATTCGGAGGTCATCCGCTGATAAGCGAAGTGCTCCCAGAGTTCTTTCTCATCTTCAACACCATAGGTGTCGAGCTGTTTCTCGAATTCGTCTTTGTATTTTGTGCCGTTGTCATCAGCAGCTGATTCCGCTTTCGATTTGACGCCAGCGACGTCGTTATCGGCACCTTTTTCGATATCTGAATAAGCCGCGATTCCCTCAGGGTCGGTAATAAAATAGTTGCGGACAACGACTTTATAAACCGAATCGAAGAGCGTTGAAACACCACTTGAAGATTTGAGATATGAATCAAATAATTCTTCGGCAGTGTAATGATACTCTTGATCATTGGAACCTGTGTAGGTTAAGACATATCCGTCTCCAGAGAATGTCGGCCCGTCACAAGCCGCCAAAGCGAAGGTTGCGAGCAATCCAGCTACTATTCCGAGCGTCATTTTACTTTTTCTCATAAGTAGTTGTTTTCCTCCTAAGCCTGAACATAGCACGAATATTCTATTACATTAATATTATTAATACAACTACGATTTTGCCAAAATTCATCGATATCCACTTCGTTTAACGCGTTCTTTTTTTGGATTTTCATTAAAAATCCGAAATCGAGGTTTGTTCGGAATGTCCGTGGCGAGGTCTTTTATCGTTCTGTTTGAATATGTATATTTGATAATATACAATATTAGAGATTTTGGAGATGATATCATGGACCTTCTGAAAATAGTTGATCTTCACGTCAGCGTCGAAGACAAAGAAATATTAAAAGGCGTCAGTTTGACTGCTCAAAGCGGTGAGACCATCGCCTTGCTCGGACCAAACGGACACGGCAAATCGACTCTTTTGCAAGCCGTCATGGGCAATCCGCGCTACAAAATAACTCGGGGCCAAGTCTTATTAAACGACAAGGACGTGTTGGCCATGTCGGTCGATGAGAGATCAAAAGCTGGCATCTTCCTCGCCATGCAATATCCGAGCGAGGTGGCCGGCGTCGTCAATGCCGACTTCTTAAGAGCTTCGATTAACGCCCGCCGTGAAAAGCCTTTATCCTTATTTCTATTCTACCGTCTATTAGATGCGACTTATAAGAAGATGGGCATCCCTTTTGAAATGGCCAATCGCTCCTTGAACGAAGGCTTCTCGGGCGGTGAAAAGAAGCGCAACGAGATTTTGCAAATGGCGCTTCTCGAACCGCGTTTTGCAATGCTCGACGAAATTGACTCCGGACTTGACGTCGACGCGATGAACATCGTCGCCAAAGCCATTAAAGAAGAGCAGGAAAAAGGCCGTGGTTTTCTCATCGTTTCACACTATGCAAGGCTATACAATATGATTGATCTCACGCGCACAGTCGTGATGGTCAACGGCAAGATCGCCATTGAAGGCGGTCCCGAAATCATTCAAAAAATTGACTCGCTCGGATATGAATGGATCAAGACCGAACTCGGGATCGAAATTGAAAAAGAAGATCCGACGATGAGCTCTGTTTCGATCGGCGCATGCGCCACTAAAGAGGCGATTCGCGATGGAAAGTAAAGTCCGGAGCGTTATTGTCAAAGACTGCCAAGCCCTCGAACTCGCTCTTGATTTTAACGATTCCTTTGAGGACCTCGAAGTGCTCGTCGGCAAGGGGGCTTCTCTCGCCTTGCGGATCTATAACTTCGGTTCGGCTTCCAATAAAAAAATCACTGCAAATATCGAAGAAAATGGCGAAATATCCGCAGTTATGGCGGATTTTTCAAGCGGTCAATCGATGTTAGAAGCGCGCATCAATCTCAATGGAATTAACGCCCGTGGGACATGGAAATTATCATCTTTGGCAAGCGGCGATGATGACAAGAAATTCAATGTTTACTTTCTTCATAACGCCCCGCAAACAGATGGACTAATGACTAATTACGGCGTCGCGAGAAATTCATCGCGATTGATTTTCAGCGGGGCCAACAGCATCATTCGCGGCGCGAAGAAAAGCAAGACGCGACAGAACGCTAAAATCATCGTTTTCGACGAAGGAGCAACGGCCAAAGCCGACCCGCGACTGAGCATCAGCGAAAACGAGGTCGAAGCTTCTCATGCTGCGATTGTCGGGAAACTAAATGATGAACATCTTTTCTATTTGATGTCGCGAGGTTTAAACTTGAACGAGGCAAAAAAGCTCATCACTTATGGTTACTTAATGCCCATCGCTTCGTATTTTAAAGAAGATGTACTACAAACCAAGATTGCCCAGATGATCGAGGAGCGCTTATGAAGAAATTAGATCCTTACCTATTAAGAAAAGACTTTCCGATGTTTCACAACGAAATTAAGATGCAGGGGAAGCCTTTGATTTTTCTTGATAATGCATCGACGACCTTTAAACCTTACGCTGTCGAAAACGCAGTACTTTCCTATCTTGAAAACGAAACGGCCAATTCGCATCGCGGAGACTACGACTTGTGCTATAACGTCGATCTCAAAATCGATGCTGCGCGGGCCGCGCTTGCGAAGTTTATCAACGCCGACAAAAATGAAATCGTCTTCACGGCCGGAACCTCGATGTCCATCAATTTAATAGCCTATGGCTATGGCGTCAAATATCTCACCAAAGATGATGAAATTTTAATTACGCAAGCCGAGCACGCCAGCAATGTTCTGCCATGGTTCAAAGTTGGTGAGATGACAGGTTGCAAAATCAGTTATATTCCCTTGAATAAAGATGGTAAATTAGTTCCGGAAAATCTTCGAAAAGTCATCAGCAAAAAGACGAAGATAATCGCGGTGGCACATGTCACCAACGTCCTCGGCTTTATCGTCGACATCAAAGAAATAGCCAAAATCGCCCATGAATATGGCGCCATCGTCGTCTGCGATGGAGCCCAATCGGTTCCCCACATGCCGACCGATGTCAAAGATTTGGATATCGATTTTCTCTCTTTCTCAGGCCACAAGATGGTCGGTCCGACCGGCATCGGTGTCCTCTATGGAAAATATGACTTGCTGATGAAGACACATCCGTTTATGACGGGTGGAGGCATGAATGCCAAATTCGATATGTGCGGGGATGTCACTTATTTACTTCCCCCCTCCAAATTCGAAGCCGGAACCCAAAATATCGAAGGCATCTACGGCTTAAAGGCCGCCGTCGAATACCTGATGGAGATCGGCTTGGATAATATTCGCCATCACGAAGACGAATTGCGCAAGTACGCCATCGAAAAGCTGAAGAAGAATGACAAAGTCATTTTGTATAACGAAAAGGCCGAGTCGGGTATTATTACTTTTAATATCAAAGGCGTCTTTGCCCAAGATGAAGCAACCTATCTAAATTCGCAGGGAATCGCCTGCCGCTCGGGGCAGCACTGCGCGAAAGTACTCCTCGATTTTCTCGGGGAAATCGCCACGGTTCGTGCCTCGCTCTATTTCTATAACACCAAAGAAGAGATCGACGCCTTTGTGGCGGCGCTTGAAAAAGGAGGCGACTTCCTCGATGCCTATTTTGCTTGATCCGCAGATGATGCGGGCTATTATCATGGATCATTATGAGCATCCGCGGAACAAGCGGACTCCGAATGACAGCCGCTACCGCACGATGCATATCGATTCGCCGAACTGCATCGACGACATCACCGTTTTTCTATTGGAAGATGACAACACAATTATCGATTGTGCTTTTGATGGCGTGGCCTGCACGATTTCGACCGCTTCAACCGACATCATGACCGAATTGGTCATCGGCAAAAAGGCGAGCGACGCCCTCTACATCATCGACCAGTATCAAAAGATGATTCGCGAACAACCCTTTGACGAGAGCGTTCTCGATGAAGCGATTGTTTTTGTCAACACGCACCGCCAGGCCGCTCGCATTAAATGCGCGACGATTGGGTGGGATGCCTTAGAGGAATTGCTCGATTATAAACATGAAGAAAAGTAAGCTTCCAAAACAAGAATATGAATATGGTTTTAAGGATGAGGACGTCTCCATTTTAAACACGGGAAAAGGATTAAATGAAGACGTAATCAGAACCATTTCGAATTTGAAAAAAGAACCGGATTGGATGCTCGATTTTCGCCTTCGTTCCTATCGGGCTTTCTTGAAGCTGCCAATGCCGAAATTCGGACCCGATTTGTCGATTATCGATTTTGACGCCTACACTTATTTCACGCGCCCGAGCGCGAAAGAAGAGACGAGTTGGGATGATGTTCCGGAGACGATTAAAAAAACATTTCAAAAACTAGGCATTCCGGAAGCAGAACAAAAATATTTCTCCGGAGTGGCGACGCAGTACGAGTCGGAGATGGTCTATCACAACATGCTCAAAGAAGTTGAAGAAAAGGGCGTTATCTTCCTCTCCACCGATCAAGCTTTAAAACTCGTCCCGGATATCTTTAAGAAATATTTCAATACCGTCGTGCCTTTTTCCGATAATAAATTCTCCGCTTTAAACGGCTCAGTATGGTCGGGCGGATCGTTCATCTATGTTCCAAAATGCGTCAAATTAGATAAGCCGCTGCAGTCCTATTTTCGCATAAATAATGAGCGGTCAGGCCAATTTGAAAGAACGCTGATCATTGTCGACGAAGGGGCTGAAGTCCATTATGTCGAAGGCTGCACGGCCCCAATTTATTCGCGTGAATCGCTCCATGCGGCGGTTGTCGAAATCATCGTTTTAAGCGGTGGAAAATGCCGTTATTCAACCGTTCAAAACTGGTCGAAAAACATTCTAAATCTCGTCACAAAACGCGCGATTTGCCACGAAGATGCGCAAATGGAGTGGATTGACGGCAATATCGGCAGCCAGTTGAACATGAAATATCCAGCGGTTATCTTAGCGGGCGAAGGAGCCAGAGGAACGTGCATTTCGATCGCCGTCTCCGACCGCGGACAATATCAAGACGCCGGTGCCCGGATGATTCATCTAGCGAAAAACACCAGCTCAACCATCATTTCAAAATCGATTGTTCGCAATGGCGGCGTCGCCAATTATCGCGGCACGGTTCGCCACGAGAAAAAGGCTCTGAATTCTCGAAGCCACGTCGAATGCGATACCTTGATCCTCGACGATATTTCCAAGAGCGATACGATTCCGACTAACCAAGTTATGAATGAACAATCATTTATCGAGCACGAGGCGACAGTCAGTAAAATTAACGAAGACCAGCTCTTTTATCTGATGTCGCGCGGCATCTCGGAAAAAGATGCGACCCAGATGATCATCATGGGTTTCATCGAGCCATTCTCGCGCGAACTTCCGATGGAATATGCCGTCGAACTTAATCAATTGATTAAGATGGATATGGAAGGAAGCGTCGGATAGTGGATTTTGACATTATCGTTGTCGGCGGCGGTCATGCCGGCGTCGAAGCCGCTCACGCTGCAGCCAAAATGGGCTGCAAAACTTTATTGTGCACTTTAAATTTCAAATCGATATCCAGGATGTCGTGCAATCCCTCGATCGGCGGTTCCGCCAAAGGCATCGTCGTCCGAGAAATCGACGCCCTTGGAGGCTTGATGGGCATCTGCGCTGATCACGAATATTTGCAGCTTAAAATGCTCAATACTGGTAAAGGACCCGGCGTCCAATGCTTACGGACGCAAAGCGACCGGAATATCTATCCTGATTATATGCAGCAACTACTTCTCAAGACGGAAAACCTCACGATTAAAGAGGGCATGGTCGTCTCGCTCCTTCACGATTTAGATCTAGTTTTTGGCGTGGTCATGAGCGATGGCGAGGAAATTCGTTCTAAGGCCGTTATCATCACCACCGGAACTTATATGGAAGCGCAGGTTTTACGAGGCCACGAGAGGGCATCAAGCGGTCCGGATGGCGAAAAAGCTTCGCTTGGACTTTCAAAATCACTAGCCGCGATGGGCCTTGATATCTATCGTTTGAAAACCGGCACTCCACCGCGCATCCGCAAATCATCGATCGACTTTTCGAAGGCCAGCGTTCAGTACGGAACCGACGCCCGCCTCGCTTTTTCATATACGACCAAAACATATGTGCCATTTTCTGAACAGATGGTTTGCCATCTCATTTATACAACTCCCAGAACGCACGAAATCGTCAAAGCTAACCTCCAAAAGTCAGCCCAGTTTAATGGGGAGATCAAGGGAGTTGGGCCGCGCTACTGTCCTTCGATTGAAGGGAAGATCACGACTTTTTATGACAAAGCCCGCCATCAGCTCTTTCTAGAGCCCGAGACGAAGGATGGCGATTCGATTTACATTCAAGGTTTTGCGACTTCGATGCCCCGCGATGTCCAGGAGCCGATGGTCCATTCGCTCCCGGGTTTTGAAAAGGCCGAAATTCTCAAGTACGGTTATGCCATCGAATACGATGCCGTGGTTCCGACCCAGTTTGATTCGACATTGAGAGTTAAAAAATATCAAGGATTGTACGGAGCCGGACAAATATGCGGGACCTCGGGTTATGAAGAAGCCGCCGGCTTAGGTCTGATGGCCGGTATCAATGCCGTTTTATCAATCCGCGGACTAAGTCCGTTTATCCTTAAGAGAAATGAAAGTTACATCGCTGTTATGATCGATGACTTGGTGACAAAAGGCGCGGCTGAGCCTTATCGCCTCTTATCTTCGCGGGCCGAATATCGCCTGCTCTTAAGGCACGATAATGCCGATTTAAGACTTACGGAATACGGTCATACTCTGGGACTTATTTCTGAGGAACGCTATCGAGAATTCATCGATAAAAACGGCAAGCTATCAAAGGTTCTCGCAATTCTTAAATCAACCTATTTGGGTTCAAATAAAAAAGTTAATTCGTATTTGGTCGAACGCGGAGCAACACCTCTTAAAGGCGGAACACTAGCCTTCGATTTACTCAAGCGCCCCGACCTTAATTACCATCATCTCAGCGATTTGATTCCCGAACTGCGAAATCTCGTTTTGGATGAAACGGGTGTTATGCAACTAGAAATCATGGTTAAATATGAAGGATATATCGCCAAGCAGGAAAAAGAAGCAAAGTCTTTTTCGAAGTTCGAGAGTTTGATGCTGCCCGACGATCTTGATTATCTGCGCATCGACGGCCTCGCTCTTGAAGCCCGCCAGCAACTGCACAAAGTCCACCCTCTGACGATTGGCCAAGCTAGCCGCGTCGGCGGTGTCAATCCCAGCGATATCGCCGTTTTAATCTTAACATTAAAGCGCAGAGGGTTAATATGACATTCCAAGAGTTTGACACCTATCTAAAAGAAAGTCTTGAGATTGGACTCAGCGAGGTGCAAAAAGAGCAATTTCAAACATACCTCTCCATGCTTCAAGAGTGGAATCGGCTTTTTAATCTGACAGCCGTCACCGACGAAGTTCAAATCATCGAAAAGCATTTTCTTGATTCGCTGCTCCCCCTCAAATACATATCAATTCAAGGTAGGCGTTTACTGGATATCGGTTCGGGAGCGGGTTTTCCGGGTATTGTTTGGGCTATCGTCAATCCTTGCTCGATGATCACGCTGCTTGAGCCCAACAATAAAAAAGCGCGCTTTCTCCACGCCGTCGTCGAACGAATTAAACTCAACAACGTCACAGTCGTTGTCGGACGAGCTGAGGCGCAGTTGGCGTGGCGCGATAAATTCGATATCGCCGTCGCCCGAGCCGTCAAATCGCTAAGCATCATTTTGGAACTTGCCATCCCTCTTTTGAAAGTTGAAGGCTGTTTTATCGCGATGAAATCACAAGGTGTCGATCAAGAGATTGCCTCTGCTAAAAAGGCTTTCGCGTTGCTCAATTGTCAAGTTCAGGAAAGACACCTAGACGTTTTGCCGAGTGATAAAGATGTGCGTATCAATCTTTTTATCGTTAAAAGCGATAATACCCCAAATCGCTATCCTCGTCCTTACAACTTGATCAGCGCTAAACCGCTATAATTCTTTGCCCTATTTCTCAACTAATGTAAACTTATTAATCATGGTGCGTATCATCGGTATAGCTAATCAAAAAGGCGGGGTCGGGAAGACGGCCACGGCCATCAATCTCTCGAGCGCTTTAGCTCATTTCAAAAAGCGCATTTTGCTCATTGATTTAGATCCTCAGAGCGACGCGACGCGAGGATTAGGATTTGACCCAACCCTTTTAAGCCGCAGCATCTATGATGTTTTAGCGAATAACTACGACATCAATAAGGCCATAAAAAGAACGTCGCTCAAATCTTTTGATTTACTTCCGAGCAGTCTAAAGCTCGCCTCTTTGGATTCGTTTTTAACGGATAAAGTCGAAGACAAAACCTTAGTGCTTTGCGAATCGTTAAAAAACCTTAAGAAGGAATATGACTACATCATCATCGATTGCCCACCTTCACTCGGGGTTCTAAATATGAATTCGATGACCGTCGCCGATGGAATTCTCATCCCAGTTCAGTGCGAGTATTTTGCTCTTGAAGCGGTGGCCACGACGCTGGCAGCGATCTCCAAGATTCAGCGCTCGTCAAATCCAAAACTCGAGATTGAAGGATTCTTATTGACGATGTATGATCCTCGAACGCGACTCGGAACCGAAATAACGACGCAGATCAGAGGTTTGTTTAAAGAAAACACTTTTTTATCGACGATTCCACGCAACATTTCAATTCCGGAATCATCGGCGAAAGGTGTGCCTGTCACCCTCTATCGACCGAGTTCGTCCGGCAGCTTGGCCTATTTTTCTTTAGCTCGCGAAGTGATGGACAATCACGAATCTCGCTAAATGTCGTTTACTGTTTGTGCATTATGCACAATAATATATTTGTGGTTAAGTACTATTTTTTCGCATCGCAAAAAGATATTAGCATCGAGCGTTTTAATGATGCACTTCACAGCGCATATAAAAATATTTTCGCAATCAATTTTTTTGATGCCAAAAGCGGGTATATGCTCTCCGATGAATACTTTTACGATTCGTTAGAAACACTGATTCCGGTCATCATGAGCGATACCGATAATACTTATACAATCGTAATGTGCAATGACGATAATCAAATAGGTCGTTTGGCTCTTAAAAAAGCCAGTCATGGCCGAAGTCTATACCTCACCGATTTAGCAGATTTAATTTTAGATCTCGCTCTGGAAGGAGATTACGAATTGGTACACCTCGCCAAAAAGCAATATGCGACGGTCCCTCGCCAGCTGATGGTCACGGCCGAAACTTTTGTTTCGTGCGGGCTTAACGCTTCGCTCGCCGCCAAAAAGCTCTATGTGCATCGCAACACTTTTTCTTATCGACTCAATCAATTTATCGAAGCGACAAACCTCGATATCCGCGACTACCATAACGCGCAGTTTTTTAACATTATCAATAAGTTGATAGGCAAGATTCAAGTTGGCTAGGTGCACCATCTGCACTTACGCGAAAAGTCGCAAGGCAAGCGACTTTATTTTTACCTTCGTGCTTTATTCTCGTACTGATATTGTGGATATATGCTTAGTATTATGATAATATACTAACTTGAAAAATTATTTATCGTAAGTGAGGGATGAATCGTGGAAGCAATGAAAAAAATTATTGAAGCTGAACGCCAAGCGTCAAGTTTGGTAACTGAAGCCCGCGTTTATAAGACAATGCTTCTTAATCAGACCCGTAAAAAGGCAGAAGAACAAGCACAATTTTTACTATCTGAGGCCGAGAGAATCAGCCGAACAAACGAAGAAGCCGCTGCCCAGGATATCAAAAAAATTGCGGATGGTTTTTCGTCGCAACTCAAAGCTCTCGAAGATGAAATGAAGAGAAAAGTGGCCGATAAGAAAATAGCCATGGTTAAAGATTTAATCACAGAGGTCAAGCACAGTGATCGTTAAAGTAAAAAAAGCGCGCATTTTTGTCCTTGAGGAACATCGCGACGAACTGATTAAGTCTCTTCAGAAAGCATCGCTTTTGATGATTATTCCAAATCATTCCGAAAATGTCGATGTCACTTTTGAGATAGCGCTTCTGCAAAGAGCAAATAAAGCGTTGAGCGATATTGGGCGGTACGGCAAGAAGAAAAGCCTCTTTCAGTATCATGAAGTAACTTATGAACGCTTTATGATGGAAGATCATGCTCAAATTGCATTATTAGAACAAATAGAAAAAGATGTCGAGAGTCTGGCATCGGCCAAATCACATATCAAAAAAACGGATGAATTACTAGATAAGTATCTACCTTTTAGGACGATTGATATGAAGGTTTCGAGCCTCAAGGCATCAAATTATGTTCGCTTTCACGCCGGTCATGTCAGCGAAAGCAATTTGGAGATGATAAAGCACTATCTCGACAGCAAAGAAATTCCTTATCAAACCTTATCGGCCTCTGATTATGGTCCCGCGCTCTTCTTCGCTTCCTTTTTGGAAGAAGATAAAGCCATCGGTGAAGATATTGCAAAATACGCTTTTTCGGAAATTGACTTGCCGGAAATCGACCTTTCAATGAGCGAATATGTCGCGCAGCTAGAAAGCGACTTAGCAGCCAGCAAAAATGAAGTAATTGAGATGCAAACCAATCTCAAGGAATTGTCAAAAAGCAAAGACCAAATCGAACTTCTTTGCGATCGTTTGCAAGCTCAAATCGATCGCAAAAGCGTTGTTTTCGGCAAAACCGAACGCTCTTTTTATCTCGATGGATGGGTTCGCGAAGACCAGGTCGAGCAATTAGAGTCAACCATTTCTTCAACGACGAGTGAATACGATTTAGAACTCAGCGATCCGACAGATGCGGAGCTTCCTCCCACAGCTTTGAAAAATAACAAATTCATCGCGCATTTCGAATCGATTACCAATATGTTTTCAATTCCAAACCACTCCGAGATCGATCCCAATCCTTTTATGGCCGTGTGGTATTGGCTCATTTTTGGGATCATGATGGGCGATATCGGCTATGGAATGATCATGCTCATCCTCTTTGGTTTGGGAATCAAATTATTGAAGCCAAAAGGTACGCTTAAACAACTGATCAGCGTCTTTTTCTTCTCGGGCATCACATCGCTGATAGCCGGCGTCTTATTTGGCAGTTTCTTTGGCGCGGACTTCGACTTAGGGGCATTGATTGGCTCGCTTTTTGGCCTGCAGTGGACCTCAGTCCTTTTAAATCCGGTCGCGAATCCATTAGTGATGCTCGGCTTCTCCCTCATCTTGGGTGTTTTGCACATCATAAATGGATTGGGCTTGAAGATAGCTTTGCTCATCAAAAGAAAAGATTATCTTGGCGCGATTGCCGATGGTCTAAGTTGGATTCTTGTTTTAGTCGGTCTTTTGTTTGTCGGAGCCCAAATGTTGATATGGACCTCGTTAATGTATCTAAACTATATTGGCTTGAGTCTTGCCGGAGCAGGTGCTCTCATCCTTCTCTCATTAGCGGGTCGCAAGAGCAAAAACATCTTCGGAAAGATTTTTGGTGGCTTAGGTGCCATTTATAAGTCGACTGGCTATGTTAGCGACATCTTATCCTATTCTCGCATTTTAGCGCTCAGCCTTTCGACGGCAGTCATCGCGTGGACGATGAATTTGCTCGCGGGCATGCTTCAACAGAGCATTGTTGGTTTTATTTTCTCAATTCTCGTCTACCTGGTCGGTCATCTTTTCAATTTTGCGATGGGCATGCTTTCAGCATATGTCCACGATGGCCGCCTGCAATACATCGAATTTTTTGGCAAGTTTTATGAAGGCGGAGGTTATTTATTTGAACCATTTGCCATTCGCTTAAAACAGATTAATGAAATCTCGGATTTACGAGAAGAAAGGAGATAGAATCATGACTTATGGATTAGTTCTATCAATTATCGGAGCGGCTTTAGCCGCGGGATTGTCTGGCATCGGATCGGCAATCGGGGTGTCCATCGCCGGACGAGCCGGAAACGGCGTGCTCGCCGAAAAGCCCGACCTTTTTGGCCGCGTCCTCGTGTTGCAGGCTCTGCCGGGAACACAGGGTATCTATGGCTTTCTTGTGGCAATCTTGATTTTGCAGAAAGTCGGCCTCCTCGGCGGAACCGCTGTTCCTCTTGATGATTGGCAAGGTTGGGCTTTGCTCGGCGCGGCCCTTCCGATCGCGATTGTCGGCTTGCTATCAGCCATCGCTCAAGGCAAAGTCGCTGCCACCTCGATTCTCATGACTGGAAAGAGACCGGAGATGATGACGCGCGGCATGACGATGACGGCCTTGGTCGAAACTTACGCTATTTTAGCGCTTCTCGTCAGCATTTTAATGTATAGCGCCGTGGCTATTTAAGGGGCCGAACATGACTCTTTACGAAAAAATCGCCAAAAAAGGCCAACTTGAAAGCGACGCGATCAGGAAAGAAGCCGAAATTGAAGCGAAGGCCCTCGAACACAAAATCGTGGCCGAAGCTGAAAGAGAAGCTGCGCTAATCATCGCTAAAGCCGAAGACGCCAAGCATAGCGCCATCGCCCAAGCGCAAGCTCTCGGCGAGCTCGAAAAAAGGCAGTCGTTTTCAGCTTTAAAAAGTAGCGTTATCGACGAAGTGTTTACAAATGTTTCTGAGCATTTTAAAACTTTGGAAGGTGAGGACTTGCAATCCTTTGTCGCCTCGCAGATCAAACGCGAAAAGATTGATGGTGATGAAACGATGCGCGTCAACCATCGCGATTACGAAAAGTATCGTCAAGCACTTTCATCTTCTAAGGAAGGTAAACTCATCGAGCTTGATCATTTGAACAAGCTGCTCGGCAAAGGTTATGCTTTGAAATTGGAGAACGTGCCGTCCATGGAAGAAGATGGTTTTTTGCTCATCGGTGCGACGTACGATTTGAATTTCAGTGTCAAACCGCTGTTGGATCGGATGCGCAAAGCCAATGAAAAAACCCTTTTCGATAGACTGTTTAGGAACGAAGAATAATGATGAATGACTACACTTTCGCCAGCGCGCTTCTAGCGACAAAGTCCGCTGATCTGCTGACCAAAAACCAATTTGGGGATTTGAGGCAGGCAGATGACGCCGGATTCGTTTTAAAGTTGCACGCCCTCGGGTACGGGCTGGACAACAAAAATCACACCGTTTCCGAAATTGTCGAAAGTGAAGTCATTAAACTGAAAGAAGAACTTCGCGAAATTACTCCGCATGATGATTTATCGCTTTTCTTCTTTGCCAAATACGATTTGACGAATATTCGTTCGTTCTATAAGAAGAAACTCTTTAATATCGAATTCAGCCCAATTGAAGAAGCGGGTCATCTGAGCGAGAAAGAGTTAACTTTGGCAATCCTAAAAAATGAATATTCCACCGTCGATGACCTATATAAAAATCTGTTCTTCAGGATTTCTGAGCAACAATTTCAAAATGTCAACGCGCTCGTCCACTCCCTGCAGCAAACATTTCAGGATTTGCTGTTTGAAGCCGTCCTCGCTCGCAAGGATGAAGCCTTGAAAACCTATTTTGTCATTTCCACAGACATCAATAATCTTTTAACTCTTTTAAGAGTTAGACGTTTGGAATTAAACGCTGAATATCTCCGCAGCAATCTATTGGGACATGGAAGCATCGATATCGAAGAAATAACCGCGCTTCTCCCCCTTCAAAAACGCGACATCGCCGAACGCTACTCTCTCTTGTTCATGTCTCGTTTTGTTGAACCTCTCGAACGTTTCTTCAGCGAAGGCGATTTCGCCGCTTTGGAACACTCATTGCTCAAAGTCTTGCTCGAGGAACTCAACTCTCTTCAAATTGACATCCGTTCATCTTCGGCGATTATCGCTTATGTGATTCGCAAGCAGATTGAAATCATCGATATACACCGGCTTTTTCTGAGCCGCGAAGCGCCGCTGATGGTGGAGGCCTAGATGGACAAGAAAGTCGTGGCAATTGCCAAAACGGAAAATGTCCTGCTATTTCGAAGCCTGGGATTTGAAACATTCATCATAAATGATGAAGCAAAAATGAAGGATACACTTGAGAACATATCTTCCACGGCTCAGATTATCGTGATCGATGAAGGGCTGCAGAGCTTGGTGGGTGATTATCGAAATCACTTCAGTGAAAAAGCCTTCCCCATCCTCATCGCTCTGCCGATCGACGGCCTTGCGAGCGGACAGGGTTTGGAAAAATTGCGCTCTGATGTCGAAAAAGCCGTTGGACTTAAGCTGTTCTAGAAAGGAAGCTATATGGAAAAAAGAGGGACGATCACAAAAGTCGCTGGACCGCTTGTCGTGGCTTCGGGCATGGAAAATGTCCAGGTTTACGATGTCGTCCGCGTCTCGCATAAAAAATTGATTGGTGAGGTTATTGAACTTCGCGGTGATTTCGCGTCGATTCAAGTTTACGAAGAAACGGCCGGTATCGGTCCGGGCGAACCCGTCTATTACACGAACAAGCCTCTTTCCGTCGAACTCGGTCCGGGTCTCATCACTTCGATCTTTGACGGTATTCAACGGCCGCTGACGAATATATATGACGAATATGGTCCTCATATTCCTTTAGGAATTGATATCCCGAGATTGAATCGCGAAAAAGAATGGGACTTTGTTCCCGCCGCCGAAGTCAACCGTTTTGTTAGCGGTGGTGTGATTTTAGGCACCGTCAAAGAAACGGCGGTCGTCACTCATAAAGTTATGGTTCCTCCTCAAGTTTCCGGTCAGCTGACTTGGATTCATAAAGGAAAAGCAAAAATTACCGATGTCATCGCCAAAGTTTTGACAAAAGACGATAGGACTGTCGAATTGACGATGCTCCAATATTGGCCGGTTCGCAAGAAAAGACCTTATCTCTACAAGCTGGCTCCGAATCGGATCATGGTCACAGGCCAGCGCGTTATTGACGCGCTATTTCCGGTATCGATTGGCGGTATCGCCGCCATTCCCGGACCTTTTGGCTCTGGCAAAACAGTTGTTCAGCAGCAACTCGCAAAATGGGCTGATGCTGATATCATCGTCTATGTTGGCTGCGGTGAACGCGGTAATGAAATGACCGATGTCTTAATGGAATTCCCGCTTTTAAAAGACCCGCGCACCGGCGAATCGCTAATGCAGCGGACTGTTCTGATTGCCAATACATCAAACATGCCTGTCGCGGCTCGCGAGGCCTCAATTTATACGGGCATCACCATCGCCGAATATTACCGCGATATGGGTTATAAAGTCGCGATTATGGCCGATTCCACTTCACGGTGGGCCGAAGCTCTCCGCGAAATGTCTTCCCGCCTCGAAGAAATGCCGGGGGAAGAAGGCTATCCTGCCTACTTATCGAGCCGCTTAGCTGAATTCTATGAAAGAGCAGGTTATGTCGCCTGCCTCGGCGACAAAAAGCGCGAAGGTGCTGTAACGGCCATCGGTGCCGTCTCCCCTCCAGGAGGAGACACGTCCGAACCTGTTTCGCAAGCGACGCTGCGCATCGTTAAAGTGTTTTGGGGTTTATCAGCCGCACTGGCCTATCGCCGTCACTTTCCGGCCATCGATTGGCTTAAAAGCTATAGTTTGTATGAAGATGTTTTACATATCGACATCGATGCTCATTATCACAAAGATTGGAGCAAGATGATTCGCCGTGTACAAATTCTTCTTCAAGATGAAGCTTCGCTGCAGGAAATCATCCGCCTGGTCGGCATTGATTCGCTTTCCAAAGTCGACCGCGTTAAGTTATTAGCTTCGCAGATGATCCGCGAAGATTTTCTCCATCAGAACGCCTATCATGAAATTGACACATATACTTCAATCGATAAGCAGTATCTGATGCTAAAAATGATGCTCACTTGGTATGATGGCGCGAATAGTGCCCTCGAAAACCGCAAAGCGTTTTCCGCGATTGAAAGGATGAAAGCTCCCGAAAAAATCGGGAGGATTAAATACGTTCACGAACAAGACGTCGCAAATGAGTGCAACGGCATTCTTCAGGCGATGGACAAGGAATTTAATTCCTTGAAGGAGGAGTGATGATGGCGATCAAACAATATAAGACGATCAACGAAGTCGTCGGACCTCTCATGCTCGTCAAAAAAGTTGCGGATGTCAAATACGATGAATTAGTGGAAATCAAACTCGCGAATGGCGAGACGCGCTCAGGGAAGGTTTTGGAAATCGATGAAGACAAAGCCCTCGTCCAGCTTTTCGAGTCGAGTCAAGGCATGAAAATCGATGACGCGAAGGCCACGTTTCTGGGCCATGGCATCGAACTCGGATTATCGCCCGAAATTCTCGGCCGCGTCTTTGACGGTTTGGGACGCCCCATCGACGACAAAGGTCCGGTCATCGCCGATACGCGCCTCGATATCAATGGTTCGGCGCTAAATCCGGTCGCTCGCGACTATCCTTCTGAATTCATACAAACGGGCATTTCCGCGATCGATGGACTCAACACGCTTGTCCGCGGTCAAAAATTGCCGATTTTCTCGGGTTCTGGTTTACCGCATTCAAAACTGGCGGCGCAAATCGCCCGCCAAGCTCGGGTTTTAGGTAAATCAGAAAAATTCGCGGTCGTTTTTGCCGCGATTGGCATCACATTCGAAGAAGCCGATTATTTTGTCGAAGACTTCCGAAAATCGGGAGCGATTGAACGAACGGTCATGTTTGTCAATCTCGCCAACGATCCGGCGATTGAGCGCATCGCGACGCCGCGGATGGCGATTACTGCCGCCGAGTATTTGGCCTATCAGCTCAACATGCACGTCCTCGTCATTTTGACGGACATCACTAATTATGCCGAAGCCCTGCGCGAAATCTCATCGGCCCGCAAAGAAGTTCCTGGTCGGCGCGGTTATCCGGGCTATATGTATACCGACTTGGCCTCATTATTTGAACGGGCTGGTCGCATCAAAGGTCTGAGCGGTTCGATTACACAATTGCCGATTTTGACGATGCCGGAAGACGATAAAACACATCCTATTCCCGACCTCACGGGCTATATCACCGAAGGTCAGATCATCTTGTCGCGCAGCCTCTTTATGAAAGGCATATTGCCGCCCATCGATGTCTTGCCGTCCCTGTCGCGTTTAAAAGATAAGGGCATCGGTGAAGGCAAGACGAGAAGCGATCACTCCGATACGATGAATCAGCTCTTTGCCTCCTACGCTCGCGGCAAGGAAGCGAAGGAATTAGCGACGGTTTTAGGCGATAGCGCTCTATCGGATATCGATAAATTATACGCGCGTTTTGCCGAGGAATTTGAAGAGAAATACATTTCTCAAGGCTTTAATAGCAATCGGACCATCAAAGAGACTTTGGACATTGGCTGGGACTTGCTCCGCATCTTCCCGACCTCGGAATTGAAGCGCATCAGCGATGAGCACATCGCCGAGTTTTACGCTAAAGAGGACTGATCGTGGCCGTTAGCCAAATCAACCCGACGAGGATGGAATTGACGAAGCTGAAAAATCAGCTTGCCGTCACGAGGCGTGGACATCGTTTATTAAAAGATAAGCAGGATGAATTAATTCGCCAGTTTATGGAAGTTGTCTATAAGACAAAAGACTTGCGCAAAGAAATCGAAATGATGACTTCGAAAGCCGTGTTGACTTTTAAAAAAGGCCGGGCCAAAATGCGCCATTCGGAACTGGTTGAAATAACGTCGTCTCCCGCCTTTTCGTGGTCGTTAAAAATGAGCAAATCGACGGCAATGAGCATTGAATCGCCCCATCTAGAAATATCGATCGACGGAGCGATTAATCCACCGTATAGTTTGAGCAGCACTCCTCAGGATTTTGATGATTCGCTTGTATATGGCCTCGACTTATTGCCGAAGTTGATCGAGTTAGCGCAATATGAAAAAATGATCGAGCAATTCGCTAAAGAAATCGAAAAGACGAGGCGGCGCGTCAACGCCATCGAGCACATCATGATTCCCGAGCAAGTAGCCTTGATCAAAGACATCAAAACGAAACTCGCCGATCAGGAGATGGCCGGTACTATTCGCGTCATGAAATCCAAAGAGATGATATTGAAGAAGTATCGCAGCAATCAAAAATAGACCTTTTGAATGGAGCAAAAAATGGTGAAAATTTCGCAAAAAGACGTCGTGTCGCTTCCCAAGAGAGAAAAGGATTCAAACAAATATGATTACGGCAATATTTTGATTTTTGGCGGCAGCATCGGCTTTTTTGGTGCGCCGGCCCTCAGTGCGCTCGCCGCTTTTCGGACGGGATCGGGCCTCGTTTCCATCGCTCTTGAAGAAGAAGACTATCCTTTCTTCCTCAATCTCAATCCCGAAGTGATGGTCAAGCGTTTTCTCGATGTTGAGGAAGTCACAAAAATGATCGCTGGAAAAAACGCGATTCTCTTTGGACCTGGGCTTGAGGATAATATGATGAACGAGCGAATTTTGCGCGTCCTCCTCAACAGCGACATCCCTCTCGTCATCGACGCGACGGGGTTGACGCTTCTTAAGAAGATCGGTTTTGACAGCCGCTTGAATCACGTTATCGTCACGCCGCACATCGGCGAAGCTCGCCGCCTATTGGATACCAATGAGCCGATAGATGAAGTTCAAAAATTGACGGATTTGGGAGCGACGGTCGTGCTCAAAAGCCACATGACCAAAATCTTTCAAGGTGCATATTACGGCGAATCCGATCATGGTCATCCCGGTATGGCGAAAGCCGGATCAGGAGATGTCTTGGCGGGGATTATCGTCAGTTTACTCGGCCAAAAATATCCGCTTTTGGAAGCGGCAAAATATGGGGTTTTTCTTCACCAACTCGCCGGGCAAATCGCGGTGGCAAAACATGGTGAACACAGCCTGATCGCCTCGGATTTGATTGCCTCGATCCCGGAAGCGCTTCTAAGAAGCGGACAATGAAAAGCCTTTTAAAGCGTTTTTTACTATTTCGCTAAACAATCATCTTTTTTGTTGTATAATAATATAAGTTTCAGGACAGGGTTTGATTCCCAACCGGCGGTATACCCCGCGAGCCTTCGGGCCGATCTAGTTAAATTCTAGAGGCGACAGTAGAGTCTGGATGAGAGAAGCCTCTCATTTTTGGTCCTGAACGAGGACCTTTTTATATGGGAGCAGCCGTCGTCGGAATTCTTCTTGTTTGGATCTTTCTTCTCGTCATCGTCTTGCGCGAAGGAAAACCTTTCCACTTCCAAAAAATAGATCTCGTCCGCTTCATGAGCCGCGTAGCGATCTTCGGCGCACTTTCGGCGATCTTATACATCGTTCCTTTCTTGAAATTTCCGCTGCCCTTCTTTCCGACGTTTCTCGAATTTCACTTTGACGAAATTCCCCTTTTTATCGCCGGCTTCGCCTATGGACCGCTGAGCGCTTTCTGTGCGATAATTGTTAAAACAATTATAAAATTGCCTTTTACCTCGACTTTAACAGTCGGCGAGTGGGCCGATCTCATCTACAGTACGTCTTTCGTCATTCCGGCGGCCATTATTTACGCGAAGCGCCGAAACATCAAAGGCGTCGTTCTCGGCTTCATCGTCGGCTTTATCGCTCAGCTGATCGTGAGCGTCGTCTTCAATGTCTATCTGATGATTCCTTTTTACATGTTTGTCATGGATTTTCCGGAAGCGGCAATCCTAGCGATGGCGCAAGCCGCCAATCCGGCCGTTTCCGATATTGGTTGGTCACTCGGCTTTTTAGCGATTGTCCCCTTCAATTTAATTAAAAATACGATGGTGGTCATCTTGACCTTTCTCGTCTACAAGAGCATTCATCGCTTCATGGCTCAATTCGAAGAAAAAAAGCTGCCCGCATAGGCAGCTAGTTTTATAGAGGCAACGAAGGCGATTAGTCTTCGACGATGATGGAGCCGGTTGGGCAGTCATTCGCGACATCGACGTCGACACCTTCGGCTGGTTGAGTGTGGACGTGAGCTTTTCCTTCGTCATTGAACTCAAACACTTCCGGCATAACTGAGACGCAAAGACCACATCCGATGCAAGCATCACGGTCTATTCTTACTTTTTTAGCCATTTTACAATGTCCTCCAACAACGGGCATTATAATATCAAACAGCCGTTTATGCAAGGTTTATAAAATTCCTCTACAAATGATTTCTAATTTATATTAGAATGTATCAGTAAGTAGGAGTGTATTTTGAAAACGATAACCCGCGTCGAAAAGTATCAAAAACTCCGCGAGGAAATCTCTCGCATGCCCGATGAAGCAAATAGGGATTTTGAGACCGATGACGCCGCTACTCAAGAAAAAGTATTGTCTCCGATCGATTTACATAAGCGCAAAGAAGCAATTCGTATTATTATTTTAATTGTAATTCTTTTATTTTTAGTAATTGCTGCCATCGTTCTTGGCGTTTGTGCGTTTTTATAAAAGGAGCCCGCTATGAAAAAAGTCACGATCGCCATCGATGGACCGGCCGCAGCCGGAAAGTCGACCGTCGCTAAAAAAGTCGCTCAGTTTTTGGGTTTCACTTATATCGATACCGGCGCGATGTATCGCGCTTTCACATATTGCGTCATGAAAAAAGGCCTCGATCCCAAAGATGAAAAAGCCAGCATCTCGCTCATCCCGGAAGTCGATATCGAATTATTGAGCGATGGCCGAGTCATCTGCTGCGGCGAAGACGTGACAAAAGTCATTCGCGAACCGCACATTTCGGCAAACGTTTCTTATATCGCTTCTTATAAAGACATCCGCTTAGCGCTCGTTGAACTTCAGAGAAAGATGGCTAATCGGCGCTCGGTGGTCATGGATGGTCGCGACATCGGAACATATGTCCTACCTGATGCCGACGTTAAAATATTTCAAATTGCCGACGTTCCGACGCGCTCTGTTCGCCGGTATGAAGAAAATCTATCCAAAGGCATTCAATGCACTTTAGCGGAAGTCGAAGAAGATGTCAGGCGTCGCGATTACATCGATTCGCATCGCGATTTTGCCCCCTTAAAACCCGCTCCTGACTCAGTCTTATTAGATACTTCATTTTTGAGCATCGAAGAAGCTGTCGAAGCCGTTTTAAACATCATCAAACGCAAAATCGGAGAGGCATAATATGCCTTTAGGCGTCGTCGCTATCATCGGTAGTCCAAATGTCGGGAAATCGACAATTTTTAATCGCATCATTGGAACGCGCCGCTCGATTATCGACAATCAGCCGGGAATCACCCGCGATCGACTATATGCTAATGCCACGTGGCTGACCAAAGAATTTCGGGTCATCGACACCGGTGGAATCGAAATTGCCAATCACCCTTTCCAAGAGCAAATTCGCGCGCAGGCGCAGATTGCCATCGAAGAAGCCGATGTGATCATCTACGTCGTCGATGGTCAAGTCGGAGTCACCAACGACGATCGCGAGATTGCCAAAATTCTTTTTAAATCCAAGAAATCGATTATTCTCGCCGTGAATAAAATAGATGATATTAGTAAAATCGGCGATATATATGAATTTGCATCCTTAGGGCTTGGAAATCCCCTTCCCGTCAGCGGTGCACATGGTATCGGCGTCGGTGATTTACTCGATCAAATCGTTAAGTTACTCCCCGAGACAAGCGCCGAAAAATTCGATGAAAACGAAATCGTTTTTTCAATCATTGGTCGGCCAAATGTCGGCAAATCCTCACTATCTAATGCCATTTTAGGTCAGAATCGCATCATCGTCTCCGAGATTGAAGGGACGACCAGAGACGCCATAGATACCAAATTCGTTCGCGATGATAAGCATTATGTGGTCATCGATACCGCCGGTCTTAAAAAGCGGGGACGAATTTACGAATCGGTTGATAAATACGCGGCTTTACGAGCTCTGGCGGCGATTGAGAGGTCGGAGATCGTCATGCTCGTCATCGACGCCGATCAAGGCATCTTAGAGCAGGATAAGCACGTCGTCGGCTATGCGACTGATTTGAATAAGGCCATCATCATCGTCGTCAACAAATGGGATCTCATCCCGCGCAGCCAAACGGCGATGGCCGATTTTACCAAGCAGATACGTAAGGAGTTTAAGTTCCTCGAGTATGCTCCGATTATATTTGTTTCGGCCAAAGACAAGAGTCGCATCGACACCGTCTTCCAAGCATTGGAGACGGTCAATGAAGCTTATAGCAGGCGCATTCAAACGAGCGTTTTAAACGAGATTCTGCAAGATGCACAAGCCATGAATCCCGCACCTCTTTTTGAAGGTGGGAAACTCAAGATTTATTTTGCAAATCAAGTCGATGTTCGACCGCCGACTTTTGTTCTTTTCGTCAATCGACCCAAGTACGCTCACTTCTCATATCTCAGATATATTGAAAACCGGCTTCGCGATTCCTTTTCCTTTGAAGGGACGCCATTGAAAATAATTCTTCGCGAGAGAAAATAAGGTGAGAATTGGAATAGTCGGCACGGGCACGTGGGCCACAGCTCTCGCCCAAGTGCTTGTCGATAATCGTCATGATGTCATTCTCTTCGGCCGCGAACAAGCGCAGATCGACGATATTAATCTCCGCCATCAGAACACTTTCTATTTTGGCTCAGAAATTAAATTATCTTTTAAGATAATTGTCACGAATGACATTAGAGATATATGCACGAATGTTGATGCCATTCTTTTAAGCATCCCAACCGGCGCGATGTCCGACGTCTTAAAGAAAATTGAGCCGCATCTTGTCGAAAAAACCATCTTTATCAATACTGCGAAAGGCTTTGATCCGGAAACGCAGCTCCGCATGTCGGAGACCATTCGCCGCCACATCCCAAAAGCGAAGCGTCAAGCGATCGTCTCCCTACTCGGCCCATCACATGCCGAAGAAGTGATTCTTCGCCACCTCACACTTATCACCTCGGTATCCAAAGACAAAAAGGCTGCAACTTTAGTGCAAAGACTATTTTCAAATGATTACTTCCGCGTCTATGTCCATCGCGATGAAGTCGGAGCGGAATACGCAACGGCGATGAAAAATTGCATCGCCATCGCCGCCGGCATCATCGACGGATTAGGTTTGGGAGATAACGCTAAAGCCGCGCTCATCACACGCGGTTTAAATGAGATGGTCAAGCTCGGCCGGCGCTTCGGCGCAAAACCGGCTACGTATTTAGGATTGACCGGTGTCGGCGACTTAGTCGTGACGTGCGGATCAAAGCATTCGCGGAATTACCAAGCCGGTTTTATGATTGGCCAAGATGACTCGAGCGAACGCTTTTTCAAGGAAAACATCAAGACAGTTGAAGGCGTTCGAACCGCGCAAGTAATTCACAATTTAGCAAAAGGAGTGCGGCTCTCTTTTCCCATCGTCGAATCCATATATCGCGTTCTCTACGAAAAAGCTCGGCCTTCAGAGGTCATCTCCACGCTGATGAGAAGGCCGCTTAAAGAGGAGAATTAATTAGTAATACTGTTGATAATTATTTTGGGCTGTGTTAACTTTTAGTAAGAAACCAAAGGAGTATTTATATGAACAAAGCTGATCTGATTTTAGCTGTCGCTGAAGAAGCGGAACTTTCCAAACGTCAAGCCGAGGTCGCCGTCGAGGCATTATTAAAGCTCGTCGAGAAGGCTCTCGTTAAAAAAGAAGCCGTCAAATTATCCGGTTTTGGCGTATTCGAGAACAAAAAGCGGGCCGCCCGCATTGGAACAAATCCGACATCGGGACAAAAAATTAAAATTCCGGCCAGCCACACCGTCTCATTCAAACCTTCAAAATCATTGAAAGAAAAGGTTAACTAGTTTCATTCTACTAGCTAAGGTTGGCAAAAGCCGACCTTTTTTTATTGCCTACATTCCTATACAATTTATCTATGGATAAAACGATTTTCCGCGATTTGTCTGACCTGTTTGAGAAGCACGGCTTTTCCCTTTTTATGATCGGGGGAACGTCCCGCGATTTTCTATTGGGCATCGATGTTCTTGATTACGATTTTGCGACCGATGCCACCCCCGAGGAGATGGAAGCATTTCTCGACGGCGCAGATGCGACATTTGCTAAATTCGGAACGATGCGGTTTATTCATAAAAACCAGAGAATCGACATCGTCACCCTTCGCGTCGAAGGCGATTACGTCGATTATCGACATCCAAAGACCATTCGCTATGTCCGCGATATTAAGTTGGATTATGTTCGCCGCGATTTCACGATCAACGCCTTGTATATCAATCGCGATTTTCAAGTCCACGATTTCGCGGGAGGCTTGACCGACTTAAAGGCCGGCATCATCCGC
Source organism: Bacilli bacterium (assembly GCA_041654095.1). Lineage (GTDB taxonomy): Bacteria > Bacillota_I > Bacilli_A > RFN20 > CAG-826 > UBA1424. The sequence goes on from JBAZED010000006.1 coordinate 39,579, forward strand.
TTGATCGGCGATCCCGAGAAGAGAATAATTGAAGATCCGCTCCGGATATTAAGAGCCGAACGCTTTGCGAAAAAGCTGGGGTTTAAAATTGAAGAGCAGACGTTGCTAGCGATGGAGAAGTATCGCCATCTTCTCAAAAAGCTCAATCCCGACAAGGTTCGCGAAGAAAAGAATAAGCAAAAGTAATGTCTCTCTCCACGCTTAGCGTGATAAGATATTTTTACGAAGAGGGTAACTATGGATACGATTTCGATGGAAGCTCTCGACTTCCGCTACTTGCTAATCGAGCACTATAAAAAGATTGGCCTGGATGAAGATGATCTAGCCGTCGTTTTAGTCATCGACCATCTCCTCGAACAGAAAAACAAGTTTATCACCGCTGATTTATTGAGCCTCCGCATGAATTTGTCGACCGAAGCCATCGACAGGATTTTGGTTAAGCTCATCAATCGCGGCCTTCTCGAATATGAAACGGCTAACAAAAACATCAAGACATCCCTCAAGCCACTTCGCAAAAAACTGTATAAAGAGTTTCAGCTTGCTTTAGCAAAAGAGCAAGAACTGAACTCATCCGCCGCTCGCAATGCCACGCTGAAAAATATCTATGAGGTGTTCGAAAAAGAATTGAGTCGCACTCTATCGCCTATCGAATTCTCCATCATCAACGAATGGGTGAACTTTGGCTATAGCGACGAGATGATTATCAACGCTTTAAAGGAAGCGGTCAGCAAAAACAAAAAGTCGCTCCGCTCCATCGACAAGATCCTCTTGCAGTGGCAGACGCGTGATGACATGGAAAAAGAAGGTTACAGCGCAGTCAGCGAAAAGTGGAATAAAGATATCGAACAAACGATCAAAATCGCCAAGACCAAGTGGATCGATGATGACGAAAAATAGCAACAAAATCAAAGTTTTCAAGTTATTTCTCGATAAGGCATTTCCCGATGCGAAATGCGAATTGACATATCAGCGCGATTACGAATTGCTCATCGCCGTCGTTTTAAGCGCTCAAACAACTGATAGGGCCGTCAATCTCGTCACCCCGATTTTGTTCTCGCGTTTCGATACGCTTTTAAAACTCAAAGAGGCTCCGCTCGCAGATATAGAAGATGCGATTCGCCCCATTGGCTTATATCGGAATAAGGCGACCAGCGTCAAAGGTATCGCGGCGATGCTCGTCGACGAATTTGGTGGAGTTGTGCCATCCGTGTCTTCAGAACTTCTCCGCCTTCCAGGTGTGGGGAACAAGACGCGGAACGTCATTCAAGCCGAGCTCTTTTCAATTCCGACAATGGCGGTCGACACGCACGTCGAACGCATTTCGAAACGCCTCGGCATCGCTTCCGAAAAAGACAATCCCGACGCCATTGAAAAGAAGCTAAGGCGATTATTAGAACCAAAGGATTTCATTAAGACGAATCATCAGATCATCGAGTTTGGAAGGCAGGTGTGTCACGCCCGAAATCCACAATGCAAAACTTGCGTGCTGAATGATTTGTGCAAATATTATCGTCAAAGCGCTTAAAAATATTGCGAATCGACTATTTCTAAGTAAAAAAGGCGCGGAATATAGCCTTTTTTGATTAAATGGCCGTTATTCTTAACATCGAGATAGGGAATTGATTTACGCTTTTCACCGCCGAAAGCCGCTATTACGAAGCTCGCATCGAGGAGATAGTCCTCGTCAAAGGCTTCAAAACGGATGATAAAAAAAGCAATTCCGGAATGTTTAATAACTCTTTTCAAATGCTCGATTTGATGAGTTGTGATGTTCGATAATGGAAAAGAAGTGTGCAGTTTTGTGCTTTTCGCTTCAAAATCGAGATATTTACCGCGATAGACGCCGTTGTAATCAGTTGTCGACTGCTTTTCAAAATAGGCATCGACAATTTTAGCGCCTCGCGAGTAATCGACCTTGACGATATTGATCGGTGTCGGGCGCTTGGTGATGACCGCTATTTCTTTATCGATGTAAAACTGATTCGAAATATTGATATCTTCCTCGAGATTCATCCCGCGGTTGGCGGTCGAAAGGCGAGAGACGATTTTCTTCTTTGGTTCGCTTTTGGATTTTGGGCTCGCGCCGCCGGGATATCTTATCATCTTAGCTCACGTATTCGTGGATCATCTCTTCAAATTCTTCAGGGGTCACGGATTCGCCCTTCGCTAACTGATTGACGAGCTTGGGAAGCGGGGATGGAAGGTTTTTGTTTTTGATGAGAATTTTTTTGTACTCTTCAGTTAGCAATTGAGGATTTTTGTGCATCGCATCATAGAGGCGAGCGAGATTGCGCGCGTCGTCGAGAGGATCGTGCTTGGTCCCATCGAATTCGACTCCGAAAATCTTCAGCGAATTTTCTAGCGAGAGGGAATTGCCTTTGCCGTCTTTGACATACTGGCTTAAAAAGGCGGCTAGATCCAAACAGCTATTCTTGATGAATCTAGCTTCGTCTTTGTTGGCGTCGAGATTGTGGCTGACGGATTGGCTGATGATTCGCAAATCGTGGCTCCCAAAAGTTATAAATAAAGATTTAGAATAAGCGCGACCAACATACTTCTTAAGTTCTTCCATGGCTTGGCGATAGGAAATTCCCTCAGCTTTCATCATTTCGTTGGTGATGCCCGTCAGTTGAATGACGACCTTGCCAATATTATTCTTGGAGACGACCAAACGCTTAAAACCAGGATAGATTTTGCGGATCATCCCTTCTTTTGACAAGACGGCGTGCACGGCCCCGATGGCAATCATCTCATGCGAAAACTGGGTTCCTTCTAAATCGAGAAAGACGAGGTGACGACGGCTGCGAACTGCTTTTTTCAACTCTTTCATGGAATTCGCAAATAGTATAGCACTTGAGAGGCCATCAGCATAGTCCAAAATGGAAGAAATAGGCGTTATTTAAATTGTATTAAGGACAAAACTTTAATATAATTAAAAAAAGAGGAACATATCGTGGATCATAAAGTGGCCTTGACATCAAAAGCCGTACTCAGCAAAGTTTTTTTAAAAGATGTCAAAGGCTATGATGCGCTCGAAGTCGATACCTTCCTCGATCAAGTCGTTAATGATTACCGACTTTTCGAAAAAGCGCTTCTGGAACGCGATGCTTATATCGCCGAACTGGAAACACTCGTCAAGAAGCACAAAGACAACTCGTCGCTTCTTGAAATCGAAAACGCCAAAGCTCAAAAGCGACTTGGAAACATTAAAGATGAGGGCAAAGTGTCTCTTCAAAATCTAGAGTATTTGCAAAAGATAGCCATTTACGAAAAAGAATTGTATCGCCTTGGCGTCGACCCATCTAAACTTAAATAGCACCGACCTCGATAACTACTGGTTAGTCCAGAGGAAAGTCCATGCTCGCACTGGCTGTGATGCCAGTAGTGATTGCGCTAGCGGAAAAGATAACGCTAGGTATGCGGGAGCGCATAACGGCGGGAAAAAGCCTAAAGCTTCGGCCACGGTCGTATCCCTGAAAGTGCCACAGTGACGCAGCTCGGCAGAAATGCTGAGGTGGAACGCGGTAAACCCCACAAGCGAGAAACCCAAATTTGGTAGGGGAAGTGTACCTAGAGAAGCGAATCGCGGTACGCATGCACATTGTGCATAGATAAATTGTTATCCTTGACAGAACATGGCTTACAGGGTCGGTACTCACTTAGGAGAATTATGAATTTGCCAACCAAGATAACGATCTCGAGAATCGTAATCGTCGTCGGAATGCTTATTGCTCTTTTCGTCCTATCGCTTTTGAACCTCACCGTCCCAACGCTGGGAACAAGTGGCGTCAATGTCGTCTATTTCGTCACGGCCGTCGTCTTTGTCATTGCTTCAGCCACCGATTGGCTCGATGGCTATCTAGCTCGCCGCAACAATCAGATAACCGACCTCGGCAAGTTCCTCGACCCGATCGCCGATAAACTCCTCATCGACGGGCTCCTGATCTTTCTGATCGCCGCACCGAAATACGCTCCTGATAATTTAACCTTTTCGCTGTGGTGCGCGATTGTTTTAATCGCTCGCGACTTAATCGTCGATGCTTTGCGCTTGATTGCCGTCACGAAGAACAAAGTGATCGCCGCCAATATATTTGGCAAGGCCAAAACAATTTTGCAGATGATTGCGATCGTCGCTATTCTTTTCAACGGTTGGCCTTTTTCGTATTTTGATGCCGACTTTCCAAATGGCCTCCACATCGCTGAGCTGCTCGTCTATTTAGCGACAGCCGTCTCGCTTCTCTCGGGAATAATCTATGTCGTCCAGAATCGCCAAGTTTTAAAGGAGGGGAAATAAGATGAAAGCCCTAAAACTAGTCGAAATTCTTAAAGACAAACATCTGACGATAGGCGCGGTCGAATCAATGACCGGCGGCTTATTCGCTTCAGCCATCACCGACATCGCGGGGGCGAGTGAAGTATTCAAAGGCGGCATCGTCGCTTATTCATCCGAGGCTAAAAAAACACTCGTTGACGTACGGCCTGAAACAATTGATGAATTCGGGGCAATATCTTGGGAAGTCGCGAGCGAAATGGCGTATAACGGCCGCATCAAACTCGATGTTGACTACTGCCTCGCGGTCACCGGCAATGCCGGACCGACGGCCGATTCTGGCAATCAAGAAATCGGTTGTGTCTTTATTGCTGTCGCGAGCCGCGATAGCATCTGGGGTGTGCCCTTGCACCTCGAAGGCTCACGCGATGAAATTCGCCGGGCGAGCGTCAACGCCATGCTGACGACTTTAGAAGGAATTTTGAAGTAAGTTTGCATCAAATTCGTTTTTTGTACCTATATATCTAGTGAGGATTAACAATGGCAAAAGAAACATCAAAAGACAAACTAGCCGCTCTCGATGAGGCATTAAAAGCCATCGAGAAAACATACGGTAAAGGCGCGGTTATGCGCCTTGGCGAACGCCGTCACGTCGAAGTCGATGCGATTCCATCTGGATCGCTCTTGCTCGACTTCGCCTTAGGCGTCGGAGGTTACCCCAAAGGGCGGATCATCGAGGTTTATGGTCCGGAGAGCAGCGGTAAAACGACCTTGGCATTGCATGCCATCGCCGAAGCTCAAAAACAAGGTGGGAGAGCCGCTTTCGTCGATGCCGAGCACTCGATCGACCCCATCTACGCTCGCAATCTCGGCGTAGATATCGACGACTTGATCCTCTCGCAGCCCGATAGTGGCGAGCAGGCTCTCGAAATCGTCGAGATGCTGGCGTCGAGCGGCGCGATTGACATCATCGTTGTCGATAGCGTGGCCGCGCTTGTTCCGCAAGCGGAACTAGATGGTTTGATGGCCGATAATCAAGTCGGTTTACAAGCTCGGCTCATGTCCAAAGCCATGCGCAAATTAGTGGCGGTATTAAACCGTTCTTCTTGCACGATTATCTTCATCAACCAGCTGCGCGAAAAAGTTGGCATTGTCTATGGCAATCCCGAAACGACCAGCGGTGGACGGGCTCTTAAATTTTACGCGTCAGTCCGCGTCGACATCCGCCGTTCGGAAGCGATTAAGGACGGCAACGATATCGTCGGTAACACCGTCAATATCAAAATCGTCAAGAATAAAGTCGCCCCTCCTTTTAAATCATGTAAAGTCGACATTATCTATGGACACGGAATTTCGAAGGAAGGTGAAGTTCTCGATTTAGCAATCGAGACCGGCTTGATTAAGAAATCGGGTTCGTGGTATGAGTATAAAGGCGAGAGAATTGGCCAGGGTCGCGAGACCGCCAAAGAATTTTTAAAGAAAAACGAGACCGTCTACAATGATCTCGTCGCTCAGTTGAAAACGGGCATCGCCGAATAAAGCTATTTCAGCTTGGCGATAACCTCAATATATTCGTTAAGAAAATCAATCAGCTCTTCTCGCTGCAAATCACCGACTCGTTCCTGAATTTGCTCGACAAGAGTTTTTTGTTCAAGGCCGACGAGATAATCGATGGTCACATTGAGGATATGCGCTAATTTAATCAGAGTGTTGAGATCGGGATCACGAGTTCCAGCTTCATAATTGCTAATCGTTTTGGGACTGAGGTTTAATTGATCGGCAAGATCCTTCTGCTTGAGACCGGCTTTTTGACGGGCGGCTTTGAGGTTTATCATCATACATACATTTTTAGCGATATGAACAACCCGTTGCAATTTATCTTTGATAATACCTACAAAATGTAGAATATCGTGCATAATACGGAACACTTCGTTCCTATATAACCCGATATATTCTTCGCTAAAGGCAATTGCATTACAGAAAGTAAGGTAGAGAGCGCTCTTTACCTTTTGCGAACAGGGCATTTCTATCACGCTCATTTCATTTCCGTTTTTTCTTTGTTTTATTTCTTTGTTCCTTTTGTTAAAATACATTTGTATCGAAAGATACTTATTACCATAGATTCTTCGTAGTCTTTCTTATCGGATCATATCCGTTATAAATAAGCGAATCGGCTCTTTTTATGCCACTTTTAGGTAATAATAACCATTTCAGTTAAACTTTTTCCTGTCTTTCCGTAGGAAAAAACAAAATCCGCTATCATTCATACCAAGGAGGTAATTATAATGATGGACTTAACACTAGCCATCATCCTGATAATTGTCTCGGCTATTGGAGGCCTGGGAATCGGCATTCTGCTTGTCTTTGTCATTCCGGGCTTGAGAGCCAAAAGCGCCAGTAAAAAAGCCGAGAAGATTATTCGTGATGCTGAAATCAAATCCGAACACATCGTCAAATCCGCGCAGATCGATGCCAAGCAAGTCGCTTATGAGATGAAGCTTGAGACCGAGAAGGAACTCAAAGAGAGAAAAGCCGAATATCTAGTCTTAGATAATAAGCTCTCGCAGCGCGAATCGAACATCGATCGCCGCGACGCGCAGCTGATCGCCAAAGAAACCGTCCTCGAAGAGAAGACGGAGACGCTCAACCGCCGCCTCAAAGAAGCGGAGCACAAAGAAGAAATTCTCCAACAAAAAATCGATTCGATCATTCAAGAATTGGAAAAAGTCGCGCAATTATCGGTCAATGAAGCCCGCGAAGAAATCTTCCAACGGGTCGAGAGCAAACTCAGCCGCGAAATCTCCGTCTTTATTAAAAATAAAGAAGACGAAGCGAAGGAAAAGGCTTCGGAAACCGCTCGCGAGTTAATCGGCTTAGCTATCAACAAATATGCTCAGGAAGTGACGACGGAAAGAACTGTCTCGACCGTCTCGCTGCCCAGCGATGAAATGAAGGGTCGCATCATCGGTCGCGAAGGCCGTAATATTCGCTCTCTCGAACAGCTTCTTGGCGTCGATTTGATTATCGACGACACTCCGGAAGTCATCACCGTTTCCTGCTTCGATCCCATCCGCCGCGAAATAGCCAAATTGACGCTCGAAAAACTCATCAAAGACGGTCGGATTCAACCCGGTCGCATCGAAGAAGTCATCGAGAAAGTCAAAGCCGAAGTCGATGAATCGATTCGCAAAGCCGGCGAGGAAGCCGCCTTTAAACTCGGCTTGCCGCGCATCAATAAAGAATTGCTCACTTTTGTCGGCCGCCTAAAATACCGTACCAGCTACGGTCAAAACGCTTATGATCACGCTTTAGAAGTCGCTTACTTAGCGGGCATCATGGCCGCTGAACTCGGCCTCGATCAAAATCTCGCGAAACGCGCCGGTCTTTTGCACGACATCGGCAAATCGATGGACTTTGAAGTCGACGGTTCACACGTCGAAATCGGTGTTCGCCTCGCCAAAAAGTATGGCGAGCCAGAAGTTGTCATCAATTCAATTGAGAGCCATCACGGCGATGTCGAGCCGAAATTCGTCATCTCGCACCTCGTCGCTGCCGCAGACACATTGTCAGCAGCCCGGCCGGGAGCGCGAAGTGAAACCGTCGAAAACTACATCAAGAGAATCGAAAAGCTCGAAAATCTATGCAAATCATACGAAGGTGTTTATCAATCGTATGCGATGCAGTCCGGACGCGAGGTTCGCGTCATGGTCATGCCTGAAAAAATCGATGATTTAGCTGCCTATAAACTCGCTCGTGACATTCGCGAAAAGATTGAAAACGAACTCACTTACCCAGGGCAGATCAAAGTTTCTGTCATCCGTGAGTATCGGGCCGTCGAAACCGCGAAATAAGAGCGAGATAGAAAGTTGTTCATTAATGAGAATCCTCTTTTTTGGCGATATCGTCGGCCGCAATGGCCGGCAAGTCGTCAAGCGCCATCTAGCGGAATTAGTCGAGAAGTATCACATTGATTTCGTCATTGCCAACGGCGAAAACGCCACCCATGGCAAAGGTCTGATCGAAAAGCACTACAACGAATTGATCGAGGCTGGAATCGACGTTATTACATTAGGTAATCACTACGCTCGGAAGAGCGATATCAAGCGCTATATTGACGAGGCCGAATGTTTAGTTCGGCCTTTGAACATCCTCAATTCACTGGGTGGAGCGGGAAGCCGAGTCTTCGAGTTCGATGGCGTGAAAATTCGCGTCACAAACCTCTTGGGAACAGCCTTTATGAAAGAGGAAGTGAACCACCCTTATTATTCTTTAAAGGATTTGCTCTCTGAAAATGAGCAAGATGAAATTCACATCGTCGATTTTCACGGCGAAGCAACCGCCGAAAAGATGGCTTTTGCTTATGCTTTTGATGGCCAAGTCAGCGCCATTCTCGGGACGCACACTCATGTTCAGACACGCGATTATCGCCTTTTGCCGAATAAGACGGCCTACATCAGCGACATCGGCATGTGCGGCGCCTACAACGGTGTGATCGGCTTCAAAAAAGAAGAAGTCATCAATCGCACCCTCTTTGGCAAAGATGATTTATTTCAGCTCGACGAAGGCGATCAGTCGCTCTTGTCGGCCGTCGTACTCGACGTCGATAATGACAGCAAAAAAGCTAAGGAGATATTTCCAATCTACCTTTTAGAAAACGGTCGGAACGATGGGTAGCGAAAGGATTATTTCGAAGCCGAAATTAGACGAAGCGCGCATTCGCCAAAAGCTGATGCCGGTCCGTGATTTCGATTTCTATATCTCTGATGATGTTGAAAATTTCCTTAAAGGCAAAAAATATTATATTCGCACGTATGGCTGCCAAGCCAACATGCGCGATGAAGAAATTCTCGCCGGCATATTAACCAAGGCGGGAATGGCGAAGGTCAGCAAAGCTGTCCACGCTGATTTGATTGTTATCAACACGTGCTGCGTCCGCGAAAACGCCGAAGATAAAGTCCTCGGTGAACTGGGCACATTAAAAGCTCTGAAAGCTGTAAAAAAAGATTTGATCATAGCCGTTTCAGGATGCATGAGTCAAGAGGAGCACATCGTCGATTTAATCCTAGAAAAATACGATCAAGTCGACATCATCTTCGGAACTCATAACATTCATAAAATTCTGGAGTTGATCGACATTCACCTCCGCGATCAATGCCGGGTCGTCGACGTCAAAGCCCGACCTCTGGAAGTCGTCGAAAAACTGCCCTCCGTTCGCAACTCAAAATTTAAGGCTTTTGTGAATATTTCCTATGGATGCGACAAGTTTTGCACATATTGCATCGTTCCGTACACGCGCGGTCAAGAGCGGAGCCGTCCCAAAGACGAAATTCTCACTGAGTGCTGTGCTTTAGTCGCTAGTGGCTATCAAGAAATAATCTTGCTCGGTCAAAACGTCAATTCGTACGGAAAGGATTTGAAGAGCGGTATCACGTTCGCCATGCTCCTCGAAGAAGTGGCGGCACTCGGCATTCCACGACTTCGCTTTCTCACTTCCCACCCATTCGATTTTGGCGACGATATCATTGAGGCGATGGGGTGTCATGATAATATCATGAAATTCGTCCATCTTCCCGTTCAGAGCGGCAATGACGAGATTCTGATGGCGATGGGGCGCCGCTATACGCGCGAAAAATATCTAGAAATTGTTCGGAAACTGCGCACCCGCCTTCCCGGCATCGCGATCAGCACCGATATTATCGTGGGCTTTCCCAACGAAACTGAAACCCAATTCAGCCAGACGATCGATCTCGTCAGAGAAGCGCAGTACGAAAGCGCCTTCACATTTATTTACTCACCGCGAAAAGGCACGCCGGCCGCTCGTCTCGTCGACAACGTTTCGAAGAAAGAAAAATCCGCCCGTTTCAAAATCTTGACCAAAGCGCTCGAAGAGACGATCACCAAAGCATCATCTGAGATGGTAGGCAAAACTCTTGCGGTCTTAGTGGATGGATGGAGCAAAAAAGACAAGGCAGTACTGTCGGGATATACGGAAACAAACAAATTGCTCCACTTTAAAGGCGGCGAGTCCTTGATTGGAACAATCGTTCAAGTTCGCGCTCTCGAGTCCCATACTTATTCGCTGTTAGGAGAACTGGTCGATGAGTAAACTAGATGAAGCTTTGGAAAACCTCAAACAAGAGATTGGCAACGACTCGTTGATTCAAGAATATTTCCGACTCCGCAATTTGATTACAAGCAGTGAAGAAATTCGCAGTCTAAAAAAACAAATTGACGAGGCGCAAGTTTCTCTTTCTTTAAGCATGGGAAACGAAGAAGCCCATGCGGCTAAGAAGGCGGAATACGAACAACTAGTCGCTCTTTATGATGTGCATCCACTGATCAGCAATTTTTCAAACATTCAAATCGAAGTCCATGAATTTTTGAAAAATATCGCTGATTTGCTTGAATAAAATATCATATATCGCCTTTTTAACTATAATGTAATTATGATTTACGTCATCACAGGGCCGACCAATACCGGCAAGGACAGCGTTGCTATCGAACTTGCCAAGTGCCTTGGCGGGGAAATTGTCAACGCCGACGCTTTTCATGTCTACAAGCAGCTGAAGATCGGAACAAATAAACCTCGTGATGAAGATTTTTTAGGCATTAAGCATCATCTTTTCGAGTATGTTGACGTCAGCGAAGATTATTCAATCGCCCGCTATCAAAGCGATGCTCGCCAGATAATTGAAGACCTTATCGCTCGCAATATTCCCATCATACTTCTCGGCGGAAGCGGTTTATATATTAAAGCCGCTCTATACGATTACCGTTTCAAAGATGAAACACCGGTTGATCTTTCCGAATATGAAAAATTGAACAACGCCGAATTGCATACCATCCTTCGAAAAGTCGATGCCGCATCGGCGGATAGAATCCATCCTCATAATCGCCGTCGCGTCTTACGCGCTCTCCAAATATATTTTTCGCAAGGCAACAAGAAATCCGATATTCCGGTGCTCAAAGACGAGGCTCCCATCTATGAGGCACAATTCTTTGGCGTCGAATTCGATCGGGCGGATTTATATCTCCGCATCGAAAAGCGCGTCCATCGCATGATGGAAGAGGGGCTCGAAGACGAGGCCAAATCTCTGCTTGCTAGATATGGGGACAAACAACAAGCTTTTTCTGCTATCGGCTATAAAGAAATGATCGAGTATATTCATGGTCTTATCAGCAAGGAAGAAGCGATTTCGCAAATAATTGCGAATACGCGGCATTATGCCAAGCGTCAAATTACATTTGTCAGGCATCAATTTCCAATGCAATGGATAAAGAGCGCCGCGGATATCGTCGCGAACATCAAACATGGATAAACGACTCGATCGCCTCGCTTCGCTGATTGGCGCAGACAAGGTTGAAAGTTTAAAGAACAAAACGGTGTTGATCGCCGGTTTAGGCGGGGTGGGTGGCACTTGCCTCGAAAGCTTGGCCCGTTCTGGAATAGGGAGTTTTTTGCTCGTCGACTTCGATAGAGTCGATGTCACGAATTTGAACCGCCAAATTCTCTTCGTTGAACAAAATATTGGTCAACTTAAAGTTGAAGCGGCAGCGAAAAGGCTTCTATCTATTTCTAAAGAAATAAAGGTCAAAATTTTTGCGTCTCATGTCGACGAAGAGCTTTTGAAGAACCTCGATGGCGAAGAAATCGATTTCATCATCGACGCCATCGATTCGCCGCAGGCAAAAGAATGGTTAATTTCATATGCTTTCTATCGCGAGATAGCATTTATCTCTTCCCTTGGCATGGCCAACCGCCTCGATCCGACTGCCGTCCGCCTTTCGACATTAGACCTGACGACGGGTGACCCTCTCGCCAAGAAAATGCGCTCTCTCCTTCGCAAGCGAAATATTGATCTGGCCAATGTCCCCGTGGTATGCTCCCTCGAAAAGCCAGTGTTGGATGGTCCGATTTTAGCGTCCGTCATGAACGTGCCTTCTGCGGCCGGGCTCGCCTTGGCGCATTACTGTTTGGAAAATCTATTAAAATAGACTTAGCTATTGTAAAATTTCTAATAGTTAAATAACAGGAGCTATGCATTATGTCACTTTTGCCTATTGATCAAATTGCCAAACAAGTCGGCATTCCTGTCGATTATCTTGAATTATATGGAAAGTATAAAGCAAAGATTGACACAAGGATTTTTGAAATGCTCAAAGACATTCCCGACGGAAAGTTAGTTTTGGTGACGGCGATCACACCCACAAAAGCGGGCGAAGGCAAGACGACGACTTCCATCGCCCTCGCCGAAGGGATGGCGAAGATAAATCAAAAAGCCATGCTCTCACTTCGCGAACCATCATTGGGTCCGGTCTTCGGCATCAAAGGCGGAGCGACGGGCGGGGGGCTGGCATCAATCGATCCTCGCGACGATATCAATTTGCATTTTACCGGGGATATGCACGCCTTGACATCGAGCATTAATTTAATCGCGGCGATGATTGACAACCACATTTTCCAAGGCAACGAATTGCAGATAAATCCCGATCGCATCGTGTGGAAGCGCGCGATGGACATGAACGATCGCGCTCTGCGCGAAATTATCGTCGGCCGCGGTCCGAAAAATGGGACTGAAAGAAAAGAGAATTTCGTGATTACAGTCGCCTCAGAACTGATGGCCATCTTATGCCTCGCCAGCGACGCGGAAGATTTTCGAAATAGGGTTCAGCAGATTATTATTGCCTACAATTATCAAGACGAACCGATTCGCGTCAAGGATTTAAGAATTTCTCACGCCATCATGAAGTTGATGCGCGATGCTCTGAAACCCAATCTCGTGCAGACGATTGAAAATAATCCCGTCCTAATTCACGGCGGGCCATTTGCGAATATCGCCCACGGATGCAATTCGCTCATCGCCTTGAAATTATCGCAAAAATTAGCGCCCATCTCGATTACGGAAGCAGGCTTTGGGGCTGATCTCGGCGCGGAGAAATTCTTTGATATTGCATGTCGATTTGGAAATATGAAACCCGATGGCGTCGTCGTCGTCGCAACCTTGCGGGCTTTGAAAATGCACGGCGGCCAACTATTAGAAAAAATCAGCGAGGAAAATGTCAATGCCTTGCTTAAAGGCGTTTGCAACCTTCGCATTCACCTTGAAAATATCAAAAAATTCGGCGTGCCTTGCATCGTGGCCATCAACCATTTCGCCAGCGACCATCAAAGCGAGATTGAAGCCCTCGAAAAATGGTGCAAAGACAACAGTTACGCCGTCAGTTTTCTCGATGGCTATCTCAAGGGCGGCGAAGGAGCTGTCGACTTAGCGCAGAAAGTCATCAAGATGCTGGAGACTGAGCCTTCTTATTACCAGCCTTTGTATAAGTTGGATTTGAGCATCGAAGAAAAAATCGTAAAAATCTGCAAGCAAATATACCGAGCCGGGAAAGTTGATTTTGCGGACAAGGCTAGAGAGCAGATGGCGAAGTATGAGAAAATGGGTTATGGACAATTTCCGGTCTGCATGGCAAAAACGCCCCTCTCGATGAGCGATAATCCCGAGGTCATCGGCGCTCCAGAAGGCTTTACCATCACGATTCGCGAATTAAACCTTTCGGCGGGAGCGGGTTTCATCGTCGCCTTAACCGGTGATATCATGACGATGCCGGGACTGCCAAAAATACCGTCAGCCGTCCTCATGGAAGATTTTCCTTATTGAGTATGCAAGTTATTAATTACCAACTATTTGACATCGTCGAAATGAAAAAGGAGCACCCGTGTCTTCACCGCACAAAAAAATTTCAGATTGTGCGCGTGGGTGCCGATATTAAAATCATGTGCTTGGGCTGCGGAAACGTCATCATGCTGACCCGCTATGACTTCAATAAGCGCATTCGCAAAGTTCTTAGCCACGAAGAAGCGCCAATAAAAAACGATAAATAGTTTTTAAGTTTACACCCTTATATATTGGTGTCAGATGCAAACACCAGTTTTAAAGATTATCCAACTCAGCAAAACATTTTCGCTAGGCAAAAATGATTTTTTGGCACTTAAAGATATCTCGATCGCCTTTCCTAAAACCGGTTTCGTTCTCATATCAGGCAAGTCGGGATCAGGCAAATCGACGCTTCTCAATCTAATCGCCGGAATTCATAAGCCTTCTGAGGGTCACGTCTTTTATCGCGACAAAGCTATTGACGCGATGAGTGAAAGACACCTCTGTGCTTATCGAAATCGCGAACTGGGTTTCGTTTTTCAGCAGTATAACTTATTCGATAAGCAAAGCGTTTTGTTCAACGTGATTTTACCGCTGCTAATTGATGGAAAAGGAATCGCTAAAGCCTATGAGACTGGCGAGCAGCTCCTTAAACTATATGGCATGGAGGAGATGGCGAAAAGGGATGTCGCCAAATTGTCGGGAGGAGAGAAGCAGCGCGTCGCCATCATCCGAGCCATTATCAATAATCCGGCGATTGTCCTCGCTGATGAACCGACGGGTGCCCTCGATCGTCAAAATGCCGAAAGGACCATGCTTTTTCTTAAAGAAATATCTAGCGAACGCCTAGTCATTGTCGTCTCTCATGACCTCGAATTAGTCAGGAGCTATTCAACTCGTCATATCGAGATAAAAGATGGGAAAGTCGCCCATGATAGCGGGCCTATTTGCTAAATCGAAATTATGAATTGGAAACAGCGTTTTGCGTGGCACTATCTAAAAGAAAACACTCTTAAAAATACAATTTTGTGGCTCTCGTCTTTGATCAGCTTTTCTTCTTTGCTCCTCTCGCTTGGATTCTTCGTCGGCTCGAATCAGCTCATTGATAACACGCAAGATAACTTACTTGATAGCCAACTCTTTATGGTCACAAAGCAGGAGAAAATATCCTCGAGCGAATCTCCTGTCGCGTTGGTGAAGACGTTGCGACCAAATCTCGAAGAGCTAAATTTTCTATCGACCTTGGCTCCTTCGGCGATAATCGCTAATGACTATCAAAAAATTTTCCCTGGTGACTGCGAATTGAAGCTTGATAGTCATAGTATTGAAAATGTCGTTTTTACACCTCTTCATAGTTTTCAACAACTCCATAGCAAAAAGCATCTATTAGTTAACGGTGCAATTCCAAAAAGTGAAAACCTTGCAAAAATCGTCATTAATTCCACTTTTGCTGAGATATTAACCACAAACGTCGACTCGTTGATCGGTAAGAAAATCGAAGCGAGCATCACGAGCAAGATAATAGTTGCCGATAGCATCGGTTCACCGATTGAAGACTATTTTCTTTTACAAGAGCAACTTGAGATCTGCGCGGTATTTGATGAATTATCTTTTTTGAATAGTCCGAAAATCTTTTATTCATTTGTCGCTTTGGAAAAGAGGCTTGACGAATATGCTTTATACAATATTAGCAAATCGCTCCATCGCTTTATCTCGTGTCGCGAGATTTATCAAATAATTGGGAATGATCACTATTTAACGAATTACTCCCGAACGCTTTTTGTTCTCGATAATAACGATTTTCGAAACCTTTCGTCTTTAGCGGTTAAATCGGCAATCGAGGATTCGCCGCTATCTATAGAATCGAACGCTCTGGTTATAAAAGACACTTATCGAGATTTGACCAAAGCCGCTTTATACTCGATGTTGATTTTTGTGATAATTGCTTTTGCGGGACTATGCGCGATAATGGCGATCAGCGCCTATTCCAACTATGTTTCCAAAAAGAGAGAATCGGCACTGCTCAGCTGCTTGGGAGCAGATAAAAGCGCGATTCTCAATATCTTCCTAAGGCAAAATCTATCAATCACCATCTCAGCCGCTATTGCATCGCTATTCTTTTCGAAATTGATACAAGGTATCGCAAACTTATATTTCTATGAGCATTTTATGTTTGACGGCCTCATCGATATCCCCTTTTTCTCTTACCGGGATATTCCTATGGCGATTATTATTGTGCTGATAATCTTCGCTTTTATCACCACCTCGATATTCACGCTTATTCCCCTTTCCTTCTATAAAGGATTTTCACTAGCTGATGAGCTCAGGGATGGGACGAGTTGAAGTTAAATTCGATTACTAAACAATACGGAAATAGGAAAGCGCTCGATGACTTTACCTGTCACTTTCCAAAGTGCGGTTTGATCGCGGTCGTCGGGCCTTCCGGGTGTGGGAAGACAACGCTGCTAAACATCATGGCGGGACTCGATCAAAATTACGATGGGGAAGTCATGTTTCGACAGATATCGTTAAAGGAATTAAGCGGGGACGACTTAAGTTTTTACCGCCTATATAACATCGGTTATGTCTTTCAAGATTTTCGCCTCTTTGATGTCGATACCGTCGCGGATAATCTTCTGATTCCACTCGACATGGTCAGCCGAGACGAGCCAGCGAGCAAACAGCGGTACATCGACTTCATACTGGACTTGGTTTCGATGAGGACCAAGAGAGACGTTAAAATTAATCTTCTGTCCGGCGGCGAAAAGCAAAGAGTTGCGATAGCGCGCGCTCTTATGAATAATCCGAGCGTTTTACTCTGCGATGAGCCGACGGGAGCGCTGGATGAAAATAACGCGGCCGCGGTTATGGAAATCCTCAAGGGCATTTCGAAGCAGAAACTGGTTGTTGTCGTCACTCACGATGAGGCGCTCATCAAGAAATACTGCACGGAAATAATAAGGCTTAAAGATGGTCGCATCATCGAAGCAAAAAAGTTTCAGCACAACAATGATTCTTCAAGAAGAGTAATCAGCAAAATAATGATTGATGAAGGACATCGGCGGATGCCGTTAAAGACGATGTTTCGGCGCGCATTTTCGATTATTAAGACAAAGAAGCATCGATTAATTCTGAATAACGCGATGATGTCGTTAGGTTTACTCGGCGTCGGGCTTAGCATCATCATGTCCTTTTCCATCTCCGACCGCATCGTCGCAGGTTTTTCGAAAGTAATAAGCGACGATATGATTGTCATGTCGAATAAAAAAGAAGCCTCGGCAATCATGAGCGCTTATAGCGCGGGCTACGATAATGTCGTAAAAATACGCGAAGCTTATGAGGACTACATTAAAGACATAGGTGTCTCTTACGCGGTCAATTTTGAATCGTTTTTTCAAGACCGCGATGAACTGTTCATCTCCTCGACGGCGCACAAGATTGTATTACCTCGTTTTACGACTCGGCAGATCAATGATTTTTATTGGCTCGACGATGAAGTGAAAAGCCGCGTCGTCTACCCCCAGCGAATGACCAGTCTTGCTGATGACGAAATAGTCATCGGCCTTCCTTACAACGATATGGTCGGGTTGTGTTATGCCCTGAGAATTGAACGAGATTACGAATCGCTTGGCGACTATCTTCAAAATACGAAAACTCTCGTTACTTTAGGTATCGCTAATCAAGAGTGGCAGTATGAAGATGAGCAACTTTTTTCTCTATCTGGCATCATCGAAACGGAAGCGTCAGCTCTTTTTCATACCAATCATCTTTGGAGCGAATACGTTTTTGAAGATAAAATGCGCCTTCCGAGCATCGATGGTGGGCCCTACGAATTACCTTGGCAAATGGCCAAAACATATTTTCTGAGAACGCGATTGAATCCAGAACTCTTTCTTGAAAAGGTGATGTTTGACAAAAACTTAACCGACTATGTCTTTGAAATGGCGGGATTTGTTCATCACCCGACGCATTGTCCGATAAGCGGTCCGTGTTTACTTGATCGCCTACTCGTGTATCACGCCGATAAGGAGACCATCGATTTAAGCAGACTTGCCTCGATATTAAAAAGCGAGCGCAAGCTTCAGAATTATATCTATGCTTCAGATAGTGGCTATTACTATCATCCCCATTCATTTCTGGCTGGCTTTGCCAAGAATGTCTTAATCTCGTTGAGCAAGGCGCAAATCGAAACGGCGATTGACGCCGATAGCTTGTTGCAGAACAATTCCGAAAACGCCTTTCTCGATCCGCCTCCCGGAGTCGTCCAAGGAAGCATTCACACAAGCTTGACTGGCGGCTTGGGTTTTTCGAGCGACTTGGACGATCTTATCTACGGAATTAAACCGCAGAACCTCAATCAAATAGCTGTTACAGAAGGCTTGGCAAATCACTTGTCAACACCCCTGGAAATAATGGGCAAAACACTGCATATCGCCGTGAATTACAGCGACATTCGCTACGACAATGAGCGGATTGAAAAACAATATGCATTAATCGAAGTGGAAATCGTGGGAATTGTTCGCGGCAGTCAAATCGCCATGCACCACAACCCGTATTGGAGCGTCGGTTTTTTTCAAATAAAAGCTGGAGTAAGCGCCTTTGAACTCATCCCTAAACACGTCATTTTCAAGATCCGAAACACCGATTCTCGCGGCGCCTTTATCGAGCACCTGACGAGCGAGTACGACGATTTCGCGTTTTATAACCCAATGGCATCGATCAGCGCTGGGCTCGACGAGACGATGAGTTTTGTAAAAACGGTGCTAGTCTCCCTTTCATTTCTCTCCGTCACTTCATCGCTCTTTCTCTTCTTCCTCGTCATGTTCGTGACGATCGAAGAAAATCGCAAAGACATCATTTTAATGGACTATTTGGGTATTCCAAAAAGCGAAATTCGAAAGTCATTTATCGTTTGCGGGTTGATGATCACATCGTTAGCTTTTTTATTGGCCAGCGCGGAAACGGTGGCGGTCGATTTCCTTATAACACATGTTATCGGCGGTTACATCGGCACAAACATACCTTACATTTTTGATCCAAAACCTTTGCTTGCCATTCTTTCTATTGCGATTATTATCGCCTATCTAGCAACGAGAGCGGCTTTTGAAAAGCAATATAAATTTGTTAAAAAAAGATAGATAAATTACGATAGCAATGTTATTATATCTCGGTGAGTTATATGACTCGCAAACACTCTAGAAGAAAGGTTAGGATTTCATGAAGGGAACAGTCAAAATGTTCAATAAGGAAAAAGGTTACGGCTTCATTCATACCGAAGACAACACCGATGTCTTTTTCCATTATTCATCCTTAGTCATGGACGACTACAAGACCGCCGAAGTTGGCGAACAAGTAGAATTCGATGTTGAGGAATCTGCTCGTGGCTTAAGAGCTGCGAACATCAAGAAGATTTAAGCTACACATTAAGTCATTGAACATGTAAGCCCTAATTTATTAGGGCTTTTTCTTTGCTATCTTACTATCTCGACATCGTTGTTATATAATAACAATGCTTAACAGTAAACGAGGGAGAGTTTCAATGCCATTAAAAGCCGGAATTGTCGGTCTGCCGAATGTCGGGAAGTCTACCCTTTTTAACGCTATCACCAATTCGCAGGTCGAAGCAGCTAATTATCCTTTCGCGACAATCAATCCCAATACCGGGGTTGTCGCCGTTCCCGATGATCGCCTCGCTTTTCTCTCGGATTTGTTTAAGCCGCTAAAAACAATTCAAGCGACCTTTGAATTTTATGATATTGCCGGTTTGGTCAAAGGCGCCTCCAAAGGAGAAGGGCTGGGCAACCAATTTTTGGCGCACATCCGCGAATGCGACGCGATCGTCCAGGTCGTGCGCTGTTTTGAATCGGCGGAAATCATCCATGTCGAAAGCACGATCGACCCCCGCCGCGATATCGAGACCATCAATTACGAATTGGCGCTCGCCGACTTGGAGACCGTCGAAAAGCGGATTGCCAAGGTCGAGAATAAAGCCCGGCTCGCCAAAGATAAAGAATTGGTGCAAGAAATGAGCGTCCTTTCCATTATCCGCGATTGCTTAAACAAAGGAATATCGGCGCGCAACGCTCCTCTGACCGGCGAGCAAATTGCGTATGCTCATAAAAATTTTCATCTCCTGACCCTTAAGCCGATGATCTACGTCGCCAATGTCGGGGAGGAAGATTATGCCGATCTAAATAGTGCGAAATACTATCAGCAAGTTATGCAGGTCGCGGGCGAAGAAAAAGCCCAAGTCATTCCCATTTCCTGCGAGATTGAATATCAATTATCGCTCCTTTCAAAAGAAGATAGGCAGGAGTTTCTCAGTTCGATGGGCGCGAGCGAATCGGGCCTTGATAAAGTTGTCAGAGCAACATATTACCTTCTTGACTTAGCGACGTTTTTCACCGTCGGAGCCGACGAATGCCGGGCTTGGACATTTAAAAACGGCATGACGGCCTCGCAATGCGCCGGCATCATCCACACCGATTTTCAAAAGGGCTTTATTAAAGCCGAAGTATACAGTTATGAAATAATTCATGATCTCAAAAGCGAAATGGCCGTTAAAGAAGTTGGTAAATTGCGAATTGAGGGACGAGATTATGCCGTCGAAGACGGCGACATCATGTTTTTCCGTTTTAATGTGTAAGAAGGAGAATTTATGGATCGGATCGGATATGGAGAAGACATTCATCAGCTCGTCAAGGGGCGAAAACTCGTCCTCGGCGGAATTGAAATACCCTTTGACAAAGGGTTGCTCGGGCATAGCGACGCCGATGTTGTTTGCCACGCTTTGGCCGATGCCTTATTGGGCGCTTTGGCGCTCGGCGATATCGGACAGCACTTCCCAGATAATGATCCCCAGTACAAAAACGCCGATAGCACTTTGCTCCTCGCCGATGTCTACCAGTTAATTCTCGCCAACGGCTATGAGATCAACAATATCGATTTGTCGATATCTTTGGAGCGACCCCATATCGCCACCTATCTATTAGCGATGCGCAAAAAACTTTGTTCTCTTCTCTCAATCGCTCTCGACGTAATGTCGATCAAGGCGATGACAAACGAAGGACTTGATGCGGTCGGTCGCGGCGAAGCCTGCCGCGCCACAGCCATCGTCTTATTAAGAGAAAAATAAAATGACAGCCCGCATTTGCTTTAGCACAAGAGAAGGAGCTCATCTCGGTCTTAATGAAACGAGACTCGCCTTCATTTCGTATTTGCTGGCCAAAAAATTACGAGGCACTTTCATCTATCGACTCGGCGATGCCCATCAAAAAGAACTGGAAGAAAGTCGGAAAAGACTCTCGTCACTCGAAGATTTGCAGTGGCTGAACCTCAGCCCCGATGAATCGCCCCTTAATCCGCGGCCAAAATATGCGCCTTATGCGCAATGCGAGAGAATCGATATTTATCGCCGTTATATCGAATCGCTTTTAGCGATGGGTGCGGCTTACGAACGAGCCAGTCCGAAAGAAAAGGGTTCTTCTCTCAACGGCGCGCGGCCCGCTATCTACTTGAAAATGACCGGCATCGAAGAGGGGGCGGTCAGCGATCTGCGACAGGGGCGAATCAGCAGCAACAAGCTCAATTTTAACGATTGGCTCATCGTTGATAGCAGCGGACAACCGAGCTACGATTTTGCCGCGATGATCGATGATCACCTGATGGATATCAGTCATCTTATCTTCGATGCAAATCAAGTTCCTAACTGGAATCGCTATGTGATTTTATACCGCTATTTCCACTGGCATCTTCCGCTTTTTTTATCTCTGCCACCTCTAAAAATAGAGCGCGAGGACACATCGTCGCACTTCGTTGAAGAACTGCATGACAAAGGATATCTCTCCGAAGCCGTCTGCAACTATTTGTTTGCTCTCGATATCGAGGAAATATCATCTGATCATCCCAATAAAATCGAGGCGATGATCGCTGATTTCGACGTGAAGAAAATTCACAATAATCATCGTCTGTTTGACATAAAAACCTTGCGCAGAATCAACTCTTTATTAATAAAGAAGACGACCGACACCGAATATGCGGCGTTTGTCCGACCCTTTATTCAGCGTTTTGTCAGCGAGAAGTACAACGATGATTATCTGCTCAGATTAGCCGTGCTCTTCAAACAGCAAATTACGCACGGTTTGGAACTGTGGGATTTCTTCACGCCCTTTTTAGAAGACGCCCCCAATCTTTCACCGAGCGAACTGCAGCTCTTGAATCTGAGCGCGTCCAAAACCGTTGTTGGCGAATTAGCCGATGCGATTGGCGAGTTCGATGGCGAAATCACCGATGTTGATTTGTTGCTCGACAATCTCCAACATCGCCTGCAAATTACCGGCAGAGATTTCTACTTGCCGGTTCGCCTCCTTTTGACGAGGATGAGCCATGGCGCGGAGTTGGGGGAGATCATCAGATTTCTCGGCAAAGATGAAGTGCTCCTTCGCCTCCGCCAAGATAAAGATTGAATTATACTATTGTATAAGTATAATATTACCTTGACAAAGTTATGGATATCGAAACCTTCCTCAAAAATAAAATCGTCGGTGCTCTGCAAAAAGTTGGTCTCGATGTTTTAGCGAGCGATGTCATCCTCGAACACCCCAAAGAAGAAACGCGCGGTGACTATGCGACAAGTGTCGCTTTGCAACATGCCAAAAAAATCGGTTTTAAGCCTCGTGACTTAGCCGAGCAAATCGTCGCGGTAATCGATCGTGACGGCATCAGCAAAATCGAAGTGGCAGGGCCTGGTTTTTTAAATATTTTTCTAAAATCGGAAGCGCTGCAATCGATCGTCGGAGATGTCATTGCGAAAAACGAGAACTATGGGCGCGGATCAAAAAAAGCGACCAAGGTCAACGTCGAGTTCGTCAGCGCCAACCCGACTGGCGATTTGCATCTTGGGCATGCGCGCTGCGCCGCGATCGGCGACGCCATCTGCCGCCTATATGAGTTTGCCGGCTATGAAATCACTCGCGAATTCTACATCAACGACGCCGGCGCCCAAGTGAATAAGATGGGCGCGTCACTACAAGCTCGCTACCTGAATGAGTGCGGGCTCAATGCCGAGGTACCGGCCGATGGTTACCACGGATTAGATCTCGTCGATCTCGCCAAGCAAGTCAAGGATTTGTACGGTGACAAATTGATTGCTGATACCAAAGAAAACTTCCTCACTTTCATCAGCGAAGGAATTAGGTTGGAACTCGAAAAAATCAAGCGCGATCTAGCTCTGTTTCGCGTCCACTTCGATCTTTATAGTTACGAATCAGAAGTTCGAAAAGATGGTAAAGTCGAAAAGACTTTGGAAGAATATAAACCCTTCACCTATCTCGATCAAGGTGCGACGTATTTGAAGACGACGGCCTTTCTCGACGATAAAGATCGCCCGGTCGTTAAGAGCGATGGCTCATATACATATTTGATGCCAGACATCACTTATCACCTGCAAAAATTGGGCCGCGGTTACGATTTGCTCGTCGACGTATTAGGCGCCGACCACCACGGGTACACGAATCGGATGCGCAGCGCGCTGATGATGAAGGGATATCCGGCGGAAATAATTGATTTTGAACTTGTTCAAGTCGTCCGCTTGATGAAGGGCGATGTCGAAGTCAAAATGTCGAAGCGCGGGGGAACGACCGTCACCCTTCGCGAGCTCGTTGAAGAAGTCGGAGTCGATGCCACGCGCTATTTCTTTGCGGCCCGCGCCGCGACGAGCCACCTCGATTTCGATTATGATTTAGCCCTTGAACAAAGTTCGTCTAACCCGGTTTTCTATGCGCAATACGCTCACGCTCGCTTGTGCAAATTGCTCGAGACGGGGGCGGATTTCGGAATTGACATCTCAGCTCGCAATCTTCGCGAGACGGCTGAGATTAACTTGCTCAAGCACCTTCAGGAGTTTCCAAATACGATCGAAGGCTGCGCCAAAACTCGCGAACCATATAAGGTTGCAGCGTACATTCAGAAGTTGGCGGCGCTTACGCACGCTTTTTACACTGAATGTCGTGTAATAGATCGCGATAATGCCGAATTATCGCAATCGCGCCTCGCCTTGTGCAAGGCCAGTCAAATCGTCATGCGGAATGCGCTTAACGTCTTGGGAGTAAATGCTCCCGAACAAATGTAAGAAGGAGAATTACATGTCAGAAAAATCGATGCTCGACCTCGCCTTTGAGGTTATCAATCAAACGAAAGAGTTGCCTATCAGCTTTCATGAACTTTGGGAGACGGTCTGTCAAAAAGCCGGCCTGAATAAAGAAGACACCCGCCGCCTCATCAGCCGTTTTTACACGAATTTGTCGATGGATGGGCGCTTTGTAGCTCTCCCCGATAATTTCTGGGACTTGCGCTCCAATCACACGTTTGACAAAGTGCACATCGACATGAACGATGTCTATACCGAAGTGGAGACGATCGAAGAGATCGATGAAGAGGAAATTGAATACCTCAAGATCGAAGACGAAGAAAAAGAAGACGCCGATGAAGAAGGCGATAGTGAAGAAACAAAAGAGGAAATCGAAGATTTGTATTAAAATCTAAGTGAGGAGAAATAGATATGGCATTAGTAAATATGAAAGAAATGCTTATAAAAGCATTAAAAGAAAAGTATGCAGTCGGACAATTCAATATCAACAACGTGGAATGGACAGCGGCGGTTCTTGAAGAAGTTCAAGAATTGAAAGCCCCCGTTATTCTCGGGGTCAGTGAAGGCGCCGCAAAATACATGGGTGGGTTTAACACGATTGTCGGCATGGTTCGCGGCTACCTCAAAGACCGGAACATCACCGTCCCCGTCGCCATCCACCTCGATCACGGCAGCTCCTATGAAGTTTGCGTCAAAGCCATCAACGCCGGTTTCACCTCCGTCATGATCGATGGTTCTCACTATCCGCTAGCAGAAAATATCGCCATCACGAAGAAAGTCGTCGACTACGCTCATCAGCGCGGAGTGTCGGTCGAAGCCGAGCTGGGCCGCGTCGGTGGTCAAGAAGAAGAAGTCATCGCCGAGACGATGTATGCGATTCCCACCGAATGCATTCGCATGGTCAAAGAGACGGGCATCGATTGTTTAGCACCGGCTCTCGGCTCAGTCCACGGACCTTACAAAGGCGAACCTAAATTAGGTTTTAAAGAGATGGCCGCGATTCGCGATTTACTCAAATCTGTCCCCCTTGTTTTACACGGTGGCTCGGGCATTCCCGACTTCCAAATCAAGATGGCCATCGAGCGCGGAACGAGCAAGATAAACGTCAATACCGAGTGTCAGCAAGAATGGACGAAAATCGTTCGCGAAGTCATCGCGAATGATTCAAAAGTCTATGATCCGCGGAAAATCATCGGCCCAGGCATGAAGGGTATCCGAAATGTCGTTCGTGCCAAATGCGAAATTTTTGGATGTGTCGGCAAAGCCGAGTAAGAAGATAAAAGCCTCGCGAGGGGCTTTTTTGTTAAAGGAGGATAAGGTTATGGAAGATAGCGTTCAAGAATTATTCTCGATTATCGACAAACATGATTCCATCGTCATTTTCGGCCACTCCCTGCCCGATGGCGATTGTTATGGAAGCCAAATCGCTCTTCGGGAAATCTTAAGAAACAGTTATCCGCACAAGAGCATATATGCAATCGGCAGCGGTCTTCCCGCCCTCTTTGACCGCCTTGGCCGCATGGATGAATTATCAGATGAGACCATCAAGAAGTCGTTGGCAATTTTAGCTGATTTTTCGAACTTCCCTCTTTCGGAAGATGAGCGCATCAACCTCGCTCCATCTTTCGTAAAAATTGATCATCACCACGAAAGCGCTCCGTTTCACCTTCCCAAAGTCGTCGACCACGGCGTGATTGCCACCGCGGAATTGATCGCCCGTATCGCCCTTAACCGAAAGATGAAGATTTCGAAGCGAGCAGCGGAAGCACTGTTCTTGGGAATCGTGACTGACTCGGGACGGTTTTTATACGCTCCAACCCGCCAAGAGACTTTTGAAATCATCGCGCAGCTATACGATTTTGGCCTTGAGACAAAACCACTTTACGACATCATTTATCAAACCGAGGAAAACCAGTTGAAATACAAAGGCTTCATCTTATCGCATTATCGAAAAACCGCGCACAATGTCGTCTACTGCTACGCGGAGGCGAATGACTATTTATCGCTCGGCTTAGAATTTGCATTCGCATCTAGTCAAGTCAACGTCATATCCAATATCAAGAATTCGCCGATCTACGCTTTATTTACGCAAAGCGAAAAAGGTGGATTGCGCGTTGAGTTGCGGAGTAATACCTTCCCAATTCGCGAGATTGCCGTAAAATACGGCGGTGGTGGTCACGCAAACGCGTCCGGAGTCCGCATGGAAAAAGGCGGATACGAAGAGGCGATGAAAATCGTCGCTGACCTCGATCTTTTGGCAAAGGAGGAACTCGATAATGTGGGAAAATGAGTTGAACGTTGCCATACGGGCCGTCTTGTCGGCTCGCGATAAAATCATGGAGATTTATAAAAAACCTTTTGAAGTCGAAATCAAGGAAGACAATTCGCCGGTCACTCTAGCTGATAAAACCGCGGACGAAATCATTCGCCGCGTCATCTCGCAAGCCTTTCCTAACCACGCCTTTTTAACCGAAGAATCAAGCGATGACAAAAGCCGCCTCACAAACGATTATGTGTGGATTGTCGATCCAGTTGACGGCACGAAGGATTTCGTGGATAAAAACGGGGAGTTTACGACCAACGTCGCCCTCGCCTATCAGCACGAAATCGTCGTCGGCGTCGTCTTGGTTCCGGCGACGGGTGAACTATATTACGCCACGAAAGGCGCCGGCAGTTTCTATCAAAAGAAAAACCGCATCAAAAAAATCCGCGTCAATAATAAAACCAGAGGCCTCACAGTTCTCACCTCGCGCTTTCACGTCAATGAACTCGAACTCGCGATGATTGGAAAGCATAACGACCTCATCAAGCGTCGCAAGACATATGGGAGCGCCATTAAACCTTGCCGGATTGCGCGCGGACTTGCCGAAGTGTCCTACCGCCTCTCAGCGGGGACAAAAGAGTGGGATACGGCGGCCAGCCAGATTATCGTCGAGGAAGCGGGTGGCGTCTTTGTCAAACCGAGCGGCGAAAGAATCTTGTACAATCGCGATGACGTTTACAATCGCGAAGGTTACGTCATCGCCAATCGAATCGAAAACGTTTTGCTGTAGTTTTCGATTGTTTTTCCTGCAATAATCAAACAATTGATGAAAAAGCCCGCTAAATTGCGGACTTTTAAAAGTTAAGATTGCAAGGTTATTAGTTATCTATGTTTGAGTTAACCGCGCTGATTCGGGCATTTCCGAGGCTTGCTTAACACCAATGATGCCCGGTACTTCTTCCATTAGAATAATTTCGATACCATCCGAAATAGTGTTGTCGATAAATGCGCAATCGGCACACGCTCCGGCCATTTCGATGTAGACTATTCCATCTTCAAAACCCACTAATTTTACATCGCCGCCATCGCGTTGAATGAACGGCCGTATTTTATTGAGTGTGGCTTCGATTTGGTTTTTAAGATCGTTTTCCATACTTTTGATAACGTCCGTTATTATAGAAACAATAATCTATCTTTTCAAGTTATGTGATAATATTCTTAATATGAAAAAAAGAAGTTTGTCGTTTCATCTCTCCATCACGCATTTTAAAGTTCTCGAGACGGTTGACAACCTCAATGCTAAGAAGGCCTTTCCAACGGTCGACGGTCTCGCTAAAATTCTCAATGGCGTAATCGATTCGGAAACCAAGTTCTTTGTCGATTCATCGACGTTTGCGACTCTTCTCTCTTATCATGGCCGAAAGCTGACGGCGCTCGTCACCAATCTCGTTCGCCGCGGATATCTTACATATGAGTATGACGATGCGGGTGACGATAAATTTATTAAGATGACCGCTTTAGGAAGATCATCGCTATTCTCGTTTCAAAACGACCGCTCTCGCCCTTATAAGCAGAGAGATAGAAAAGCGGAAAGAACCATTTTGTTCAAATAAAAAAGGATTGCGAAGGCAACCCTTAATTAAAATACTAGCGAATTATTTAGGTTCTCTTAACTAAAAGGTGGGGTGATTTTTTTATCCCCACCATTGTTTTAAGAGTTTTACCCACTTTAAAGGGTCTC
>JBAZED010000007.1:0-64592 GCA_041654095.1 Bacilli bacterium
GAGTTCTAATAGTTGATAATCTAATTAGCAAATCTTTTTTGAAAAAAGATGACGCATTAGAAGATTACTTCAGTGAAGAAGCCCCTTCTTAATGTTATAATCTTTGTAATTCTAAATAGAAACGTGGTTGTGATTTGGTACAAAATGAAAGAGAGACATTTATGAATATAATATCCCCATTAAAAATACAAGGTAAAAAAACAAAAATTATGCCTTTAATTAAAGAAGTTGCGGATTCATGTAAGTATGAAATTTGGATTGAACCATTTCTTGGTTCTGGACAAGTGTTGTTTTCCATCAATCCAAAAAAAGCACTAGTTGGAGACAATAATAAAGTACTTATCGACTTTTATAATGGCATTAAAAAGGGAGATATAACTTCGGAAAAAGTTAGAGAGTTTTTGGAATTTCATGGGAAAAACCTAGAAGAATATGGAGCTGATTACTATTATAAGATTAGAAGTGAATTTAATGAAAACCAAAATCCATTATATTTTCTATTTCTTAATCGAGCCTCTTTTAATGGAATTATACGATTCAATTCCAAAGGCCACTTTAACACACCCTTTTGTAACAAACCGAAAAGGTTTAGCAAAGCTTACGTGACTAAAATAGTTAATCAGGTTAAAGCAATTGAAAAAATAATCCTTGAACATGGAGATGACTGGACTTTTATCTATGGAGATTGGAAATACACTATTTCTTTAAACAATAATTCCAAAGCATTGTTATATTTAGATCCACCATATGTAAATAGACATGCAACATATAAAGATGACTGGACACCATCCAATAACGAATCATTATTTGAATTCTTACTTAATACAAATCAAAAGTTCATTTTATCTAACTGGTTTGGAAACAGTTATAGAACAAACGAAGAAATAAATATATTTAAAAATGAAAAGTTTTCGATAAAAACTGTAACTCATTTTTATCATCTTGGTGGAAAATTAGAAAACAGAAACTCCATGGAAGAATGCGTGATTATAAACTTCTAATGGGTTTGTTTATAAACAAAATATTCTTGTAGATTACGAAATTTAATGTCGTTTTCTCTATATTTTGGATAATTGCGCCAATAATCTTCAAATACCGAGTTTCCTAAAGTGGAAAATGGACCATTGCCGTTTATAAAATCATTTATGTTTGAAGACTTAAATGTACCAATGTTCTCCGTGTTTCCGCTGCCAGGCTTATCGCCGGCTATTTTGTACTTTTCTTGCATAAAGTACTCCACATTTCTATATGGAGGTAGTATTTGATCGTAAATACTATTAATTGTCCCTGGTCTAGTTCCGTTTACACGATCGTATACAAAACCAATAACATAATGTTTTATGTACTCATTATAGTGATATGCAATATTCTTTGTTCCATTTCTTAAAAATGAAGCATAGGATCCCAGGGTGAAATTATACGGAGATATTTGATTGTTATTAGTATATTTTCTATATGTTGTTTTAACATCGACAGCAATTTTTCCATTTGGAGTAAAGATAGTGAAATCTGGATATACCGTTTGAGATTCAGTCTCCTCCAATCTCCAATTCAAAGTTCTACAAATATCTTCTAGTATGTTAAACGTAAGCAGTTCGAAAATCCTACCAATTAGTTTTGAATCACTGCCAAGAGAAATAACAACATTTTGTCGAGCAAAAAGGCCCAATATTTCGAATGAGTTTAACTTTGCTTTGGCACTAAACAAATTAATTAATAAATCTTTGTTTTCCATTAGTTCTCCATTTTTGCACATAAATATAAAAAGATTTACGTGCTTTTTTCAATTTATTATATTTTAACAGCAGAAGAGGACAAAAGGTGAACAAATGTATTTAACAATTATAAACATTTATCTTTTAATAGATAATGAGAATACATTATCTCTTATTACATTAACAATGGATTAAAACAAAATAGAACGGGTTGAACAATTGAACGATTAGAGGGTGGGGGTTGCACGATTGAACGATTACCGCTAGCAATGTATTAAATCAAACAATCTTTGCCATCTAAGAATGATAGGATTGATACGCAAGTGTCAGTCCTTTATTTTCTGTAAATCATGACAACCTATCTCTATGTCTTTTCATTAATTGAGTAATTTTTTTGTTCCTAACATATAAATACGCGACAATCATCTGGAATTGTATTAAAATGTGTGTACAAGTGCCGTACATTTGTTATAATTAGCATGCTAGAGGTGTGAAGGAGAATATTTATGGCAATAGCTTTAAAAGAAAAACGCATTGAATTTCGCGTTCCGAATGATAAAAAGAAAACAATTGAAGAAGCAGCAAAGCTCGCAAATGTTTCTGTATCATCTTATGTTATTAATGTGGTCTATAAACAAGCCAAGATTGATTTAGAGCAAAATGAGATTGTCACTTTGATGAACAGCGAAAGAGACTCTCTCATGGAAGCCCTTAAAAATCCGCCAAAACCAAATGAGGCATTAAGGGCATTGTTTAAATGATTCTAAGACCTATTGAGGAAGTAAGCGAAAAAGACCTGAAATCCTTTTCGTGTGGAAATATTGACCTCGATGATTTTCTTAGAAAATACGCTTTCAACAATGACAAAAAAGGTTTTGGCCGAACATTTTTATTAGAAGACATGAATGAAATTGTGGGGTTTTTCACTTTGTGCAGCGCTTCAATTAAGTACCAAGAGCTACCTGACTATGATTCTGCATCACTCCCTAAATATCCAATTCCGTGCATCAAAATTGCTCGATTAGGTGTTAAAAAAGAAAAGCAGCGAAAAGGATACGGGAAAGCATTATTAAAGGAAGCATTTTTGAAAATCTTGAGTGTGGTAAACATCATTGGGATTAGATTAGTATTAGTCGATGCCAAGGAGTCATCTGCATCATTCTATGAACAATTTGGTTTCCGCAAATTGCAAGAAGAGAAGTTGTCTTTCTTTTTGTTGGTTGACACTTTAAAACAAATTGAATTTTGATCGCCCTGCCTTATTAACGGGATTCGAACCATTGGTTCCTGTTTTATACCTCGTAAACCATTCAATTTATTGACGGCTAATACCGGGTCTAAATGGCTAATATTAAAGTGAAAGTGTCGACTTTGTATCAAAATTGAACACTTATGCCATCTCTTATAAAAACCGGTGATGAAATGAGATGAGACCTGTTTGTTAGACTCGTTGATTAACATACTATTTGAATCGAGGACTGTTGTCTATACATATATGGCGACAGTCCTTTTGTTTTTACCATTATACGTTCTAAGTTGTAATATTTGATGTATTCGTGAATAGCTTGTTCTAATTGTTCTAGGGTTTGAAATTCGTGTTCATGACCATAGAACATTTCATTTTTCATCACGCCAAAGAAGTTTTC
The DNA here is from genome assembly GCA_041654095.1 of Bacilli bacterium. Classification (GTDB taxonomy): domain Bacteria; phylum Bacillota_I; class Bacilli_A; order RFN20; family CAG-826; genus UBA1424. Next base: position 3,362 of record JBAZED010000007.1, read on the forward strand.
CATCGGTGAATTGTCCAAACAATTGCCTTTTCTTGACATCGATTGTCGTATCCCCCGATGCTCAAGTTCCTTATGATAATGAGACATTTGATATTGCCATCCTTGATCACTATGGAAGATTAATCCTTCAAGGTTGTCATACTTATCCATCGCTTTTCTTAACATATCTCTGGTTTGGTAGTAATTTGGATTTCTTGATTGATTGTAGGATACAATCTCACGATTATGCATATCGAGAATTGGTGATAAATAAAGTTTTCCTGCTGCTATATGGAATTCAGAGACATCCGTTGTCCACTTTTGATTGCATGCCTTGGTCATAAAGTCTCGTTCGTAAATGGTCTTGTGGTTGATTTCATCCACAACTTTTTGAAGAAGCAGATTTTCACATGTTCCATGTTGATCCCCTTTATAGGATTTATATTTCCCTCGAGGAGTCATCCCATGGATACCTAGTGAATTCATAATTCGTTTAATCTTCTTATGATTCACTGGATAGCCACGATTCGCTAGTTCCAATTGAATCCTTCGATAACCGTATCTACCTTTGTTTTGACGGTATATTTCAACGATTTGCTTGATGATTTCTTCGTTTTTCCCATCTTTATTCACTTTTTTAATGGTATAGAAGAACGTTGCTTTTGGTACTCGAGAGATTTTTAGAAGAACTTTTAATGGGAAATACTGCCTTAATTCGACGATAACCGCTACTTTTTCTTCGGTTGTCGGTCCTTCCTTATTTGAACTAAGGCACTTAGTTTTTTTAGATATTCTACCTCCGCATGTAGCTCTTCATTTTCTCGTTCTAATTCAGTCTGGGTTTTTGGTTGATTGGGTGGTTTTGGTTTCTTTGCCATTTTAGGTGGTCTCCCTCGATGGTCTAATTTTAACCCATCCACACCTGAACGTTGATAGATTTTGTACCATTTTGAAAGTAAATTCCCTTGAATGCCATTGGCTAAAGCTACACTTCTAATCGACCGTCCTTCCAAAACTAATTGAATCATTCCAAACTTATCGACCCATGTTCGTTTTTGTACTCTATGTTCTAGCCCGACTTCACCTAACGCATCAAACATTCCTACCCAATTTAAAACAGATTTGTAAAATGTATCGCGTTTGCAATCACCTGGATAATCTATCGGTATACCGTCTTTATACTTTCTTACACACTCTAATTTAAATTCTTTTGTAAACTTCATAGAAAAAAGACCCTCCTGTTAGTTGGTCTAACATTTGGGTCTCACTTCATGCATCTCTCGGTTTTTGTTTTGCTTGTTTTTTAGATTTCGTCGAGGTCGCCAAAATCCTCCTCGTAATCTTCGTCGTCTTCCTGCTCGGGGTCGTCGCCGCGATGGCCGTTTCCACCGTGTCCATCTCCACCGTGTTCGCCATGGTGATTTCCACCGCCGTCGTGGTGGTAGGCGTTTCCGCCTGAGAAGAAGTATTCTAAGACTTCTTGACCCAAGTCATCGACGGTCACATAAATGTGGATGGTGCCTTTTCCTTCCGGCGTCATAAAGCGGATTTTGTAGTAGACGCCATCATCCGTGGCTTCTTGGCGGAACGAGTATTTTTCGCGGACTTGGCCCGCTCTCTCTTCCAATTTGAGAATTGTGGCGTTGTCTTCGACTTTGATCATGACTTTCTTTTCGGTGATCAGCACGTTGTGATTTCTTAAAAAGTAGTGGAATCGCTGCGTGTTTTCTTCGCTGAGGTGCGAGATGCGGAGAACGCGCCCATCGTCAGCTTGGGCCCGGAAACCGAATCTGATCTCATCTTCATCGACTAAGCGATAACCTCTCACGATGAATTCTTCTTCCCCGATAACGACGATACCTTCTAGAAGGGTGGATTCATCGTCGCTGCGCGGATCTTCGCGATGGCGGTAATTTCCGCTATGGTCGCTCTCTTCGACTTCTTCTTCGACAATCGTCGTTTCGCCCGTATCGTCGATGTCGTCATCAACTTCGGTCTCATCTTCGATGACGACTTCGTTGAAATAGAGGACGAACGTCGATTGGACCTTGTCGATGTCAGTCGTCGTTATCGTAATTTGGAAAACATATTCGGGGCGGTCGCTGACTTCCGCCATCGCGACATCCAACACGCCTTCTTCGGTTAATTCCTTATAGAGATTCAAATAGCGGTTGACGATTTCCAACTCATCGTCCGCCGTATCTTCCTCATCAGCTTGGCGCAGGGCTTGCGGGGTGCTGACAACGCCTATTTCTTCAAGCATGCGGATTCCGGTATAGGCTGCGAAAGCATATTGAGTATTGGTATTTCGCAAATTGATCACGGGTTCGTTTTCGACGGTGTGGGCCGTCGGCGAAAAACTGCAAGCAGCAAGCACGAAAACGCTAGCGGCGACTAAGAGCGGTTTAAATATTTTCATATATTAGATCTCCTACTATATAAATGACCAAGAACGTAAATTTGATTACATTATTTAGAAAATTTAAAAAGGAGATTTACATCTCCTTATTATTTTTGTTCCAAGCGTTTTCTCGGATTACATCGCCGGTTTGAGCGATTTCATCGACATCCACATGATGCGGATGCCGATTAGCATGATGAACATCATCGGCGCGTATTGCGCGAATATGAAGCCGCCGATCATCGCTAAGACGGACGGAGCGAACGACGCCCAATAGGAAATCTTCTGCGTCTCCCAGAAAGTGTAGATGCGGAAGGGGTTTTTCTTGCCGCGCGTCAAGATGAAAATCATCAAACCCATGAAAGCGATCAATCCCACATCGACGCCGAGGAAGATCAGCGTCAAGTTGCGCGCCGTGCTCATTTTGGTGACGTAATGCAAATCGTCGTAAGCATCATCCCAAGCATAAAAGACTTGGTCCCGATATTTTTCTAAAGTGACCGCGCCTCCGACTTCGGAGAATTTCGCGTCGTGGCTCGTCACATATGTGACATTGTCGACGACCGCCGTCGCTAAGCTCTTAAAATTAAAGCCCAAGGGCAGAGTGAGATAATCGCCGCTGATGGTGGTGACGGCGGTGGAATTGTCGGGTTGATAAAAGGCTCCGATCATCTGCTTGCGGCCAAAGAGGAGAAAGCTAATCGTCCGCGGGCTGGCATCGGGATCGCGGGGTAGGCCGTTGATTGGACTCTCGTTTTTTTGAACGTGATCGACATAAGTGGCGTATTCATCGCCGACCGTATTCGTGAAATAGACTTCGAAGTCGATATCGCCGTCGTTATTGAGATGGACATATTGATTGAAGATGTTGTCCTCGCCGCTGTGGACGCTGTTCCAACGCTCCTGGTCGACATTCAGGTAGCGCTCATTTTCGATTTCGTTGACGCTCATCGACAAATTGTTGTCTTGGAGGTGATCGCTGAAAGCGACGATGGCATTATCGTAGTTGTAGACGTAGTTATTATCGGTAAAATCCGAACCGTTGACTTTCAAGGCGTTGACCATGATGGGAAGAGTGGCCAAGATGACCGACAAGACGACGAAGATCACGGCAAAAAACCATCTCTTGGTTCTCCCGCCTTCTATACAAGCATCATTGTTGATGAGGCTTTTTAAGATTAATTTAAAGTTTTTCATATTTTTCACTAATTCCAATCGCTTACATAGTTTATTATATATAAGTCCCTTTTTCAAACACTATTAAATGTCTTTGGTGGTTGCTAATTGGCGTTGTTTAATCTATATTAATGCGGAGATGGATGTGAACAGGAAATTACGTTTGATTCAATCTACGAAGTGGATAGCCGTTTTGCTCTCCATCTTTTCGCTCGTCACGATCGCGTTTCCGTTCGCGAGCGAGACGCTGCTCGACGGCACTGCTGTGCACTATCCCACTTGGATCGCCGTTTTCGGCGGGGAATTCGCCTTTAGCGACGCGACTCATGATTACACGATGAATTTTCACATCAATATCTATTTGCTGGTCACCTACCAACTCGCCGGATTGAGCTGCTTGGCCTTCTTCTTATCAAATCGCAAAAAGACGAATCTGATCTTTGCTTTGGTGATGGCTTTCATCAGTATGTTTGCGATGATCTTCATGCCGTTCATCGTCACCTTTGCCACGCCCGGATTCGTGGCGGCCAACACGCAGATAAGCTATGGTCCGATCTTAGGCGCTTCGGCCTTACTCATCACGCAAATTATCGCGCTCTTCCACATCTTGGTGGATGATCGGTTTAATCGGTAATGCGCCCGTGTTCAGCCTTTTTCAACATCAGCGACAGTTACGAGGCAAGATATCTCACTTATGAAAATGCTTAATAAATCGATTTTGCTATTGGCCGTTGCTGCTTTTTTGCTCTCGGGTTGTGGACGTGAAGAAATATCATCAAAATACATCGAGCAGCGAGACGAGTTTAAACGCTTCCTCCTCGTCCTCCTCGTCAACAAGCACGCCGGTGGACCCGAGCGCGCCCAATCCCGAAAACCCCAAAGCCGTCGCGACCACCGTTCAAGCCTTGGCGCAGAAAAGAGCCTCGGATGCAAAGATTCTTTATCGCGTGACGGGAATAGCACAATATGCCGGCTATTATAAAAAAGGATACTTTGATTTAGTCGACAACGGGTGGACGATCGTCGCCTATGGCGTCAGCAGCAAAAATACGTGCATCACCTTATCAGGCACAACTTATTCGTACACGAATAATGATTCGTTCGGAAGCGCGGGTATTCGCGCCGGAGACGAGATAACCCTCGAGGGTATTTTTACATACTATTCGTACACGAGCAGTTACGGCGTTCCAGAATTTTCCGGTTACCCGACGCGAATCGTCAGCAAAGGTCTGAGCGCTGTGGCACCGAAGTCATACACCAGCCCCGAAACCTATTCAGGCACTTACTACAATTCCATTACGGCGGCCGATAGCGGAAGTTCACTCGGCACAAAACTTCACAACCTAATGATGTCGACGCACACCACATACGTCTCTTATTCAAGCCTCGACACGACGCTCAAGACAACCGACAGCAAATGTTTTTACTCCGGGCAGAACTACACCGATTTCAATAAAGAGCACGTCTGGCCGCAAGCTAAATCCAAAGACGGTTCGGTGCAACTTTTTGGAAAGACGTATGCCGGGTCTGATATCCATCATATTCGAGCCGCGATCGAAACTTATAACTCAAATCGCGGAAGCTCGATGTTCGCCCCGATCTTTGGCGCTCCGCAAACAATGTCTTTTTCGGGCGGTGGCGTTGTGAAATTCGGCTCCGGCAATAACTACGGAGTGACCGAACCCGCCGATGCGATGAAAGGCGATGTCGCGCGAATTATCATGTATGTCTACACGCATTACGGCACGGATTTTGGTGGCACGACGAGAACCGGCGTGACCGGCAAACTGTATATTACGGGCGTTATCGGGGCTAACAGCCAATCAGATTGTTACAAGCTGCTTCGCAAATGGAATGCCGAAGATCCAGTCAGCAGCGAAGAAACCAATCGCAACAATATTGCTTTTCAAAAGCAGGGAAACCGCAATCCATTTATCGATTTTCCCAGCTTTGCTGATCGGATTTGGAATTAAACGCACTTAACAAAGTACATCTCGATGCGATTTGTTGCTTGCATCTTTTTGTTATGCTAAGATTACTACGCTTATGGAAGACATAAGCCAACATGGGGATGTCATGGCATCGACAGGGTTGTGTTCGCAGTGACTGCAGCCGAGTGATGACGTAATCATCAAAACAAAGATAACTGGCAACAGAAATCTTTCATACGCTGCCGCTTAATTAAGCTCCAATATACCGGATTAGGTTTCTAACCTAGCAGCGCGCTTCCGAAGGTTTGGTCCCTCACGCTTCGGGTCAGTGTCATAACAAGGGAATAAGGTTCTAGGTCGACTAGCCGAAGGACACGAAAACCCCTTAGTCTCGCATTAGATACTTCGATGATGCTGTCATCTAGTGTTAAATAATAAGATCGTCTAAGCTGTAGACGTTATTGTAGGACCTTCTTTGGACCGGAGTTCAATTCTCCGCATCTCCACCAGGAAACCCTTTAAACCTCGATATTCCTTCGATTGGAACGAGGTTTTTCTTTTAACAGAGCGCATGATATCTTTTGAGAATAACCAATATTTACGTGTGTAGACCACCATAGTATAATAGGGGTTCTTTATGCAATTCTTTTTGGTCTGATAGAAAAGTATAACCTTGAAATTTCAAGGCCTTTGTTTTCAATTGTGCGTTTTGTTTATGAATGATAAAAATATTTCCAAACCGAATTTGTCAATTCCAACCAAACCTCTTTTGACCCGCGCTAATTTGCTCTGAATTCAAGAGACAAAAACAAATTGTAGTATTTATTAAAAACGCAACTATTCTCCATGTGCTTGCTTTCGCAAAAATGCGACAATCGAAACGATCGCTAACGATAGCATAATTATTCCGCCTATCAGCAAATAAGCCCAAAAGGGCAAATCATATGAACCCTGACTGTTTAGCGCCTCATTGAGCAAAGCCTTAACCGGCCAAAAATTCGGAGCGATACCTAGAAGATATTGTTTCCAATCGCTCATGGCATCGATTAATACAAGGGCGGGTATCATGACCAAAATCCCTCCGCTTTTCATAAAGGCAAAACCTTCAATTTTGTTCTTTGCTATTGAGGCAATCAAAGTCCCGACGGCCGGTACGATTAAGGAACTGACTAACGAAAAGGCAATGATGTGGATATAATCCAAATTATCAAAGCCAAAAGATGCTGAGCCAAATGAAAACGAATAGGCGTCGTTGGCAAGCCACTTAATGCCAAGAATAAGGAAAAGATTCCCGGCAAACGAGAAAATATAAGAATATATGGTTTTAAAAATAATATAGCCGGTTAGTGAGACGGGGGTTACGGCAATCGACTTAATCGTCTTTTCGTCTTTATTTTCAAGAAGAGAAAATCCAAGAAGCGATCCCGAGACATAGCCTCCGATGGAAATGACGACGACAAAAATGATGATCATCGTGAGACTATACGCAATATCCGAATTATTTAATCCGCCGCGATTAAGCCCCAAAGGTAAAAGCCAACCGATAAGAATTAACATAAAAAGCGGGTAGACGAGCAAAAAGACGTTCATCGGATCCCGAAGGATGGTTTTGATTTCGTAAACGAACAGGCGGCAATACTTTTTCATGATTAACCCTTAATCGCATATGCCTTGTATTTTGGGTAGACGACAAAAGGAAATAAAGCGGCGGGAACAGCCGTTAGCACGCAAACGCCGATGACAATTTTCCAAATGTCTTTTTTCTCAAAAAGGCTCCCGATCAAATATTGAATTGCATAGCTTGGCGAAATAATCGCAAAATATTCGCTCGACGCGTCAATTAAGCCAAGAAACACAAGCAAAGTCGGGAGCATCAGAACTAAAACCACAGCCATATACTTCATTAGGAAAGACGCAAAATCAGCACTGTAAAACACAATTACATAGCCGATGGCAATGTGCGCCAATGTCGATAAGAAGACGTACATAATTGCCAATAAATAATTTATGACTACACCATGGACTATCAGCATTGTTAAACTAATTAAAAGAATCGAAGCAATGCTCATCAGCAACGAAGCAATAATTTTCGCTCCTAGGATTTGAACAAGCAAAACCGGAGAAACAAAGAGACTCTTGATGGTGTTTTCTTGTTTTTCGTAGTAAAAACTAGATGCCAAAAGAATGATGGCCATCACGCCGGTGTCCATCACCATTAGCATAGGCATTAAAGCCTTGGCCTCGATTTCTTGCGACAAAGCGAGAATCAAAACCCACATGAAGGAAAAGGCAAGGCTGAACCACATTATCTTATATTTGAACAAGCGGATAATGTCTCCTCTTAACAGTATCAATAGTTTTTTCATTCGTCTTCTTCTTTTCCGACTACTTTGATAAAGATGTCTTCCATACTCATCTCACCGCTATGAAGGGTGGTGATGGGATATTGCTTCAAAATAGCCAAAAAGGCGCCATTCGATCCAATGCCTTCCAGCGGGAATGATTCCATATTGGTCGTTTCGTTTTTTAAGTATTCTACCTTGATTTGATGCTGACCGTATTTTAATTTTAAAGCTCTGGGGGTCGATATTTCGAGGACCTTGCCTTTAGATATAAAAGCCACCTCGTCGCACAGCTGTTCGACATCACCCATCAGATGAGTCGATATAAATATCGTCTTTCCAGCCGCTTTCAATTCTAAAATAATGTCTTTGATTATACGGGCATTCGTGGGGTCAAGGCCATTCGTAGGTTCATCAAGAAAGATTACTTTGGGATTGTTTAGCAGCGCTCTTACAAAATTCAGGCGGACCTTCATGCCTTTTGAATATTGTCCAACTTGCTGGTTTTTCGCTTCGCCTAATCCAACGCGCGTTAGCAATGCTTCATAATCGATTTTTTGGCGATAAAGATTTGCTAAGAACGATAAATTTTCAATCGCGGTTAACTTGTTAAAAAACACCGGCATCTCAAAACCAACGCCGATTTCTTCATAAAATGATTTGTCGTATTTCTTCATGGGCTGTCCAAAATATAGAATCTCCCCTTCATAATCGTTAAGAAGTTTAATCATGAGCTTTTGAGTTGTCGATTTGCCGGCCCCACTTGGGCCCAACAATCCGAATATCGTCCCAGCCTTAACGCTAAAAGAGACGCCGTTTAGGACATTTCCTTGTTTTTTGTCATATCGATAACTCACATTTTGGAGGACGAACGCATACTCCATATTTTGTCTCCTTTTCAAATTGCTTGTAAGATAGTAGTTTCGTCGGAAGCAAAGACACTGGTCTTATCCATATTCTAGAATATTTATGACTTGAGCGATAATAGTTTAGTATTAGATGGAAACAATCGTTTCAGCCTCAATGACCATCTATTTCCTTTGCAAGTGGACACACTAATCGTCAAGTATATCCGCAGCTGACATTCCTAACCGAATAGGACAAAGAGTGGTGGCAAGCATCTCACTAGACAGAACCTATAACCTCGTATTTCATTCGACGCAAATGAGGTATTATTTTTTGTCGGTTCGGGCAATTTCGTAATTTTCAAAAGCCCCGCTCAAATCGCTGTTCTCAAGAACAAATTAAATTATTAGTTTGCGGTTATTGATATAGCAATCAATTATTTGTAACGATCTTCTTCAAATATTTAGGTAAAAAAGATAAAATAATAAAACTTGCGCCTTCTACAAGAGAGAACATTGATATGAAATCACTAAAAAGATCCTCCTCCTTCCTGATTGCTTTGGTTCTTACCACCGTTGCCACGATCGCGCTTTCGAACTTGATCAGCCTGCGTGGTTACGGTGGAGCCTTTGGCGAGGGGCAGACATATACGATGACATTGAGCGCCGCGACCGGCACATTGACCGCAAATTCCAGCGACGGATATAAGACAGCTTCATATGGTCCGATCGATACCGCTTTAGGCAATCCGATCGCCTTTGCCTTTACCGATGGGATGAAAAGCACGGTCAGCAATACCCTGGGGCAGCTAAAAGCCTCTTCTGGGAATTTATATAACGCGACCCCGATTACGGGTATCAAATCGATCACCATCAATTATGCGAGCGGCACAAACATGATGCTATATCTCGGAACCAGCGCCAATCCGTCGGGCAACTCCTCTTCTTTGGCGACCGGAACCGCCGCTAATTCATCCGGCGCATATTCTTATTTCAAGGTGGCATGCGGAAGCAAGTATTCGACAATCACCGGCATCATCATCCAATACTCCTGCACGGTCGGAAGCGGCGGTGGAACCGGCACCTCTTCAAGCAGTGATGAAGGCTCATCCTCAGACACGAGCGGCGAAGTCGGTTCAAGCCAATATTCGCTCGTGACTAGCGCTTCGCAATTGACCATTGGCGTTTCCTATTTAGTAGTAGCTAGCAATAGCGGCGCTTACTACGCCGCCGGAATTCTTTCCAGCGCTTACTTAACGTCTGTCACCATTCCATCTCCGGTCAGCAATATTATTACGCTTGGTTCGGAATCGGTTTCCACCTTCGTCCTTGGTGGCACAAGCGGCGCCTACACCCTGACTTCGGCCGAAGGCCAGCTATCCAGTTCGGCGGCCAAAAATGTCAATTACTCTTCGAGCGGATCTGGAACTTGGGCGATTACCATCAGCAATCCCGCTGCGGCGATTCAAAACACGACATCTAGCTATGGCAGTATTCAGTACAATTCATCCTCTCCTCACTTCACGACATACACAAGTTCGCTAACAGCAATTTCATTGTACAAGTCGGCGGCAGAGGTACAGCCTGTGGCTTTGACGGGAGTGACAATCAGCAAATCGTCATTGTCGCTTTCCAAAGACTCGACCTATACCTTGACCGCATCATTTTCCCCGGCTAACGTCTACCCGACACCGACCTTGAATTGGGCGACCGAGAACTCTGGTATCGCCACGGTATCGAACGGCGTCGTGACCGGAAAAGGCGAGGGAACGACGAATATCGTCGCCACTGCGACACAAGGTTCGACGGTTGTTTCATCATCGTGCGAGGTGACGGTGACTCTATCCCCGAACTACACGGTCAAAACGATGGCGTACGATTATCGAGACTATATGGACAACAACTATTACTCGAACATGGACTCGATGCCGACGACCGGGACGGTCAATCTCTTGGTCATCCCCGTCCAATTAGCTGGGACGACAATGACGGAAGCGACTCGTTCGCGCATTCAAAAAGCCTATTTTGGAACGGAAGCCGAAACTGGTTGGCACTCGGTCAGTTCGTTTTATAACGAAGAATCGAATGGAAGGCTGACCATCACCGGCGCAGTCGCTCCGATTTATCCGACCAGTTACGAAACGACGATCACCGAAGCGCAGACGACATCTTTGGTCACGACCGCGACGAACTGGTACAAAACGAATTATAGCGTGAACAGCGGCAGAGAATTCGACGCCGACAGCGATGGATACATCGATGGTGTCGTGCTGATCTATAGCGCGCCAAACAATTATGAAGGTAACGACAACCTCTGGGCTTACTGCTATTGGACGGCCGTCAATGAGAATGTCTCTTCGCCGGTCGCCAACACCTATTTCTGGGCATCCTATGACTTCATGGATGAGTCCGCAAACTGCGAAATTGACGCCCATACCTACATCCACGAAACAGGGCACCTCATGGGTCTCGATGACTATTATAACTATGATTCCGCGAGCACTGACGGAGCGGCGGGCGGATTCAACATGCAAGACTTCAATGTCGGCGAACACGATCCTTACTCGCGCGTCGCTCTCGGCTGGATCGATCCAATCGTCCCGACCGGAAATACGACTTTGACTATCGCCCCCGGACAAGCGATCATCCTCTCACCCAACGATTTGAGTTCTAATTCACCGTTCGACGAATATCTGATTCTCGATGTGTATTCACCGATGGGTCTAAACGAATTTGATGCGACATATGAATATGGCGGTTCAGGATCGATGTATCCAAAAGGGCCGAGCACCACGGGAATCCGCGTCTGGCACGTCGATGCGCGATTGATGAAAAATTATCCCGGCAGCGGAATTCCGACTTTGACGACATCGATATCGCCCGGGAACGATTACTACCACGCGATGAGCAACTCGACAAACAGCTCATACGGGTCGAAGTATTCCGGCTACCGCGACTATCGACTGCTGCATTTATTGCAGTGTGGCGGCGCTAATACATACGCGGAAAACGGCCAATTTGCGGCTGACGACATATGGACGGCTGGAGATGCATTCTCCATGAGTTCGTATGCCTCATTTTTCGTCGACAGCGGCAAGCTCAACAGCGGAACGGCGCTTCCTTACTCTTTCTCCGTCACATCGATCAGCGGAACTAATGTGACGATATCAATCTCCAAAAATTAGCGTCAAAAGAGAACAATCATCAACAAAAAAAGGCGGCTGTGGAACCGACGTGCCGCCTTTTGATTTATCAAATATATTGTAGCTTGGCTCATCTCCTCACTTGTGGCGATGACTAAATTTCCGTTAGGCATGTCGACCTCATTTGGCTCTATGGCGTTGGCTTCTTAAGTGTTTCCGGGCGATGGTAGAAAAATCCTTGATGAATAAAGCAGCCGAGCGCTTGCATCGCTTTCGCCATTTCCGCGTTTTCAATTTTCTCGGCGACGATGGCTATTTTCTGTCGCTCGGTGATTTTTACTAGCCCGCTGACGACTTGCCTGATGTTTTCCGAATCGAGTCGAGTGGCGAAAATTCCATCGAGTTTAAGAAAATCATATGGGAATAAATCGAGGATGCCAAGCGACGAGTATTGGCTGCCGAAATCATCGATGGCGATTGAAAAGCCATCCCGTTTATAACCCTTGATCTTCTTGATGGTCTGATCGATATTTTGGACGAAGGTATTCTCGGATATTTCGATAATTAACTTGCTGTAGTCCAGCTGGTATTGAGCAGCCTTTTCCCTGATTAGGTTACTGAAGTACGGGCGGAGAAAGGCACTAGCCGAAATATTGATTGACAAGCGGTTGGGGGCGCCCATCTCGGCATATATTTTCAGCGTGCGATCGAGCAAGTAATCATCGAGGGCGTCAATCAAGTTGGATTTTATCGCGTACGAAAACATCGCGGTAGGAGGAATGAAACCGAGGTCGGGATCAGTCCAGCGGGCGAGGGCCTCCATGAAGACGACGCTACCGTCGCGTGAATCGACGACATTTTGAAAGACGACATCGATCTGGCTATTCGCAATTGCTAAGTCCAGTTTGTTGGCGAGTTTGATATTGCTCTCCAGCATTTTTTTCATCTTCGGCGAATATTTTATGATGATGTTGTGCTCGGATAAAGCCGCTTCGGAAACGGCCATGCTTGCGCACGTTATCAAATCGCGGAGATTGTCGGCGTCTTCGCCGAGAACGGCAAAGCCGATGTGATTTTCCAACAGGACGTGAATGCCTTGGATTTCGTGCTGAATTGATAGTCCGCTCTTTGCGTGGGCGAATAGCGCGTCGATTTCCTGATCATTGGGATCGATGAGAATTATGATTAAATCCCGGGAGTTGGCGATGGCGGCGATGTTTCCTCTATCGATATAAGGAGTCAGCGTCGTCGATAATTGTTTCACGAGCGATTCGGTGAACTCCACGCCATAATAATCGTAAAGCTGTTTGTAATTGCCGATCGTAATGTAGAAGCACACAGCGGATTTTACATTCTTGAGCTCGCCGATTTTGTCGAGCAATCCGCGCTGATTGTAGAGGCCGGTCAGTGCATCGTGAGTTGCTAAGTAATGCAGTTGCTCGTTGAGCAATTTCAACTGATGAATATCTTGGTATATCGTAATAATCGTATTGTTTTTGGTTGGGAAAGCGCTGATGATGAATGGCTTGTTGACGGGCTGAATCGTAAATTCAAATGACTCCATTTCTCCAGAATTGAGAATTCTCGCATAGCGAATGCTGCGATTTTCAATTTCATCAGGGATGATTTGCGAACCTTTATGGCCGATAATCATCTCCTCGGTATATCCCGCTAGCTGTGTAAACGCCTGGTTGACATAGATGAAATCGAAATCGACCATCTGCCCTTGATCATCGAAAATTGGCTTTTGTTCGATGACGCCGATCGGAAGATTTTGCAGCAGATCGGCTTGATCCATCTTGGTCGAGATGAGCGCATCCTCGACCTCTTCATAATCGGTCACGTCGATGGCCAACGCGACAAAGCGCTCGTTGAGAACATAGGAGCCCTTAATTTGAAGGGCGACGGGTTTTTCCAAATGCGGCAAGCGAACGTGGTACTTGCGATTGATTAGTTCTTGATTCTCGAGGATTTGATCGAGCCAATTAGCCTTTGCTAAATCGCCCTCATCCAAAAGCCCTCGAAATTCCTCTTTCGGCAGCGAAAACACCGTGTCGGATAATTGGTACTTATTCGAAAAGGAATCCGACAGTCTAATTTCGATTGTGTCGTGGTCGAATGAATATCCTAATAGGACGGATTCATTAAAATCAAATGAGGCCTGGCTAACCTTGCGGTCAGCTGTCCTCAGCCGCGCCTCGCCCGAAAGGCTGACGGCGAATAGCATATAGATGGCAGGCATCAAGAAGTGGATGATGATATTCGCGACTGCATTATCGTGGATGGGTTCCAGCAAATTAAATAATTCAAAGATAAGTTGTGCGATGATGCTCAATAGCACCAATATGGTCATCCATCTGACAAAGGCAGGCCGTTCTTTAAAATTGGCTAGAAGTGAGAAAAGCAGGAGTAAGAAAACTCCCAGAAGAAGGACGGCTCGATGCCAATTGAGGGCAGTAGGAACGAAATACAACCCGGCATATGTCAAACAATAAAAGGCCGCCAATGAGAAGAAAACAACCTTATTGATAATCGCTGATTTACGCTTCATTTTTCTCTCAATTCTCTTTTGGGTAGATTTGGTGAATATGAATTGTTTGTATGTATCTATATTATAAAGCAATTTAATTATAAGCCATAAATTTGCTCATGTGAGGTAGCCAAAACACATGCTGATTTTTGAAATTGTCTGATAGGATGGCGATAATATTTTCCGTATTTGGCTATCCAAAAAGTGTGCTTGAGCGCTTTTTGCATTAACCGCTTGATGTTCAGTGGTTTGATATTTTGCAGACCCCGCCTTAATGTCGTATGGAATAATGAATTATTCATTGATATAGATCTATCACGAACATAGAATGAAATAAGAAGGCTTTTTCGTTAATAGAAAAATGGCGAGCATTAAAAAATTTCGGGATAACGAAAAACGACAGCAGTTGATCACTAAGCTTTTGGCGTCTTTTGCCGTCGCGGCCGTCGTAGTCGTCACCGTCGTCATCGCCAATCAAGAGCCGGTGACCGCCGAATTTCTAAACGTCGCCGTCCTCGAAAACGAAATCATTTATCGCGTTGATGTTCAAGATCCCGATAATCGCATCGCCGGAGACACGCTTCAGCTCGAAGTCAGCGGTAGCACCGAAAGGTATTATGAGCCGCTCGCGGTGGGCAAGAGCGCGGGCTCGCAAATCGTCTTTGGAAGTTCAGACAACTACACTCTCAATATCTCCGCAGACCTCGGTTTTGGTCGCGAAATTTTGAATTCGAAAAGCGTTCCGCTGACCAGAGCTCTCGCCGGAGCAATTCTCGATGTCCGCCTCGATCCGGAAACAAGCCAAAGCCTAGAATCGGAAACCCTGACTTACTTAGTCGACACCAAATATTACGATCCGGAAGCAAAAGTGGAAAGCGCCCTCTTGGAATATGCTTATGTCTCTGAAGAAGAGTATCCCCAACCGCAAAAATATGACCCTGACGACCTTCAATATGAATCGATAATCATTGATAACCTAACCGCGACGACCATCCTTCCCAACATATCAAATTACAATGTCACTATTTATCTTCGCTTGGTGGTTTATCTTTTTGGCGAAACGACAGGGACAATCCTCGATGAATGGGAATTTGCCACTCCCTTCCGCTTCTTTGGCTCGCTTTATGTGGATGATGTCGGAATGGATTATGCGCTCATTTCCGTGTTTGTTGATAATCCGCGCGATATCGCCATAGAACTGTGGGTCGATGTTTATTCCCAAGCGAATTTGCTGACTTCTATACCGGTTATCTTTGATGGGGCGAGCAGCCAATCTGAAGGCGTGCCGGTTCGCGTCGACGATTTGCTGACCAACACCCCGTATTCCGCGTCCCTGCGAACTCGTTACGTCAATCCGGACACGAACGAAGAAGAAAACATCACGACTGAACCGGTCGAATTTGCGACTTCCCAAATGTATCAATGGGAACTAACTTCATTTATCGATAATGGCACATCCTACGACATTGTCGTAACGACAAACGATCCCTTTCACATCATTCAATCCGTGTCGTGCTATATCATCGGCTTAGATGAAAATGGAAATACTGTAAATTGGTACTTCTACACTTTGATGGCGGAAGTCGCTGAGCAAATGGTGATATATAGCGGCACGATCAGCAAACCAGGCGAACAATATTACGAACTTACTCTTTTATTGAGCAAATCCGTGAATCAAGCATATTACGAGGAGATAATTTACACACTTAGTGTGTAGTTATATTTTTTCAAGAGGTGAAAATTATGGAAAAAGAGAGAAAAGTCGAGAAGAAAAAGTTGAGGAAGGGCATGATACAAATGATCATCGTCTTGTCGGTGATTGGCGCGGTCATCATCTTCGCCATCATCTTCGGGGTCGTTCCGGTCCTTGCGGTGACCCCATTTGGCGTTTTCGTCAATAATACGGTTGGCAAATTCTTCAACGTCGCCAACTTGTTTTTGAACAATGGCTTGGCGCTAATTGAGACGCTCGTCATCATCTTCTTTGTGTGGGCGTTAAATGAAATTGTCAAATATGTCGCTGCCTTGCTCATCAATAAATTTAGGGCCAAATCGACTTTGTGGATCATCGTCCGCAGCATTATTAAGTACGGAAGCGTCATCGCCGGCGTGTTTCTCGTCTTGAGCGCATGGGGAGTGCAAACCCCGACCCTCCTCGCCGGTGCCGGAATACTAGGCTTAGCGCTCAGCTTTGGAGCTCAGAGCCTGATCGAAGATGTGATTGCCGGTTTGTTCATCATCTTTGAAAAGCAATTCCAAGTCGGCGACATCATCCAAGCTCACGGCTTTCGTGGCAAAGTCACCGAGATTGGCGTTCGGACTACCACTCTCATCGATGTCAACGGCGATGTCTTGATCATCAATAACTCAGATTTGCGACAGACGATTAATACTTCTGCGAATCTCTCGCCGGCCATCTGCGATATCGGCATCGCATATGATGAAGACATCCAACGCGTTGAGAAGATAATTTTAAATAACATCGATGACTTGAAAGTCCGAATTCCCGATATCGTTGAAGGCCCTTTCTACCGGGGCGTTCAGTCCCTCTCTGATTCGTCGGTCGTCATTCGCATGTACGCCCGGACGGATGAACTCAAAAAATATCAGGTTACGCGTGATTTAAACAAAGAGATGAAACTACTTTTTGACCGCAATAATATTCGAATTCCTTTCAACCAAATCGTCGTACATTACGAAGATGGCAAAGAAGAAAAGCACTAATCTCTTTAACCTTTTTCCTAGCCCCGCCCTGGCGGGGCTTTCTTTTTGTTCAATAGTTTTATTGATGCAGCGCTGATACTTTTTGAACAATAATGAGCAAAACGACTTTCATCACGAAGCGTTGACGTCATGAGAGCCATCTATCGATTATTCGTCATGCTCATGATGATTTATGCAGCATATGCTCCGGTCGACATTGATATGACCATTGCGGTTATCGCATCGCAGTACCCTCGAGTTGTCACTTTGCGGTTGCACCCCTATAATAGAAAAAGAAAGAGGTTCTCCTTATGAAAAAAATGACAGCATATTGGATTTTTGGAGCTATATATCTCGGCACGGTCCTCATTGGATTAATCGTCTTAATGCCGGCAATCATCACGGCGGCGATGAACGGCGGAACCAGCGCGTTAGTGGCCGTCATCAGCGGTGCGATGGCGTGGGTTGTCGTCATTTCGCTGCTCGGCGTGGCGCAACTTGTCTTATCGATTGTCCACTTGGTCACTTATTACAAACATGATTTTGCTGATCAGTCCAAAGTTGGACACGCCTTGTATCAGTTCTTTTTCGGCTTTGGCATAATTGGTCTCATCATCGTATTAGTCATTTAGCCGTTATTAATAAAGCCAACGAAGGGTCCGTCCTTGATGGCTGCTGGTTTTTTATTTTTGCTCATAGACGTTATTGAGTCTCTGAATAGTAGCGGTCTCTTTTGGTCTGAGATAAGCCATTCAGTTGTTATAGGCGCAACTCGCAAGTATAATTTTCTTGGTTGTAATCGAGGAGTGTTTAAAATGCATAACGCAAGGAAAATTATTGATGACGTCTTCTATGTCGGCGTCAATGATCGGCGCATCAGCAGGTTTGAAAATATCCATACCGTACCGCGGGGAATGGCCTATAACTCATTCGTCATTTTGGACGAAAAAACGGTCCTTCTCGACACCGTTGATCAAGCCGGTGGCCAGCAATTCTTAGAAAATGTCAAACGCGTTCTCGGTAGTCGGCCTTTAGACTATATGATTATTAATCATATGGAACCCGACCACTGCGCGCTTATTCGCAATGTTGTCGACCGCTATCCCGGAGTAATTATAGTCGGTAATAAAACCACCTTTACCCTCCTCCACCAATTTTATGAAATCGAACTCGGCGATCGTTTTATCGAAGTCGAGGAGAACGACGCGCTGAATATCGGAAAACGCAAGCTAAAATTCTTCATGGCCCCGATGGTTCACTGGCCGGAAGTCATGGTCACATATGAAGAGGCATCCGGCCTTCTTTTCACCGCTGACGCGTTTGGTACTTTTGGAGCTCTGGAAGGAAATCTGTTCGCGGATGAAGTAGATTTCGAAAATGAATGGTTGGGAGAAGCGAGGCGCTATTACGCGAACATCATCGGCAAATACGGAACGCAAACGCTGTCGTTATTAAACAAAATTGATAATCTCGATGTGAAGTACTTGCTGCCTCTCCACGGACCCCTGTGGCGAAAAGACATCGCTTGGTATCTTGAAAAATATCGGCTGTGGGCATCATACCGACCTGAAGAAAAAGGCGTGGTCATCGCCGTCGGTTCCATATATGGAAACACCGTGGAAGCCGCGGATATTCTAGCCGGCTATCTCGCTGAAGAAGGCGTTAAGAATATTCGCGTTCATGAAGTTGCGTCTACCAATCCATCGTTCATCATCAGCGATATCTTTCGCTACTCGCATCTTGTCCTAGCGTCGGCGACCTATAATTTTCGCATCTTCCCGCCGATGGAAACGCTCCTCAGCGACATCGTGGCTTTGAATGTTCGAAACAAGACAATCGCCATCATCGAAAATGGTTCTTGGGCCCCATCCGCCGATAATCTTATTCGCCTGCAAGTCGCCAAACTAAAGAATATTGACATAGTCAATACCGAAAAATTTACGATAAAGTCCTCGCTGAAAGATCATCAGCTCAAAGCATTGCGCGACCTCGCGAAAGCAATTGCCGCAACTCTTTAATTATTTATTGATTCCATCGCGATATAATACCGGTATACGAGGAAAAGGCAAAATGGATGATTTTATCATTTCGACAACACACATCTTGGATGGATATGAAGTAATCGAATATATTGATGTTTTATTCGAAGAGAGCATCTTCGGCGTCAGCTTATCGACCGGGCTCAGAGGTTTCGGCGACATGTTCAAAGGATGGACCGGCGAGAGATTCGATGCGATTTCCAATCGCATCGAAGAAGTGAAAACGCACGTCAAGTCCGAGTTGGTCAAAAAAGCCAAACAAGCAGGGGCCAATGCCCTGATTGGCGTCGACATCGAAACGACGCGCAATCTCAATGATGGCACGATCGGAATTTCGATCTCCGGAACCGCCGTCAGAATTATTAAAGTAGCTAAAGTCACTGCTCGTTAATTGTTAAATAGAAAAAGCACGGAATGAAAACCGTGCTTTTTGTTGAAGTCCGCCCCTTTAGTCGTTGGCGTGACCAGCCGAACCGAAGACATCGATCATCTTATCGGCCACGAGAGAAATAACGGCATCAAGGCCGGCGTTGATAAAGAAACGAGTATCGAATTCCTCGGGCTTTTCATAGAGAGCCTTGCGGAGCCCGCCGACATAAGCGACGCGGATGTCCGTGCCGACATTTATTTTGCATATCGCGCGGCGGGATGCTTCACGAAGCATCTCTTCCGGAATTCCGATGGCTTCTTCAATCTTACCACCGTATTTATTCAATATATCGAGGTTGACCTTCGGAATGCTGGAAGCGCCGTGGAGGACGAGCGGGAAGCCGGGCAATTTCGCTTCGATCTCTTCGAGGATATCAAATCTCAATTGAGGTTTTTGACCGGGTTTGAATTTAAACGCGCCGTGGGCCGTGCCGATGGCAATCGCTAGACTATCAATACCCGTGCGATTGACGAATTCGACGACATCATCGGGATGGGTGAAGTGGCCGTATTTGTCATCGACATTGATATCTTCTTCAATGCCGGCGATGGCTCCGAGTTCACTTTCGACTGAGACGCCTTTGGCGTGTGCGTAGTCCGCGACTTCTTTTGTCAGTCTGACATTGGTATCAAAATCGTTGGCGGATGCATCGATCATCACGCTTGAAAAGCCAATATCGACGCATTCCTTGCACAATTCGACGCTTTTGCCGTGATCGAGGTGCAAGACGACCGGAACGGTAATGCTTTTTAAGGCATCGTCGATCGTATTTTTAATAAAATCTTTGCCGATGAAGTTCAACGCTCCGCTCGAGATGGCGATGATGACCGGCGATTTGGTTTTCTCGGCGGCTTTCAAGACAGCTTTGAGCAGATCGACATTGTCGACATTAAAGGCTCCTATTGCATACTTCCCTCTGTAGGCTTTTGCGAATAACTCCCGAGACGTGACTAATGGCATATTTTGTTCCTCCCCTTGCTCTGTGGCATGTATGAGATTAGTATTTATACACGATTGGCGCTCATGAAGACATGGGCCAATTTGTGCGCGACGATGGTTTTGGCGGCTTCTTGAGCCGGCCCTAAAAAATAACGTGGTTCAAAGTGATTTGGATATTCAGCAAGAGCTTTTCTGAGCCCGCTGACGTAAGCCATGCGAAAATCGGTTCCGATGTTGATTTTGCAGACATTTATGGCTGCGGCTTTGATGAGTAAATCCTCCGGAACACCGATTGCATCCTCAATACTCCCGCCGTAATTGTTAAAATCGTCGACGAGATTTTGCGGGACGCTGCTAGCGCCGTGAAGGACGAGCGGAAAACCGGGTAAACGCCGTTTGATTTCTTCGAGGATATCAAAGCGGAGCGTCGGTGTTTCGCCGTGTGAAAATTTTTGCATTCCATGGACGGTGCCGACGGAAACGGCCAAACTATCGATTCTGGTTTCTCTGACGAAACGGACAACTTCATCGACATCGGTGTAGCGGTGGGCAGCAATTCCTTTTTCTGCTTCTTCCGCTCCGGAAAGAGCTCCTAGTTCGCCTTCGACACTGACGCCGCGAGCGTGAGCGTACTCGCAAACTTCTTTGGTGATTCGGATATTTTCAGCAAGCGAAGACGAGGAAGCGTCAATCATGACGCTTGTAAAACCTTCATCGATACAGTCCTTACATATTTGGAAGTTCTTGCCGTGGTCGAGGTGAATGGCGAAAGGAATCGTGAGATCTTTTGAAGCCACCTTTAATAATACTTTAATATTGCCCGGGTGCATGAACTCACGCGACCCTTTTGAGAAGGCGATCATCACGGGCGAGCGCGCTTCTTCCGCGGCCGCCAAAACGGCTTGGGCCATGGCGAGGCTATCGACGTTAAAGCAGCCGATGGCGTATCCTTCTTGATAGGCTCTAGCAAATAATTTGTTGGTGTTGACGAGGGGCATAATGATTTCCGAAAGGGACCCTTTGAAGGTGTCCTAATAATACAATATCACTAAAAAAAACGGAACGAAATGAAAATAATATTAATTTTAAAACTAATTAAATAAAAATATTGTTTATAAAAAATCATCATGATAAAATATTTTCAGAAAGATTCTAGGAGGATCAAAAAAACATGAAGAAAGCATTTATAATTCTATGCGCTTCACTTTTCGTCACGTCTTCAGTTGTCTTGACGAGCTGCGACCCTGCGACCGATGACGGTTCAACCGCCGCGATTGTGGAAAAAGCCAGCAAAATGACACTTGAAGAATTAGAGGCTGCATCCAAAACTGAGATGGAAGCTTCTACTTCTACATTCAAAGTCGTCGGTTTGACATCAACGCTCGCCAAAGCCTTGACTAAATTCTGCGACACTTACGATTGGATGGAATACGATGTCAACACCTTTGTCAACAACAGCTACAAAGACTATGCGTTGCTAACCGCTCTTGAACAAGCCGATGATTCGTATTTCGCGGACTTTGCATTAGTTCAAGACGCTCGTAGCCTGGCCGACTATCTCGAGGCCGGAATTACTATCAACTACATCCCGAGCGACTACGAAACTCTCAACTTACCAGAAGAAAATACCTACCCATTAAAAGGTCTTTATTTCAATAAAATTTTCTTCTCAAATGAGAGATTAGGTGTCAACCTCAATAACATTTGGCAGTTAGCGGGTAGTGCCACTGATGCGAATCACTTGGACAACCTCTCCTTCCAAACCCCGATTACCGAACAAATCAACATGTCGTTCATTCTCAGTCTTTACGACGAGGCGAACCAAGCAAGACTAGAAACCGCTTATCAGAATTATTACGGAACGGCCTGGGCCGCGAGTGATGATTACTCCTCATGCGGCGAACAATTCGTTCACGAATTCGTCGCCAATATTTCGAAATGGCACTCCAGCGATGGCACAGCCATGAAGAAAACCCAATACGAAGAAACCGCCCAAGAAGGCGTCGATCCCTTCATCTATTATGGCGCGTTTGCCAAGATGAAAGACGCAGCGGGACAAACCTATGGTGAAGAGACTGCGATGGTCACCGTCGACTGGGATAAGACAATTGATGGTTTCAATGGTTTTATGTACGCGATGTACAGCCAGATCATCAAAAACGCCGAACATCCTTACACCGCCTGCTTATATGCTCGTTTCCTCTTAACGCCTGAATGCTATCAAGCTATGTGCTACAATTCCAGCACTCCGAATAGCTTAGGCGATGCCGCCAATATGTACGGCTATTATTACCCATGCACTTCAACGACCGTTGGCATCAATGACAACGATTGGACAAAAGCGCAATGGATCGAAAAATCAATCAATGAAGATTTCGATTATCTCAGCACTGTTAAAGGCGCTCGCATTAACGAAATCCTCGCCCTCGTCTCCAGCAACACCAAAGCATCCTAATTATCGCAATTGATAATCTAGCCGTTCTTTGAAAAAAACGGGAGAAATCCTTTGGTCCGGGTTTCTCCCGTTGATAATATATAGGTGGAAAAAGTAATGAAGTCATTATCCTTCAGCAAGATATGGAATAAATCGAAAACCTTCTTTTCAAAACCCGCCAACATCATCTTGCTCCTCTTCACGATTTTACTGACGGCGACCGTCATTTACCCGCTTATTTCTCTAGTTCTCGATTCCTTTATCGTTCAGAGTTTCTCGGAAGCTAGCGAGATCAACGATATCTGGGGTACGACCGTCAGAAAAGGCGATTTTACTTGGGCGCAATGGCCCAATCTTTTATTTAACGAAAACTCGGAATACTCGCTTTACTTCTTCTGGCAGCCTTTGTACAAATCGATTCTCATGGCGCTCTTGGCCTGCGTGATCGCCGTTTTAGGTGGTGGTCTTCTCGCCTGGTTGATCACGCGCAGCAATTTGCCGTTTAAGAAGTTTATCTCCGCCGTCTTTATTTTTCCGTATATTATGCCGTCGTGGTCGATTGCTATGTTCTGGGAAAATTTTTTCAAGAACACGAATGTCGCCGCGGCCAACTATCAAATGGGTATTTTACAAGCCATCACCGGAATATGCGTTCCCGAAAGCTTTTTATATGGTCTCATCCCATGCGCTCTCGTCTTAGGCATTCACTATGCTCCGTTTGCGTATATTCTCATCGGCGGAATCCTCCGCAATATGGACGCCAACCTCGAAGAGGCGGCGACCATCCTCAAAGCCTCGCGGTTTAGAATTCTAAGAAAAATCACTTTGCCAATCGTGGCGCCGGCCTTGATTTCGACGATATTGCTCGTTTTTGCCAGCTCGATATCAAGCTATACGGTTCCAGCCTTTTTAAATGCCAACAACAGTTTTACTTCAATCTCAATCGCCATGCGCGGTCTGATCGTCATATCCGGGAAAAAGGGCCAAGGTTATGTCGTGGCCGTTATTCTATTGGCTTTCAGCGTTCTCATCTTGACTATCAACAACTGGTTTACGAGATCGCGGCGAAGCTTTACGACCGTCAGTGGTAAGTCGGGCCAAGTTTCCAAATTTCGCATCGGCAATCGGCCGTGGATTAAATGGACGGTGGCTTCCGTACTCGTCCTAGCCGTTTCCTTCTTCGCCGTCTTCCCACTAATATCATTCGTCCTCGAAAGTTTGCAAGAGACGTCAGGCAGTTTTGCATCGATGACTTTGAAATATTGGATTAGCCCCGAGAGTTTCGATGTCCGCATTACCAACCAAGGTCAATCCGCACAAGGCATTTTCTATAACCCCACGGTGTGGAAAGCCTTTGGACGCAGCGTTTTAGTCGCGTCCGTCGTCGCCTTGATCGCCGGAACGTTCGGCATTCTGATCGGCTATGCCGTCAGCAAAAACCGCCGCAGTCGCATCGCCAACTATGTATCGAGCACAGCTTTCCTTCCCTATTTGATCCCAGCCCTCAGCTTCGGCGCAATCTTCTTCTCGCTAACCTTCAAAGACGGCTTTCAATGGCTCAATGTTTCGATGACCAACAACGAAATGTCGGCGGTGGCGATTTGTATTTTGGTAGCCTCGATAAAATTCTTGCCATTCGCTTCGCGAAGCGGCACGAACGCCATGCTTCAGGTGTCTGGCGAGATCGAAGAGGCGGCCATGATTACGGGCTGTCCGTGGTGGAAGCGGATGACGCACATTCTCTTCCCCATTCAAAAATCGAGCTTGATAAGCGGATACTTGCTGCCATTTATTTCTTGCATGCGAGAACTGACGCTTTTTGTTCTCATTACGTCGAGCTTCTCGCTTCTGACCAACGTCCTGCAATTCTATGATGTCTATGGCATGAATCAGTTGAGCAATGCCGTCAATCTTTTAATCGTCCTCTTTGTCATCGGAATTAACTTCTTGATCAATAAGCTGACCGGTGCATCAATTGATAAAGGTATAGGAGGCTAATTATATGCCGAGAATTGAATTAACTAACGTTACCAAAAAATGGGGCAAATTCATTGCCGTCGACCACTTGAGCATGGTCATCGAAGACCGTGAATTTGTGACGCTACTTGGTCCTTCTGGATGCGGTAAGACGACGACACTGCGCATGATCGCTGGTCTTGAGACGCCGACCGAAGGCAAGATTATCATCGGCGATCGCGTCGTCTTTGATAGCGATAAAGGAATTAACATTTCCGCCGCGAACCGCAATGTCGGTTTCCTCTTCCAAAATTACGCGCTTTGGCCGCATATGACGTCTACAAGAATATCTCGTTCGGCCTTGAAAACCTCAAATGGAAGAAAGAAGAAATCGCCGCTCGCGTTGATGAGGTTATGAAAACGCTTCAGATTTCCGAATTTAAAGATCGCTACCCCAGCGAATTAAGCGGTGGTCAACAGCAGCGGGTCGCCATCGCCCGGACTCTCGCTCCGAATCCGATGGTTTTGTTCATGGATGAGCCTCTTTCAAATCTCGATGCGAAGTTGAGAGGCGAGATGCGGACGGAATTAAAGCGCCTCCACCGCGACACCGATTCGACTTTTGTCTATGTGACGCACGATCAATTGGAAGCTATGACCCTAGCGAGCAGAACTTGCCTGATCAACAAAGGTCTGATGCAACAGTATGACAAGCCCCTCTTCGTCTACAATAATCCCAGCAACCTTTTCGTGGCCGATTTTGTCGGTAGCCCAACGATGAATTTCATCAAGGCAAAAGCCGCGAAGGTGTCGGAGAAAGTGTTGAATCTCGAATTCCTTAATTACAAAGTCAAATATACGAGCGAGAAACCGATCAACTTGACTTCGGAAAATGTCATCGTCGGCATTCGCCCCGAATTCCTGCACATCAAAGAAGATGGCGCGATTGATGGCCTCGCATATTCAACCCTTCCGTCAGGAATGGAGACGACAGTCAAAATCAATTTAAACGATACGATTCTCTCGGCCGTGCAGTTCGGTTCAGTCGACTACGCCTTTGACCAGAAAATAAAGTTTGACATCATCGGCAAGCGCGTCGTCCTCTTTGACGAAGAATCAAAATTGAACATCGCTTTAGGCTCCTGCGAAGTCATCAAATAAATATCCAGCAAGCTTCCCGTTTCAATTGTCGACCGCTTTTGTTATATTGATTGGACTATGAACAAAAAAGAATATATCCCTCCTGCCGTTGTTGAAAAACCTGAAAAAAAACTGCCGAAACCGTATTTAATTACGCGAATTGGGGCTTCTTTCTTGGATTTTCTAATGATATTTATCATCTTTGCTGGTTTCGAAGCGCTGACGTATTTCACGCTTTTTGAACCCCTCGGCTACCACGCCTTAATCGATGAAGCACACCAAGTTTTATCGGACTCGCACCTTTACTCTTACGACAGCGCGAAGGGATACTCGACGATCACCGAGGCATATAACGAAGATCTGACGCCGGAAGAGAACTATGACGTTCCCATCGTCTATTACTACTCCCAAGATGCGCGCGCTCTTCAAAACGACCGCCTCGCTCTTTACTACAACGAGAAAACGACATCTACCTATTTCGTTGAAGAAAGTGAAGGCATCTTTGCGAGGGCCGGCAATGCCACAGACGACGAGATAAGAACCTTCTTAGCGAGCGAATACGATAAGGCCATTGCTTTTTTAGAAGATGACCCCGTTTACCTTAACGGAATTCAGAAATCATTCTACATCGTCATTTTTTCGGTTCTGATTAACGCGACGCTGGCGACCGGCATCATTCATCTCCTCATCCCTATGCTGATGAAAAATGGTCAGACGCCCTTTAAACTGGTTTTTAAATTAGCCCTCGTCGACAACCGCGATGAAACGCGCGCCAAGCGGTGGCAAATCGTCGTTCGCTTTTCGATTTTAATATCATTTAACATATGGATTCCCATCCTTCTGTTTGCCAAATTTACGTATTTTACATTGATCCCGGTATTTGCCACCATCATCATGATGTCGCTGACGAAAACGTATAGCGGGCCACACGATTACTTTTCCAAAACGTACATCGTCTCATCGCGCGACATCACGATTCCGGAGTCGCAGTCGATTATTGAATCTGATTCCTAAATTGAGGTTACAAGAAAATGTTTCTAAAATTTGCCACCATCGATAATATCCGCGATCTGGGCGGCGTCACAACAGCCGATGGCCGAACTGTCGTTTTTAAACGCTTGCTACGCAGCAGCGATTTGCATCGCCTTTCGCAAAGCGAACTCAGCGTTTTGAAGAAGGAATATAATCTCAAAGTCGTCATCGATTTTCGATCGACGAAATCAACGGTGAGCCGAAAAGACCGCCTCGACCAAACAATAAAGTATTATCACAAGTACACTTTGGCGTTTCTCGAGGAAAACTCGCTGACGCGGGAAACGAAGATGGACACGGATGAATTCTTTCTCAAAGTCTATCGCTCCCTGGCGCTATGCGATGAGGCGATTGAAGCGTATCGGCGTTTCTTCCGCATTGTTATCGAAAATGAAGAAGGCGCGATTTTATGGCATTGCACATCAGGAAAGGATCGGACTGGCATCGCCGCGGCTCTCTTGCTCAAAGTCTTGGGCTGCGATATGAATACGATTTATCAGGAGCATTTTCGGACGAATGAAGTAACGCTGCCCATCCTCGCCGCAAAGCTTAAAGAAGTCAATCCCGGCGACCATGAGCTAATTAAATATTACCGAGCTTTTTATACTGCTAAAAAAGAGTATATCGACGCCTACTTCTCGGCCGTGCTCGAAAAATGTGATACGGTTGATGAATATATCGCGAAAGAATTGAATGTTTCAGGACAAGAGAAGGAAGTTTTGCGGACGCGATATCTCCAAAAATAGGCTGTTTTAATAATAAACGACGCAATTTCTGATAATCAGGGGTGAAAATCATCCAAAATGCAAAACGAATCTGAAAATAGGTGTACAATTAATTTGAAAAAAATATTCATTGAATTGTATGATGGTTTAACACCTTTTATATTTCGCGCTTGAGGAGGGCGACATTATGAACAACTGCATCGTGAGGATAAACGAATCACTCGATTCATTTTCGAAGCAAGTCGCCAAGGTTGCGCGCTACGTTTTAAACCACCAAGATGAAGTCATCCAGATGACGATCAGCGAACTTGCCAAGAAGAGCAAGAGTTCAACCGCGACGATCGTTCGCTTTGCGACGATATTGGGATTCAGAGGATATCGCGATTTCATCAAGAATCTCTACCATGATGTCGTCAGCAATTCGATCGGTGAAGACAACGTCTACGAACTCGATGACAAATTGACGCAAGAATCGACCATCAAACAGACCGTCGAACTCGTCAGTCGATTGAACATCGAGGCTTTGACTAACACCTTAAAAATTATCGATGACAAATGCGTTGAACGCGCCGTGAACGCCATCAACACCGCCAACCGCCTCTGCATTTACGCTCTTAGCGGTTCGACGGTTGTCGCCGAGGATGCCCTCTTTAAATTTGATCGCCTCGGAATCAACTGCCGCATCTACGATACTCCCCACTCGCAGATTCTCTCAGCTTCTAACTTGAATCCCGAGGATGTCGCCTTGTTTCTTTCTTATTCCGGCGAGACAAAAGATATTATTGCCGCCGCTGAAATTGCTGCCGATCGGCAAGTCAAAACTATTTCGATAACGAAATTTGGCGAAAACACCCTCACCAAGACATGCGGAATCAACATTCAGCACTCTTCATTAGGAAAAGGATTTAGAAGCTTCTCCACTCGCTCTCGCGTCGTGCAGTCAAACATCATCGATATTTTATTCGTCGCCTTGTCTCAGCGCCGGAGTGAGCATCTCAAGAAATATTACGAACTGTTTAATTACCCCGTGCCAAAACCGGAAGGCAAGAAGAAAAAGAAATAGTCTACTATTATGCTAAAGGTCGTATAAACGGCCCTTTGATTTAGGAAAAACGCGAATTAAAAAAGCCACCGAAGTGGCTTTGTTTGTGTCTATAAAGTTTTAACGATTATAGCTTAACAACTTTGGAAGCTCTGAGTCCGCGTTCGGAATCTTGCGCTTCGAATTCAACACTTGCGCCGACATCAATGGTCTTGAATGAACCCATTTGAAGTGCGGAGTAATGGAAGAAGACGTCTTTGCCATCTTCACCAGTTATGAAACCATAACCTTTTTCCTTGTTGAAGCTTTTAACTTTTCCCAGCATGATAACACCTTTCTGAATAACATAACGAAGTAAACCTATATTCACCAGTTTACCGCATTAGTGTAGCACTAATTTCATAATAGACAAGAGTTTTGTTTGATTTTTATTCAACTATTGAAACATCGAGATAATATCCTTGCCAATAATCATTGCTATTCCATAGATAAGGCATAAAAATAGTCGTGATTTGGATAGGCTCGAGGTCGATATATTCGGAGAAAGGGCATTGGCCATATTCGTAATCGGAATAAAGCCCGGTGCAATCTTCATTTTTTATAAAGATGGCCTTTGCGGAGCGGGCCCCTTGATAAGTCGAGTAACTATTTTCGTTAAAGGCATCTTCAATGATGATATATCGACTTTCATCCTTATAATAGTAATTCGCGTAGCCGATGTGGCTATACAACTTTGTGAATTTGGATGAGTACTCAGGATAAGCCGCGTTCTCATCAACCTCGTATTTGACATCGTAAAGGTCGTTCGCGGTTATCAGCTCGGGTTCGAGTTCAAATTCCATTGCCGCGATTGAAGATTTCGCGAGGAATTCCACTCCCGGGCGGAAATTGAACATCGTGATGGCCGCGATTAGGCGATAGGTATTTCCCTTCGAAAATTGATTGCCGATATATTGATTGCCGTGGACGTAGATGGCGTTATCTCCATCGGCGAAAAGGAGGACGGAATCATCGGCCTTACCATAGCAAACGGCATCAAAAGTCACCAGTCTGCCAAAGGCGACACCCTTGCTGTTGAGACCGAGGCGAGCGGCATCAGCGTGAACTGCGGCAATGTTATCGGCCGATTCGGCCAGCGCGCTTAAATCGACATCGACGGACGACGCGCTTTGATAACTCGTCAACACGACTTCCGCTTCTCCGACATAGGTCGAAGGGTTGCCGATAATTCGATATGTACTTCCGATACCGTTTTTTAGCGCTTCATACGTTGCATAATCGACTTTTACATATATGTAGCCAGTGCTGTCGACGAACAAAAGCTTATAGCGATTTCCATATCCCTCTTGTGTCGTTATGGCATCTAGCCTCGCTAATAACTTACCGGTAAATTCGACCAACTGAGTCGATGTTCCAACGCCTTTTTCGTTGACGAGTGATGAACACGCCAAAGAGAGGACACGGATTTCGGCGATGGGCAATCGGCTTGGGTCAAGCATTGTGTCACTTGACGAAGAAGTTGTCTCGGTCGCAGTTGAAGACTCGCCAGTACTATTTGTCGATGATGGAGCATTCGACGTGCCACCAGTATTTGAAGGTCGACAAGACCCCAAAACAGTGGCGGCGGAGACTAATAGGATGGCGAGGGCCTTAAATTTCATTATTACTACCTTTGTGAAAGTATACTATGTATCGGAGCAAAAAACATCTTTAATTATTCTGAGTTTTTTTCCTCGCTAATTGCTTTGCAGAACAAATTAAACAGAATAGATATTCGTCTAATATTAGCCTGGTATTCACATCCATCGGTGTGTCAATGCTGACAGGCGACAAAACGATAAGCGGAGGCGAAGAAAATATTTTTTTAGCCTTTTAGCCGATGCCATCGGCGGTATTTTTATATTTGCAATTTTTTGAATCAAAATAGCCTTGTTAAGAGTTAAAAAAGTGCCTATACTATGTAATACGAAGACGCCAAATCTTCATAAGCATAACGACGACACATAGTAGAAAAAACCGATATTAAATGCGTGTTTTTTTGTGCCCAAAAATCGGGAAAAGTAGTCGTCCACATCACAGCAAAAACCGTTAAAACAATTTAGGGAGGATCGTTTTATGGGAATGTTTAAGACGACTAATGAGCTAATCGATAAGTTCATCGGCGACGATGACGATAAGCGCGCAGACTACTTAAAACGAGAGAACAGCAACTTCGTCTATTCTCTACCTTTACTACGTAAGAATTTGTCCAACCGCGCGGAAGAGGAATATTTACTAACCAAAATTCTTCCGCAAAAACTCGTTGACCTCTATGAAGATGGCATCGTTTACATTCATGACAAGCAACTCAGTTCTTATTGTCAATCCATCTCTTGTCGCGATGTGGCGATGCGAGGAATTCCCAGTTTGGCGAAGAACATGTTGGAATCGGATGCCGCCGCTTCGCTCTTCACTTTGATTCGGCACTTCAGCAATATCGTGACGCTGATGAGCCAACAGGTTTCGGGAGCGGTCATGCTCGCCCAGATGACGACAATTATGGCTTCCTACTTATACGATGAAGAATTAAAGGGCATCGACTACTCTGACAAACTCCTCGTTCGCTTGATGTACCAACTCATTTATGAACTCAATCTCCCCTTGCGAGCCGGATCGGAATCAGCCTTCTCAAACTGCACCCTGGAATTTGGCAAGCCCTCGGAAGACATTAAAGACGAATACGTCGTCATCGGTGGCGAAGCTCGAGAATATCGCTACTCAGAAATCCCGGTGGAATACTTTGACCGCATCAATGTCGCTTTCATCTCGGCGATGGCGAAAGGGACCAACAAAGGAATCCCGCTGACCTTCCCCCTAATCACCGTTCAGATCGACGACAATTTCAATTATCACAACCCCGTCTTCCTTCTCTTATTAGAAAAGATGTACGCCTGGGGCGGTGTCTATTTTGAGAACTTTCGAACCGAAGCTTTCAACGATCCATATTACAAGAATCTCAACCCATTAATCAAAGCGAAAGATCCGGCCGTTTCGAGAAGTTTGTGCTGCCGCTTAAATATCAACCTCGGTCTCCTATCGCGCCTCGGCGGTGGAATTTTCGGATCATCAGTTGGAAACGTCGGAGCCATTCAAGTTTTAAACTTAAACATGAACCGGATGCTGATTGAATTCGGCCACGATGAGCAGCTTTTGAAAGACAAGATTCGCGAGTATATGGAAGTTATGGAAGAAGGCCACCTCGCCAAGAGAAAATGGGTCGAAGATCACAAAGAACTCTATCCGACTTTCTTCACATTTAATAAAAACCTTAAAAATTACTTTAACGTCTTTGCCGTCACCGGCATGCACGAAGGGCTGATCAATACTGGTTTTCCGCTTGGCATGAACGACCCCCAAGGCAAGATGTACGCTCATGAACTCATGCAATATTTATCGAACATCGTCGACGACTTTATCGTCCGCGACCGCGTGGCGTGTGGAATCGAATACGCCCCCGCGGAAAACGCCGGCATCAAATTAGCCCGCAACGATGTTAGATGGGCCGAAAAGCAAGGCCGAAAAATCTTCGTTCAAGGCGAAAGCGATAACGTTTTTCTCACTTCGGGTTGCATGCTGCCGTTCAGCGAGCCAGATTTCACCAAGCAGATCGAAAATGCTGCCGAGTTCCAAGGCTATGCGACGTCCGGTTCGATCCTCCACCATTTCATCGAGTCGAAAATTGAACCTGTGATTTTGGCACAATACATCGAAAGACTCTTCCGCAAGCCCATTAACTACATCACCCTTTCGCCGACCGTCAGCAGCTGCTTGTCTTGCGGACAAACGCTGGCGGCAACTGATGCATTAAACATCACTGAATGCCCGAATTGCCACAGCACTGATATCGGAACGTATAGCCGTGTCATCGGCTATGTCCGCATGATTGCTCGCAAGAATATCAAGATCAATGAAAAGGGCTATTACAAAGGCGATTATAACTTCTGGAGTAAAGCTCGGCGTTTCGACTGGGCGCAGCGTCGGCGTTTCCATGAAAGCGACACCGATGATTCGCTACTATAACAATTTGCTATTGACACTTAGCGAAATACCAGGGCATCCCGCCCTTTTAGTCCACGCCTTGACGGGATGCTCTTTTCATTGTTTTCATTGTTTCAATTACGAAGAGCTCATTAAAAAGAATCACGAGCGAGCCTATGATATTCGCGATGTCATAAAATACATCGTTCGACAAAGCGATTTATTCGAATATATCATCTTCAGCGGTGGCGAATTTTTAAATGCGCCCCTTGAAAATCTAATCGCGGATTTGTCCGCCGTTAAGGAAGTGGCGGACAAGCCGATTATCATTTATACGAATGGCACGAATTGCGCAAAGATGAAGGCGCTGAATGATATTAATTTGGTCGCTGGTTTTCATATCGACATGAAACTTCCTTACCACCTTTTGAGCGCGGATGATTTTGATCTAGCGGAGTTGACGCTCGGCATCAAAGTTTCCGATTGTAAACTTTTTAAGAATTTGATAAAAGCGCTAGATTATGTAGTGCAAAGCGATCACGGATATAGCAAAGTTCGAAGCGTTAAATACCCATTTCTCAGCGAGAGCGCGTTCGAAGAAAATCGTTTGTTCATCGCCTCTCTCAATGAGAAATATCAGAAAGCGGTCCCTTACGAAGTTAACGATTTTATCTATGAACAAGTGTGATTTCGGGTCAAAAGCCTAGGAATTGAGGCTTTTTCCCGCAAATTGCACCACATTAGTCATTAAATTCTAATGCGTTTTTGCATATTTATAAACGCGGTTAGTGTATAATACTTTCGTCTATAAAAAGGAGTAGCAATTATGGAAAAGGAATGCAATCACGACTGCAGCGACTGCGCTGAAACATGTGACCAGCGAACCGGAGAAACCACCGATTTTTCGGCTAAGCTCAACGAGCACAGCAAAGTTAAAAAAGTCATCGGCGTCATGAGCGGCAAAGGCGGAGTCGGAAAATCCATCGTCACCTCGATGCTCGCGGTCTTGATGAAGAGGCTCAACCACAATGTTGCCGTCTTGGATGCCGACATCACCGGACCATCGATTCCGAAGCTTTTCGGGTTAAAAGAAAAGGCCTATGCGAATGATTTGGGAATCGTGCCTTTGACAACTAAAACCGGCATTGACGTGATGTCGATTAACCTCCTCCTTGATAACGTCAGCGATCCCGTTATTTGGCGGGGCCCGCTCATCGGAAATATGGTTAAGACTTTTTGGTCTGATGTCGTCTGGAAAGACATCGATTTTATGTTTATTGATATGCCCCCGGGAACCGGCGACGTGGCTCTCACGATTTTCCAATCCTTGCCCATCGATGGCATCATCGTCGTGACCTCACCTCAGGAATTGGCTTCCTTGATCGTCAGCAAGGCGGTCAAGATGGCGCAGATGATGAACATCCCGATTATCGGCATCGTCGAAAACATGTCCTATTTCCGCTGTCCGGATAATGGCAAAGACTATGAGATTTTTGGAGCGAGCCACATCGAAGAAATAGCATCCGAATACAATCTGAAAGTGCTGGCGAAAATACCGATTAACCCTCACCTCTCAAGCCTTTCTGACTTAGGGCTCATTGAATTGTTCAAGGGCGATTGGCTCGATCAAATTCCTGATCTTCTCGTAAAAATTTAAAAATCATCGCGCAGAGGCTCGTTAAATACGGGCCTCTTTTTTATAGAAAAAGATACTTTTTATTTGTGTTATAATTATAAATACATTTGGAGACATCAACGTGATTTACCTCGATTATAGCGCCACCACGAAAGCCGATTACCGCGTTTTAAATTATTTTAATTTAGCGTGTGATAAATACTTTGCCAATGCCAACTCACCCTACAAAATAGGACGGAACAGCCGTTCTGAAATTCGCAAAGCGAATAGAATGATTCTTTCCCTTCTCCATCTTGATAATTTCGAGGTCATTTATACTAGTTGTGCAACCGAAGCCAACAACTTGGCCATTAAAGGTGTTGTCCAAGCATTGAAAGGCGCAAAAAAGAGAATTGTCACGTCTGTTTTTGAACACTCTTCGGTCATCGCCCCGATTAACGTCTTACAAAAACAAGGTTATACCGTCAACATCGTCCGCCACGACAAAGGCGGCCAAGTCGATTTGCAGCATCTAAAAGAATTGATGGGACCGGATGTCGTTTTGGTTTCGATCGCCTCGGTCAATTCGGAGATTGGCATTCGCCAGCCGATTGATAAAATCGCCGCCATCGCCCATGAGTCGGGAGCGTATTTTCACTGCGACGTAACTCAGAGCATCGGCAAGGAATTTCTCAATTTCGAAGCGATTGATTTAATGACCCTCTCCGCTCATAAGTTCTTTGGCTTAAAGGGTATCGGCGCGCTGATCAAGCGGCAAAATGTTGCTTTGGCACCTCAGCTTCACGGCGGTAGTTCAACGACCATTTATCGCGCCGGCACTCCGAATACACCGCTCATTCTTTCCTTAAAGAAAGCCTTGAGCCTCGCTTATAAAAATTACGAGCGCAAATATGCTAAAGTCCAATCGCTAAACCATTATCTCCGCGAACTTCTAAACACAATACCCAACGTCATTATTAATAGTCCCGAGAATGGATTGCCCCATATTCTCAATTTCAGTTTAGTGGGACATTTGAGCCAAAAGATTGTCGAAACACTTTCGAAGCAGGAAATCTATGTTTCTAATCACAGCGCTTGCGGTAGCAGCAACGACAAATCAGCAGCCGTATTAGCGCTTTCCGATAGTGAAGAACGGGCTCTTTCGAGCATTCGCGTCAGCATTTCCCACCTCACGAATAAGCGCGAAATAAACGGGCTTGTGACCGCCATTGAGAAAGCGAGTCACAAATCGTGAAAGCCGTCATTATTACGGCGGTGTGGTGCCCATCATGTTTAATCATGTTCGGCCGCTATCGTGACCTGCGCAGAAAGTATCCAAATATCGGGTTTTTCGAATATGACTATGATCACGATAAAGAAGCCGTCTTGGCCTATGGAGTCGGGAAAACCCTGCCCGTGTTAATCCTATTCAAAGATGATGCGGAAGCAGCGCGTTTTATCGGCGAAAAGTCCCTCAAGGAAATTGCAGAAAAAATAGAGAATATCAAGAATGCTCAATAAATGGCAAAAACTACTTCTCGCCGTCGCTTCCGTTTTTGTCTTGTCGTCAAGCGGCGGTGGCCCTCTCGTCGAGCCAAGAGCCTCAGATATCAACCCCACCCACGATGTCAACATTCATTTTTTCTATAGCAATTACTGCGCGCATTGCTCTGACGAAAATACGTTTTTGGATGATATTCAAAGCGAATATGGTGAAAAGCTCCACGTCGTCAAATATCTCATCGACGAATTTATCAGCTTCGGAAATCCCAATCCGGATTACGTTTACAATACCGATCTAAAAGAAGATGTCGCTACCGTCTTTGAAATTCCGGCCTCAGAGCCGCTGACCAGCCTCGGTGGCAAAGCTTATTCGGGCTTTAATGCGGCGGTGGAATATTCCATTCGACATTATGTCGAAAAATATCTGACGAGCGAGCACGTCGATGTCGTGACCAAAATTATGAACGGCGAAGCCATCGACTACGAAAACGACCTCGATCATTCAGAACTCACGCTGATTGAATTGCCACTAATCGGGATCATCGAACCTAAGAACATCTCATTGGCACTGGTGGCGATGGTTTTGGGCTTTGTGGACGGATTCAATCCTTGTGCGATGTGGGTCTTGCTCTTTCTGATTTCTCTTCTTCTTCCGAGCGGCAATCGCAAGCGCATCTTTATATTGGCCGGCACCTTTTTATTGGCCTCAGCTGTATTCTATTTTGCCTTGATGATGGCGTGGATTAATACCGCCACCTTTATTGCTGCCAACTTAGCGTTCCGGATCATCGTCGGCGTTTTTGCGTTAGCGGCCGGCGGCTATAATCTCTATCAATTTATCAAGAGTATTCGCCAAAAAGACGTCGGCTGCGAAGTCACCGATGATAAACGGCGCGTGAAATTGATGGATCGCGTCCAAAAAATCGTCAATCAAAACGTTTTGCTGCTAGCTATTCCAGGTGTCATCCTCTTAGCGGTCATCGTCAATTTCATCGAACTCGCCTGCTCGGCGGGTTTGCCTTTGGTCTTTGCCAACATCATGGCGTTAAATGGCCTGGGCGGATGGTCGAGTCTCGGTTATGTTTTAATTTATATTTTCTTCTTTATCCTCGACGATCTCGTCGTCTTCACAATCGTGATGCTGACCTTGAAAATCAAGGTTGTCTCCAATAAGATTGCCCGCTACAATCATTTAATCGGCGGTATCCTCATGATTGTCATCGGCATCCTCATGATTTTTTTACCAAGAATATTGCAGTTTAATTTTTGATCATTTACGTATCGAATAATGGCAGTTTTTACTGATGGCGCTCAACTTCGAAACGCTCGAGAGTGTAAGGCTCATCAGGATCAATTCCAGCTTTGCGAAGGGCGATGGAAATTTGTTCCCCAACAGTTTTAATGCCTTCTAAATTCGGCAAGAGCAAACCGCTCCTTCCACCGCGGCGGACGATGATGCCGTATTTCTTGATGTCCAGCTCTTTTAGCGATGATATTTTCTCGGCGTCTTTCAAGACATCGACGCTATAAACTAAATCGGGGAGTTCGCTGATGGTGACTGCTGAAAAACGCGGGTCATCGGTACCCGACGAAATGGCGTTTTGAATGATTTCTTGGGCAACTGAGCTCGTCGTCGGACGGATCGTTCCGATGCAACCGCGCAGCTTGCCGTGCTTTTTAATGCTGACGAAAACGCCGGCTCGTGTATTCAGCAATTCAGGCGGCGACTTATCTATTGATATAGTATTGCCAAGCTTAACATAGGTTTCCAGAGTAAAACGCGCTAAAGATACATGCGGATCTTCGTTTTTACGAACCAAGGCCAACTCGCGGTTTTCTACTTTTTCGTGCTGCTCGCCATAGTTGCGCTTTTGATCGGAATCAACGATTTGGAAAGACGCGATGGCATAGCCGACTCCGAAAGGACCTTCATAGGAGAGGAGTTGCGACTTGATAGACAGCCGATCCAAAAGGCCGGCTAAAACCATCAAGGAGTGAAAGCCGCATTCGCCGGCACCTTCAACGATATTTGGATCTAGAGAGAACAGCTCGAGGAAATTTCCAATCTTCAATATCTCGCATATGCGACTATCAAAGAGTGGGCCTTCTTCAGCAAATCCATAGGGACCATCGCTTTTGAGCATGTGTGACAAGTCGCCACTGGCGATAAAAACATATTTCTTGTCACTATTTTTCTTAATTACATTTTGGATGAGCCGGCCATAGTTATAGTGGCTGAGCAATGGCAGCCCGGAAAAAGATAGGCGGACAACTTTAAAATTTGTGTATTGTTTATTTATAAAAAATAAAGGAATCATTATCCCATGATCGAGCTTGGTGTTTTGGCGGCCGCTTGTTCCGGCTGGAAAATCCTTGGCTCCGGCTTCTTTTATGAGCGCTTGGACGAAATCTTGGTCGTGTGAGACATTGAATGTAATTGAGGGTGCGTGGAAAGAATCAAAATCGCCCTTGCTCGAGGAACCGCTTTCAACTCGATAATAATCTTCGTATGTATAAGCGTGAGGCGAGATAACTATAATCGTGTCCGGTGCGAATCTCGCAATTTCCTCGGCGATTTTTTGATAGGCGTCAATCGTTTTTTTGATGCCTCTTTCTTCGCCTTTGCCAATCTGCGGAATGATCAATGGGGGATGAGGAACAAAATATGCGCGAAGGTTTTTCATGTTAAACATTTCCTAAGTGTATTATTTTGAGGCCGGCTTTTTGGCCGATGGAGCGGGCTAGATACAAGGATTCAAGCGGTGTTGCTTTGGCGCTCAACATCCGCCACGCGGGAAAGAAGCGACTGATATGCCACGGCACATCCGTTCCCAAATTACTGGCAATTTGCTGGACTAGCTCTTCGATTTGCTCTTTGGAATCGTTAAGGCCGGGAATGAGCAAAGTGGTTATTTCAATGTGAATACCGCCTTTTTGCATTGTTTTAAGGTTGCTTATGATGGTTTTCAAATTTCCGCCGCAATGGTTTTGATAAAATTCGTCGTTTGGGCCTTTGATGTCGATGTTGGCGGCATCGAGATAAGGAAGGATTAAATTGAGCGTTTCTTCGCTCATGAAACCGTTGCTCACCCAGACATTTTTTAGGCCCTTTTCTTTAGCGAGCTTCATGGTCTCGAGAGCGTATTCCAAAAAGACGGTTGGCTCACTATAGGTGTAGGCAATTGACGGTGTACGAAATTTGAGGGCGCGCTCGACGTGTTCACTCGGTGATACTTCCTCGCCATCAACTACATACTCATTATTCGACATTTGCGAAATGTCGTAGTTTTGACACCACGGGCAGTGCATATTGCATCCCACGGCCGCGAATGAATAGATCTCCGATTTCGGTAAGAAGTGATAGAGCGGCTTCTTCTCAATCGGATCGATGGCGGCGGCGACGCAAAGGCCATAATTTATAGAGTAAAGCGTCCCGCTGATGTTGGAACGTACGCGGCAAATTCCGCGATGGCCGGGCGCGATTAAGCAGCGGTGGCCGCAAGTGTGGCAACGGACATTGCCATTTGGCAACTTTTCGTAGAGGAGAGCTTCTTTCATCATTTTTATTGTAACCTAAATTCGAAAACATGGTATTCGTATCGCCAAAATCGAAAATATTTTTTTGTGATGGACAAGGCACTATGTATAATAGAAGCAAGATGGAACAAAAGGGAGGTTAATCCATTATTCACCAAAGATAGCGCCTGGCCTTCTAATAAAGAAGGTGACGAGGAACAAGGTTTTCGAAAGATTCGGCGGGTGCCTTGTCGGCCCAAGTGGTCGTTAGAGCGGGGACAAAATCATAGAGCCCCAATCATGCTTAGCTTTTCATCTTAAATACATCGATTTATTCGATATATAAATAGTGGATTTCATTTTATATATGTAGATTCGAAATGCTTTCTGCATGGATACTGCTTTTTTAGTTATGAGCGAGAATCCCTATCTTTTGTATTGAAATAATTGGAGTAATAAATATGGAAAAACAAGTTGTTATTGAAGATTTCGGTAAAAAGCAATTCAACGAAAAGGTCATGCGAAATTCGCTGCCTTTATCAGTTTTTGAAAAATGGCAACAGGCTTTGTGCAATGAGACGCAAATCGACCGCGAAACCGCGGACGCCATCGCCCATGCCATGAAAATATGGGCCATCGACTTAGGCGCCACCCATTTCTGTCATTGGTTTCAACCGATGACGGGGTTGACGGCCGAAAAGCACGAAGCCTTTGTGCAGATGGATAGTGACGGCCAGCCCATCGCCCGTTTGTCGGGCAAGTCCCTCCTCAAAGGGGAAACGGATGGATCGTCGTTCCCTAATGGCGGACTTCGGACCGCCTTTGAAGCGCGCGGATATACGTATCTCGATATCACTTCGTACGCTTTTGTGCGTGGACATGTCTTATTTATCCCTTGCGTGTTTGTCAGTTATACCGGGGCAAAGCTAGATCAGAAATTGCCTCTTTTGGTCGCTCTTGAAAAAATGAATGCCAGCGCTTCGGATGTGTTGAGAAAATTCGGCATCGATAATTTTAAATCTGTCAAGGCAATGATTGGCCTCGAACAAGAATACTTCCTCGTCGACAAAGAACAAGCCGGCAAACGGCCCGACATCATGTTCGCCGGCAAAACATTGTTCGGAGAGAGCATGCCCAAAGATCAAGGCATGAATGATCACTATTTTGGAGCCTTAACCGAACGCGTTTCTTCATTTATGAAGGAAGTAAACCAGAAGTGTTGGGAAGTCGGCATCTTTGCTTCGACCGAACATAATGAAGTCGCCCCAGGACAATACGAATTTGTCAGCATCTTCACCAACGTCAATGTCGCTGTCGATCAAAACATGGTCGTCATGGATATTCTCAAGAGAATGGCGTTACGCCACGATTTAATCTGCTTACTAAATGAGAAGCCATTCGATGGCGTAAACGGTTCCGGAAAGCACAACAACTTCTCGCTGATGACCGATACCGGCCTTAATCTTTTTGAGATGGGCGACGGTGCGACTTCAAA
The DNA here is from genome assembly GCA_041654095.1 of Bacilli bacterium. Taxonomy (GTDB): domain Bacteria; phylum Bacillota_I; class Bacilli_A; order RFN20; family CAG-826; genus UBA1424. Next base: position 44,295 of record JBAZED010000007.1, read on the forward strand.
TCTCCGTTTTTTAGTCTTCGCGAGCGCTTTTATTCAGACTGTCGATCGCTATGCCACCTTAATTCGCATGTCGTGTTCAGATGCCGGAAATGATTATCGCCTTGGCGGTCATGAAGCCCCTCCGGCTATCGTCTCGGTTTTTCTCGGGGATAATCTCCATCGCGTCTTTGACCAATTGGCGAGCAAACCGAACATCACACCAGTTGAGCTAGAAAAAATGTATTCACCGATCAATAATTTATCAGCTCTTCCACTAGACATCACCGACCGCAACCGGACTTCGCCCGTGTCGTTCACCGGTAACAAATTTGAAATCCGAATCCTCGGTTCTTCGCGCAGTGCCTCGGCTCTCAACACCACTCTTTTAGCGGGACTCGCCGAAGCCTTATCGGAAATAAATGCTAAGCTCGACGGCGTCAGCAAAGAAGAATTATCGTCTGTGGTCATCAAAATCACCCACGAAATTCTCGTTGAGCATCATCGCGTCTTATTCGCCGGAGACGGCTATAGTCAAGAATGGAAAGACGAAGCCCAACGGCGCGGTTTGGATAATTATCCAAGCTACATCGATAGTGTCGAGACCTTAAAAGACCCACGTGTTCGAAAGATGCTTGCGAGCTTAGGCGTTTTGAGCGAAGCGGAAATCGACGCCCGTTACGACATTTATTATAACGAATTCATCCAGACGGTTTTGACCCAGGGAAAGACGCTGATTTCGATGGTCGATAAAGGTATCATGCCAGCTTTGATCAAGACCGTGGCTTTTTATAAAAATGCCGATCTCACCATCAACTCCGCCAGCCCTTCTCTTTCGAAGCGAATTCAAGAAGGTCTCCACCTCATCGACGAGCTCTATCACGACAACGAATTGTTGAATGCCTCGGTCCGCGTCGCTTCGGAGCATCGCGATAAAAAGAAAGCCGCTGATATTTGCCTTAAAAACATTCGCCCGCTTTTGCAATCGATCAAGGAATCGTGCAATCGAGCCGAGCACATGATGCCGAAGGATTATTATCCTTATCCGACGCTTGCCGATTTAATTGTATAATCTATCCTAGGAGGAATCGCTCATGTGTGGAATTGTCGGCGGAGTATCGTCAAAACCTATTAAGGAATACCTAATTAACGGACTTAAAACCATCGAATACCGCGGCTATGATTCAGCGGGTATCGCCGTTTTTGAACAGCGTGATTGGCAAATATTTAAAATGCGCGGTCGCGTAGACGATTTGGATAAAGCGCTTCCTAAAACCCTTTCTGCCACGGTGGGCATTGGACACACGAGATGGGCGACGCACGGCGAACCATCCGCCGCGAATGCTCATCCTCACGAAAGCCACAGCGGATTAGTCGCAATCGTCCATAATGGCGTAATCGAAAACTTCCGCATCTTAAAAAATGATCTATTAGCGAAAGGCTATTCGTTTAAGAGCGAAACAGACACCGAAGTAATTGCGAATCTGCTCGAAGAACAATACCTGCAAATAAAAGACCCTCTTAAAGCTCTCAGCAAGACCATTCAACTTCTCAAAGGAACGTATGCGCTGGCCATTCTCTTTAAAGAAGAATCTGAGCGCGTCTATTTTGCCAAAAGACGCTCACCCCTTTTGATCGGCCATTCCGAATATGGGAACTATTTAGCGTCCGATTATCTTCCGATGTTAAAGGTCGCTAAGCAGTTCGTGGCCATCGGCGATCATCAATACGGCTACATCAGCCGCGATGAAATCAAGATGTTTGATCAAGATGAGCACTCGATGGATATCTCCTATCATACGACGAATTTGAAAGCGGAAGCCCTCGACTTAAATGGCTACCCCCATTATATGCTCAAGGAAATCGAAGAAGCCTATGATTGCATCGAGATCCTGATCGACAACTACTTTGATGATACTTCGTTTCTTTTTGACAAGCAGATGCTGAAGGATATTAAGGATGCAGATAATATCGTCTTCCTAGCTTGTGGAACGAGCTACCATGCCTCCCTCCTCGGCAGTCGCTTTTTTAGAAGTGCGGGGAAGAAGGCTGATGTCTACATCGCGAGCGAATGGGCTTTCTATCCATATTCCTCCGAATTAAACACCGTTTATATCGTCGTTAGTCAATCGGGTGAAACCGCTGATTTAATTCACTGCATGTCAGTGATTAAGAAGATGGGCGGGAAAGTGATTACGGTCACCAATACCCAAGGATCAACATTATCGCGCAGTGCCCTTTTTACCATCTTGCTTTATGCCGGCATCGAAGTGGCGGTGGCTTCGACAAAGGCTTATGTTGCCCAAGTGACGATCTTGGCATTACTAGCTGCCGCTCTTCAAGGAAAGACAGATGTCATTGACGACCTCCGAAAGGTTATCATCGCCCAACAGGGAATTATTACTAATCATGAAGCAATCAAGATACTCGCCGATTATATAGCTGCCAAGGAAGATGTCTATTTCCTCGGTCGTGGCGCCGATTACGATCTGGCGCTCGAATGTTCTCTCAAGCTTAAAGAAATCACTTATATTCACAGCGAAGCTTTTCCGGGTGGTGAATTGAAACACGGCCCAATTGCGCTGATTGAAAAAGGCACGCCGGTCATCGGCTTTATCTCTGATGAACGAACGGCAGAACCAATGCGTTCGAACTTTCACGAAGTGGCTGCTCGTGGTGCTCGCGTTATTTGTGTCTCATCAAAATCCATCGCTCACGCTGAAGATGATTTTGTCGTCAGCGATGTCCCAATCTATTTAAGTTCGCTCGTCAAAGTTCTCTTTGGACAATATCTCGCTTATTACGTTTCTTTAAAGCGCGGTCTTAACATCGACAAACCGCGCAACTTAGCGAAATCGGTGACAGTAGAATAGGCTGTTGTTCATCTCTGAGCACAATATTGGCACTCCCATCTTGACAGTGCTAAAATTTATGCTACAATGATAGTGCCCCTTAAGGGGAGCACTGAAAAAGGAGGTGAAAATATGAAAAATAGAAAAGGAGAATTAGTTCTTCATGACCCATTTTTCGACGATTTTTTCCCACTTGACCTCTTCAAGACGGACTGGCCCAACACTTGGCGGACGAACACGATGAAAACCGATATCGTCGCCAAGGATGGCCACTTCGAATTGATGGTTGACCTACCAGGTGTAGCCAAGGAAAACGTCGAGATTTCACTTGAAAACGGCTATCTATCAATTAAGGCCGAGCAGAAAAATGAGATCGAGGATGACAGCGAGAACTACATCCATCGCGAGCGCACTTATCAAGCAGCGTGCCGCAACTTCTATGTCGGTGGCGATGTCGAAGAAAAAGACATCTCCGCGAAGATGGAAAACGGCGTGTTGACCGTCTCGGTTCCAAAGGAAACACGCAAAGTCGAACAAAAGCGGACGATCGAAATCCAATAACATCCTACCAAAAAAGACGTTCAGAAATTCTGAGCGCCTTTTTCTTATGCTGGCTGAGACTAGTAATTAACTTTTCGTCTTCTCATTGAAATAAAGAGCAAGCCCAGTGATGAAATGAGGACGATTGTGAAGCCGACGAGAACCCACAAACTAGGATTCTGCTCATTCATTACTCGATAGTTTGATGAAGCGGCAAAGACGATATTGTCCTCGCCATCGATCAGCCAGTTATCGGCTGCCAATGCTGGATATCTGTTGATGAGAACCTGATATCGGGCTCTGGCATCAGCAATCGTTTCGTCAGTGCCGTCGACAAATTCATCTTTTGCATCTGAAGAAATAGCGAGGTATTCGCTCTTTAGGCTGCTCCATGGAATCAAGCTGACATTTTGAGCTGTACATCCCACCGATGTTTGCTCGCGGAAATAGACGGCGTAATTATAAGCGATTTGATCATTCGAAAGTGTTCCTTTTTGAATGATGTCAACATAGTCATAGTTCGCCCATCCGCCCTGATTGGTCGTGCCGGTTAAGACGATTGTCTGATTGCCTTGTTGCATGTTTAATGTCACGTGAGCGACACGGGGATTATCCCACCAAGATGTGCTTAGAAGGCTCACTTCCACCCAACTTCCTTGGTTTGCCCTTATATAGGATGTATAATCGCCCCCATTCGCATATCGAATGTAAACATCATATACACCTGCTGATGCCGCTGCGTAGGTGAAAGATATATAGTTAACATTTGGCGTGACAAGATCAATTTGTGAAGAACTTGTTAGTGTCGTATGTGTTCCCATTTCACCAACAAAGCCATCATCCGACCAGTTCCCATTTCCTAAATCGCCAACACCTTTGAGAACGCCACCACCTCCCACGACCATATGATCTTCAGCTTCATTTCGAAGCGGGCTGTAACTTGCCACTTCTTCATCTTTTAAGGTCAGGCTAATAAGTCCAATTTTCTCGGAATTATTAATTGGTTTGAATATTTCGATGGTGTTTGCATCGGCCACAAACCCATGACTAGTTAAGACATCAGTGGGGATTGTAACCGTATTTTGAACTGACTTAACTGTTTCGTAAACCGGGAGGTTATAAGCGGCTCCTCCATTTATCGATATTCCGAGTTCGGAAATACCATCTGTATACTGATCGCAAAAGTATTTTAAATCGACAGATTTTGTCGACGCTGTGGCTGCGACATCGAATTTGGCATTCGAACGCCAACTTGTATTACCATCATAAGAAAGCTCGGAAGTATAAACGAAAGCCTCGGGGTCATGGACACCATTCCCCGTGTAAGATAAATAAGTGTTTTGAAGGTCGGAGCAACCCGCTAAATAGACTCCTCCAGACGTATCCTCGTCGAGTAGAGTGACACCAGCAGGAACAATGATTTCATTGATGACACCCCAGTTCAAAATAGCAACGATAAAAACGTTTTTCCCTTCATTAAGAGGAACGTTTGTCAAATCATCATAGACAGTATTTCCCCAACCGTTATCCGGGAATGAACCATCAAAGAAAAGAACGCCATTAACAAAAATTTTTACTGGGTAGGTGCCCGCAGCATAACGAAGTCCAATTTTGTAGGTACTAGTAGCTGCTGCATTCAATACAACCCGCCCATAAGACATATCCCAAATATTTGCTGGGAATGCCGCATCTTGATTTCTTGTAGAGATACCGTTAGACCAGCCTCCATCGTAGCGAATGCGATTCATTTGGAAGACTTGACGGGCATAGTAACTAGTAGTTTCGGCCTCCTCCGCGCTCGCTTTCTGAATCCCGGATTGGATGATGTTGAGACTGACGCCAAGAAGAGCCATGGTTGTTCCGAGGCAGATTGTCGCCAACATGCTAAATAAACTACGTTTTTTCATATGATTTCCTCCTTTGCTTATTTGTGCATGATAATCGTTGTTATTGAATGGGCAGGGAGCTGTAAAGCGGTTCCTTGTCCTTCAAGGTGAAGAGAGGCGAATGCGCGATGTCCTTCGTTTTGAATGATGGTGATGATCTCTCCATTCGGATTTCGAAATGATACAGCCAAGACGTTTGGCGAATGATGCAGTTCGGTATGCAGTCTTACCGCACCGGGCATGACGTATTTCGAGAAGTGCCCGATGTAGTAGTAAGACGGATTGTAAATGATTTCCCTGGTCGAGCGATTATAAATAATCGGCGCTTCACAGAAATTATTGACGTGATTAGGACCGCCGATTTCATCGACGACCAAATTCCAGTCGATCCAACCCTCGCAGAAGTTGTTAAAATCGTTGATCATGTGGCGGCCGTAATACTCGCCGTGCTCCCACAATCCGATCGTCAGCAGGCCATTGTGCGCGTTGTTGAGTTCGAGGCATCCTTCGGTGAAGAGCAGATGCTTATCGGGGTATTTATCGTGGACCAGCGATAAATTTTCGTGTGCCGATGAAACATACCAGTGGTACGCCAATCCCCACACTAAAGCGCGCGTCTCGGGATTATCATAGATGGCATCTGCTCGATTTAAGATGTGATCGCGATTGTGATCCCAAGCCAAGATCTTGACATTGGCTAACCCGTTCTCTTTGAGGGTTGGAGCGAGGTGTTTGAGGATAAAGTCCGCTTCTTCTTGACCGGTGAAAAGGCAGGATTCCCAAGTTTGTGCCGCTTCTGGCTCATTTTGGACAGTCAAGTATTCAATGGCGATATTGCGCTTGCGCATTTCTTGTAAGTACCGCGCGATATATTTTGCCCAAAGCGGTTTGGCTTTTCCTTTTAGCGATCCGCCATAGAGCATCGAGTCATTCGTTTTCATATAAGCGGGCGGACTCCACGGGGAGGCCACTAGCGTCAATGATTTTCCGGCGATCGCCTTGGCGAGGTCGATGACGGGAATCACATATTTTTGTTCCCGCGACAGATCAAAACTTGAAAAATCCTGATCGCCTTCTTGAACATAAGAATATGAATCCAACGAGAAATCGCATGAGTTGATGACGGTCCTGCCGAGCGAATAATTCAATCCTTCGGTAGCGTAGTATGCGCGCATAATCTTCTCAATCGAGTGGGGTGAAGCGCTCATGATGTTGAAGCAAGCCGCTTCGGTGAACGCGCCGCCAAAACCGAGGACTGACTGATACTTTCTTTCAGTAAAAACCTGGATATTTGTGAGTTTTTTGCGACATTTTGCGCTGAAATCATCAGCTTTTACTTCTTGCCAATAATTTCGTTTTTCTCGAGTGCTTTGAATCACTTTAATCATCTTTATACCTCATTGGAAAATGTTACTTTGAGATAACCTTCCCATCTTTGAAAACGATAGACGCGACCATCACCGGCGATTTCTCGCGCGATATTAAGCGCCATATCCGATGTCATATCGCTATGCACACTGTCGATATTTAAGACAATGTCATAATAGACGCCGGCATCGGTCAACTGCCCGAGGTCGACAGCGAAGGAAAATTTTCCGAGTTCAGCTGCTTCATTAGCGGCCGTCACAAGCGTCACCTTTGATGATTCCGCCGAATCCAAATAGGTTATCAGCAACTCAGCGCTATTTTCATCGTCCTTGAAACCATCGACCACGAGGTATGGCACTCCGGCGGTGACCTCGAGATCAGCGACGGCCCCGAAGTAATTCAAGTTGTCAAAAGCAATTTTGGCGAGGTATGACCATTCTTTTAAACCGTAGCGTTTTTGGCCGATCGTAAAATTGATTTTTTCCATCGCTGAATCTGGTAAACCATATTCAGCATCAGTCGTTTTATCTATGATAAGAATATCGTACCAAGTGCCGCTTTTCGTCAACGCTGAACAATCGAATTGATAATCCAGAGAGGCTAAAGATGAGCTGGCAATTTCAAATGATTCGCCATGGACTTCCTTGATTTTAAGTTTTAAATCTGAAGGAGAGGCGCTTCCGATGATAGCGGCGGTGACATGGAGGATTGGCTGACCCGCGACATTGTTGAGCGTCAGGTGCGGCGCGTCAAATAATTTCGTGCCATCGACGAGCGGATAAGAAACGAACTTCGTCAGACCATTCTTACCTTCCATCACCAAGAAATAATAAGGCTTTGCATCGTCGTAATTGTCATCTTGGTACGTTTCCTCGAGGATGTAAATCGGATCGACGACATCGCCTCCGGTCACATTCACCTGTTCGGCGGTCTCATCGAAAAGCGGTGAAGAGCTTCGATATATCGCTTTGCCATATGGGTCGCAGAAGCTGCTCCACGACGTGGCGATATCGAGGCCAAAAGAGATGGTTGCGATATTTTCTTCAACGACGACATTCGGCTGCATTTTTGGAAGAGAAAGCGGCAAAAAGGCCGTTTTCTGTCCGCTTATCGCCCATAGATATATGTCTTGGGCGTTCATATTGAGAACTGCTTTATATGTCGATTCATCGATTTTGGCGGTCGATACGATTTCGCTCTCTTGATAAATATCGGACGCTCCCACTCGGAACTCGACATCGGCATATGGCTTATCCATCGCAATTAACAACTCATATTGCTCAACGGATTTTTGAACTATTTCAATATGGCCGAAATCGATGCTTTCCGAGTAATCGATATGGGCGTCAGCCGGAGGAGCGACTAAGGTCACAATACTCTCGGGTTGGAGGCGGTAAGTGACGGCTTTATCATCCATCACGACATCGACATCTTCATAGGTTGTCGCATCGTTGTTAGCGAGGACGTAGACGTAAGCTCCGTCCGCTCGTTTATAGACAGCGCTTTTAATCTTAGCTTCATTATCGCTTAAGGAATCGATGAGCTGCGGTTTTTGGCCATCGATTGCATAGGCAAATTTGGAAAGATGAGTGAAAGAATAGTAGGCGGCTGATTTGGTGATGATGTCTCCATCTGCGGACAGCATTCCAAAGCAGTGGGCTTCATTTCCTAGAACTGGCTCTCCTTCAGCGGTTAGAAGAGCGTTCCAATAAATCGACATGCTGACTCCGTGGCTAAGAGGTCCGATCGTCACATTAGCTGTCGACCAGCTTAAATTGGCGGCGAAATCGACGGACTCATCACTTTCCGTGATTTCCGTCATATAGTTTTCCATCGCCGGATAATTGCTTTCGTTATCAGACAGCAAAGAAGGATAAACCGTTGACCAGTCCTTCCCGTAGGCGTGAAAGGCAAATCCGGAAATGCGCTTTTTTAGCGCTTCGCTATTTTCGATCTCTTCGGCGAACAAATCGAATAGTATCCGATCCGATTCAGAGCCGACATTGTGATCATAAGCCATGATTTTGGTGTCGGATTTTTTGGCGGTGAGCCCTTCGTCGACTTTGGTCGCCACCCGTATGTATTGCGGTGTGCCCATCTGCATCGAGGGGTAATTGACATTGGCGATGGTCGGTTCGTTTATCAATGATAAATAGCTGATTTTGATGCCTCTTTGCCGATATTCATCAACGAATTTGACGAGGTAAGCGGCATAGGCGCTCTCTTCATCGGTCAAAGCATTTTCGCCGTGGCCGATCAGCGAACCGCCGATTAATGATTCATTTGTCTTCATCCAGGCCGGCGCGCTCCAAGGGGCGGCGACAAAAATGACCTGTGGATTTATCTCGTGGATGTCGAGGAGGGTTGGAAGCAAATATTCTTCGTCATCGCTCAATGAAAAATGGCTCAGATCATAATCCTTCTGCCCGGACGGCATGTCATCAAGCGTATAGAACGATGACGTGTTGGTATAATCGCTCGTTCCGATTGGAATGCGAACGACATTTAAAGCCCCTTGATCATGAGCAAAAAGAGATTCTAAGGCATATTGTTTTTGGTCTTCGCTGAGGCTTTGGAATAAATACGCGCTGGAATGAGTGATGGCGACGCCGGCGCCGTGGAAAAACCCCTTATTAGTTTGTGGATAGACGTTGACTTCGGTGTTGCCGCTGAACTCATAATCTCGCCACGCCAAATCTTTTTGGCGAGCTTGAAGTTTGGCTTTCGTCCCAGTCGTTTCATAAACTTCGACATAGGGCGAGAGTTTGGGATCGATTGATCGCATGCCATAGTAAAGACCTAGCGTCGTGCCGACAGCAGCGAGGACGACAGCGGAACTAATGATGACTAGAAGAACTTTCTTTTTCATTCTTTTACACCGCCGATACTGATGCCCTTGAGAATGTATCTTTGCAGTGCAAAGAAGATGACGATGAGCGGAGCCGAGACGATGACCGAACCCGCCAGCATCTGCGGGTACATATCAGGATTGTTCTGACCCGCGCTAATTAAAGATCCGAGCGAGCGAGCCAAGGTGAAGACCTCAGGCGATTGTGTGGCGACTAGAGCCCACATAAAATTATTGTAGTTCCACATAAAAGTGGTGATTCCCAAGACGACGAGCATCGGGCTCACCAACGGTAGAGCGATGGTAAAGAAAATGCGGAAGTGACCGGCGCCGTCCATGATGGCTGCTTCCTCGATTTCTTTGTTGAGGCCGAGGAATTGCTGGCGCATTAAGAAGACGTTATAAACCGACATGATAAATGGCAGAATCAAGACGAGCAAGGTATCGTCGATGAGCAAGGTGCGGCTGATGATGAGATTGGGGATCGTCATGATCGCTCCCGGAACCATCATTGAGGCAATCATAATCTTAAAGATTAAATCGCGACCCTTGAATTGCATGCGGGCAAAGGCATAGCCAGCCAAAGCATTAAAGAAAAGATTCAAGATGGTATTGGCAATACAGACGATCATCGTGTTGCCGAATACTTGTGAGAGATTTAAATATTCGATAGCCAAAACATAATTGTCGATAACGAAATGGATGTTGCCATTCCCATCGAGCGGGATGAGCGTAAAAATTGGGCTTTTGATCTGTTCTGGCTCCTTAAACGAAGCGGAGATGAGCCAGATGTACGGGAAGATAAACGAAATCGCCAAAAGGATCAGCACGGCATAAAGCAGAATGCGGGCTGGTCTGACGCGGAAGTGTTTCCGCGGCTTAGCGAGTCGCAAGGTATTTTCCATCTTTGACCTTCCGCGTGAATAATTTCCGCTCCTTGGCATTCGGCAAAAACCGCTGACCGATGAGCGTGATTGCCAATATCAATGCGAAGAGAATGTAACTCATCGCCGAAGCAGTTCCGACTTCTTGATAGCTGAAAATCATATTGTAAATCTCGAGCATAAACGTCGTGGTCGAACCGTCTGGTCCGCCCCCGGTCATCAGATACATCTGATCGAAGGCTTGCAGCGAACCGATAGTGCTTGTGACGCATAAAAACAAGATGGTGGGTGCGACGCCCGGGAGTGTCACGTGAAAGAATTTCCGAATCGCTCCGCCGCCGTCAATCTCACACGCTTCATAAAGTGAAGGGTTGATGTTTTTCATGGCCGAAAGCATGATTAAGACGTTATAACCGAGCCCTGACCAGACCGCCATAATTGCCATCAAGGGCAAGGCTGTCGTCGTCTGACGTAAAAGGTTGATATTCGTACCCCATGCCCTGTTCATCGCCCCGACGACACCGTAAGTCGGGTCGATCAAAAACATCCAAATAGCCGAAATGGCGACGCCGGCCGTGACTGAGGGGATGAAAAAGGCTGATTTGAAGAACTTTTCACCTTTGATTTTACTGTTGAGCATCGCCGAGACGATCAAGGTCACGACGACGCTGAGCGGCACGCTCATCAGCATGTATTGAATTGTCACCCACAGCGATTTCCAGAAATTGGGATATAAGATGCGGTTGGTGAAGAGCTCTACGTAATTATCAAAACCGACAAATTGAGGAGGAGTCCGCCAGTTCCATTCGGTAAAAGAGATGCCGAATGACATGAAGATTGGCGCTAGTTGGAAAACGATAAAATACAAGATGAGAGGCGCGATGAAAAGAAACCCGATCAGAGCCGTTTTTCGCTTTTGTCGATTCTTGCCTTGTACTACCATCAATTCCCCCGAACTGCGCCTCTAGATTTAGAACAAGAGGATATTAGCCGCTTGAGCGGCGTCATTAAGTGATGTCTGGATGTCTCGCGGATTTTCATCGCTGAGGATTTTGTCGCTCAGCGCCGGACCCAAATATTCATCGTTGACGCGAATCCATTTCGGAATGACGGGCCGTGGCACTGACGTCTCCATCTGATTGATGATGGTGTTAAGTCGGTCATCGCTGCTCGTCGCGAATTCGCGAATTGCCGGGAAATTACCAGTGAAGTCAGACAGCTTAACAATATTTTCTTCCTGAAGCAAATACTCGATGAGCTGACCGCACTCCGCTTTCAATTTCGAATGGCTGTAAACGACGACGTTTTCACCACCCATATTAGAATGCGAAGCTGTTCCAGCCTTGCTCGGCACCAACGCCACTCCGTAATTGAGGCTCGGGAAATTAACATCTAAGCGATCGATATCGGACGATGACCCGAGTTTAAAAGCGACCAGGCCATTGCCAAAGGCATCCGATGTTCCGCGATTTATTACCGAAGTCGCATCGCTGCCATATAAATCCTTAATCATCTGCGCGGCTTCGACACCTTGCGCATCATTAAAAGCGACCTCATCGCCAGCGGTGGTCAATAACGAGCCTCCACAATTGGCGAGAAAGGCTTGAAAATACCAGCCGGCATAACCGCCGTTACCGATTCCATCGAACAGCGATTTTCCGCTTGGAAGAGTGGATTTGACGGCGAGCCATTCCGCCCACGTCGTCGGTGGTGTGGCAACGAGATCTTTGTTATAAAACAAAACGCTCGCCGTGACATTGAGAGGCAGGCCATACAATTTTTCGTTATATACGTTTGTCGAGTAAACGGAAGGGAAGAAGTCGACTTCGGCCACCTCTCCAAACGAAGCGAGCAGAGAAGATATATCGGAAATCGTACTATCTGAAGCATAGTCGGCGATGAGCGGCTGATCAAGATAGGAGATATCGGGTTTTGACCGTCCGCCGAGCGCGCTGTTGAGCGCCGTGTTGAAACTATCCTTGACGACGAGGTTAAGTTTGACTTTTATTCCCGTATTATCCGTGAAGTCAGAAATCAGATCGCGGAAGGCATTTTGGTGAGCTTGCGTCGAAGGCTGATAAGCCCAAAAAGAGATAATGTCGCTATTCGCACCATTATCGCATCCCACCAAGCACAATAGAGCAATTGGCAGAAAGGCGAGTTTTTTTTCGAGTGATCTTCTCATGTTCATCTCCTAATGATAACGTTAACAATTTATGCAATCAGATTTAATAGGCCAGTCTGTCATCTTATATGCGGGTTGAATTTCCGATTTTTAACTCCGGTGTGTAATAGCTTATTCCGGCATCTACATTACGCGGATGATTTATTTTTTTTAGCAGTAATTTAGCGAGTTCAACACCAATTTCATAGATGGGTTGGTGGATGGTTGTCAACTCGGGTTTGATGATCAGCTCTTTGCCCAATCCGTCAAATCCCGTAACCCCGAGCGATTCCGGCACAGAACGATTCGAATCGTTGGCAGCCTGGATGACGCCAGCTGCCAGATCGTCGCTCGAACAAACGATGCAGTCGATCTCAGGATAGTACTTAAGCAAGTTTATACCAGCCAAATATCCAGATTTTGCGTTATTTGAGGTGAAAACGACATAATTTTTGTTCGCATCAAGATTGTGTCTCTGCATCGAATTTTGGTAGCCGAGATATCGATCCTGGGTAAATTTTTTGTTCTCGCTGATACCGACGAAAGCTATTTTCTTGTAGCCTTTTTCGATGGCGTGATCAGTGATCATTTCCATTCCCTTGATATTGTCAACGTCGATGCAATCAACATTATCGCTATGGCCGAACAACACGAGCGGCTTTTCTATTGAGAGCGTTTTTAAGTTCTCCTCATCTTCAATTGTCAGGCCCATGAGAATCAAACCATCGACAGTTTCGTGCTGATACCATTTTTTACTGAGCAAGACGGAATAGCCGTGCTCGCCGAGATAGCCGCTGATGCCAGCGCTAACTTGTAGGACGAATTGGTTTGTCGGATCGAGATTGTAGGGTACATACAAATATATAATATTTGTTCGATTGTATACTAACGCTTTCGCAACATTGTTTGGCGTGTAGTGATATTTCTTGACGGCACAAAGAATTTTTTCGCGTGTTTTGCCCTTGACTAAATCAGGTTTGTTCAAAGTTCGCGATATCGTTATGGCGGAGTAGCCGGTTATTTTTGATAGACCTTTCAGCGTTATGCCCATTTTGTATTTTTCTAAGTCTATTATATTAGTAAAATGTTAACGTTGTCAATTTTATTAAAAATTATTAGGCCATCATCTTGCCCTTCATTCCTTCGCCACCTCTATTTTCTAAACTGATATAATTATTTTGCGATGGACAAATTTATTACTATCAGTAAACTCGACGAGGAAAAGATTAATCAAATTCTAAAAACTTCTTTTTACTATGAAGATTATTCATCGAGCGAACTAGTGTTTGACAACATGTTCGTTTGGAATTATCAAAAGCAAATCGAGATCTTGTGGCTCCATTCAGAGTTGGCAATTATCCGAAGCCTTGAAAAGGATAACGTCTGGATCTTCTTCCCCCCCGTCGCCAAAGATCAAGAGAACTTTTTACGAGGTCTTGATTATGTTCGGGGGAATTATCCGACCAATATCGTCTCCGGTTTAACTAAGACGATGGTCGACGCCGCTCAAAATAGCGGTGGTCTCTTCCTTTATGACGATTACTTTTCCGAGTATATCTACGACCCTCGCGAACTCGCGGAAATGAAAGGCGGAACATTTTCGCGGAAAAGGAATTTAATCGCCCAATTTAAGAAAAAATATGCTTACGAATTTGCTTCGTATCGCGAAGAAAATTTTGAAGACGTCATCGCCTTCTTAAACCGCTATCGAGCAGAAGGTGGGGCTTGCGAGGACTTCGAAGCTATTACCTACGCTTTAGAGAAGAGGAGAGAGCTCAATATTCTATGCGATTTATTGCTCGTCGATCACCTCGTCGTCGGAATCAGCATCGGGACGATCAGCATCTTCAACCACGCCGTCACCCTATTCGAAAAGAACGATTTCAACTATGTTGGCAGCGGGGCGATTCTCGTCCAATTGACGACCGCTAAGCACTATGCGAATTGCCGGTGTTTGACGCGGCAAGAAGATTTGGGCTTGCCGCAGCTTCGTAAAGCGAAACTATCGTTGAATCCCATTGTTAAAGAGAGGAAATACGCTTGTGTTTTCGATCCGATAACCATCGCGTTATATCACTTGTACGCCGACACTTTTGACGATTCACCGGACTATGTCGATTTCTTCTTTTTGCACACTTATCACCGCGATCGGTCCTTTTATGTGATGCGCGACAACCAAGTGGCCTCAGCTTTGCACATCGTCATGAAAACGATGGCGTTTAATGGCCGAGAACTTCCCTTACCCTTCGTAGTCGCCGCCAGCACCCGCCTCGCATACCGCCGCCAAGGCCTCATGCGCAAAGTGATGATTAACGCCTTTCAAAGATTGAGAGAATTGGGGCGCGAAGTCGTTGCGCTCTACCCGGTTAATCCCGACTTCTACCTCGATTATGGATTCGTGCACTATACTTTCACCCGCAATCTAAAAGATTACATATCGACATTCGAATGCGGTTTGGAGCAGACAAATGATGGGCGATTGCTCTCGGAAATGTATAACGCCTGCATCCAACACTGCGATGGCTATGTCCAGCGCGATGAAAACTATTATGGCGAGTATCTTAATTCATTGTGGCAAGACAAAGTGGTTTTTGACCTCATCAAAAAAGACGGCAACCCGATCGGCTACGTCGCCCACAAAGATGGCGATATCGACGAAATACTGCTGTGCGGAGATGAGTGCCCTGTTCACAAACTCGTGGATTTTGCAAATGCAAATCTCTCTCATCCCGAGGGCACCATCCCGGCGAATATGATACGAATTATCAACATCGAAAGGTTTTTGCTCAACATGAAATTTAAAGAATGCGTAAAAGCAAAGATAAGCATGAGAATTACCGACCGTTTTGTGGCCGCAAATAATGTCGATATCGAACTGCGAGTTGAAAACGGAAGAGCCGATCTATCTCATGCATCGGAACCCGAGCTCACGATTGACATCGAAGCTCTGACCAAGGTCTTGTTTCTCGGCCGAGGAGATTTTCGCCTCGCCTTTCTTTTCCCCAACAAAAAAATGGTGTGCTTCGATAAGTTCTAATTTCAAAGCATGATTATTATTGTCGTTCATCCCGTGTGATAAAATTGAGTTAGTCTCAATGTTTATTATTGTTTAGCGAGGTAAAAATTATGAAAAAAATCGTCATTGTCGGCGGCGTGGCCGGCGGCGCAACCGCGGCGGCACGCCTGAGAAGGCTTAGCGAAGAAGATCAAATTATCGTCTTTGAAAAAGACGAGCACGTCTCGTTCGCCAACTGCGGCTTACCGTATTATATCGGAGGAGTTATCGCTGATCGCGAGCGCCTCCTCATCGAAACGCCGGAAACCTTTAAAGAGAAGTTCAACATCGATGTGCGTAACTTTTCGGAAGTCATCGCCATCGACACCAAACACAAAAAAGTCACGGTCCAAGAAGTGAAGACCGGGCGGATTTACGACGAAGCATTTGATAAGCTCCTCCTTTCACCGGGAGCCACTCCGATTTGGCTCCAGATCCCCGGAATTGAAAAAGCGCACAATATTTTTTCTATGAGAAACCTTGCCGATACGGATAAAATCTTTAACTTTGTCGCTAAAGAAAAAGTTGAAAGCGCCCTCGTCATCGGCGGTGGTTTTATCGGCGTCGAACTAGCTGAAAATCTCGTCGAAAAAGGCATCAAAGCCACCGTCGTCGATTTGGCTGATCAAATTCTGCCGCCTCTCGATTTTGAAATGGCCAAGATGGCTCAAAACGAATTGGAAGCTCACGGCGTCAAAGTCTACTTGAATGATTCGGTTGCTGAGATTAAAGACAACGGCAAAACCGCCGTCTTAAAAAACGGCATCGTCTTAAAAACCGATATGATCATCATGTCCGTCGGCGTTCACCCCGAATCGCGCCTGGCGATTTCCGGCGGCCTCAAAGTCGGTCCCAAAGGCCACATCGCCACCAATGAACATCTGCAGACCATCGACGCCAAAAGCGGCGAAGTTCTACCCGATATCTACGCAGCGGGCGACGCCATTGAAGTCAAAGACTTCATCGACGGCACTCCGACCGCGGTTCCCCTCGCCTGGCCGGCCAACCGCCAAGGTCGTTTGGTCGCCGACCATATGAATGGCTGGGATGTATCCTTTAAAGGCAGTCTCGGCACGTCGATTGTCAAAGTGTTTTCTCTGACGGCGGCCAGCACTGGCAATAATCAGAAAACCCTCGAACGCAAAAACGTGCCGTTTAGAACTGTCATGGTGACAAGGTCGAATCACGCCGGCTATTATCCGGGTGCCAGCGACATCGTCATCAAGCTGTTATTTAGTCCGGAAACCGGCAAGATCCTCGGCGCGCAAGCCGTGGGGCAAGACGGAACTGATAAGCGCATCGACGTCATCGCCACGGCTATCAAGGGCGGTCTGGCGATTTTTGATCTGCCGGATCTCGAACTTGCCTATGCGCCTCCTTTTGGATCATCGAAGGACCCAGTCAATATCGCGGGTTATGTCGGCAGCAATTTGATGCAAAAGGAATTTGGCGTCGTCAATCAAAAAGAACTCGACGAATTTCGTAAAAAAAAAGCATTGATCGTTGATGCCCGAACCCCATTAGAATTTAGCATCGGACACATCGAAGGAGCGGTGAACATCCCTTACGATGGAATTCGCCAAAACCTCGGTAAGCTACCCGCCGAAAAAGATGCTCCCATCGTCGTTTATTGCAATGTCGGCCACACTGCTTATCTACTGATAAGAGTTTTGGTCAACAACGGGTATACCAACGTTCATAATTTGCTCGGGGGCTACAAAATCTATAAAGCTCTTCACCAGAGAAATCAAGAGGAAGAACTGCACAATCCCGAACACCGCGTCTTAAAGGAAAAACCACAAGTTTTAAGCAGCGAATACCGCGAAGATGAGATCAAGATTTTTATCGATGCTTGCGGGCTACAATGCCCGGGCCCAATCATGCAGACCTACAAAGCGGTTGAGAAACTAAAAGATGGCGAGATCGTCAAAATCATCGCCACCGATAGCGGCTACTTCAGCGATGTCGAGAAGTGGTGCGTCGCCACCGGCAACACCCTCCTAAAAAAAGAAGCCACGGAAGAAGGCTATACCGCCGTCATACGCAAAGGCGCGGTCGAACCCCTTCAAAAAGGCGTTGAAAACGAAAACACGACCATCGTTTTATTCAGCGGCGAAATGGATAAGGCCATGGCTGCGATGATCATCGGCCAAGGAAGTCGGTCGATGGGTAAAAACGTCACGATTTTCTGCACTTTTTGGGGCTTGAATTTACTTCGTAAGGACCAGAAAGTGAAGGTCAAGAAGTCGTTTATCGAAAAGATGTTCGGGGCGATGATGCCGCGCGGCGCGAAGAAGATGCCAATCTCCAAGATGAACTTCGGCGGCATGGGCGCCAAGATGATGAAATCGGTCATGAAAAAGAAAAATGTCGATTCGTTGGAAACCTTGATCGCTCAAGCCAAAGCCGCAGGCGTTAAATTCATCGCCTGCACGATGAGCATGGATGTCATGGGCATTCGCCGCGAGGAATTGATCGACGGCATCGAATACGCAGGCGTCGCCACTTATCTAGCCGAATCGGAAAAAGCCGGCGTCACCCTCTTCATCTAATAACTAATCACGATAAACCGCAGAAGCCGCTTTGCGATTAAAAAGCGGCTTTTTGCCACGAAAATTTTCAATTTAATTGAAATAGGAGCCGATAATCCATACCATTATAAATAGTAATTCAAATTTCAATTTGAGGACGGAGAAAAAACGTGGCCATCATCGACATCACCGATTCTGTTCGCAAGGAAAGCGCCAAATTAACCATTGGCTCCTTTCGCGATGTCGACGCCTTGGTCTTGGCGCAGCTATCATATTTGGATTACACATCATTTAAAAATGGGACGCGCCTCGAATTCATGGCTCATAATGCCGCCTCGGCAGCGAGCGCGAGCCACTCCAAAGAGAAAAACGAAGAGCTGCTGTTATGCGCCTCGAAAAGCCTTCGCTATCAACGCCTAAAGGTCGTGCGCCACATCGCTGAGACCAACCTCCTTTTCGAAATGCAATTCTCAGCGACCACTTTTATTGTTAATCGCAATCTGATCGCCGTCGCTTTTCGCGGCACGGACAACACCATCAACGGCTGGAAAGAAGACTTCAATATGGTCTTTATCGACGAGATTCCAGCCCAGACAAAAGCCGTCAATTATCTGAAGAGCATCGCTTCTAAATATCGTTTCGCACGCATTATCGTCCTCGGCCACTCCAAAGGCGGCAATCTCGCCTATTACGCCGCGACGAAACAAGCGCCGAAAGTCAAAAAGAGAATCGCCAGCGTCTATAACCTCGACGGCCCGGATTTTCGAGATTGCATCACATCTTCCGCCGAGTATAAAGAAATGCTCCCCAAACTCATTAAAATCGTTCCCGAGGAGAGCATCATCGGTATGATTTTGCAGATGAATGCCTATTATTACATAGTAAAATCAGATGGCACCCTCTTCGCACAGCATTCGCTTTTTAACTGGCATATCGATAGCGAGACGGGCGACCTGGTGCACGAGATGGCGCTCAGCCCGGCTTCGAAGAAAATCAAAAACGCTATTTATGCGTGGCTGAATGGTTTCAGCGTCGCCGATCGGCAGATCATCATCGACAGTTTCTTTGATATGCTCCTCGCTTCGAATTGCACGACCTTGACCGAATTCAGAGACAATTTGAAAGCCAACATCAAATTGATGTACGGCGAATACCGCGAATCCGAGAGCGAGACTAAAAAATTGCTTCGCAAGACCTTTCTCGACCTCGCTAAATCCCTGATGTCAAATTACTTTACGCGCGAGAAAGACCTCGATAAGAAAGCTAAGAAAATCGAGATGAAAATGAAAGCCAAAGCAAGTAAGTGATATGCCGACCAAAACCGTCGTTCAACTAATTAATTATTCGGACGCCTTGTCCGACCGCGAGATGATCAAGTGGGCCCTTCGAAACGTCCGCGAAGTTTTGGATGTCCTCAATTACAATGTGACGAACGACGTCCAATATCGGACGATGGTCTTGGAGACGAACCGCTTCCTCACCGGCTTTCACAAAGTCCAATACATGCGGACGCAAGCTTTGAAGATGCACGAGATGGCGAGGCGCGAACCGGATGAGATACGCGCTCACTTATTGAGGGCGTACGGTTACGTGATTGCGACCGCCCATGTCAAAGAGCACGCCATCCACGCCACCGAATGCGCCAACAAGGCCTTAAAGGCTGCTAAAATAAGCGATGAAGAAATAGAAAAAATCATCGCGAATCAGAACACGGCTCTAGAAGAGCTGACGCGCTTTACCGTTTCAGTCGATAATCTAACTATAAATAGTTAAGAAGCAGAGCTCATCTCTGCTTTTTGTTTGAAAGACAATAAAATACCGACGGCGATGCCCACGACCGCTCCGGAGCAGTCGATGCCGACATCGAGCCAGTTGCCGCTTCGCCCGCTGATGAATAACTGGATGAGTTCCGAGATGCCGGCGACGGCCAGCATCACGCCGATAGATATGGCGAGATAATGCCATGGTTTTAAGGGGGGAAGCAGTTGATTAAGGGCTAGATAGATGAATACTCCATCGAGCAGGAAAATCAAAATGTGACCGACGAATTTCCGGACGAAAAAGGCAAATGAATCCATCTGAATATCAGTTAAGAAAATACCAAAAAAGCGCAGGACGGCATTGAGGACGTCGACGACAAAACCACTTTGTGAAGAAGACACCTCACCGCTAAATCCGGCGAAGACGAAAATAA
>JBAZED010000008.1:0-60217 GCA_041654095.1 Bacilli bacterium
ACCGAACTCGAAAACAAACTGAGAATTGAAATCGAAAAGCTAAAAACGGAAAAGGCCATCGTCGTTCAACAGCTCAAAGCCGAACTCGCACAAGCCGATAATGTTAAAACTCTAAGCGAAAAAACCCTTAAGGAATCATATGAATTTAAACTTAAGCAAAAGGAAGAAGCAATCGAATATTACAAGGATTTAAAAGCTAGAGTATCGACCAAAATGCTCGGTGAAACCTTAGAAAAACATTGCGAAATCGAATTTAACAAGATAAGAGCTACGGCATTTAGAAATGCTTATTTTGAAAAAGATAATGACGCAAAATCCGGGAGCAAGGGCGATTTCGTTTTTAAAGATTATGAAGATGATGGGACCGAAATAGTGACAATCATGTTCGAAATGAAAAATGAGGGCGATACTACGGCGACAAAACAGAAAAACGAGGATTTTTTTAAGGAGCTTAATAAAGATAGAAATGAAAAAGGATGCGAATATGCCATTCTTGTCTCTCTTTTGGAAATCGATAATGAGCTCTACAATCAAGGAATCGTCGATGTTTCACATCGCTATCCAAAGATGTATGTTATCCGGCCACAGTTTTTCATCCCGATGATTACATTACTTCGCGATTCTGCGCGAAATGCCTCGCAGGTAAAGCGACAATTAGTCGAAGTTAAAAACCAGAATCTTGATATTACCAATTTCGAAAACGAACTTAACGACTTCAAATCAAAGTTCGCCAATAATTACCGTTTAGCAAGTGAAAAATTTTCCAAGGCTATCGAGGAAATCGATAAGACAATTGATCATCTTAACAAAACAAAAGAAGCCCTCCTGTCTTCTGAAAACAATCTTCGACTGGCAAATAACAAAGCCGAGGATCTGACGATAAAAAAACTTACTAAAAACAATCCGACAATGAAGCAGGCGTTTGATAATTTGAATGTCGACAAAGAAGCTAAACAAAACAAGTAAACTAACGGCATTCTTGCACACATATAAAGAATGTTTATAGCATGTGATTTTCTCTCAACTTTTTTAATTTGGATTGTTCTTTAAAGTGGGGTATGCACTCGTTAATTATTAGGGTATTCAAAGTATCAAAGCACACACATAGTTCCAAATTCGTGAAATTACCCCCGTTTATTGGACCGAAATCCGGTTACAATAAAAGGGGTTTTTCTTATGAAACTAACCATGGACAAAAAGCTTCGGATGGTCAAGAGTACCTAAATGACCAGACGGCCATGGATGGAAGTACGAATCATTGGTCGAACTCAAGTGAGATATCATTGCGTGTATTGATTGTTACGACAACGAGAGAATCGTCAGTTGCCTAAAAGACAGCCCAATTTGATACAAGGCCAAGCTCGTTTTGATGAAGACATGTTACAATGATAGCCAGTTTGATAGGATTTAGTCCAACCTATTTGGGTAAGCACATTCGTGTGAATTAGCTTCGAATATTGGAGAGCGGGTATAAAAACAATGCCTGATCTTAAAAAGAGAGTTTTTTTCTTCCATGTTTAAATAACGACTTGAGTGTAGTACAGTAAAGAAGCAATCAAAACGTTGGAGGCAATAGAAAATGTCAGCAACAAAAAGCAAGAATATTCATGTTGTACCAAGTGACGGCGGATGGAGAGTCGTTAGACCTGATGCAAATAAGGCATCAGCAGTCAGATCCACAAAAACATCGGCTGTAGAAAAAGCTAAATCAATCGCAAGAAATGATCACGCTTCAGTTTTTATTCATAGAAATGATGGGAAAATTACTTCAGTTGAGAATTTTTCTAATAGAACAAAGCCATCTAAATCTTCGCATTTAAGAACAAGTCAAGTTAGAGGATATAGCAGGAGTTCGAGTTCAAAAAGCACGAACCATAAGAAGTAAAACATATGGTTGATACTAAATTACACATACCAAATAAAAATGTTTTCATTAATTGCCCATATGATGATGAATATAAAAATATGATGTATCGAATAATATTTTTGGTTGCAAAGTTTGGATGTAAACCATATATTGCGGCAGGGAACTCAGAATCATCCGATCGGATGACGAAAATTTTATCAATGATAAAACATTCCTTTATCGGAATTCATGATATTTCTTACATGGAACATACACCAGAAAAACCACTAGCAAGATTTAATATGCCATTTGAACTAGGCATAGATTTTGCGCATAAATATTACTGTCATAATGGGAAAAAGAGACTACTTATTTTGCAAAAAAAGCAATTTTTATCCCAAAAAGTTCTATCGGATTTATCGGGAGTGGATATTGAAGCTCATAATGGCAAAGACGAAGAACTGATTAAAATCATAAGAAATTTTTTTTGTAGCATATTTTCGTTGTCAAATGTTGTCTCATCAACAAAACTTAATGATGAATTTTTCTTATTTAATGGATGGTTAAGAAATAGATTATTAGCATTAGGATTTAGTCAAAACGAATATCTGAATGAGCCGACTTTGAGCGAATTTATTATTTATACTCTTGAGTATGTAAATTCGGTTGGCACACACTATTAGTTTTCTGAATTTCCTAGCGAAGTGATGACCGGCTGTCCTTATCGAATCGCACTATTAGCTTTCAGGAACCTAATTCGCGTTAAATACGGTTATAATAAAACATATTACTGTAAGTCAAAGGGAACCTTATCGCTCAAATGGCATCAATATGAAGGAAAAACTGGAGATCATTTTAGATAAAATACATATGTATAATACGGGTAACATGTCTTATGAAAACTTTGGATTAGATGCTTCTGTTGAATATGATGCATTAGTCATCGCCCCTGGGTGGAAGCCAACGAAAATAATCGCTGACCCTTCTTTTGCAGTTACAACATTAACTGTTCATTCGTATATTTCTGGGTATCTAATTGAAAAAGAAGGCTTGAAAATTGCTTGGATTCAAATTGCTTCCGGAGCATGCAACTTACTTGATCATATGGTGATATGTGGAGAGCTTCGATTCAAAAAAGTCACATTCGTCGGCGCCGTTGGCAGTTTGAAGAAAGAATTAAAAGTTGGAGATCTTTGTACTCCTTCTTATAGCATCGCCGGTGTGTACGCTAATGCGTATCTATGCGACCGATTAAAAGACTATAGGCCATTTGATAAAGTCATGCCAAATGATGAATCCTATGTTAATAAAGTAATTAGTCTAGCAAAGAAAAATGGATGCAAAATCAAGAAGGCCTCAGTCTATTGCACGGATTCAATTGCCCTGGAATATTCTCATATTGATGAAATACAATCATTCAATACTGATTTAATCGAAATGGAAACAAGCACCTTTTATTCGGTAGCGGCATTATTGGAAGTTCCGGCCATCGCTTTGCTGATTGTCTCCGATAATTTGGCTTCCGGCCATGCGCTTGTCGGTAGAAGCGATGAGCTGCAAAACAAATACAATTACGGAAGGAAAACGATTATTCCTGATCTAATCTTTAAAATCGCAAAAGAGACGTGAGAAGAAATCAGCTGAACAGATGAAAAAGCCATAAATATTCTTTTTGTTCGAATGGCGCTGACACGATAGCGCTACAGAGATTACGTTATTTGTTTATGTGATCAAATCGCATCGATATATTTTCGACAATTAAATATTATTTGTGTACAAACATTGCTATTATGTCATTATTCTGAAAACACCATTGTCAGGTTAGGAGACAACCATGGCCAACGAAGCCCAAAATAAAAGCACCAACATCGAAAAAATAGACTCTAATCAAATTAAACAATGGGTTCTAGGTATTGT
This sequence comes from Bacilli bacterium, assembly GCA_041654095.1. Taxonomy (GTDB): domain Bacteria; phylum Bacillota_I; class Bacilli_A; order RFN20; family CAG-826; genus UBA1424. Next base: position 3,764 of record JBAZED010000008.1, read on the forward strand.
ATCTAGAAAAACCCTTGATAGAAGCACTTTAATTACGGAATGTATCGCGCATTTTAATCTGACAAAAGAAGAATTAAGGAATAAATCTAGTGACAGCGTGCTCACCAAAGCAAAAAGCAGAATCGGATCTATTTTAGCGAAACTGCTTAATGACGGAGACTTCATTCTCGATGATAAGAAAGTTAAATTGAACAAAAATGTTCAAGAGATAATTAAAAAGGATGAAATCGGAGAATATATTCTTGAAATCTTGTCTAGAGAAGGAGTCCAAACTAAAAATCAGCTCTTTCGCTTGGTCGCAAACAGAATCGATCTCTTAAAGCAGAACAAGGATTTAAAAAATTTGCGCAGTCTATCGGGAAACGCTCTTGCAAATCTAGTCAACACAGGAGCGGTGAAGAAAGACGGAGGTTCCTACAGCGTTACTAAAGATGATGAATTTCCGAGCAATGAAATAGGCAAATGCTTAAAAGATGCAAAGGCAAGCAAAGATATATTTCCGTATTTTATTGATGCATTTAACATAAAAGGCGGCGAATTCTTCGAAGAGTATTCTGTCAAATTAATTGAAAAATGTTTATTGAGAAATGCCGTTATTAATAGTAGCAAAGTAACTGGCGGACCAACGGATGATGGGATAGACGGAATAATCACCTGCACTGATTATTTGGGATATAAAGAGACAATATTTCTTCAAGCCAAAGTGAGAAACAAAGGTCTGATTACTTTAAAAGAAGTCCGAGAATTTTTTGGATCATTATGCGCGGACAAAGGAACAAGGGGAATATTTATAACGAATGCCAGTTTCCATTCCGAAGCGATGAGATTCATCGAAAAACAAGATAATTTAATCGGGATTGACGGCAAGAGATTATTTGAACTTGCCAGCAATGTCCAACACGGCGTAATAAAACAAGATAGGATATCGTCTCTTGATAGAACTCTATTTATTAACTAACTAGTTTGTCGACAAAAAGCAAGCAAGGGATTCTCGTATTTTTCAAATACTGAGCAGATGATGGCGAGCGCGACATGACTCGCACTCCAGACTGGCTTTGCATTACCCAGAATGCCATGAGCAATCGCCAAAGGCGAAATGTGCCATCGTCCTCAAGAAACGCTTTGGCGAACATCGACGCACGCCAAGCGATGAAAGCTTTATAAATGCTGTCAGTCCATGATAAATGATGAATTTATGCGATTATCCGCGAGTGGTAGGTCACCAGCTTCGCGATCTTGTCCCCGCTTGTTGGACCGAAATTAAAGTGAGCAAAAGGACTGTTGTCTATATGAAATCGGACTCAGCCCTCTTAATTTGCCCGATGCCGTTTCTAAATTGAAATAGTTGATATGATCAATCATCTCCTATTTAAGTCGTCATATGCTTTATTAAATCAAAACTTGATACCAAAAAATGGTGCCGGTTTATATGGCTGCCATCTAATCATCGCTAAACCAATATCCAACTCCGACCTCGGTATTGACATAAGTATTATCTTCATCGTACATAGTTATTTTCTTTCTTATTGATGCAATAAAAACACGCAGTGCTTGATAACTATCAAGAGTGTCATAACCCCAAATCTGATTATGCAAATACTTGTGCGTCAGTACTTTGCCGCGATTATTGATAAACAGAAGCAAGATATTATACTCAATTGGAGTGAAATGGACGAAGTGATTATGAATCTGCACTTTTCTGTTCTTTAAATTAATGTGAATTTCCTTATAATCAAACGAGTCATTCTCTTCGACCAGACTCTGCTTTCTTAAAGCCACTCTTACGCGGGCCAACAACTCGTTAATATTAAACGGCTTAGTGATGTAATCAACGGCGCCGCCATCTAGAGCTGAAACCTTATCTTCCTCTTTTTCGCGCGCAGTAACGACGATGATGGGCACGTTTTTTTCGGTGTCGACAATCTGCTTGATCACGAGCTGTCCATCGATATCTGGCAAACCCATATCCAAAATGACTAAGTCGAATGTTCCGTTGATGAAACTGTTGATGCCCTCAAGCCCGCATTTCGCATTTACGGCATCATATCCGTTTGTCGCTAAAGCCACTTGGAGAAAATGAGATATGATTTTGTCATCTTCAATGATGAGAATTCGATTTTTCATCAGTGCCCCCCTTTGGAAAAGTGAATGTGAAATCAGCTCCTCCGTGGTCGTTATTCTTAGCGAAGATTTCACCGCCGTGAGCAGCGATAATCGATTTGCATATGCTAAGACCAAGTCCGTTTCCTCGGTGCTTATCGCCCTTTGATGATGAGAAAGTTGAAAAATCTTTAAATAACTGTGGAAAAGCAGACTCTGATATCCCGCCTCCGTTGTCGCTGACGGAGAAGACGGCGTTATTGCTTTTACTGTAGAACGCGACTTCTATACTAGTGCTATCAATTTTGCTGTGCTCCATCGCATTGTTAAGCAGATTCTTCATAACTTGGATGATTAATTTGGCATCGCATTCAACGATCATGTCATCTTCATTTTTTGCGATTTTGATTTTTTGCTTGCCAAGCCTGCTCTTAACGCTTCTGATGGCTTCTTCAACAATTTCGGAAGCCAATTCGCTTTTCTTTTTTATGATTAGATTATTCGTCGATATACGCGTTATATTTAACAGATTATCAACGAAATCGTTCAAGCGAATTGTCTCCTCATTAATGTTTTTTAACATATCCTTTTTAGTTTCATCGTCTATTTTTGTATAGCTATCAATAAGAAACGACGTCCCGCTTTGAATTGAAGTTAACGGCGTTTTAATATCGTGCGATAAACTTCTTAATAGTGTCGTTTTAAACTTCTCTTTTTCAATCTCGAGACCCACCTTTTCGCTTTCGATTTCGGCGCTCTTTTTTGCCATCACGTTAGCGGCGTTGAGAACAAGGGTCTGAACAAATTCTCTTTCTTCGTTTTGAAGGTTTTTGCCTAATGGCAAGAAGACCATCACCACTCCGAATGTATATCTGGAAATCGATATCGGATAGCATTTTGCTGGCAGACTAGAGAATTTGATTTCTTTATAACCGCAGACAGCGTTGCTTTCGAAGCACTCTCGAATAATTGGGTAGTATATATCTAATAAATACGGACTATTTGTCCCGGCATCGATGAGCTGCTGATCGTGTTGACGAATAACGGTCACTCGACTGCCAAAAATATTTGCGAATGATTTCGAAAGCATTGTCAGAATTTGATTCAATTCCTTTATTTTTTCTGATTCTATCGAAAATTCATAAAGGCAATTATTCCTTTGCTCATTTGCTTTTCTCAGAACAATTTGCGATTGCATTTTATAGATGATCACGTAAATAACCATTGTGACAATTAAGAAAATCGATAATACGATATACCAACTCGGGTCCTCCATCGCGAACGAATATTTCGGCTCGGTAAATAAAAAATTGAACAAGAATACAAAAGCAAAGCTCGCTACAGCGGGGTAAATAATAGCTTTCGTTTCAATCGTTATTGCTAAAATCGCGAGGATGTAGACGAGAAGGATGACTTCGGAATTGATCTTTAATTGATCTAAGCCAATTGAAAGGCCGACCGCAACTGAAAATATTGCGAGAGATGATGCGGTGGATTTCAAAATATTAAGTGCTTTTTGTTTCATGGCGATTCTCGATCAACGATTTTATTTTATTCTTACCTTTTACAATTTGCATTATTACAACAAAAATCTCAAGGCGGCCAACGAACATCCCGACCGTTGCGGTCCACAAAATAATTGGGTGAGCAGAATAAGAGGTGATGCCCATCGATAGCCCGACCGTGCCTAGTGCACTAGAGAATTCGAATAATGAATCACTCAAACTATATCCGAATGATGTAAATATCGTCGTTCCAACAATTAGGACCCCGATATATAGCAAAAGATATATGGTTGCACCATTTAGTTCCTCATCATTTGCCGTTTCTTTAATTCCATAGCGCGTTACATAGCGGGGATAGATGATATTTGCTAATCCAAAAGTGCTAATGCAGTACCAGTAAATCTTTTTTACCGCTAACGCCACCCGTATTTGCTTGATTCCTCCAGCGGTCGAACCGCTTTGCCCGCCGATGATCATCAGCAAAATAATAATTGTCAAACAGGAAGAAGGAATTCGCTGATAGGAATCGAGGATTTGAAATCCGGTAGTTGTGGCAGCGGTTACGAAATCAAATACCCCATACCTTACTCCGAGCCAAAAATCCGAGAAATGATATGAATAAAAGGCGACCATTAATGGCAAGAAAATAATGGCGATTCCTAAGAAGCACCATGTTTCAATATTTTTCAGGATCGTTTTGAACTTCAATCTTATTAGCGCATAGTGCAAAACGAAGTTAGTGCTTCCCAGCAGCATTAGGATTATCGTAATAATTTCGATTGGAACACTTTTGTAGTAGCCGATGCTTTGACTTCTCGTCGAAAACCCCCCGGTAGATAACGCCGCCATAGAATGATTCAAAGCATCGAAAAGCGGCATTCCAAAAAGGGTATAGGCCAACGTTCCGATTATCACATACCCTAGATAAATCGCGAAAATTGCCCGAGCAGACTTTATGAGATTTGGCAGCAATCGATCGTTGTGACCTTCTAAAAAATATAGGCCGATTCCATTCGAATCCGAAATTGCGGAAGATAGTATTAACACAAGGCCAATTCCGCCACTAAAAAGCAGGACCGAGCGATAAAAAAGAAAGATTTTTGGACAAGTATCGACATTAACGACCGACAATCCAGTAGTGGTGTATCCAGAAGTTGTTTCAAAGACCGCTTGAGTGAACGAATAATTCCCAGTCAGCATGAATGGAACCGAAGAAATTATTATCGCGATAATCCAAATGCTTATCAAAAGAGATGTCGCTTGATATTTTTCTAATCTTCCCTTGCTCTTGCCTTTTATCATCAAAAAAAGAAAAAAGCCGATCAGCATTGAAAACAATCCGGTAACTATAAAGTATTTTGCGTTCGCGCTTTCGCTTGGATAGAAGATCAACATGACAAGAGGAAGGCATATCAGCCCTCCGACCAGCATTAAAAATAGGCCGATGTAACCAAGGAACAACGGCCAACCTTTAACTTCTTTATCTTTACTTATTTGCAACATGATTTTTTTCGATTTTTAAGAAATCAACAATTTCGGTTTGCTCATTTGCAGAAGAGACAATAATCAGCGTGTCCCCAGGACAGATGATGGTATCTCCTCTTGGAATAATGATGGTCGAATTGCGATAGATACAACTTATGTTGGCGGTAAATGGCAAGTGGATGTCTTTAATGGCCTTGTTTGCAATAATCCACGAACCTTTCACAGCTATTTCCGTTATGGATATTCTGTCGTTTTCAATTGTCAGCGTTTTGATTAGAGATTCAATATTTGATTCGTTAACGATTCTCTGCGTTAAAAGAAATGAGGCGCTGATCGGCGAATCAATGCCGAGTTGTTTAAAAACCTCAACATTGTCGGGATCCTTAACGGTGCAAATCGATTTTTTGACACCGAAGTTATGCTTTAGAATATGGCAGATAATGAAGTTTCTAATATCGTCCTCTTCAAGCGCGACAACCAGATCATAGTTTTTGATGTCCAAATCTTCATATGTGTATTTTTTGTTGGTCTCATTGCAGCAGCAAGTAATGTCATTGTCATTGCTCAACGATTTTGCAATCTCTTGATTCCCGTTTACGACAATAAAAGAGTATTTCTGTTTTTTAAAAGCCTTAATGACAAAGTCAGCTTCTAGGCTTCCGCCAATGATGATTGCCCTCATATTTCTTTATCTCCGATGAATGAAAGGTACTGATTGAATGAATTAACTAAAGGGGTGATTATCAAACACTTGTTCTCTGGAAGCAAATCCCTTTTGTTAATATCGGTTAAACGGATGATAATTCTTCCTTTGTCATTCATTTTTGAAATCAAATGAAAGAGAAAAATGTTTGTATCATCATCATCAGTCACGATATCGATCTCACTAGCTTTATCGATGTTTGCGTCAGTGAGGTTTTTAAGCTTGCATGCATCGCCGATAATTTTATAGCCAGTGAATGAGTCTCCGAGTTTTTGAAAAGACTTCGCTTCTCTGTCAATTACGATAACGTATTTGCCTCTGCTTGATAAGGTCGTCGCGATTTCTGATCCAAGTCGAGAAAGTCCGATGACGATAATCAATTCTGATTTCATATCTTACTCTCTACCGGCTGCATTGTTTTGATGTATTGCGAATTGACAATGAGCGGGCCATTATTTGTTTTAAAAATAAAAAACTGTTGGTCAATTTTCTTCAATTCGCCACTAAATGTATATAGACCAGTATTGGTGTGCAGCGTAACAAACATCATTTTTCCGATAAAATTTTCCATATTATCCTCCCACCATAATTATTCTTTCTCGCCCTATAAGTTTTCTATTATTAATTTGGCCGTTTGGCATTATTTTTCTGTTAATATTCGGGAAAAATGGCGTCATTAATCAAATGGCAAAAATATGGCGAGAAAAGCTCGTCTGACATTTTATCGCGCTATCGTCTATGAAACGAAAAAAGGCCGTCGATGCGCTTATAGCGGATATTTCAATGGCTTGATGGCAATTGAAAATTCATATTTTTAGGCATTATATGTGATAGATAAAGTCGCTGATTAATCTTTGAACTCGAAGCCTTCTTGTTTGATACAAAGCAAAGTCCATCCATATGGAGGCGTGATATAAATTATGGTAAACAGTTCAAAAGGATTTGATTCAACAATATCGGGTAAGCACAGTGAATTGGTGTTCTCAGATCTGAATCACAGCGAATTAATGTACAGTCCATCGAGATAGGCTGTCGAACCCGCTCCAGAGTGCAATCCGCAGTTCTTGGATCCTGCCGCCAATTCTTCGGCTGTCAATGGTGTTTCCGAAGCGAAATAGAACGCGTTGCTCGCATCAATGAAGATTCTATTCCCATCCTCATATTGATATGGGTGAATGGGAGACGTCGTACTGGCATTGTCAAATTTTATGAACGAGGTTGTTGTGATTGCATGACGGAATATGTTGTGCGTGATAACCATCGTGCCGTCGGGATTGCCGCTTTCGAACAAGTTGTGACCCAGTTTGGTATTTACTCTTAGAAGTTTGTCGACCGTGTTATAAAAATCATTGTGGTCGATTCTGACGGAACCGGTGATGCCATAACCGCTATGCATCCAAATCGCCCACGCGATATTCGAAATGCTATTATGTGACAAAGTAAAATTATTTAACCCGCGCGTCGTGAGGGCGCTTCCTTCGAATAGCGTCAAATCGGTCATCGTATTGCCGAGAACGTCGATGGAACCTTCGTTGCGGGTATTGGCGAAGTTGAGGCAGCCTCCCATATTAGTGTGGTATGAATTGTTGTTATTGGCGATGAACATAACTTGGTCGTTGCAACTGGTAATATCTTCGAATGTGCAATTCTCGAAGACGATATTCCTGATGTAGCCGATACTGGATGTCGGATCATTTAAATAATCGTTGGCGAGGCCGTATTGAAACAGCGCTCCGCGGGTGTGAAAGACAATATCGCGGAAGATGAGGTTGTCAATTCTATAAGTTGAGTTCCATATTTTTATTTGTTTCTTGGCCCCATATCTCGATGATCCAATCGGATCAGTATATCCACAGGTTTCTCTTTCTATGCCTGCGTACAGATATAGACCGCCGAAATAAGTTGTTTTCTCGGTCGATGCCAAGGTCGTTCCAGTAATCATCATATTGATAGTTCTTGAATAGCTGGGCAAGGTGATCGTGTCGCCGATATTGCCTTCAAAGTCCGTGACATAGTTGCTGACATATTGACTGGCCTCGCCGATGGTGGATACTTCCGAACTATGCCTAAAGACGAATTCATCGGTCGGATCCGTATTTTTCGCGCGAGGCCCGACGTTGATATTCAACGTGTTTTGAGAATTCATCAAGGCGTATGGATCTTTGGCCAATTTGTTAAAATTGGCGGTAAATTCGACATCATCATAGATGCGCATGCCCTCGGCGTAACCTTCATATCCGACAAACGAGTACGTATAATCGTCATCCGCATCTTTGACGGGGTCTTCTTCGGGAATGGGAATGGCGGCCCCAGCCGGCAATGTCCCGCTGTCTATGACCGTCGCGCCATCATTAAAAGCATAAGTAAATTCGCCACTAGCGGGCGATGATTCGCATTCGTAATCGATATCCAAAGAATCAATCACGACAACCATGTTTTCAAATGTATCGGATGTAAAATCGGAGGTCACTTTGATTGCAAAATACTTGTAGCCGGCATCAATTGGAAAGTCCACTCCCGACGAGATGGCGGTTCCCTCTCCGGTCGGGTTCGTCAATAGCGATGTGGAAAGAAATACGCTAGTTTGAATGCTATTAGCATAAGTATCAAACGGATGAAAAACGATTTTCAATGCCGCAAGGCTTTGCAATGGCGACGAATTATAGATTAAGCCGGTTCCCCCAAAGGTGTTTGAAAGGCGGAACTGGCCGAGTGCCGAATCGGCATCATAGGCGCTATATAGCCCTTTTGTCGATAGGTATATCTCATTTCCGAGCGAAGTGCCGACCGCTTTCGTCACTGAATCATATGATCCGCCGATGGGATTGTGCTCATTATCGCAAGACAGCGAATACTCAGATTGATTGTTGGCTCTGACGATTTGGCGAAGGGAACTCGTAGCGGAAAGCACCACGCCCAAAACAAGAACTGTCGAAATGCATGCCAGCGCAAAAGAATTCAAATCACTAATTTTAGTTTTTGAAAACATATAAAAACGCCCCCCTTAATTAGAAAATTAATCCCGATAATATAATCATAGTCGCAATTGAGCGAATAACAATATCAACTTTGATGTGTAAACACATCAATAATGAAAAGCATCTTTCCATTCGTCGCGGAGCTTACTGTTACCCTTATGATTTTCATGTTTTTATACGCTCTTATCGAGAGCATTTTTAATAGATGGGCAAGCTCATAACGAGTATTAAAAATAGTGCCTAATCGAATATGAGCTTCAGTCCAAGTCCAATGACAAATCTACGGAATATTACGCATGAGCATGTCATCAACTTCGTGATAATGCCCGCCTATTGGGCCATTGCCGGTTATAGGTCGTTGATGTAATAAAAGTTTATTGTTACAACCGCGATGGTAATGTGCACACTGGATTGATATAGTATTTGGGTGGAAGGATAGTCACATGAATAACAAGAAGCGATTAATTTGGATGGCTCTCCTCTCCTTACCCTTGATTTTGTGCGTCCTCGCGATCATCTCTTTTTCTAGTTACATTTATGGCTTCGAAATCGGTTGGTCGTTCATGACTTTGGAAAATGCGATAATCACGCTTGTTATCTCTTGCTTGTGTTTCATCGCCTCTTGCGCAGCGATTCTTTTAATTATCATAAAAATGATAAGAGAGAACAAAAAGTAAGAAAGCGCATGACCAAGTATCAATACGGAGACGTACTCCACTATAAGCCGAGCTGCTATCTCCCTCTGTACAAGACCGGCTACGATCCCGTTCAGGTAATGCGGTTCGACGATAAAAGACGAAGATATCTCTGCTTTATTTTCGATATGGATGGAACATCCGACTGCTGGCATCTCGGGTGGATAAAAGAAGAGGATTTGGAACCATTAGAGATGATCGGCGAAACTCCGGATTATTGGAAGAACGATGATGGCACTCCGAAGATCCCCGCGAATTTGGATACGAGGTACTTCAAAATCTATGTCTGCGATGGCCTTGATAATAAGCTGATTCAAAACGATGTCGGCAAATGAAAACGGACCGATGATTTGCCGACTCGCTGACCATCTATAAGCCACAGCAAATGATGAAGCCCTATCATGTGTGAACCGCTACTCTACACAGAATAGTGCGCGATCAATCGCAATCGCATTATTCACATTCATTCACATCGGCAGTTGCGTTGACCTTTATATAATAAAAATATGAAAAGATTACCGGCTTTGCTCCTCGTGCCTTTATTGCTGCTTTCGGGCTGCGTCGAGCGATACGACTACACGCCCTACTACCACGCCGTCGGAAAAGGAACCGAAGTCTATTGCTGGGAAATCGGGGAAAATGACTTCAGGTGCGGAGCGATGCCGGGAACCAACCGGTTTAAAACATATGATGAGTTTCAGGCAATTCAAAAACTTCCAGCGACTCTGAGCAAGATGAGAGAAATCTTGGAATACATCAAAATTGAGGATCCATACAATTATTTTGTATCCATGCATATTATCATCTATCCTCTTCCGGATTACGGCGAGAATGATAATGGAGTCTGTTCTTGGTATGATATATTAAGCGAAAAAGACAAAGACGAAGCAATTCGATATTATCTAGAAACACGATTAGGAATCGTAAATCAGTATTAGGGATGAGAAACCAATCATGACATTTAATGAAAAGTTGAGAAAGTATCGGAAGGATAGCGGCCTGACGCAGGAGAATCTCGCCAGCAAGATTTTTGTATCGCGCACTCTGATAACGAAATACGAGAGCGGAGCGGTCTATCCGACCGCCGAGAACTTGGACAAAATCGCGCAAGCGCTCGGCATCGATTCAAAATCGATTATGAGCGATCAAGAAAAGAACGAAATCGCCGAACAATCATATAACTCCATGAGCCGGTTGCGATTCATCCTTAATATTTCGGCAATAATCATCAGCGCCATCCTCATCGTTCTGTCGCTGATACCCATCCTTCGCTATGGCCATTATGTCTATCCGATTCCGCCCGGGCAAAGCCAGCCCGACTTCGTCAGCGGCTATTCGAGCATTATCGGCGCGACTTTAAACACGGCAAATCCCATCGCGTTTTTTGCAATCGCGCTTCTAATCAGCAACGTCTCCTTGTCTTTGGCGGCCCTTCTCTCCACAAATGGAAAATATGCAAAGGCGATGCGCATCATCAACATCGCGATGTTCGCTTGCGGAATCATCCTCTTCTTGGCGTCGCTCATCTGGTCGATGGCGATTATCAGCCAGAGTGATTTTTCTCAGAACATTAGAATCGACAATTGATGTCGAATAATAAGAGGGAGCACATGAAACCGAACAATTTTTTACCGTTTCCGCTAATGGCCATTTTTTACTTGGATGTGCGAATGGTACCTCGCTATATCACTAAGACTCGGAGTTTGATAGTATAACCGCCAACATTGAAAGCGACGCTGAGACAACTTATGCGATGGTTCTTCCGACATCACTTTTTTATGGCGGAATCAAATATCTATATGAAAGAGATATCGAGATAATAGGTTTTGATGAAAATCGACCGGTCGTGGGGGGGTATCAGAGCGAAACACCCGAAGAATAGAATCATATTTTTCCTTAAACATATAAAAAGGCAACTCCTTTATAGGAGTTATTGTGTCGATTAGCCAACTGTGACATTATAACGCACTTATAATCATTGAACTTTGAGCAAAAAGGTCTTTAACTATAAATAGATATATTTATTATGTGATTATACATGCTTCGCAATTCACAATCTTAGTAAAACGGAGGATACATCTATGTCAGAAAGCCTATTGAGGAACAAAAACCGCAAATTTTTAGTGCTGAGTTTGACGTGCCTGATTTCCGTGGCCGCCGTCTTCGCATTAAAAGGCAACGGGACGCTGATGCAAAATTTCGCATACGAAGATCCGCCCTCATCCTATACCATCACCCTCGATAACAGCAACGCCCCATCAGCTTTGAGCGAAACGCAATTCGGAACCGGATACGGTTATGGGCGATATGTAAGATTTGATTATACGGCTGCCAAACGCGCGACGGGATATCATATCTTACTCGATAAAACAGGGACTCTATATAACGACATAAGCACGAGGATTTCGTCATTAAAAACGCTGACTGCGACTTTTACGGGTGGGGAAGCGACCTTGCGAAAAGGTCCGAGTTTCTCAACGCTTGGCGGTGCGCAGGTGCTGACTTCCGGAATCGAGGTCGAATTAGCCGATAATCCCTATTTCTTTTCGCTCGAGAATACCGGGACTGATACCCTTTATGTAACTTCGCTCATCCTCACCTATAGCTGCGCCCACGTCCATTCGACGATTGTCTTTGACGCGGATGGCGGCTCAGCTGTCGCTCCGATCACGCAATCGATTGGATCAGCGGTTTCAGAGCCGGCGGATCCGACCAAGCACGGATACTTGTTTGATGGCTGGTACACCGACGAGGAATTGACGGAAGGATACAGCTTCACCGTCATGAGTGACGTCGATGTGGTTTTATACGCGAAATGGAATATCGATCCGGAATATCCGGTTCTCTCCATCGCCCAATTCAAAGCCTTAAACCCACTGGATGTCGATCACCACTGTGTCAACGGTGTCGTCATCTTAGGCAAGAGCGAGATGAACATCATCATCATCGCCGATGAAACCGATACGCTGATCGCCTTTGGTTACGACGATGTCGAGATTGGCGATGATGTCCGGATCGGCGGCTATCTTAGCGTCGAGGAAAGTTTAGTTGTCCTCGTCGGAGACGAGACGGCCGGAGTTACCGCCGATGTCTATTCGCAAGGCAACAGCATCGCCCTCGATCCGACCACCATAACCGTGGCGGAATACAATCTTCTCAATCCCGATAGTCCGAGCAGCTGGGTCATCTACGCCGAAATAAATGGAACGATCAACATCGACTATAATACCCACGCCATCACTTTGACGGATGGCGAAGACGCGATGCCCGTCGTCGTCCTCGGACAAGAAGAATATCTCTACGTCAGCGATTACAGCCAATTTCGAGTCAACATCCGCGGTGTCATCTTGCCGAATATGGATGAAGTGCCGACGACTTTGATGTTCCTATTTAACGGTCATGAGGACTATATTGAACTCGACTATACGGACGCCGAATTGCTGGATTCTGTCGAAACACTAATCCGCCAGTATTATGAAACGCCGACCTTCTTCCCTGGTCAATTAGTCGACCTTCCCGCCAATCATCCGATCGCCTCCGTCACTTTCGTCTACGTGCCGTTTGGTGACAATGCCGCGAAGTATGACCCTCTGACAAATCGCGTCGCTGCTGATATCACGGTGGTGATAGCGATCGATGTCGAAGTGCAAGTCACTTTGCGCGGAACGATTAACGACAGCTTTAATATCAAGCTCCATGTCGATCCCAGTGTAATCATTACGATCGCCGAGGTGATCGCCAAGCCCGACAGCAATGTCGATGCCTATGTGATCAAGTGCGTCGTCTTGAATGTTCAGGCGCAAGAAGATGGTGATGATATGCTCCTCGTCGCCGATGCGACCGGGTTCATCTATATCAACACTGATGACGAGGGCGTCGCCGTTGGCGATGAAGTTGTAGCTTATGGCTACAGAATGACTTTCAGTTCGATGAATTACCTTATGAATGATCCTAGTCGCACCATCGATCATATCCGGGCCCACAATCAAGGAATGCCGATTGATCCCGTAGTGATTACGGTCGCGAATTTCCTCGCCCTCGATCACGAATTTGTCGCATCCGGATTCGTCTATTACGAACTCGTCGGGACCTTGGAATATCAAAATCCAGGGGCTCCGGAATCCTCGGGTATTATGTTGAGAGACGGGGCAGAATATGTTTATATTTACCCAGTGAGCGACGCGGCGCGCGCCGTCCTCGTCAATTTTATCGGCCAAGAAGTGGCGATTTGCGGGCTCGCCATCCTCGGCGGCGAACCCGACAATCAAATTGTCTTTTTGGCCTTCCTCGCATTATCGGAAATAGAAGTAGTCGAGTAATTAGCCCTCGCTTTCATCAAGGCAGTAATTTATTGAACATAATCACTGATTAGCTGTATTGTCAGAATTTTTAGTTATGGGCAGCGGATAATGTTGAAAATGATGAACATTTTTCGTGCAAATAGAAATGTTTAAGCATATGCTTATTGCGGTAGAAATAATATGAACATCCGCAACATCGCCATCATCGCTCACGTCGACCATGGCAAGACGACGATGGTCGACCAACTATTCAAAACCGCCCATCTCTTTCGCGACAATGAAAGTTCCATGGAGCGGATGATGGATTCCAACGATCTCGAAAGGGAGCGGGGCATCACAATCTTGGCCAAGGCGACCGGCATTCTTTATAAAGACTATCAGATTAATATTCTCGACACACCGGGGCACGCTGATTTCGGCGGAGAAGTTGAGCGCATCATGAACATGGTCGACGGTTGCCTGCTTTTGATTGACGCTCACGAGAGCACGATGCCGCAGACCCGCTTCGTGCTAAAAAAAGCCATCGAAGCCCACGTCAAACCCATCGTCGTCATCAATAAAATTGATCGGCAGAACGTTGATATTGCCCATGTTCTAAATGATGTTCTGGAACTTTTCATCGCCCTTGACGCTCCCGAAGAATATCTCAATTTTAAAGTTGTCTATGCTTCTGGATTAATGGGCACGAGCAGCCTATCGCCAAATCCCAAAGACCAAAAACTGGGAATGGAAGCGATCCTCGATTTAATCATCAGCGAGATTCCCAGCCCCAACGTCACGTCAAGCGGCCATCTCCGCTTTCAGCCGAGCCTCCTCGATTACAACGATTTCGTCGGTCGCATCGGCATCGGTTTAGTGAAATCGGGTGTCATTCGCGTCGGCGAATCGATTGTCCTCGCCCGTCTTGACGGCACTCACAAACCAGGTAAAATCATGAAATTGTATCGCTTTTTTGGCATGATTCGAATCGAATTAGCAGAAGCGCACGCAGGTGACATCGTCGGTGTGGCCGGTATCAGCGACATCAATGTCGGTGAGACGATTTGCGAGCCAGGATATATCGAACCCCTCGCCCCCATCGCCATCAGCGAGCCAACTCTTCAAATGACTTTTGCCCCGAACAGTTCACCGTTTGCGGGCCAAGCTGGAAAGTTCGTCACTTTTCGGCAGCTCCAAGCTCGTCTTGAAAAAGAAATACAGCGCGATGTCGCTTTGAAAGTTGCCTTGATTGAAGGCTCGGACCGCTTTCTCGTGTCGGGGCGCGGCGAGTTACACCTCGGCATCCTCATCGAAAATATGCGGCGCGAAGGTTACGAGCTGGAAGTCAGCAAACCAAAAGCGATCATCAAGATTATCGATGGCACTCCTCATGAACCTTTTGAAGAGCTGCTCCTCGATGTTCCCTCGAATGATCTCGGCGCCGTCATGGAAGCCTTGGCGAGTCGGCAAGCCGAAGTCATCCATATCGACTATGGCGAGCTGAACACCCGCTTAGTCTACGATATTGCCGCTGCCAGTTTGGTTGGCCTCCATGCCCAAATCATGACTTTGACCAAAGGGTATGGATTGATGAGCCACACTTATAAAAATCACCGACCGGTGACGAACTTTCAAATCAAAGGTCGATCATTGGGTGTTTTAATCGCCTCGGACACCGGCATGAGCACGACTTATGCCATCGAAGGCTTGGAAGCCCGTGGCACGATGTTCATCACACCCCAAACCCTCGTCTATGAAGGGATGATCGTCGGCGAAAACCGCTATAGCAGCGATCTGATCATCAATGTCACAAAAGCTAAAGAACTGACCAACATGCGGATGTCGACCAAAGAGCAAAAAGTAGTTCTTAAAGCCCCGCGGTTGATGTCGCTCGAAAACTGTCTGGCCTATCTCAACGACGATGAGTTGCTCGAGATTACGCCGACGACCTTTCGGATGCGCAAAATGTACCTCACCGAGCTAGAAAGAAAACGAAAATCGCCGCGAAAAACCGCGATTTGATAGAATATTACTTGTGAGGAAATAATTATGGAGAGACGAAAAGAACAAAAGCTGATCGCCGATGATTTTGTTTTGTCAAATGGTGTTCGCATTCCCAAAATCGGTTTTGGGACATGGCAGATCAAAGAGGGCGAAGAAGCTTATAATTCGGTGCTGATAGCCCTTAAAAACGGTTACCGCCACATCGATACAGCCACGGTCTACCGCAATGAAAAAAGCGTCGGTAAAGCCCTCGGAGATTCAGGTCTAAAACGAGAGGACATCTTCGTCACGACGAAGTTGCCTTCGCACATCAAAGGTTATGAATCGACTTATATCGAATTGGATAAATCGCTCAAAAAGCTCGGTCTTGACTATATTGACCTGTATCTCATCCATGCCCCTTGGCCGTGGACGGCGATCGGCTCTGATCACACCGTTGGGAATATCGAGTCGTGGAAGGCGATGATCGATTTATACAAGGCCGGTAAGATTCGCGCCATCGGCGTCTCAAACTTCGCTATCAGCGACATCGATGCCCTCGTTCAAGCCACGGGCTTTATCCCCCATGTCAATCAGATTCCTTTTTATGTCGGCAAGCCGCAAAATGATCTCCGCGCTTATTGCCGGAAGCACAACATTCTCGTCGAGGCTTATTCACCCCTCATGTCCGGTCGCATTTTTAAACTGAAAATCATCCATGAACTAGCTGATAAGTATCATGTCACACCCGCCCAAATTGCCCTTCGCTACACAATCGAGCAAAACACTCTGCCACTTCCTAAATCAACGCATCTCGAACGGATTGTTGAAAACAAGGAAATCGATTTTGTCCTTGAAACTGGTGATGTCCAAAAATTGGCTGCACTTGTAGTTAATCGCAAATCGCGGTTTTAGCCGTAAAAAATCAAGCGGTCTCACACGTTGTTTTCCTTAATGCGATAGTTACAATTTTTGACTTAAGGACTAAACTAGTAACCAGAAATGTTGGGGGACCATCATGGGAAAACAAGCGATGAAAATAGGTATCATCATCCATTCAAACACCGGCAACACTTTGCTGGTCGCCGAAAAAATAAAGGCGAAGCTCGAAAAAATTGGCCATCAAGTGAACATTGAGCGGGTGATGGCCGCGAACAACGACGAAGTTGATGTCACCAAGGTCCAATTGACGAATATCCCGGAGACCAAGGGATATGACGGCTTCGTCTTCGGAGCCCCGGTTTATGGCTTCATGCTCTCGGGGGTCATGCGTTCCTATCTGGCCCAGATGCTAAGCCTCGAAGGAAAATCGGTATATTGCTATCTCACTCAGCATTTCCGCTTTCGCTTCCTCGGCGGAAATCACTCATTGGCGCAATTTGAAAACGCTCTAATTAATAAAAGTGCCCTCATCAAGGGCACTAATATTGTCAATTGGAAGAGCAAGAAACGCTTGGCGTTGATCGATCAGACAGTCGACTTGATCAATTTCTAGTCTTTTCTTTTTTCTTCGTGGACCAACTGCTGGTTTTCACCACCGAATCCATAGGTCGTGATTTTGATGGTCTTTTCATCGACGGCGATGCCGTAGCAGAAGTTGGCATCGACCTCGATTTGCGAGCACCAGTAATCCTTTTTGGCTTCAAGGCGAATATACTCGCCAGGTAGGCGGGTGAGTTCTGAAAGCTTCGCAAATTCTGGTTTAATGGCGCGAATCTGGTCGAAAAGAGCTTTATTATTGTTGTAAGTCAGCGTGTCAAAATAAGCTTTTTCACCCATGTATTTCGCGATGATGTTCAAAAGCTTCTTGTCCTTGATATAAGTCATCACATCGTCGCCGTCGATCGCGTAGCCATCCATCAGATATTGAATGATTACCTCCCCGATCAAGTATTCCCTTTGCGTCGCATCTTTGGCCAGTTTTTCAAAGTCGATATTCATCCGTTTGTTGATCCCTTCGATGGCCCCTTGATAAAAAGTGTTTTTCTCGCCGAGCAAGTGGCGAAGGTTAATTAAGGCGTCGATTCCTTCTTTAATGTTTTCGACGCGAACGCTCTTGCCTTTGCGCAAGACGAGATTCCCGCCCGATAAGATTTTGTCGGTGGTGGTCCCGAGAATATCCGCTAACTCGAGCAGGATGCCGGTGTCGGGTAAGGTCTCACCGGTTTCCCATTTTGAGACGGCCTGAAAGCTGAGGCCGAGCTGATCGGCGAGCTCCTTTTGCGTGACGCCTTGTCCTCTCCTGAGTTTTGCGATGTAGCGTCCGATTTCGATTTGATTGATCATCTTTTTTCTCCTGACTAAATTCTACGTCCCGATTTCGAATTCGCCTATAACTTGTTTATTGAAAAAAATCACTTGTTAGTTGAACAAGATATGAATTGCTGAAATTAACAATGAAAAGGATATTACAATGCTTCTTTGCGGTCGTATTGCAGTTGATACAAGTTGTAGTAAAGACCTTTTTTCTTCAAGAGTTCCTGGTGGTTGCCGGACTCCTTTATCTCCCCTTTTTGCATGACCAAAATCATATTGCAGTGCTGAATGGTCGAGAGGCGGTGGGCGACGATGATCATCGTCGAAATATTCATCATCTTCGCGAGCGAAGATTGAATGATGGATTCCGTTTCCGAATCGATGTTCGCGGTCGCCTCATCGAGGGTCATGACCGTCGGTTTATAAATGACTGCGCGTGCGAAGGAGATGAGTTGTCGCTCGCCGCTTGAGAAGTTGTTGCCGCGTTCGCGAACTTCGTGATTTAAGCCTTCCGGCAGTTTTTTTAAGACGTGTTCGAGACCGACATAATCGGCGGCCTTTTTAATCTCTTCCTCGGTTAAGGAATCATCGTTCAAGGTGATGTTGTCGCGAATCGTTCCCGAGAAGAGGAAGACATCTTGAAGCATCTGACCGACGAAAGAGCGGAGCGATGAGCGCTTGATCCGGCGAATATCGATCCCGTCGATGAGGATCTGGCCGCGCTGAATATCATAGTTGCGGACGATGAGCTGGAGGATTGTCGTCTTTCCGCTGCCGGTGGCGCCGACGAGAGCCACGGTTTCGTTCGGTTCGACTTTAAAGGAGATTCCTTTTAAGACCCATTCGTCGGGAATGTAGGAAAACCATACGTCCTTAAATTCAATCGATCCCGTGAAGTTCGAAAGCTCGATGGCACCTTCCTCGTCTTGGACCGATGGCTGCGTGTCGAGGACGTCGAAGATTTTTTCAGCGCTGGCAAAACCATTTTGCAGCGAGTTGAATTGCTCGGCGATTTGCTGAATCGGCTCAAAGAACTGGCCGACGTAGACGTAGAAGGAGACGAAGAGGCCGATTGTCAGCCAATTGTTGAAAATTGAACTGACACCGAAGTAAATCGTTAAAACAGTGGCCGCCATCGCCAAGAAATAGATGGTCGGACGGTAAATACCAAACGAGTAAATCTCGCGGAAATAGCTCTTGCGAAGCTTCTGATTGATCTTTGTAAACTCATCAATCTTCTTATCCTCTTGGTTGAAGACTTGGGTTATTTTCATCCCCGATAGATTTTCCGAGAGGAAAGCGTTGACTTCCGAGACGTTGTTGCGAACACTGCGGTAGGCATTTCGCGAGTAGCGGCGGAATAAGACCGACGCTAAGAAGATGAAGGGTGTGACCGCCATCGCGACTAAAGCCATCCGCCATTCGATGATGAACATGATGATGACGATGACGATCATCATCAAAATATTGCGGATGAGATTGACGATGGTGTTGGTGAACATTTCGGAGATGTTGCCGGGGTCGTTTGTAGCGCGCGTCACGAGCTTTCCGACGGGCAGCTGGTTAATTTGTCCTATAGACAAAGACTCGATGTGATCAAAGACATCACTCCTTAGCTGCGCGGTGATCTTTTGGCCGATGCGCTGGAGCATGATGCTCTGGAAATAGCCGATGAGAATCGACAAGGCCGTGATGACGAGCAGGATGGCCGCGCCGATGAGAACGATGTTGGTCTTGTCCTGAAGGGTGATGGCCGCATCAGTCATGATATCGATTGCCAAACCGGATGCGAGCGGCATGATCATATTCGTAAATGTCGTCACGATCATCAGGAAAAAAGCCAAGATGAACTTGCCGGTGTAAGGTTTGAAATAGCCGAGGAGGCGGACTAGGAGTTTTACGTCCTGATGAGCCTCGTGGTTTTCGACGAAATCACGCATTGGCCTCCTCCCCGATTAAAGCTTCAAGCTTTTGCATGTTGTACATCTCTTTATATAAAGAGTTGGTGCGAAGCAGTTCGCTATGCGTTCCAAAACCGACGAGTCGGCCTTGGTCGACGATGGCGATTTTATCGAGTTGGCGGACGGTGGAGATGCGGTGGGCGATCATCAGCGTCGTCTTGCCTTTGCGGATGCGGCGCAGATTGCGGATGATGTCCTCCTCGGTTTTGGTATCGACCGCCGAGACGGAATCGTCCAAGATGAGGATCGTCGGATCCTTGGCTAAAGCACGCGCGATTGATACCCGCTGCTTCTGCCCGCCGGAAATTGTCACGCCCCGCTCGCCGAGGACGGTTTG
Source organism: Bacilli bacterium (assembly GCA_041654095.1). Lineage (GTDB taxonomy): Bacteria > Bacillota_I > Bacilli_A > RFN20 > CAG-826 > UBA1424. Next base: position 24,047 of record JBAZED010000008.1, read on the forward strand.
ATACTGCTCTTTGAAAGCCATGACATCGTCGTGAATATCAGATAATTTTCCGACTTCGACGAGTTTGTCGTCATCGATTTTTTCAAAGGCGAAACCGATGTTGTTTTTGATGGTGTCCGAAAACAAGAAATTATCTTGGGGGACGTAACCGATGTGAGAGCGCAGCGTCTTAAGCGCTAGATGTTGATGGTCATATGGGCCGAAGAAGATCATTTCTTCGTCGACATTATAGACGTGGAGAAGCAGTTCAACTAAAGTTGATTTGCCGCTTCCGGTCTTGCCGAGAATGCCGACCATCTCCCCAGCCTCAATCTGAAAAGATATATCCTTGAGAATCGGATCTTCCGCATCGGGATAGGCGAAGGTCAGGTGATTAAATGAAATCGACCCATCAAGCGTTACATCTTTAATCGTCTCGGGAGTTTCGCTGACGAGGGGCTTAGCTTCCAAGAATGCGTAAATTCTCTTCGCGGACGCCTGCGCCTGTCCATTAATATTTAGAAACCACGAGATGGCAAAAACCGGCCATAGCAAAGTGAAGAAATACGAGATGTATTCGGTCAATTCGCCACTTGACAACTCGCCCTTAGCAATCATGATGGAACCAAAGGCGATGATCGCCAATATCACGACGCTGATCATCGCGTCGATGATGATGTTGACGATGATGGAGTAGCGCATGTGGTCCATCGACTTGGCGTAGACGTCGTCGGATTTCTTCTTAAAGCCCAATGATTCAGCTGCTTCGCGGACGTAGGCTTTGATGACGGCGATGCCCGTAAATGATTCCTGGGCAAAATCGCTCGCCCTTTCAAAAGCGTCTTGTCGCAGCTTGAATTTTTGTTCCATCTTGAGTTCGAGAAAGAAGACGAGGACGCCCATTAGGGCAATCGGGATAAAAGCGTAGAGGGTCATCACCCAGTCGAGACCGAACATGCGAATTAAGACGAAGATGCCGAGCACCACGCCATCGACGATCATCAATAATCCAAAACCATACAGTTCGCGGACCGAATTCAAATCGTTGATGAAATGGCTCATCAGCCCGCCGATTTTTTCGTGTGAATAGAAATTCTGGTCGAGATTGGTGGCGTGCTTGTACATTTCGAGGCGAAGGTCGCTTTCGATTTTGCGGCTCGCACCAAAGAGGAGAAAGCGCCACAAGAAACGGCCGATTGTTATTCCGACCACGATGATGACGATGGTCAGAAGGGGAGTGAGGATCTGCGATGCGTCGGTGATGGTCTGGGCCTCAACTCCATCGATAATCGTTTTGACGAGGCGGGGAATCTCGAGCTGATACCAGTCAATCACGACTAAAAGAGCGATTCCCACAAGAAATGAGAATCCGTATTTTACATAGTATTGGCGAAAGTGTTTAAGAAAGATCATAAGAGCCTCAACGCCTCTATTCTACTCGCCTCTTGTGAAAAAGAAATTGTTTTTGCTGCCGCCGGCAAGCTTTTCCCATTATCTACTACTCTTTGGTAGATAAAGATGGGGTTTTGCAGCCATTTATACACCTGTCGAACAGCGGATTTCACTCTAGCTTGCTGTTTGCATATCTCCCAGTTCAACTTATAATTGAATATATGGCTCAAGAAAGAGAATTGTCACATAATTTTATTCGCAAAAACCTCGTGGAAAATGAAGTTCGCTACTCATATCACAAAGAAAAACTCCAGTACTTTTGCGATCACATCAACGCCGGTTATCGCGAGTACAAGCGGGCCCAGAGCGCCGCCGCCGGCCACAAGACGCTGGAGGAGTTTGCCATCGAAATCATCCGAGCCCATAACGCCAAAATCAAAAACGAGACGGAAGATTTAAAGCAGAATTATTACAAGCAGCCTTCCTATATTAAGAAAATAATCAAAGATAAGTGCGGATTGCTCATCAGCAAAAACGACCCTAGCCACATCTTTACATATGTAAATCCGCAAGAAGACGCTCGCGTCGATCGCCTCAAAGAAATTATCAATGGCTATTATTCACTGGCAAAAGATGCAGGTGGCGATTTAAGCAAAGCGCTGGCGAGGCGCATTTTCGATCAGATGGTTTCGGGTGTTCGCCTCCTCTCCGATAATCATCATTCCGACGCTTTCATCATCTGGCGGTCCCTGCTCGAAAACATCTCCTATCTCAAAATCGTGCTCCGCGGGGGAACGAAAACCGCGAATCTCTTTTTGGTTCGCAAAAGCGATACGAAGAAAATCCTGGGATTGGCAACGGCGTCCAAAGCCGAAATTGATAATATCAATCTACAAAACGACAATCGCCTCAAGCGGAAGTCGGCGACGTGGTGGGAAAAGCAGCGCTTCGCATGGGCGCAGAGCGCGATTCGCTCCAAAGACGACTTATCGGCCAAGACTCTCCAGGAAGCTGTCGGGCTCGAAAAGTACTATCCGCATTATCAAGTCGCTTCGATTTTCACGCACGAGCACCTTCTCGATGCCGCGGATTTTAAAGTCATCCCTCTCGTCGACTATCTGATCAATCTCTACTGGCGGGCCTTTGAAGAAATCCGAATGGATATCATCCTGCTTTTTGGTTTATCCGACGATGATCTTAATTTTATTAAGAAACACGAGGAGAGCATTCGCAAACTCCTGAGGAGCAGCCGCGAGCAATTCGATGCTTTTTCCAACATGATCAGCTAGTTGCTCTCCTTTTGTTGACACGAAAGTGAATGATTGACATAATTTTCTTAACTCGCCGACAAGAAAGGCCCTTATTAAAGCTTTTAGCGAACCGGAAGTGGTGAAAGCCGGGAAGTGGCGATAAGAAGTTAACATCTTGGAGTGGAAGAAGAAGCAAGTAGACCTTCCCGGTCCTCACCGTTATCGAGAATCAAGTGCTGAAGCAATTCGGAAGTAAGGTGGCACCGCGCGCAATCGTCCTTAATAAAGGACTTTTTTATTAGGAGGAATATCGCATGTATCAGAGTAAATTGAGTCTCTTGGAGACGGAAAAGGCCATCAAATTCATTAAAGATGAATTCGAGCGGCGCTTGGCTGAAAAATTGAATCTCATTCGCATCTCGTCGCCTTTGGTCGTCTCGAAAACGAGCGGCATCAACGATTATCTCAACGGCTTTGAACAACCCGTCTCTTTTTCGTATCGAGGCGCGAGATTGGAAATCGTTCAGTCGCTCGCCAAATGGAAGCGGATGGCATTAAAGAGATATGGTTTTAAAGTCGGCCAAGGTCTTTACGCGGATATGAATGCCATCCGCCAAGACGAAGTCGTCGACTCGTGCCATTCCATCTACGTCGATCAGTGGGACTGGGAAAAAATCATTGCTGCCAAGCAGAGAAATATGGACTATCTCCTACGCGTCGTCAGCGAGATTTATGAAGTCTTACTAGCGATGGAGAAAAGCATTAATAAACAATATTATATCTTAAAGCGTAAGTTGCCCGAAAAAGTGCGCTTTATCGACAGTCAGGAGCTAGAGGATCTCTGGCCTCATCTCGACAGCAGAGCCCGCGAGTTAAACATCGTCAAAGAGCACCGCGCCGTCTTCGTCTGTCGCATCGGCGGCCTTTTAAAATCCGGCGCCCTCCACGATGGTCGCTCACCCGATTATGATGACTGGAACCTGAATGGCGATTTGCTGTTATTCGATGAAATCAATGATGCGGTTCTCGAAATCTCCTCGATGGGTATTCGCGTCGACGGCGCATCGCTCATCAAACAACTCGAAGCGAGAAACGCCCTCGATCGCCTGCAATATCCTTACCACCAAGCTTTGCTTAAGGGACAGTTACCCCTGACCATCGGGGGCGGAATTGGGCAGTCGCGCCTCTGTCAGTTTTTTCTGGAGAAGAAGCATATCGGCGAAGTCCAGGCCAGCTATTGGCCCGAGGATGTCCTCGCCGATTTAGATGAGCAAAATATCATCGTTTTGTAGCAGTTGATAATCTCGCGATGGCTGAACTTGATTAATCAGGTCTCATCTGAGTAATCTCGTTCTGCATTTGAAATACATTTCAAAAATAGTAATCATTCCTCGCTAAAAATGGTAAAGTGATTATGAACCTTTTCGCCGGAGCTAATCATGAATCACATCTCGAAGACCACTTTTCTTAAATACTTGCGCTGCCCGCGAGCCGCCGCTTTTGAAAATGAAAGCGCGCTCCTCGTTCGCGATTACAAGAAAAATCTCGCTGAAGCCGAAGGCGTCGAAAAGTCGAAATTATTGGAAAGTGAGACGAAAGAGAAACTGCGGCAGCTCTTCTCCGACATGTTAAAAGCCGAAGATGGCGGCGATGACGAAGAAGAAGTGAGTTCCGGCGATTTCGATAGCTTGCTCAAAGACGATCAAACCTTGAAGGCGATGATGGACACATATTTCCAAATCGAGGAGCTGTCGTCGACTAAGGCCTTCAATCTCTTTGGAGGTCAAGTTATCTCCGGTGTGCGCAAAGGCGAGACGGTCATCGGCCAACGGATTATCAATCTATTTAAAGACGGGTTAAATTTCTATTCCTTTGTCGATACTTACCAAGAAGATGAAAAATTCGTTCGCATCATCGAGTCGAAATCGACGACATCTCGCAAATACGCGAACCTCGGCCCGAGCATCAACAAAGAAATCGTTTCGATTTTTGAACAGTCACCCGAGGGGATACTATACTTAAAAGAAGAAAACCCCAATTTCATCCCTTTCGATAAATACTATGATAATCGCGCAAAATTATTAGACCGCATCGGCGATATCGGCCGCTATGTCTACGATTTGGCGTGGCAGAGATATGTCATCGATAATTCGAAACATGATGCCCGCGAATATCGATATTACCTTTCGGTTTTAAATAAAGACTATCGTTTTGATGGCCGCCACGATGCCAACGATCGCAACGTCTATGATCCCGATGCCCTTATTGTCTTGATTGATTTGACGCGCATCACGCAAGAGATGCAAATGCTGATTGACCAGGATTTTCGAAATGTCATCGACCGCCTCAATCATCCCGACCGGCGCCGCGTCGAATTGGAGCAATCTAAATGCCTGATCGGCAAAGGATACCGGGAGTGCCCATGGCTCAAGATCTGCAACGGCGACTACAAAGTCCCGGCGAAGAACTCGGTCTATGTCTATTTGGGTGGCCATGTCGGTTTTGGTCCGGGCGACAAAAGCGATGATAAATGGACGCGCGAACAGTTGATTGCCCAAGGCATCGTCAACGCCTTGCAAGTCGACTACGATTGGCTTTCCGATACGCAAAAAGTCCAATATCGGGTCATTCAGAGCCAGCGGAGTTTTATCGAAAAAGAATTCATCGATGCCATGTTGAACGATTTGCATTATCCTCTGTTTCACCTCGATTTTGAGACGATGAATTATCCCTTGCCGATGTATGAGGGTGAAGCGCCTTATCAACAGTCCGTCTTCCAATATTCGCTCCACATCGAAAGAAAATCTGGCATTTGCGACAAGGATAGAGACAGCATTTCATTTCTCTCCACCGGTCGTGGCGATGATCGCCTTCACCTTATCAAATCGATGATTGAAAATATTCCCGAAGAAGCCGGCGGTACGGTAATCGTCTATAACCAGAGCTTTGAAAAAGGTCGGCTTAAAGAACTCGCGGAAATGTTTCCGGAATATCGCGTAGGGTTAGAATCGATACGCGAACGCGTCTTCGATTTGATGCATTTTATTAAACCCAACGGCCAGATCAGAAAAACCTATGCCCTCCTCAAAAAAGACCCGGGCAACATCGCTTTCTATAGCGAGGACTTGCAGCGTTCATATTCGATTAAGAAGGTCCTACCAATTTTTGCTCCGCATCTCAATTATGCGAATCTTCAAGAAGTGCATAACGGCATCGAAGCCCAAGTGGCCTTCATGCGCCTCAAGAATCTGACCGGCAAGGCTTTTGATAAAACGTATCGAAACATGCTCGATTATTGCAAGCAAGACACTTGGGCGATGGTCGAGGTTTTGAAAGGGCTGCGCGAATTGGTGGCTAAATAGATTGAACAATGTCAAAGCATATAGTTTTTTCATGCTTGGTAGTGAAATTCATCTTATTTTAATATAAAATAGTCGAGTAATTCCTTTAAAGGGGAGTAGCGAAGCCTTCCTTCCGTCAAGACGGCAAAATTGCCCGGAACTAGGCCAGTAATGAGCAAGACCTTTAAAAAAATGGAGGAGAGCTTATTATGTACGAGACAAAGAAGATCGATGAATTGCTAGCCGAGAACAACGTTGATCCCAATGTTGGCCTGACGAGCGAAGAAGCCGCGCAGAGGCTGGCCACCTTCGGTAAGAACAAATTAGTTGAGAAAAAGCGTCGCAGCATTTTCCTCACTTTTTTAATGCAGCTTAACGATCCGATGATTTACATTTTGTTGGCCGCGGCCTTAATCTCGGCCCTCGTCACCATCTTCGGCGAAGGTCAAGACGATTGGGCCGATGTCATCATCATCTTGGCTGTCGTCCTCCTCAATGCGACCATCGGTACGATTCAGGAAATTAAAGCCGAGAACGCTTTGGAAGCTTTAAAAAAGCTTTCTTCTCCGACCGCGACGGTTAGGCGCGACGGGCGCGTGTTCGAAATTAAAGCCGAAGACCTCGTCGTCGGCGATATCGTCGTCTTGGAAGAAGGCCGTTCGATAGGCGCGGATATGCGATTGCTCAAGGAATATAACCTTAAAACCGATGAATCTTCATTGACTGGCGAATCGACTCCCATCGAGAAAAATTATGAGCTCGTTTTTTCGGAACCAGTCGGTGTCGGCGATCGCCTCAACAGTGTTTATATGTCGACGCCGATCGTCTATGGACACGGCGAAGGCATCGTGGTTGCGACCGGCGAAAAAACGGAAATCGGCAAGATTGCCAAAATGCTCGCCGATGAAAAAGAAGAGGCGACGCCACTTCAAAAGAGATTGGCCGATTTATCGAAAATTCTCGGCATCATCACCATTGTTATCATCGGTGCCATCTTCGTCGTCGCCTTAGTTCAACAGCGCAATCCCCTCGAGATGTTCATAACCGCGATTTCGCTTGCGGTGGCGGCCGTTCCCGAAGGCCTCCCCGCCGTCGTCACAATCGTCTTGGCTCTCGGCGTGCAGCGCATGGTCAAAGTCAACACCATCGTCCGCCGCTTGCCGAGCGTCGAAACTCTGGGGGCGGTGTCGGTTGTCTGCTCGGATAAGACGGGAACTTTGACCCAGAACAAAATGACGGTCGTCAGAGCTTTTGCCAATCACGAAATTATCGACCCGGAGCATTTTCAAAGAGAGAGCGTCTCTTTTCTAGCGCGCGGTATGGCGCTTTGCTCAAACGCTTCGATCGACAGCGGAGTCTACGGTGATCCGACCGAAATCGCCCTCGTCGAATTCGCTAAAAAAATTGGGCTGTGCAAAAAAGATCTTGACTGCCAACATCCGCGCATCAATGAACTGCCCTTTGATTCCGTCCGCAAAATGATGTCGACGCATCACGAGCACACGAGCGGCCCCATTGTCTTTACTAAAGGCGCCCTCGATTCCGTAATTAAGCATACGACGCATATATTGATAGATGGTAAAGTTCGCCCCATTACAAAAGATGATTTGAAAAAAATCAGCGATGGTAGCGCCTATATGGCGCGCAATGCTCTGCGCGTACTAGCCCTTGCCTATAAGGAAAGCACCGAACTCAGCGAAGATAATTTGACTTTCGTCGGCTTGGTCGGAATGGCTGATCCACCTCGCCCTGAAGCCGGCGAAGCGGTGGCCATCTTTAAAAAAGCTGGCATCGTCACCGTCATGATCACCGGCGATCACCGCGACACGGCCTTGGCCATTGCCCGCGAATTAAAAATCGCGGAAGAGGAGTCGCAAGTCCTCTCGGGCGACGAATTATCCAAAATGAGTTTTGACGAATTGCGGCAAGCCGTAAAAACGGTTCGCGTTTTTGCCCGCGTTTCACCAGAGAACAAAGTTAGCATCGTCAAAGCCATCAAAGCCAATGGCTATATCGCCGCGATGACCGGCGACGGCGTCAATGACGCTCCGTCTCTGAAATCGGCCGATATTGGCATCGCCATGGGCATCACCGGTACCGATGTCGCCAAAGGGGCCGCCGACATGGTCCTCACCGACGACAATTTTGCTTCGATTGAAAAAGCGGTCGAAGAAGGTCGTGGCATTTATGCCAATATCAAAAAAACGGTTTACTTCCTCCTGTCGAGCAACATCGGCGAAGTCATCTCGATGTTCGTCGCGATTGTCTTGGGTCTCCCCGTTCCCCTCATCGCCATTCATATTTTGTGGGTCAACCTCATTACCGACTCTTTGCCGGCCATCGCTTTAGGGGCCGATGAAAAAGCGGATAACATCATGGAAGATAAGCCTCGCGATGAAAAGGAATCGCTTTTCGCACGCGGAGGCTATTTCTTTATCGTCACTTACGGCATCGCCATCGCTGCAATCACGCTCTTTGGTTTTCTCGTCTTCCCGGCCAAATATCTACTCGACGCAGGCCTTGATTTGAACCTCGCTAATATCACGGCTGTTCTCGACGCGACGACCACCATTGGCGCGGAAGTCCCCGATATGCTCATGAAGGCGCAGAGCGTCGCTTTTAGCGTCCTCGGCATCTCACAGCTTTTTCACATGCTCGGCATGACGGATACGAAGAAGAGTTTTGTCCATATTTTCAAATCGAGAAACTGGCTCTTGCTCGTCGCTTTCGTCTTTGGGCTCGGCATGCAAATTCTAATTACCGAGATTCCCTTCCTCGAAAACTTCTTTGATACGGCTGAATTAACGCTCGTCGAGTGGCTCGATGTCATCGGCTTATCCGTCGTTCCGCTCGCCATTCACGAAATCATCGTCCTGATTAAGTTCATTCAAAAAAAGGTGCGAAATAAGAGAATCGCCAAGACTAATATATAATATATTTATCACTTGAAATACGGCTTGATATATTTTACTATTATTAAGCCGTGCATGCCGACTTAGCTCAATCCGGCAGAGCAACTGAATCGTAATCAGTAGGTTGTAGGTTCAATTCCTATAGTCGGCACCATTCTCCGGTTTGCAGTTGGATGTTTAGCTCAGCTGGGAGAGCATCTGTTTGACGTACAGAAGGTCGTGGGTTCGATCCCCTCAGCATCCACCAGTCGCCTTAAAGGGCCTCGCCAAGAGGCTTTTTATTTACTTGGTGGAAATGGTTTTTAGAAAGCCCTATAATTATTGCGATGCATCTGTAGTTCAATGGTAGAACACTAGCTTCCCAAGCTAGTTACGCGGGTTCGATTCCCGTCAGGTGCTCCATTTATCAAATGACTCGTTTCTGGCAAAGAAGCGAGTTTTTATTATGCATTTTGCTTTGATATCGCTCCGTTTGCCTTAAAATAGAGCGCTATCCAAAATATGGGCATAAAAAATATTTTTTCTGAAAATAATGTCAAATCCTCGATATTTATTTGGCTTTTTGCGCATTGCTCCAGATGCCCTTTAATTAATCAATTAACTTTGCTAAAATACAATGTGCTATACAGACAAAAAAGGGGAACGGATATGGAAGATTATCGTCAAAAATGTATTAACTTGCTTAAAGAACGAGGGGTAAATCTCAACGATATCGCCGATGCAGCTCGTTTCTTGCAAGCCGAATATCACGTTGATTTGCTGAAAGAGGAATTGCTGGATTCAGTATTAAGCGTCCTGGCCAAACGCGAAGTTCAGCTGGCCATCATGACCGCGGTCGAACTCGATAAATTAGCTGAGAGCGGTAAGATGTTCGATAAGGATCTCGAGGCTATTTTACTCCGCGACGAAGGCCTTTATGGCGTTGATGAAGTCATCGCTTATGGCATTTGCAATCTCTATGGCTCGATTGCTTTGACAAACTTTGGTTTCATCGATAAAAAGAAATATGGAGTTATTGAAAATCTAAACAGCCGCGGCAAATCGTCAGGTGTCTGCAACACTTTTATCGATGATATCGTCGGGGCGATTGCCGCGAGTGCGGCGTCTCGTTTCGCTCATCGCTGGGCTCGGTAAAAAACTATGAAAATACCGCTAGATTTTAATGCGCTGAACGTCTGGATTGATTTAGGTCTCGGCGTTCTCCTCGCCGCTTTTTTCACCTTTGTATTATTTCGTATCACGAATCGCAAATTCGTCCTCTTATATTCTTCATTGAGCGTCATCGCCCTCGTCCTTTCTTGGCTCTTTGCCCTCGACTTAGTAAGAACCGTTTTAGCGGTTGTACTAACGACATCTGCGACGGTCGTTCTATTTGTTAATATCAGCCGTATTCGCCCCTTAATCGCTAGCGAAATGAAGGGCAAAACACTCTTTGGCTTCCGCCCGAAAACGCCGGAAAAAATCTTCGATCGCGAAGCTATGTATCGAAAAGTAAATGACGCTATTCTAGCGCTTAGCAAGCAGAAGATCGGGGCTTTGGTCACGTTTGAAAAAACGATGTTGTTGACTGATGTCATCAAGAGCGGGACGATGGTCAACGCTCCGGTGAGCGCCGAATTGATTATGACTATTTTCTATCCTGGCACGCGCCTTCATGATGGCGCGATGGTTATTCGCGGCGACACGATATTGGCGGCCAGCGTCTACTTCACCCCGACGACTAAACCGTTGACGGGCAAGTACGGTTCGCGACACCGCGCCGCCATCGGCATCAGCGAGATGTCCGATGCGGTAACCGTCGTCGTCAGCGAAGAGACGGGGCGCATTTCAATCGCATATCGCGGCGAACTCCGGCCTGTCACGGTCGACACTTTCTTCAGAGTCTTCCAAGAGTACATGATGGAAGCGACCGACGAAGAAGCCGAATAAAGGAGAATCCATCATGACTAAATATTTTGGCACGGACGGTGTCCGCGGTCGCGTCGACGAAAAATTGACGACCGAAATGGCCTATCGCATCGGGCGTTTTATCGGCCAATATCCCGATGGCAAGCGCAATAAAATAATTATATCTCGTGACACGAGAATTTCAGGAGACGCACTTCTTGAAGCCTTGATTAAAGGCATTCGCTTGAGCGGTGGCAATGTTTACGACGAAGGCATTTCGACGACCCCATCAATATCCTATCTTGTCGATATAATAGGCTTTGATTACGGAATTATGATCAGTGCTTCGCACAACCCCTTCTATGATAATGGCATTAAAATATTCGACTCAAAAGGTAAAAAACTCTCGTCGGACATCGAAGAATTGATTGAAGCATATATCGATTCTCCGACCGACTTTCTTCCCGAGCACCGCGGTGATCGAGCCGGGCGCCTAGTCGATGGAACGGACCTCCGCGACGAATATATTTCTTTTTTGGCTTCGAAAGCGAAATTTGATTTCTCAAATCTCCACATCCTCGTCGATTGCGCGAATGGTTCGGCCTCCAACATCGCTCCCGAGGTCTTTAAACGCCTCGGCATCAAAGCTGATTTTATCAATGATAAGCCCAACGGTTTGAACATCAACGAAAAATGCGGATCCACCCATCTTGAACAATTGGTCGAACTCAGCAAGAACAAGAAATACGATTTATGCTTCGCCTTCGACGGCGATGCCGATCGCCTCTTAATTGCCAAAGATGGTGAAGTTATCGATGGCGACATGATGATTTACATGAACGCCATCTCCAAATCCGACCGCGAGAAACTCGACAATAATGCGGTGGTCATCACCGTCATGTCGAATCTCGGCCTCAAATTGGCTTTGGAGAAAAAGAACATCCAGTACATCGAAGTCGATGTCGGAGATAAGTACGTCCAAGCTAAACTTGAAGAACTTGATCTATCGCTGGGTGGCGAACAATCGGGACATATTATTTTCTATCACGACTTAAATACCGGCGACGGCATTTTGACGGCGATTAAAATGATGACCCTCTATGTCGGCAATGGTTATTCATTTGATGAGCTGAGGAAGGATTTATCCATTTTTCCACAGGTTCTCATCAATGTTAAGGTCAATGATAAAAAAGCTATTTTGGCCGATGCTGAGCTTATCGCGCTGGTCAACCGCGAAAAAGCCCGCCTTGGTAAAGAGGGACGTTTGTTAGTTCGTCCGAGCGGCACTGAATCGCTCGTGCGAGTCATGACCGAAGCCCGCACGCTCGAGATTTGCCATGATGTCTGCAACCGCATCGAAAACTATATCGTGAAGCTGGGATTGTAAGATGTTTGAAAGTAGAGTCTGTATCTCTACTTTTATTACATAGAGACTAAAAAAAACATACGCTTTTATTAAGCGCTGATCACAAACGTAGAAAGAGAGCCTATGGACAAAAAGCAATTTTACGATTTCATCATCAAAATGCAGGCCATTTCGAAAATTGGCCTCCTATATTCAAAAGACCCTTATGCTCTAGACAATTATCGGCAAATTAACGATCTGAGCGCTGAGATGCTGTCGACTTTCATGGATACCAAATTCGACCGCCCCAACTATTTTAAGCGCGATGTCTATCCGACTCCGAACGTCTCGGTGCGAACAGTCGTTTTGAATGAAAATGGACATCTTTTACTCGTCAAAGAAGCAAAGACTGGCAATTACTCGCTGCCCGGCGGGTGGTGCGATATGTATGATTCGCCGAGCGAAGCGGCTTTAGCCGAAGTTTCGCAGGAAGCCGGGCTCGACATCGAAATCGTCCGCCTCGTCGGCGTCATCAACCGCACCCCGCACACCGCTGTTCCCGAATACGTCATCTGCTTTGAGGGGCGAGCTACTTCCCCCTTTCACGCTCACTGTCACGAAACGACCGAAGTCAACTATTTTCCGCTCGATGCTCTACCTGAACTTTCACCCAAATTGCAGCGCGATGAATTCATGCGCATCGTCGAAGCGTGCCGCGATGGGAAAATTATTTATGATTGATGGTTTTAAGAATTTTTCTTAAATTTCTATAAAGAGTCATATTTATTTGATAAAGTTATTAAGAGGAGAATAGAAAGCGTGAACCGAGCCAAATCCTATCATCGCATCTTCGCTAATCTCTTTGACCTTGTCATTCTCGTCGCGATTATTTTACTTTTGACTTTTCGGTCGCTCATCTCGCTGATCATGGGCCTCATCAATCCGACCGCCCTCGACAGCCTCGCCCTCTATCTATCGGCTTTCGGCTCCGGAGCCTTGGCATTGATGGCTGTGATCGTCTATTTCGTCGCCCTCCCTATTTTTTGGAATGGTCAGACGCTCGGGAAGAGGTTTTTCAAGATTCGGATTATCAAAAACGATGGTTCGGCCATCGATTTCAAGACCATCTTTTTACGAGAGATGGTCCGCACTTCGCTCTTTATTTTGACCTTTGGAATCAGCGCCTTTGCCGACACGATTGTTTTGCTCTTTTCAAAACAGCGCATCGGCTTTTATGATTATGTTGCCGCAACACAAGTAATCGATATCGATTAACAGGAGGATAATTATATGGGAACACCGCACATCAATGCTGAACAGGGAGCCTTTGCCAAAGTCGTTTTAATGCCGGGTGATCCGCTTCGCGCGAAATGGATTGCCGAGAATTTTTTAGTCGACGCCAAGTTGGTGAATGATGTTCGCGGCATCTTGGGTTTTACGGGCTATACCAAAAATGGTAAGCGAGTCTCAGTCATGGCGTCAGGGATGGGTCAGCCATCGATCGGCATTTACTCACATGAGCTGTATACGGGTTATGGCGTGGAAGCGATCATCCGCGTCGGAACATGCGGCTCGTACCAAGAAAAAGTCAATTTATTCGATGTTCTGGCTTGTCAGACAGCCTCGACCGACTCCAACTGGGCCGCTCAATTCGACCTCAAAGGCGGGACGTACTCGGCCGGTGCCGATTTCGATTTATTGCTCAAAGCTCATGAGGTTTTAAAAGCTCGTCACATGCCCTTACATGTCGGCAATATCCTCTCGGCCGACGTCTTTTATGACGTCGATCGCAATTCATGGAAGAAGTGGGCCGCGCTCGGCGTCATGGGTGTCGAGATGGAATCATACAGCCTTTATACAACGGCGGCTCGCCTCAGCAAAAGAGCCTTGTGCTTGTTGACGGTCACCGATCATTTCCTCAAGAGTGAAAAGGCGACGAGCGAACAGAGGCAATTAGGACTTGGCAAGATGATCGAAGTCGCGATTGAGGTCGCTGAATCCTTCGCTTGATATTTGATTGAATGATCGAGTTAAAAATAGCGTTTATCACCACGGCGACGCTGGCTGGATTGCTTCTTCTTTTCATCCTTTTTTTCAAGCCGATCAAAAACGCAATCTGCAAGCGCAACTTCGTTCGCATTTATGGGCGTGGAATCTATCAAATCGCCCTCGACAATGATTTCTATTTAATTAATCAATTCGGTCTTCTTCGCGAAGAGGGAACGATTAAGAATATCGATCACATCCTCTTCGGGACGAAATGGATTTTCGTAATCAAAGATTGCTATTATCCGGGCGCGATTAGCGCCAAGGAAAATGACGCCTCGTGGATTCACTACCTCAGCAGGAAGAAAAAGCACTATATCGACAATCCACTAAAAGTGAATGCCAAGAACGTCAAGGATCTGTCGATGATTACCCAAATTGATATAAATATGCTAATATCGGTTGTTGTGATCAACGACGATTGTCTCATCGGCCCTTTTGAGCGGACGTCGCGGACGAATTTCTTGGTGCCGCGCAATCAAATTCGGAAATTGATTAACGCCTTGGAAAACCAAGAAGTCGAAGCGATTGACGAAGAGGCGCTCGACCGGGCCGTCAAAGAAATAGATCGCCTCAACCTGAATCACAAAAGATGAACATCTCCCAAAAAGCTTGGCAATCATATCGCAAGTACTTCGGCAGCAAAATCGCCATCGCCCTTTCGTTTACCGTTTTTGTCCTGGCCTCATTGGCGATCGGCATGATCGATATGCTCTTTTTCATAATCTTGATTCCGTTTGTCATTCTGCCGCTTTTCATTTGTCTGCAACTGGCCACCAGCGCGTTTCGCAAGGGCATGATCTTGAGCCAGAAAAATTTCTTTGGCTTTTATAAGACGGCTTTTACACCGCCGCTGAGCGGTTCCTATCAAGTTTTTTCTTCCTTTTTAAAAGCCGCCCTCATCCATTTGGGTTTATCTCTCGTGATCAATATCGCCTTAATTCAGGTTTTTCAATCCAGCGATGCGGCTTTTTCGCAGTTTCTGACGAGCCTCATCGTCTTGATTAGCAGCGGCGGATATCAAGAAGCGCAGACCGCGATCGCGGCGAATCCCACGATCATGTTCATTTCGGGGACGTCGGCTCTGATCAGCGGCGGTTTGAGCCTCCTGGCCTTTCTTCATTTCATCGGCCGCAATTCGATTGTTCCCCACTTGGCGTTTTCAATGTCGCTCCTGCCTGGCAAAATTGCCTATTCCGTCCATCGCCAAGGATTGCGCTTTTTTAAGCGCGAGTTCAATCTCGACTATTACAAGGCTCTATGGCTCGGCGGACCTTTAGTTTTATTAGGTTTTGCCGGGGGAGTTTTCGCCACCTATTTCCTGACGTCGAATTCGTACCTCGTCCTCTTAGCCGGCTTTGCCGGAACTTTCATTGTCATCACGCCTTTTTTACCTTATTTTCTCGACGTCATCGAAGAGTTGTTTAATAAGTATAAAGATCGCTATTTGCAGGTGTCGATCGATGAAGCCAAGAAAGTCTATGAAGAGATCAAGGCGGCTCGCGAAATGAATGAAGAACAGCAGGATGAAATCGATAGGCTGATCGAAGATTTAGAGAAGAAAACAACTTCAACAGATGAACAAGAGGATGAAGATAATGACAAAAATGATCCGTCCAACCATTAAAAAAAGCCGCGTTTGCGGCTTTGATTTCATCTGGAGCAGGTGACGGGAATCGAACCCGCGTAACTACCTTGGCAAGGTAGTGTTCTACCATTGAACTACACCTGCGAGATTTAGATGCGAGTAATATTATAAAGAAGTATCGATGATTATTCAAGCACGAAAAAATGTGTTAAAATATGTTATTACTCATAGAGTAAAGGAAAAACAATATGGATGCCTTCAAACAACTTGCCGAACTAATCTTTCCGGAGATTCAAGAAACAATTGAAGATTTAGAAAAGCAATATCCGCCGCGCAGTTTAAAAGAAGGTGCACAGGTGACGCGTTTTGCCCCCTCTCCGACCGGCTTTTTGCACACCGGTTCTCTCTTCACGGCGATGGTGGCCAAAAAGGTTGCCAAGGATAGTGGCGGCGTTTTATTTCTCCGCCTTGAAGACACGGACACGAAGCGAGAAATATCGGGTAGCGGCGAACAGCTGATCTCCCAACTAGCCGAATTTGGCATCACCATCGATGAAGGCTATCTCGGCGATCGCGACATCGGCCAATACGGTCCATATCGGCAGAGCAAGAGAGCATACATCTATAAAGTCGTCATCAAGTATTTGATCTCCAGAAATCTAGCTTATCCTTGCTTTTGTTCCAATGAAGAATTAGATGCTTTGCGCAAAACGCAAGAAGCCCAAAAAGTCGTTCCCGGATACTATGGCAAATACGCAGTTTGTCGATATTTATCTCCCGAAGAAGCGACGGCTAAAATAAAAGCAGGGCTTCCGTATGTCATCCGTTTTCGCAGCGCGGGCGACCACCTTCGCAAAACGCTGATTAACGACTTAATTCGCGGCGATATTAACATCGCTGAAAACGACATTGATATCATCATCTTGAAATCAGATGGACTCCCAACTTATCACTTCGCCCATGTCGTCGATGACCATTTTATGCACACGACTATCATCACGCGAGGTGAGGAATGGATTTCTTCATTGCCGATTCACATCGAGATTTTTAATGCTCTCAACTGGCGGGCACCTCACTACGCCCATCTCCCCCTGATCATGAAGCTCGAAAATGGCAACAAGCGAAAACTTTCCAAGCGCAAAGATCCGGAAGCGGCGGTCAGCTTTTTCATCGAAGACGGTTACCCACCGCGCGCCGTCATGGCCTATCTGATGTCGATCGCCAATTCGAATTTCGAGGAGTGGACCGAGCAAAGCAATATTTATGATATTGATAAATTCACTTTTAACCTCGATAAGATGTCGCTCGATGGCGCCTTGTTCGACCTTGATAAATTGACTTATTTCTCAAAAGAAGTCATTGCCCGGATGAGCGCCAACCGCTTGGCATCGCTCTCCAAAAAATGGGCCCTCAATCACGCTCCTGAACTCCTCGATTTAATCAATCGGAGCAACGATTATTACGAGCAGATTCTCAACATCGAGCGCGAGAAGGAAAACCCTCGCAAAGATTTCGCCAAATATGGCGACATCTACAGCCATGTCCGCTTCTTCTATCACGACCATTACCTGCAATTAGCCAGCGGCGATTTGCCATTTAACGAGCGTTTAAAACCTGAGACGATTCAGCATTTTCTCACCGCTTTTATCAATGAGAATAATTACGGTTTGGACAATGATAATTGGTTTTCTTCACTAAAAGAGATCGCCGCAAAATGCGGGTTTGCTGCCAGCAACAAAGAGTATAAGAGCAATCCCTCGAACTTCGTCGGTCACGTCGGCGACGCCGCCGAAATTCTGCGCATTTCGCTGACCGCGAGCAAAAATTCGCCAAATCTGTGGTCCATCTTACAAGTTCTCGGCCGCGAAGAAGCCGACAAACGCCTCCAATATGTTATTGAAAAATTGGCCTAAAACTGCTTAACTATTATTCGCGGTCCTATGGTCAAGCGGCTAAGACGCAACCCTCTCAAGGTTGAATCGCGGGTTCGATTCCCGCTAGGATCACCATCGTGATTTTAACGTATGCTCTATCGGTAGTGCGCTTATCAATAGATTAATTACTTCGCCGGTCATAAGAAACTAGTTGTATGCCGAAGCAACGCGTAACTTTTTATTCGTTTTATCGCTCTTTTCCTTATACGGTTATTCTCATTAGAATATGCTTCAAATAATATCCTCGTACCAAATGTCAATAGCTCTTTCCTTGTGCTAATATTAATGCATGAACGCCATCTTCTTATACTCTAACGCGCCCGGAAGCGGGAGAATTACTAAAAAGGTTCCATATATCGAAAAGCGGTTAACGAAGATTTTTAAAGAAGTCAAAATCTTGAGAGTTGATACGTTGCTCGATTTCAAACAGCATACCCTAGAGGCGTGCCACAATTTCGATGTTTTAGTCTTTGCGGGGGGAGACGGAACCTTCAATTACATCACCAACATTATTGCAAAGGAAGAGAAAAGGCCGACCATCGGGTATATTCCGAGCGGAACTCTAAACGATTTTGGGAAAAACTTCGGAATTAATCGAAATGTCGCTAAGTCGCTAGACATAATTGAAAAAGGGAAAATTAAGGAATTTGATATTGGTCTTATCAACAATCAAATCTATTTTGCCTTCGTCGCCGCGATCGGGACGTTTAGCGAAATCTCCTATGCGACAAAGCGGAAGAGAGTCCGGGCCTTTGGCAAGATGGCATACTATATGAATGCTGTCAAAGATGCGGTCATTCCCCGGAGTTTCGACGTGGAAATAACAATCGGCAATGAAACTTACAAACACAAAGTCCCGTTTTTTCTATTGCTCAACAGCCGATTTGTCGGCGGCTTTCCGGTCAACCTGAAAAACGCTCTCGATGATGGCAAATTCGACGTGTATCTTACGAAACCCGGCCTTTTTAATGGATTAGTGAACTATTTGTTTCTAAAGAGGCGGACAGCCTATTATCGCGTCGATAAAATTAGCATTTCTCCCGATATTCAATCTCCGTGGTGTGTGGATGGCGAAGAGGGTCCGCGCGGCGACATCGAAGTCGTTTTGCTACATAAACACTTGCGAATCTATACCAATAAATAAAGTTGGTTTTGTAAAAAAAGATAGTCCTTTTGCGCATTTTTTAGAAATTGCTTTGCAGTTCACGTCTAATTTTCGAATTAATTAGTAGAATATTAAATATTCTTATATTAAACTATAATCATAGAAAAGCGTAAGCAAGGAAAGAAGGTATTTTATGAAAAAAACAACTTTTGCTTTAACCATCGCCGCACTCGTTGCGCTGGTTTTGGGAATTGCTGCATTTGTCGTTGAAGCTTTTATCAACGTAGGTGTTTACACTTTCGCCGGCTTCTTTTTAGACAGCTGGGCTCAAGTGTATCTGTGGTTTAGCTTCTTGGGGAATCCAACATATGATCTCTTGAGAATCATCATGCTGTCCGCAATCGGAGTTTTCGGCCTCGTCCTTCCGATCATCTGGATTGTTTTGATGGCCAAATTCAACAAACCAAAATCCGCTCTCGTCTTGGTGAGTTGGTATGTTATTTTAGCGGTCAGCGTCTTTGATGTCGCCTTCTTGTTAGGCGCTCCGTTAGCCATCCTCGATGTCATAGATCCCGCTCAGACACTATGGAACGCCATTCTTCTCTATGCCACTCACGGACTCATTGCTCTAGCTTTACTTTTGATTCTTGTGGCCGGCATTATTAACATGGTTTATTGCGCCAATGCTCCAACGCCACCGAAGAGAGCCTTCTCAACCGCCACCGGTGCTGATGAAAGATTGGTTTTGATTCGCGAAGAACCACAGCCCAACGCTCCCAGCGCCGACGAGATTCGCGAAGTGTTGCACGATGAGTTAGAAAACGCTCCGGCCCCAGCGGCTAAACCCGAGTTACCGCAATCGCCGATTCACACCGTTTCAGCTCAGCCCGGTATCAGCGGACCATTGCTCGTTCAATACATCAATACATACGGACCGCAGTCTCAGCCGCAACCGGCTCCTGCTCCGCAACAAAACTTATACCCGCCTTATCCGTTTTTAGTTTCGTGCCCATGTGCTCGTGGCAATTTCGTTCCTTGCATGCAAGCTGGCTATTGCCCATGCATGAAAGAAGGCAAGTTCCCATGTTTAGAATCTCATGTGGTCTCCGAATCAAAACCGGAAGTCAAAGAAGAGCCTAAGGTCGAAGTCAAAGAAGAGCCAAAAGTCGAAGTCAAAGTTGAACCGGTGGTTGAAGTCAAAGAAGAACCAAAGGTTGAAGTTGTCGCTGCTTCGGTCGTCCCCGAAGTAGTCAAAGAAGAACCAAAAGTCGAACAAGTGAATCTTGATAAGATTAAAGAAATTATGCACGGTGAACTCGCCGCTGTAAAACCTGCCGATGTTCCAGTCGTTAAAGAAGAGCCAAAGGCCCCGGCTCCGGCCGTCGTGCACGTCGGACCTTCTTTAGAAGAAATTCGGGCGATGGTTCGCCAAGAATTAACAGTTGATGAAAAAGAAGAAAAACCAGCTCCCACGCCGATCATCGTCGCCGTTCCGGCTCCGGCTCCGGCTCCAGTCATCGTCCCCACTCCAAAACAAGAACCTGTCAAGGAGCCCTTGGACGAAAATAAACTGCGCAGTCTCATCTCGGAAGAATTGGCGAAAGCGATTGTCAAACCCGAGCCAACTCCCGCTCCTCAACCAGTTGCAGAGCCCTTAGATGAAGGCAAAATGCGCCATTTAATTTCTGAAGAATTATCAAAGGCGATCGTCAAACCCGAGCCAGCTCCCGCGCCACAACCGGTCGTCGAGCCTTTAAATGAAGACAAAATGCGCGGTTTTATCGCTAATGAACTAGCGAAGCTCGTCGTCAAACCCGAACCCGATTTTTTTCGCGAACCGACCCCCACTCCGGCGCCAAAACTAGTTGAAGAAGTTAAACCGGTCACGGCTGAAGAGATGCGGGTCATCATGATGGAGATGGTTGGAAAGCTCGTCGCTGCTCGCCCTGAGCCCAGATCTGAACCTGAACCTGCTCCAGCCCCCGTCGTTGTTTCAGCTCCTGCTCCGGTCGCCGTTCCCGCACCCAAACCGACTCCGGTAAAAGTGCAGCCCGAAGAAGAAGATGAAGAAAAGGCCGGCTATGTCCGCATTCCTTTTCAAACCAGAATGATCGGCGCCGATAAGGAAATGAAGACCAACTATAACGATTTGAAGAGCGAAATCATGAGCTATGGCGTGAAGAGTCGCGTATCGAACTCCGGTGATACTTTCCGCCTTCACACCAAAACATTCGTCAAGATTACGATTGCTGGCAAGAGCTTAAAACTCTATTACGCCCTCGATCCAAGAGATTATGAAAAGACGACCTTACCGGTTCAAGACGCGGGACACAAAGGAATCTATCAAGAAATTCCATTGGTGTTTAAGGTCAAATCCGAACTCAGCTTAAGAAGGGCCAAACAGCTCGTTGCCGACGTGATGGAGAAGAATGCTCTCGAACAAGGCAAAGTCGAACCCCACAACTGGGTTAAAGAGATTAAGGAATAAGCGCTCATCATCAAACAAAGGCGATGCAAATCGCCTTTTTCTTTTGGCGATCCGTTGTTTTGGCAAGAGGTATTTGTCATAATTTAAAACAGGAGATTTATTATGGATACAATTACCAAACCGGGGTGGATCGAAGTAGTCACCGGACCGATGTTCGCCGGTAAAAGCGAAGAATTAATCCGCCGCATCAAAAGGCTCGAATACGCAAAAAAGAAAGTGCTCGTCTTTCGACCGCGCATCGACAATCGCTATTCACTCGACGAAGTTGTGAGCCATAGCAATTCCCGGCGGAAATCAATCGTAATTGACAAGGCTTCTGACATCCTTTCTCATCTTATGGATGATTTGTATGCGGTGGTCGTTGATGAGATTCAGTTTTTAGACGTTGAGATCATCACGATCAGCGAACACCTCGCCAACATTGGCATCCGTGTCATCTTAGGCGGTCTTGACACCGATTTTCGAGGTGAACCCTTTCCGATTACCGCCGACTTAATCGCTCGCGCTGAGTACGTCACGAAGTTGACGGCTATTTGCGTACGGTGCGGTTCGCCAGCGACGAAAACGCAGCGGATCGTCAACGGCAAGCCCGCGCACTATCTCGATCCCATCGTCGTTGTCGGGGCGGCCGAAGCATATGAACCGCGCTGCCGCCACTGCCATGAAGTTCTCGGCAAAGACAAATAAACACGCGCGCGTCTGTCCGTAATTTGTTTGCGAACACTTTATTTGTATGATAATATTGCTATCGCGCTGAGGACTAATAAAGGAGTTGGTTGTCGATGCCTGACCCTCGATCGTGGCTCTATCTATTAATTATTCTTTTATTGCTCGTCGCATCAGGATTCTTCTCGGCGACCGAAACAGCTTTTGCGGCAATGAATCAATTCCGCATGAAAGTCAAAGCTGACGAAGGAAGCAAAACCGCTCAATTAGTCGTCAAAATCCACGAAAAATACGATCGCACGCTCATCGCGACGCTGATCGGTAACAATATAGTCGCCATTCTTGCCTCTGTCATCTCGACATTGCTTTTTCTTTTGTATTTAAAAAATACGGGCGTGACCGATGAGGTTTCTTCGATTATCGCAACCGCGGTCACGACGGTAATCTTTTATCTGTTTGGGGATACGATTCCGAAGTTGATCGCGAAAGCCATGCCGGATAAAGTAGCTATGTTTGTGAGCTACATAATCTATGGTTTGCAAATCTTGATCTTTCCGATAGTTCTAATTTTTCAAGGCGTTATTTGGGTAGTCTATAAGGTTTTTCGCTTTAAAGAACGCCCGACTCTCACCCGCGATGATTTCACGAATATCGTCGAATCTATCGAAGAAGAAGGCTTAATCGAAGAAAGCGAATCGGACATTATCAACGCCTCGTTTGATTTTGTCGATACTTCCGTTAAGGAAGTGCTGACCCCACGCGCAATGATGTTTGCGATTGACATTCAAGGTTTAACTCACGAAAAACTCAACCAGCATCTTCTGGAGACTAATTATTCGCGCATTCCTGTCTACCGCGGAAACATCAATAACATTATCGGCATCCTCCACGTCAAAACGTACCTTCATAAATACTTGAAAAACCGCGACATAGCGATTGAGTCAACTTTGCAGAAACCTTACTTCGTCAGCACGCAGATCATGATGGATGAGATGATCGAAGGCTTTAAGCGCCATCACGTCCACATCGCGATTGTTCGCGGATCAAAAGATACCGTTCTCGGTATGGTGACAATGGAAGATGTCCTCGAAGAACTCGTCGGCGATATCAACGAGATTAATCCTAAACTTGCGAAGGGGAAGGTGAAGTCCTGATGCTAACGCTTGTTGACATCATCGTTTTCATCACCATTTTCGTCATGATGGCTTTTTCGGCCTTTTTTAGTGCGGCTGATATGGTCTATAGCTCGGTCGATACCTTACGCTTAAAAAAAGACGCCGAAAAAGGCAGCAAAACGGCGAAGCTAGCCTTGAGATTCGCCAATGACTACGACAAGACAATCACGACCATTTTATTTTCCAACAATCTCGTGAACATCGCCGCTTCCTCATTGGCAAGTATTTCATACTTAGGCCATCGGCTCGGACCGGCGTGGATCACGGTCATCATGTTTTTATTGATCGTCACTCTCTCAGAGATTATCCCCAAGGTCATCGGTCGTGTTTACTCGCACGGTCTCTCCAAGCTTTTCGCCTATCCGATTTTGATATTCAAATACTTGTTTTTCCCCTTCGTATATGGAACGAGCGCAATTGGTCGCTTTGTCGTATCGCCGCTCTACAAAAAAGCTAAAGACGAAGAAGAGTCGGTCAGCGATGACGAATTGCAGGAGATGGTCGATACGATTGAAGAAGAAGGTGTCATCGACGAAGATCAAGGGGAGCTGCTCCGTTCAGCGATTACCTTCATGGATACCCAGGCCTACGAAATCATGACCCCACGCGTCGATATTTTTGCCTTTGATATCGATGATGATATCAACGAGTTGATCAATGACGAAAACATCTTCATGTACTCGCGCGTTCCAGTTTACGAAGAAACCATCGATAATATCATTGGCATCTTGCCGACTAAGCTATTGCTTAAGGCGATGCTCGAAGGGAATAAAATCGATGTTCGGTCGCTGCTGTCACCCGTCACTTTTGTCCCGCGCTCAATCAATATCTCGGCCGTTTTACAAGACTTTAAGACCACCCACAACCACATTGCCATCGTCAAAGACGAATACGGGGGAACGGAAGGTTTGATCACCTTGGAGGATATCGTCGAGGAACTTGTCGGCGACATCTGGGACGAGATGGACGAAATCGATGAGCAGGCGACGGAGCTTGAAGATGGTGTCTTTCTAATCGACGGAGCTATGAATATCGAAGACTTCTTCGAACTCGTCGACCTCGATCTCGATGAGGAAGCCGACTATACGACCGTCAGCGGCTGGTGCGTTTCGATACTGGAGCGCTTTGCGAAAATCGGTGATAGTTTTACGTATCGAAATCTCGACGTCAGAGTTGCCGAGGCCGATGAATTTACCGTCGAAAAAATACGCGTCAAAGTCCATCCTCGCGACAAAGAAAAAGATAATTAGCCATTAATAAAATGATTCAATCGGCTTGCGCTTTAATTTATTCTTATACAAAAATAGAGGCTAACTGATAAAATACATGAGGAGAAAAGCGGCGGATGATGTCGCCGCGAATCCTAGATTAGCGAAAAAAATGAGCACCATTAAATATTTAACCTTTCTCAATGAGCACATCGACGATTTGTCCAGCAAGGTCATCGCCATCACCGGAGCGAACAGCGGCATCGGTTTTTATGCGGCTCGCTCGCTCGCTTACAAGGGAGCCCACATCGTCATGGCGTGTCGGAGCAAGCAGCGCGCCGAAGAAGCCCGCTTGGCTATTCTAGATGCGAATCCTGACGCAATTGTCGATATTTTGCTGCTCGATCAAGCATCCTTAACGAGCATCGAACAATTTACCATTTCTCTAAAAGAGAAATATTCGCAAATTGATGCCTTTGTCTTCAACGCCGGCATTTTTCACCCGGCAAAGGACGCGGTGACTAAAGAGGGATTTCCCCTCACCGTCGGGACGAACTATTTAGGAACTTACTATTTAATGGAGCTTCTGAGACCTTACTTTGAAACGATGCCCAGCATCAATGTCGTCTGCGTCGGTTCGCTGGTCAATCGCCGCTATCAAATTCAGAATCTGGAACAGTATTTTGCGTCCAAAAAAATGACGCTTTACCGACAATACGCTCTGTCGAAGAAATTCATGATGGCCAATCATTACTCCTTCATGGCCAAAAAGGATTCTAACGTCCATTATTCGATGATGCATCCCGGCGTCGCCTCGACGAATATCGTCAGCGGTACCTCTAATTCTTTCCCGCGCTGGTTTTCGAAAGTGGCCCGCAACTTCATGACCGCCTTTATGAACCACCCCGAAAAATCGGCTTTGGGAATTGTACTGTTGGCCGCTCGCGACAACACTCACGGACAATACGTCTTACCTCGCGGGCTCTTTGAAATCAGTGGCTATCCGACCCTTCGCAAGGTCACTAAAAAAATAGCGAATAACGCCGATAGCGTTCACGAAAAAACCCGGCTGTTCTTTAATAAAATAGGGAAGCTGTAACCATGTTGCTCGTCGATAATGTCACTCTGCAATTCGGGGGTCGCGTTCTTTTTAAGAACGTGCATTTAACGTTTGACAAAGGAAACTGCTATGGCATCATCGGCGCCAACGGCACCGGCAAGTCGACCTTTTTGCAGATTCTCACCGGTGAGCTCGAGCCCAATAAAGGCGAAGTTGTCGTCACCGACAAGGAGCGGATCTCATCTCTAAAACAAGATCACCACGCCTATGATGAATTTCGCGTTGTCGATGCCGTTTTAGAAGGCCATCAGAAACTCGTCGACGTCCAGCGGGAACGAGACCGCCTTTATTCAAAGCCGGATTTTTCGGAAGAAGACGGTCTAAAGGCCGCCGAATTGGAACTTGAATACGCCGAGTTGAATGGCTATGAAGCCGAAGGTGAAGCTCGAACCTTATTGAGTTCGCTCGGCATCGGTAGCGAAGAACAAGACAAAGTGGTGGGCGACCTCGATCAGCGGCAGATCGTCAAAGTCCTCTTGGCGCAAGCTCTTTTTGGCAACCCCGATATTCTAATTCTCGACGAGCCGACCAACGATTTGGATATTCAATCTACTCGCTGGTTAGAAACATTCTTGTACAACTTTGAAAACATCGTGATCATCGTCTCTCACGACCGCCACTTTTTAAACAAGGTGTGCACGCGAATTCTCGATGTCGATTATGGCAAGATTACCTCGTATGTCGGCAATTATGATTTTTGGTATCAATCGAGCCAGCTCATCCTCGAGCAGTCAAAGCGCGAAAACCTCAAAAAAGAAACGCGAACGAAGGAGCTCGAGCAATTCATCGCCCGCTTCTCCGCTAACGCCTCAAAATCGAAACAGGCCACTTCGCGTAAAAAAGAACTGGAAAAAATAACGCTCGACGATTTAAAACCCTCGAGCCGCCGCTACCCATTTATCGAGTGGAAATTTGAAAAAGAAGTGGGTAATAATGTCCTGGATGTCAAAAACCTTACAAAAGTCGGTTTATTTCACGATTTGTCATTTACGATTAATCGCGGTGACAAAGTTGCCTTTATCGCTGATAATAGCCAAGTTTTGACGACTCTTTTCGATATTTTAGGCGGTAACATCGCCCCTGATTTAGGAGAATTTCGCTACGGCGTGACGATTAACCCGACTTATTTCCCGAGCGATAATGCCACCTATTTTGAAGGTCACGGTGAAAATCTCGTCGACTGGATTCGCCCCTATTCAAAAGATCAGAGCGAAACTGTCTTGCGCGGTTGGCTGGGCCGCATGTTGTTTTCGGGCGAAGAAGCACTCAAACCCGTCAGCGTTTTATCGGGAGGCGAAAGAGTTCGTTTGATGTTGGCGCGGATGATGCTGATCGCCGGCAATTTGATCATCCTCGATGACCCGACCAACCACCTCGACCTCGAAGCCATCACCGCTTTAAATAAAGGTATGAGCAACTACCGCGGCGTCATCCTCTTCACTTCTCACGACCACGAATTAATCGCTACGGTCGCTAACCGAATCATCTATATCAAAGAAAAAGTTGTCTACGATAAGTACACAACTTACGACGAATTTATCGAGCAGTTTAACGATTGAGATTGTGGAGATAGCCAAGGTATTTGCGGTAGACGATATCGGCGGCTTCTTCCAATGTGTTTTCTTGATTTAAGATTATAAAATGCGTAAAACCGATGTTTTCAGAAACAAAATCCTTCTTGTCGTTTTCAATCCGCTTTAAGGCGTTTTCAACGCTATCGCCGCGGCTGATCATTCTGCCATAGCGCGTTTCTTCGTCGGCTTCGATGTAAAAAGAAATGACGCGCGGATTCTTTAAGGCTAAAAAAGCTTTCAGTCCATTGGGATCGATGATGACCGCTTTATCATCGTGAATCTGGCTTTTTGAACAGCCGTAGTAGTTGTCATTATATAGTGTTGTTTCGACAAATGTATCTCGCTTGGATAAATCCAAAAACTGTTGTTTCGTAACGAAAAAATAATCGATGCCATCTCTTTCCCCTTCGCGCATAGGTCTAGTCGTGTGCGTGATAGCTTTGACAATTCCATATTTCCGAGCGAGGATTTTGGCGATCTCGGTCTTGCCGCTGGCTGAGGCTCCGACGAGGATGATCATATATCAATATTATATGTTATCAACACCATCGAATAAAGGTGTTTTTGTGCGGTTGAAATAGTTTTGAGTACGTGTTACAATTATAACAATCATTACTGCTTAAATTAGGATTTATCTAAATTCTAACAATATTAGGCGTTTGCCACTGTCGGACATAAAACGGGGATTATTCATGGATAAATGCACATTTTTAGTCATGAGATCTCTGGGCGCAGCAACGTTACATTTCTATTTAGAACGCACTTTTTTTCTCGAAAACGTAACAAATCCAAATTGCGTTGCTTACTAATCTATAGAAAGGGAGAAAGGAGATCAAAATTGGGAAGACGCAGAAGGATGTTAAAAATGCACGTCTTGTGCAGAGAAGTCAAAGCTGTCGCCAAACTTTATTTTGCAGCTTTGGATTCCGCCAGTTTGAGAAATGGCAAAAGCAGTCTATTCATGTCGTCTCAGCCAGAAGTTGACTATAAAGGTCAAGAGGCAAACAAATTGTATGTCGACAAAATCGAAGGCGCCTTTGGGCGGCTCGATACCGAATCTCGACGCATTATTAACAACGACTTTTTCTTTAATAATTACAAGTACTGGTGGCTTGAGCTTTACTCATCTTCGACCTATTACCGCCTGAGACGAAACGCTATTTGCCAATTTCTCGAATACCTAGATTAGCGTGAGAAAAATTAATAGAGCCACAGCTTTCTTTTTAATGATGCCGTTTTTGCTCCTCTGCCTCGGGCTATCTGATGGCAACGGACTGGGCTGGCGATCTTTCATAATTGCCCCTTTATCTTTAAATAAAGATAATGGCGTGCGCTTTGTCTATCGCACGAAAGCTGAAACGGACGATCAACCGTACCTATTTCGCCTTTACTTATTTAACGGTAATTATCAAGAAGGCCTCCTCGTTTTTCAGAGCACCGAATACGGGGTAAAGGGCATCATTAAAGATATGTCGAAGTATGCCGTTATTCCGTATTCATATCTCGTCAATGGTCAGAATGAGTTGAACTTCACTTGCCTTTCCAATGGCAAATACGACAAGATTATGGTTTTTAGTTATCCTCGTGTCATCAGAGGCTTTTTTCCAAGTGAGAACCAGACGTCATTTGTCACCCCCTATAACTATGTCGAATTGCGCGATGGGATATTAATTACGAAGCGCGATTCATTTATTTTTAACGGCTTTAATGGGATTGTCGAGGATGAATTCTATCATTATCTCGATCTGAGTTCGCTCTCCATTAATTCGGAAAATCCCTTCGTTTATACAAAAGCTGTGCTCATGATCCCTGAAAACGGCCCGTTTTATAACCTCTTGCCGAAGAGCAAATCGGTTGGCTATCGCGAAATCGAACTCACCATCTTATCTGACCAAGGCGGTCGTTTGACGATGGCTTTTTCAAAAACCTTGTTCGTCGAACCGAAAACTCTGATGATGTCATCGGTCGCCAAAGATGGATTTGTCGAAACGAACCAGCTCTATTTTCCAAAGGAAGCCTTTGAAAGCGAACACGACCTCGATCTCCGCATCACGATCAGCGGTTGCGGATATAACGGAATCACCATTCACTATTTATTTACCTATTATTCGAATAAAAAATTTCTCGGTAATTGTCGAAATTCGGAATATTGTATCTCGACATCGACGCCGAGCGGCGATGTTCCCCTTGAGGAATGGGAGGTGTTTTCGACATGATTAACGTGTGGCTGACCTTGACCGTTTTGTCAATTCTTCTCACCGGCTTTTCATTTTCGCTTAAACTCGGTGGCATCAACCGGACCTTTTTGCTGTTGCCGTATGGCATTTTTGAAAACGCGGTTGTCGTCGTCGGTCTTGAAGCAGGGCAAGAGCCTTACTATCAACAAGATTACCTCGAAGCTGCCGTCGCTGACTATTTCATTCAAAACCTCAAGCCATACGTCGCAGAATTTGCGCTCGCTTACGATTATTTTGACAAGGATGGCGAAGAGGATTATCTTCTCAATCAATTCAATGGGGTGACGGTCAGCCTGAAGACCAAACTTTTTATGTCCTGCGATTATCAAAACAGCCTCAGCTTTGTCATCGATCATTATGAATCGGGAGAATAATAGACGAGTTGAGGAGTATTTGCTCTCCTCTTTTCTAAAAATGCTTTTCGAAGATCCGCAGATAACCGATATCTCGTATAACGGACGCGACGTTTTCTATCAGCACAATGATTATGGCCGAAGGAAAAGCGACATTGTAATAACAAATCTTGAGGTCCATGACTTCTTGCGCCACATCGCCAATCTGGGCGAGAAGCAATTTTCGTTTTCGGAGCCGCTGCTCGATATGAGCTTCGGTCGCTTTCGGCTCAACGCCGTCCATTATTCTCTGGGCCGCAACAACGATGACAAAACGCCGACGTTTTCAATTCGAATCGCCTCATCGCGCGTTCGCATTAATGAAAAAAGTGATTTCATGCCACAGGCAATTATCACCTTATTTGATGCGCTGATTCGCCATATGCAGTCAATTGTCATCGGGGGACTCACCGGAACCGGAAAAACCGAACTTCAGAAGTTTTTACTGTCGCGCCTCCCCATCTTTTCGCGAGTCGTCATCATCGATAATATTCAAGAACTCAGCTATAGCGCCATCAACAGCGATGTCGATTTGACGTGTTGGCAAGTCAACAATTACCTTCCGCAGACATCATTTCAAGAATTGATCCGCAATGCCTTGCGCAGCAATCCCGATTGGCTCATCGTCGCCGAGAGCCGCGGCAAGGAGATGATCGATGTATTGAATTCAGCGATGACCGGGCACCCCGTCATCACGACGATTCACGCTCGCAGTGCCGAGGCGATTGCCAATCGGATGGTGCGCATGGTTTTGATGAATGGCGGCGAGACGACTTATGATGAAGCTCGCAGTGATATTCATGAGCATTTCCGCTATTTTGCCTATTTGAAAAAAGAGATTCGCGAAGATGGCTGCATCCATCGCTTTCTCGACAGCTTCTTGGAATTTGACGGAGCCAAGAACGAATTTCGCATCATCTATCGTCGCATCGGCAGCGCGGATTGCTTTCAAGAGCCCTCAGAACAAACCAGGGCCATGCTCGCCAAAGATTGCAGGATGGATGGATGGTCCCAACAATGAGACTTATTATAGTTGGAATCGTCCTCTCTCTTCTTCTTGGCGCATTAGGCTATATATCGAGCGGGAGTTATATCGCGGCCGGAGTTGTGGGTTTAGTCTTTTGCCTATATGGGATCTTTTATGTCAAGCGGAAAATTGAAAATTGTATTGCGAGCGCTAAACGCGCTCACGAATGCCAGCAGTTCGTGAATAATTTTTTGCTGTCGATGAGCGTGCGAAATTCGCTTTCGGACGCCTTCGAAAGCGCCACCATCGGTGCCACGAGCTCATTTCAAAACGAGCTCAACCACATCGAACATTTATCTATTCGCGAGCGAATCGATTATTTAAATAAGTACTTTCGGTTTGATGTCTATTACGTTTTTTTGAATATCTTAACCCTCTTTGAAGACCAGGGAGGGAATATCCTTCTTATGTCGGAGACTCTAATTCAGGAAATCAATCGCATCGAAGAAGCGATGATTAACGCCCAATCGCTCATCAACCGCAAAATAGTCGAATTCATCATGCTGTGGCTCATCACTTTAGGAATCATCGTTTTCATGCGTTTCGGATTGGGGCAATTTTATACAGAAATGCTCAATGGGACAATCCTTTTCATCATGACGGCAAGCCTTTTTGGCTTATTGCTTCTCTCGGTGCACATTGCGCTCGACAAATTTACAACGCTTCCAATCGGGGAGGGGAATCACCATGCGACTCTTTGAAAAAACCATAGGCGAAGCGGGCCTAAACTATCGGCAAGAGATCAGAAAGCAAGCGCTGATTATCTTGGTCGCAATCGTCGTTTTAGCTGCCGTTATCATCTATTTCGGCAAGTATCTCTATCTCTTGTTTGTGCCGATGGCAGTGGGGCTTCTACTTGTTATCAACTACATTCGATATAATGGCTTAAAGTATCGACTGATCTACAATTCGCAAAAAGAGTTTATTAAGCTTTTCACGTACTTTGAAATCTATATTCGCAACGGCTTGAATATCTATAAATCCTTCGAATCGTTGATTACCTTTTCCTCTCCGGCGATGAAGAGCCACCTCGAGACGTTACTAGCCCAAATCGACGACGACAAAACCATCATGCCTTATGTGCGTTTCAGCAAACGCTTTCAGTCCTTGGCTATCGAGCAGTTGCTGATCTGCATTTTTCAGATGGTCGATCAAGGAAACGACGACCTGCGTTTAATCCAGTTTCAGAATCTGTTCGGAAAGATTACCGAGCAGCATTATCAAGCGGAAATCGCCAAGATGCGGAAAGGATTAGATTCGCTTAATGTCATGCCTTTAATCGGGGCTGGCCTAATAACGATGATGATAACATTAGGGATTATTTCCTACATCGGAGAAATAGTGAGTGGGATCTAAAATCGGACTCATCTTGTCGTTTCTTTTCGTGATAAACGTTTTTCTTTTGGGCAGCGACCTCGTCAATGTTCAAATCATCTATGCGAACTTGGATGCGGTGGCGATGACGGCCGGACAGCTGATTGTCGAGAGCGGTGGCATCACCCCAGAAATCAGCAATTTCGTTAATGAACACGCCGATGCGACAATAATCTGCACAAATAATTGCACGCCGCGGTTTGGCGATACTTACATATATGATGTAACGACTAGCTACGAACCGATTATCATGAGCGCTGAACCGCTCGATATCACCATCACCCGCAGCGTCGTTATTGGCTACTATCACTAAAGAAAGGAGAACAAATGTCCGAAATTAAAGGTCAACTGCTAGGAATTTTGCTCGTCGTCATCATCTTCGCCGGTGTCAGCACCGCGCTGATTACGGCGTTTGAAAGCGCGACGACAACTGTCGCCGATCAGATTGTCGCACCCGTCGAGACTCCCGCTTAAATAAAGTCAAAAACGACACCAAGGGCCATCGGCCCTTTTCAATTGCGCGTAATTTACTTCTATCAAAGGATATTTTTTTGGTATAATACAACGGAGTGAGGCTAGAAACATGGCAAAAGTAAATAACGTCCTAGAAAACTTTAAAAAGAGATTGAATATCGAAGTCGTCGATGAAGCAAAAACCTTAAAAGATTACGGCCTGGATTCTTTGGATATGGTCGAACTCATCCTCGAACTCGAAGATGAATACAAGATTAAGTTTACCGATGAGGAAATGACTTCTTTGCAGACGATTGGCGATCTGATCAGCGCGATTCACAAGAAGTGCGGAACCGAATAAATCTTCATTGCATATTCAAAGCCGTTTTGATAATATACTTCTTGCGTTATTCTTTTGAATAACACGCCTACCTAGCTCAGTCGGTAGAGCAATCGGCTGTTAACCGATCGGTCATAGGTTCGAGTCCTATGGTAGGCGCCACTTTAGTGGCCCGTTGGAGAAGAGGCTTAACTCACATGCCTTTCACGCATGCATTCATGGGTTCGAATCCCGTACGGGTCACCAATCGCAACTGAGAAATCTATTTCCATCAGGAGATAGTTTTTTATATAACGAAAATCAATATCGTCATGTCACTTTTGGCTTCGTAAAGAACATGAAAATTGTAAATTAAAAAGAGAAGATGCAATAACTGATTTTTGTTTTTTTTTGATAATCGGATGACCAAAAACCATGTGGTTTTAACCTCATAACGATAAACTCTCGCTCGGCTTTTCATTTATGAATGGTATAATAATCTAAACGTTACTCTAGACAACCTTTTATGGTTGCACTTGTTAAGGGGCAAACATGGGCGAAGTGATACCAAAAATTATTCATTATGTCTGGTTGGGAGGAAAAGAGAAGCCCGCCAGCATTTTAAGTTGCCTCGCCAGCTGGCAAAAATATTGTCCCGACTATCATATCATCGAATGGAACGAAAAGAGCTTTGCTAAAGGTCGCCACCCATTTGTCGATTTGGCTATTGAAGCGCGGAATTGGGCCCTCGCTTCGGATATCATTCGCGCAATTGTTTTATACGAATATGGCGGACTTTATATCGATACTGATGTCGAGTTGCTCGCTAGCTGCGATCACCTTCTTCAGCATGATTGTTTCATGTGCTATGAGAGCAAATACTGGGTTGGCTCGGCTGTGCTAGGCAGCAGGAAAAAGCATTTCGTTTTTGACGTGCTGGTTCATCGGTTTAATCAAGAAAGAGAAATCAATTTTTACAGCAACCCATTTGCGGTTCACGCCATCAGCGCCGTCCTTCGCTATTATTATCGCGCCCATCTAGATGGAAAATTTAAAGTAATCGAAAACATCGCTCTCCTTCCGACGGATTTCTTTTATCCCATCCATTACATCACCCTCGAGGAAAAGAGAACCGCCAATACGATAGGTGTCCACTATTATGCCGGCTCATGGCAAAACAAAAAGCAAATAAAAGGCGCTCGTTTCGCCTCGTTTTCGCGAAAAGCCCTCGGCCCCTTCATCTATGGGTGGTTTGAAAAATTGGTTGCTGACAATTTCTATTTTCGAATAAGAAGACAATTTAAAAGGATTCCCCGTGGATAGCCCTAACATCATCGAAGTCAGAGGACTCGTCAAACATTTCAAAAATGTCCAAGCTGTTAAGGGCATTGATTTTCGCGTCAAAAAAGGCGAGCTTTTCGCTTTTCTCGGTCTCAATGGGGCCGGCAAATCAACGACCATTAACATACTTTGTTCGATTATAAAAAAAGATGCCGGCGAAATTTATATTGACGGGTTAGATGCTGAAAAAGATGCTCAGAAAATCAAGAGCAAAATCGGAATCGTCTTTCAAAAGAGCGTCCTCGATAATGAGCTGACAGTCTTGCAGAATTTATACTCCCGAGCCAGCCTTTATCCGATGAGCCGGAAAGACGCGGCCGCAAAGATCAATAATCTGATTGCTATTCTACATCTCGAATCAATCATCAAGCGCCCATACGGGAAATTATCCGGTGGTCAAAGGCGGAAGGTCGACATTGCCCGCGCCCTTCTTCACAATCCGCAAATCCTGTTCCTCGACGAGCCGACGACGGGGCTCGATCCGACGACGCGCCTCACCGTCTGGGAAGCGCTTAACGACCTCAAAGAAAA
Source organism: Bacilli bacterium (assembly GCA_041654095.1). Taxonomy (GTDB): domain Bacteria; phylum Bacillota_I; class Bacilli_A; order RFN20; family CAG-826; genus UBA1424. The sequence goes on from JBAZED010000008.1 coordinate 58,731, forward strand.
AACTGAACTGACGATTTTTCTTACTACCCATTATATGGAGGAAGTTGTCACAGCCGATTATGTCGTCATCCTCGATGAAGGCAAAATCAGCGCGAGCGGAAGTCCCGATGAGCTAAAGAGCAAATACACGAGCGATATCCTCCGAATCATCGCCGATGAAAGCGAAGATATTAAAGATATATTAGTTGCCGAGAATCTTCCATACATTTATCGAAGCGGTGCATACGAAGTGACGATATCCAAATCTCGCGACGCGCTAAAACTCGTTGATAAACACGCCCCTCTATTTGATGATTTTGAAGTCTTAAAGGGCAATATGGATCACGTTTTTTTAAACGTCACTGGCAAGAAGATCGGAGGGCCCCATGAAAAAGAATAAGCTCTTCACCATCTTTGATGATTACTTATACAACATTTGGCATTTGACCAAGCGGAATATCTTGATTTTCTTTCAAAACAAGACGACTCTGATTTTTTCGATGATGGCGCCAATTCTCATCCTGGTGATCTACATCCTTTTTATGGGCGATTTTCAAGTCAATACCATCAAAGGTTTTATACCCGAGGGCATCGCCATCAGCGATCAAGATGTGGTGACGGTGGCCAATGCCTGGATGATTTCGGGCATCTTGGGCATTTCCTCGCTGACCATTTCCTTAAATAGCATGTTTGTCGCCATCAGCGATCGCGAGCGCGGCATCGTCGATGACTTTACCGCCTCTCCCGTCAAACTCGTCAACCTCACTCTCAGCTATTTCATCAGCGCGTTTATCATCACTTTTTTCTTGAGCTTTATCTTTCTCGTCATCGCTTTGATCTTCCTCCGCATTTCAAGTGGATACAACTTTACGTTTGCTAATCTTGTCGAACTGCTCAGCATCTTATTGCTCTCGTCTCTATCGGCCGTCATCTTCGTGATGTGTTTGACTTCATTTTTCAACCACACTTCGACAGCCGCTTCCTTCACCGGCGTGTTCAGCGCTTTAATCGGTTTCTTGATTGGCGCCTATCTGCCGAGCAGCATCCTGCCCATCCCCCTTCAAAACTTCGCTAATCTCATCCCCGGCTCGCACGCCACCGGATTATTCCGTGTCGTCTTGATGCGCCCCATTTTTGAGCAGCTCGAGGGGGCGGTTCCTATTGAAGTGATTAATCAAATTAAAAATAGTTATGGTTTCAATTTGAACCTCTTCGGGGCCGTGGTTGACCGCACTTATATGTATTTATATCTCGGACTATCGGTTCTCGTCTTATTCGTCATCTTCCAAATCATCAGTATGATTAAAAGAAAACTACGCGCTTGATTATCTTCCTTGTCGATGCGCAAATTTAAGGAAAAAAGACTCTCTTAACTAAATGGTGGGGTTTTGTGGGGTAGACGATAAAACCTATCAAAACTCTTAACTAAAAGGTGGGGTCATGGGCACGAGCAAAATCGCGCCCTTTTCTTATGGGCATTTATTGTATCTAAGCATAAGCAAACAGCG
>JBAZED010000009.1:0-59782 GCA_041654095.1 Bacilli bacterium
GTATTCAGTTCTCAGAGAACATAGTTCTCTAGAAAAAGTCTGGTGGCGATGGCGCGGTGGACACACCTGTTCCCATCTCGAACACAGAAGTTAAGCACCGTAGTGGCGAAGGTATCCGGTTTCCGGGAAGAATAGCGAGCCGCCGGGCTTTTTCTTTTTATTGACAAAATATTTTTATATAATAAAAGAATGAATAAAATCAATGTCATCGCGCTGAGATCACCGCTGAGTGAAAATCACGAAATACTCAATCAAGAGCGGGGCGCATTTCTCGATTCTCTGTCGCATCTTTTGAACGTCGAATTCGCCTTTGGAGAAATTACTCCAATTAGTGTTTTTTTGATTGAGACAGGCGGCACTGAAGAAGAATTTATAAAGTGTTATCAAAACTATCGTCCGCCCTATTATTTGCTGACGACCAAGCGTCGCAATTCGCTGCCGGCCGCCCTTGAAATTGGAGCCTATTTGAGCAATCGCAATTTGCCCTATAAAATCATGCACGGGACGGGCGCGATCATCGCTCAGGAACTCCGGCGAATCATCCTTTCTTTTCAAGATAAGGAAATGCCTTCCTTTCGTTTCGGGGTCATCGGAAAACCGTCTGACTGGCTCATCGCCTCCGATGTCGATCGCTTCTATGCTGAGCAAAAGTACCACATTTTATTTATCGATGTCGATTACGAAGAATTTTTAGCCGAGATTAATCAAAAAACATATGAATCGAGCGATGTTACTGCAAAAATCAGACAAAAAGCTGCAAATAACAAATATTTGGATGGTGCGCTTCATATTTATGGAGCTCTGAAAAGGCTCGTAAAGAAGCATGATTTACACGGTTTTAGCATCCGCTGCTTCGATTTGCTCGGTTCGTACCATAACACGGCTTGCCTTGCGCTCGCTCTTATAAATAGTGAAGGAATCAACGCGGGTTGCGAAGGCGATCTTCCTATTTTGGTGGGTATGCATCTTATTCGTCAATGCCTTGCTCAAGCCTCCTTTCAAGCTAATCCCAGCAGCATTGATCTCGAAGCAAAAACGATCACTTTTGCGCATTGCACCGTCCCGTTTTCGATGTGCCCAAAAAGCGAATTTCTCACTCATTTTGAATCTGGCCTAGGCATCGGAATTCGCGGGCAGATGAAGACCGGTCCTTGCACGGTTTTTCGGCTATCGGCCAACCTTCGAAAAGCCTTCATCGCCGAGGGTGAGATAGTCGCTAATCTTTCGCGCGACGACTTGTGCCGGACGCAGATTGTCATCAAGATCGATAATGGTCTTGACAAGCTCTTGTCATCGCCGCTCGGCAATCACCATCTCATCATCTATGGCCATCACTCAAAAGCTCTCCTTGCGACTCTCACGAGCCTCGATGCCAATCTCAAACTCATTTGAGAATCTCCGGTAAATGATCTATACTATTCGGTGCGTCGAGATATATGACTTGGAATTAATTATTACATGTGATATATTTCTAAAAAGGTAATATTACCTTTAGCCACAAAAACATGACAATTGATAAATCTACGCCCTATGGCGACATAAATATATCCATCGAAGCCATCGCGACCATCGCCGGAAATGCGGCCAGCGAATGCTATGGTGTCGTCGGCTTGGCCAGCAAGTCTTCAATCCGCGAGAATATCGCGGAACTTTTAAAATCGGACGCTTACGCAAAGGGCGTCAACGTTTTAAAATCGAAAGATGCTTATGAAGTCGATGTCTATATCGTCGTCGCCTATGGAGTCAAGATTACCGAAATCGTCTCGCAAGTCCAGAAAAAAATTAAATATGTTTTAGAAAAAACGTTTGATTTGAATTTCAAGGCGATTAATGTCTATGTCCAGAGTTTGAAAAACATTAATTAACGGGAAATTTGCACAATGAAAAATATCGATGGCCAAATGCTAAAACAAATGATTATCTCGGCGACGAATAATCTTTTTAACCACTATCCGGAAATCGACTCCTTAAACGTCTTCCCGGTCCCTGATGGCGACACGGGTATGAATATGAATTTGACGATGTCATCGGGTATGAAGGAAATCCAAAATCGCAACGACACCGATGTCCATACCATCGCCGTCGCTTTCTCAAAAGGTTTGTTGATGGGTGCCCGCGGAAATTCGGGTGTTATCACCAGCCAGATATTCCGGGGCTTTTCACAATCTTTGGAAGGCAAGAAAACGCTTAATGCCCTCGATTTAGCCGAAGCTTTTGTCAACGGCAGCGAAGTGGCTTATAAAGCGGTTATCAGGCCGGTTGAAGGCACGATTTTGACCGTCGTTCGCGAGTCTTCAAAAGCCATGCTGACTTACGCCAATCACGACATGACCATCGAAAAGGCTTTTGCCTTTCTCTTAGCGGAAGCCAAGGCTTCCTTGCAGAGGACGCCGGAACTACTCCCGATTCTTAAAGAGGTCGGGGTTGTCGATAGCGGCGGGTATGGTCTGGTGACCATTCTCGAAGGGATGGAAAGAGCTTTGCTCGGTGATGTCGTCGAAAAATCGCAAGCGACCGTCTTTGAAGAGAGGATGCCGGCGCCGGAGTTTAAAGGCGAGAAGAGCAGCGATGAATTTGGTTACTGCACCGAATTTGTCATGCGCCTCGGCCCCGATGCCGTTAAAAAACCTTTTGTCGAAAAGCGCTTCATCGGCGTTTTGAATAGCCATGGCAATTCCCTGGTCGTCGTCCGCGATGACGACATCGTCAAAGTTCACGTTCACACCCTCGAACCAGGCGGTATTTTGAACTACGCGCAAAATTTCGGTGAATTCGTCACTTTAAAAATCGAAAATATGACCGAGCAGCACAGCCATTTGGATATTGGTGTCGAGGTCGATGAACGCTGTAAAGCCCCCGAAGAAGAACAGCCGATGAAAGAATATGCGCTCATCGCCGTCAGCTCGGGTCAAGGCCTCAATCAGATGTTTTCCGATATTGGCGTCGATTATATCGTCAGCGGCGGTCAGACCATGAATCCGGCAACCGAAGATTTTTTGACGGCCATTAAAAAAGTCAATGCTCACAATGTATACATCCTGCCGAACAACTCGAATATCGTCATGACCGCTTCGCAAGCGTGCGATGTCGTTGAAGGCGAGACCATCGCCCGTGTGATTCCCAGCAAAACGATTCCTCAAGGAATCGTAGCTGCGATGATGTTCAATCCTGATCTCGATCCCGAAGAAAATTTCAAAGAGATGAAGGCCGCCCTTAAAAACGTCGTTTCAGGCTCGGTGACCTATTCGATTAAGGATACCGATATCGAAGGTATTCACGTCACCAAAGGCCACTACATGGGTTTCCGCAACAAATCGATTGTCGTCTGTATGAAAGACAAGATTGAAGCCCTTCATCATCTAGTGGCGTCGATGATCGACGAGAGCTCGGCGATATTGACGGTCATCCTCGGCGAAGATATCACAGATGCTGAAGAGTCGCAATTAAGCGAGGGCCTGTTCGAAAAATATCCGGAGCTCGAAATCGATGTCAAGCGCGGCGAACAGCCCGTCTACTCCTTCCTCGTCGGTGTCGAATAAACAAATTAAGACCAGAAAATGGTCTTTTTTTGATAAGCATTCATGGATTTGCTAAAATTAGGCTATGAAATTTTCGAAGTCTCCCAATATCAATAAAGCTCTTTACGACATGGGTTTATACACTTATGAAGACATCATTTTTCACCTCCCTCGGAAATACGATAATCTCGAGCCGACTCGCGAAGATAACCTCCGCGACAAAGAACGGGTGGTCTTCTTGGGAAAAGTTACAAAACCACCCGTCAATTCCCGCTTCAGCCGTGCACAAGTCACGCGCTTTTCGTTTACGACTCTTCACGGCAAGACGTTTGCTGTCGAAGCTTGGAATCGCCCATATCTGACGAAGATGATCTCTGAGGAGAGCATCTACACTCTCGTCGCCAACTACGACTATTACAAGAACAAGTTGAATATGATGAACCTGACAAAAGGCGAACCGCCCCAAGGCGATTATTTGCGCCCTGTCTACACCCTTCCGATGGCCTTGACCAATTATCAGTTCGCGCGCCTCGTCGAGAAAGCCTTTCTCAATAAAGAGGCGGCGATTACGAGCGATGTCCCAGCTGACTTACAAGAAAAATATCGATTGCTCGATATTGAACAAGCCTTAAGGCTTGTCCATCGCCCATTTTCATTGAAGGACATCTATGAAGGACTCCGCGTTTTAAAATATGAAGAATGCCTTTTGTTCTCCTTAAAAACGCAGATTATCCGCAGCCAGAACAAAGAGTTGATCAAGAACGAAAAACAATTCATCGACCGCGACAAGCTTAAAGCCTTCATTCGCTCTCTATCTTATAAACTGACCAACGACCAAATTCAATCAGTCGCCGAAATGGTCAGAGATATGGATGCCAGGAGCTTGATGTACCGCCTTTTGCAAGGTGATGTCGGAACGGGTAAAACCCTCGTCGCGGCCATCGGTTTTTATGCCAACTTCCTCCGCAATGACCAAGGAGCTCTCATGGCTCCGACCGACGCTTTGGCGCGGCAGCATTTCAAGACTCTTCGCGAGTTGTTCAAAGGCACGCCGATGCGCATCGCCCTCTTGTTGGGCGCCACGCCGAAAAAAGAGCGTTTCCAAATTAACATGGGACTCATCAATCACAAGATCGATCTCGTCGTGGGAACGCACGCTTTGTTCTCGGAAGACGTCAATTTTTCATCACTTGGCTTAGCGGTTATTGATGAGCAGCATCGCTTTGGTGTCAACCAGCGCCTCCTCCTCGCTTCAAAAGGCGAGCATGCCGACCTCCTCTTGATGTCGGCGACTCCCATTCCGCGCACCCTTGCCCTCACCCTATATGGCGATCTCGATGTTTCGACTTTGACGGAATTTCCATTTTCAAAACGCGATATCACGACGCGAATCGTCACCAGTCGCGACGCGAATATTCGCCAGACCATTAAGGAAGCTCTCGACAAAGGCAAACGCATCTATGTCGTGGCCCCCGTCATCGACTATAGCGAAAGCGGTCTCGTCTCGGTCGAAGAGCTCTTTAAACAATATGAAAAACTCTATCCCGGACTCGTGAGCCTCTTGCATGGGCAAATGGGCATTGAAGACAAAAACTATGCATTAAGCCAGTTTTTTAACGGGAAAACACCGATCATTGTTTCGACGAGCGTCATCGAAGTCGGCATCGATGTCAGAGAAGCATCGGTCATGATTATCTACGCACCTTCCTCCTTTGGCTTAGCTAGTCTCCATCAGTTGCGGGGAAGAATCGGACGCGATGGACAAGGCGCGACTTGCCTCTTGGTTTACGATGGCGAAGACGAAGACGAAAAGGACAAACTCAATGTCCTCGTCACATCAAACGATGGTTTCTTTATCGCCGAGGAAGATTTGAGAAGGCGCGGACCGGGCGAGTTGAGCGGCTTTCGCCAGTCCGGTATCGCCAGTTTTGAATTCGTAAATCTCGTCGACGATTTCAAAATGTTCGAATACGCCCGAAATGACGCGAGAGCCATCTTGGCTCAGGAATTCGCTTCCCAAAATCGGCGCATTATCGCTCGCGCCAAGAAAGAGATTGCCCTCGCCAAATTCACCAACGTCTAGAGCTTACTTCATCGTTTCTATTTAGATAAACGATGGACAATGATAAAATATCAAAGAAGGTAAAAACTATGATAAAAATTGTTGTTGATATGATGGGTGGCGACTTAGGAAGTCGGGCCACCGTTGAAGGCGCGATCGCCTTTTTGAAAGACCATCCCGATGTCGAATTGACGGCCGTCGGAAAAATCGAAGAATTGAAATTGCTCGAAGGCGTCGCCACCCTCGTCGACGCCCGCGATGTCTTGCCGATGCAAGCCGGTGTGCTGGATAGCATTCGCGCAAAAGGTGCGTCGATGTCCATCGCCATCGATCAAGTCCTCGCTAATAACGCCGACGCCATCGTCTCGTCGGGGAGCACCGGGGCTTATTTAGGCGCCACCTCAATCCGCCTCAAAAAAATTCCAGGCGTGTTGCGCCCAGCTCTGATCTCGCCTTTTCCCACCAAATCATTAGGCAAGCAAGTCGTCATTCTCGATATCGGCGCTTCGAATGAAAACTCACCTCAGGAACTCGTCCAATTCGCTCTGATGGGCAAGCTCTACTCGCAAAGTGTTCTTGATGTCCAAGAACCGAAAGTCTACCTTTTATCGAATGGATCCGAACCCGAAAAAGGTTCGCCGGAATCGAAAGAAGCCTATCTGTTGCTGGCGGGTAATTTTGAAGGGTTTATGGGTAACATCGAGGCCCGAGAGGCGTTGAATGGCTCGGCCGATGTCATCGTCACCGATGGTTTCACCGGCAATATTTTTCTGAAGTCCGTCGAAGGGCTGGCCAAGATGATGTCGGTCATGATCAAGGACGCTTTTAAACGGAATGCGCTTTCGAAAGTCGGATACCTCCTCTCTAAAAAAGGCTTTAAAAAGATGTCTGAAGCGATGAATTACAAAAATTACGGAGGGGCGATGTTTTTAGGACTTAGCAAAGTGGCGGTCAAGGCCCATGGCTCCAGCGACGGTTTAGCCTTCATGCACGCTTTGCGCGTCGCCTATCGCCTGGCGAAAGCCCAAGTCCCCTCGCTCATTGAAAAAGGAATCAACCACCATGCATAGATTATCAACATTATTACGTTATTTTCGCATCAAGCCCAAAGAGATGCGCCCATATGAATTAGCCTTTACGCACCCCTCTTATAATCTGGATGCCAAAAGCTGCCATGAAGATTATGAGCGATTGGAATTTTTAGGCGATTCGATCTTGGGCGCTTCAGTTGCCGATCTTGCCTTTAGAGCGCACCCTGATGCCGACCAAGGCTTTCTTACAAAACTCAGAAGTTCATTGGTTAACACGAAGGCTCTAGCGCGCTACGCGACCTATCACCACCTCGCCGACTACATCGTCGTCGGCAATAGTTTCAGCGGGGATATCAGCAAGGCTGAGAAGACATTGGAAAACGTTTTTGAAGCCTTCATAGGTGCGGCCTATATCGATTTGGGCTTTAAATCTGCCTATGGCATCGTCAAGCGCATTTTCGAACGCGATATTCTAAATTATTCTCTCGAAAAGACCATCGACTATAAATCGCGCCTTCAAGAAGAGACACAACTTGAGCATCGTCGTTCGGTGACGTTCCGACAAGTCAGCGTCGACGGTCCGGCTCACAAGCGCACCTACGAGATGGAAGTCGTCCTCGATGGGACCTTGGTTTTGGGTCGTGGCGTCGGCTCGAGTAAGAAAGCCGCTGAACAGGAAGCCGCCCGAAACGCCCTTGAAAAGAGGGCGGGGAAGAAATAGATGGGTCTCTTTTCTTGTTTAAAAGAAAAGTTCTCGAATAAAGCCGAGAAAACTTCTCAATATGTAGTGGGACTATCGAAATCCCGCCACCAATTTGCCGACCGCCTCAAGAGCTTGGCCAAGCGCTATCAACAAGTCAACGCCACCTACTTTGAAGAATTAGAAACGATTTTAATCGAAGCTGATGTCGGTATCGCCTTGACGATTCGCACGATTGAGAATTTATTGAATGCGGCCAAAGAACAAAAAATTGCTGAACCCGCAACGATCAACGAGCTGCTGGTCGATGCTCTGTTTGTGAACTACGCCACCAAAGGCGGCGATATCGAAAACGATCTGAGCTTTCGAAAAAGTGGGCCCACCGTTCTATTAATGGTCGGCGTTAACGGCGTCGGCAAAACGACGACGATTGCCAAAATTGCCTATCGCTATCAAGCGCGGGGCAGGAAAGTGCTGTTGGCGGCTGGTGATACTTTTCGCGCCGGCGCCACCGAGCAGCTTCATGTCTGGGCCACGCGGTTAGGCTGCCCGATTATCACCGGCAGGGCAAATCAAGATCCCGCCAGCGTAGCTTATGAGGCAGCTCAACTCGCTAAAAAGGAGCAGATCGACCTTTTGATCGTCGATACGGCCGGCCGTCTGCAGACGAAATTGAATTTGATGGCTGAACTCGGGAAAATCTCGCGCGTCCTCGCCAAAGAGATACTGGGTGCCCCTCATGAAACTTTTCTCGTCATCGATGCGACGACCGGACAAAACGGTGTCATTCAAGCCAAGGCTTTCAAAGAAGCGACGCCAGTTAGCGGTATCGTCATCACCAAAATGGATGGCACATCAAAGGGTGGAATCATCTTGGCGATTCGCGACGAACTCGAATTGCCGGTTCGTTTTATCGGCCTCGGCGAGAAGATGGATGACTTGCAAGAATTTGATCTCGATAAATATTTATATGGCCTCTGCCTTGGAGAAGAACGATGAAAGATCATCTCTCAGAAATCAATATGTATAGTGAACTCCTCGATTTTTACGGTCGCCTTTTGACCGATGCGCAATTGCAGATCATGAGCGATTACTATCTCTATGATCTTTCGCTCGCAGAAATAAGCGAAAACCGTAAAATAACAAGAAGCGCGGCCTTGGATGCCATCAAACAAGCTTCGAAAAAATTAGATTCATTCGAAGCAAAACTCGGCCTTGTTCATGCCTTTAAGGAATGCAAGCAAAATAGCGAGGGCCCTGCGCTCACCGCTCTTGAAGAACTAGAAGGAAAAATCAAAAATGGCCTTTGAGTCACTCAGTGATAAATTTGCCCGCATCTTTAAAAAAGTCCGCGGTCAAGGACGTTTGACCGAGAGCAATATAGAAGATATGCTCAAAGAAATCCGCGTCGCTCTCTTAGAGGCCGACGTCAATTTCAAAGTCGTCAAGGATTTTTTGGCGGAAGTTAAAAAGCGGGCTTTGGGTGAAGAAGTTTTAACAAAGTTGAATCCATCGCAAACAATCGTAAAAATCGTCCGCGATGAAATTGCCAAGCTCCTCGGTTCAAGCGGCGATCAACTCACCTACAATCGCAGCAAACCGACCGTCATTTTGCTCGTCGGGCTTCAAGGCTCTGGCAAGACGACAACCGCCGGAAAACTCGCCTTAATGATGAAGAGCAAGCTCAATAAAAAAGTATTGTTGGCGGCTTGCGACACTTACCGCCCCGCGGCGATTGACCAACTAGAGCAAATCGCTCGCGATATCAAGGTTGATCTCATCAGTGATAAAGTTAATCTCAAACCGATTGATATCGCCAAAAAAGCTCATTTAAAAGCCTTCGTCGATCACTACGATGTTCTGATTGTCGACACCGCCGGGCGCCTCCACGTCGATGAACCTTTGATGGACGAATTAAATCAGATTATCAAAGCGATTGCTCCCGACGAAATTCTCCTGGTGTTCGACGCGATGAGCGGCCAGGATGTCGCTAACGTCGCCTCGGCTTTTAATCAGCGCCTAAAACTAACGGGAGCAGTTATGACGAAGCTGGATGGCGATGCTCGCGGCGGAGCCGCTCTTTCGATACGCCATCTGACCGGCGTGCCGATAAAGCTTGCCGGAACCGGCGAAAAACTGGCCGATATCGACATTTTCCACCCGGACCGTATGGCCGATCGCATTCTCGGAATGGGCGATGTCGTCAGCCTCGTCGAAAAAGTTCAGGAAGAACTCGATGAGCGGGAGATGAAGAAGTCGGTCAACCGCATGATGTCGGGTAAATTTGACCTCGAAGATATGCTAAATCAGATGAAGCAGATTCAAAAGCTCGGCTCGCTGGGAGGTTTGATGAGCATGATTCCCGGCATGCCGAAATTAACCGAGGAACAAAAAGCGCAGGCCGAAAGGGAAATTGCCAATTTTGAGGCGATATACAATTCGATGACGCCCGAAGAGCGGAAGCATCCGGAAATACTTCGCAACTCGCGCAAGGTGCGCATCGCAAGAGGCAGCGGCAAGACGAATGCTGACATTAGTCGCATCATCAATAAATACGAAAAATCAAAAGAGATGATGCGGAAAATGGGACAGGTGCAAAAGGGTAATAAAATGCCGCCCGGCGGAATGGGCGGCTTCGGCGGTTTAGGTTTCTAAACTAATTACTTCTTGATGAACTTAGCGCCTTTCTCGAGAGCGCTATTTTCCCATTCTGAGGTTTGATCACTTTCCAATTCGCGGACTAATTTAAGGTCGGTTTTAGTTAACTGTATCTGCTTAAATAGATCAGGGCGATGTGTTTTCGTGAGGCGCAGCGCTTCTCTTCGGCGCCATTTGGCGATGGCGGAATGATTGCCGGAATAGAGAATGTCGGGCACCTTCTGACCATGAAAATCATATGGTTCGGTGTACTGCGGATATTCGAGCAGATTGTTCTCAAATGATTCCTCGGTTAAGGACTCATTGGCAATCACCCCTTTTTGAAGTCTGATGATTGAATCGGCGATGGCCATGGCCGCGACTTCACCCCCGGTGAGGATGTAATCGCCGATTGAAATCATTTCATCAACGTAAGCGTTTACCCGCTCATCGATTCCCTCATAATGTCCGCAAATAATGACTAAATGGTCGTAATTCGCTAGTCTTTTCGCGACTTTTTGATTATATGTGACACCTCGCGGGGACAATAAGACAATGCGCGAATCATAATTTTTAACGTGTTGAATTGCGTCGATGAGAGGTTGGCATTTCATCACTAAACCGGCTCCTCCCCCGACGGGTGGAGTGTCGACGCGATGATAGCGATCCTCGGTGAAATCGCGGATGTTAACAGCTGTGACATCAACCGTTTTTTTGCCGATGGCACGCTTGATGATCGAGCTCGCTAAAAAGCCTTCAAACATCTCCGGGAATAAAGTTAAGATCGATATTTTCATAACATGCCTTCGATGATTTTAACCGTGATGGTCTGTTCTTCAATCTTAACATCTTTGATGAAAAAGCGAACGAAGGGAACGAGGACGTCCTTGTTGTCATCGCGATGAACGCGCAATGTTCGATGGGCCGGATAATCTTCGACTTTTGACACGATGCCCACGTAATTTTTGACCTCATCATAAACTTGGCACCCGACTAAATCGTCATGAAAATAGAAACCTTTGGATAGCTGGTCGCGATCCTTAGCGATCAGAATTTGCGAACCGAGGTATTTTTCGGCTTCCTCAATCGATTGAATATCGGCGAATGTCACCGCGTAGCGATCTTTGTCTTTGCGAGCGGTGGCGATGGTGGACGGAAGGTCAATTTGCGCACCCTCATTGACCAGGCGAACCTCTTGTCCTTTTTTAAATCGCTTCTCCGGAAAATCCGAGACGACGAAAACTTTAACTTCTCCGCGAAGCCCGATAGTACTGATGATTTTCCCGATTGATATGTAGTCCATAAGATAAAAGAGAACGGGGATTAATCCTCGTTCTTTTCTTCAAACGACTCAAATTTTATATGCAGGCGTTTGCTATCGGTTTTTCCGGCGACAGAGAGCAGTTCGCGCAGAGCGTTGGCGATTGAGCCTTTGCGGCCGATGAGCCGAGCTGTATCCTCGTTTTCGGCGACGATGAGCAAGACGACATCGCGTGGTGAATCACTCGGAAGTTCACGGATCATGATGATATCTTTGTTTTCAACAATGGGATCGATCAAGGCGTGAATAATCTTCTCGTAATCCATTACTTGTCTCCTTTGACGTTTTTCTTACTTTCGGCGAGTTTGACCATCAAACCTTTTTTTGTGAATAAAGTGCGAATGGTCTCGGATGGGGCCGCGCCTTTACTGAGCCATTTGAGCGTCAATTCTTCATCGATGACGGCACTGTCGAGCCCTTTAGCGGGATCGAAGAAACCGAGCTGTTCGATGTAGCGCCCATCCCGAGCATAGCGAGAATCGGCGACGACGATGCGGAAGAATGGATCTTTGTGACGACCGACTCTTGTTAATCTGATTTTTACTGACATGTTCTATCTCCTTTTTCCGAAGTAAGTTTAATCGATATTTAAAAAGCTGTCAAGCAAATTTACTTAACAGAGATATCCGATAAATCTTGCTTGTCAACCAAATATTAATTTGGTAAGATAACTAAGCGCGAAAAGAACGCGCTGCGGACGGTCCGCTGTCATAAATCGGGACAAGAACGCCTTAAGAAACCACATGAAAAGGAGGAAACAGCAATGAATTCCAACATCGTTAACGAAGTTACCGCTTCACAACTAAAAACCGACCTCATTGATTTCAGCTCAGGCGACACCGTCAAAGTGTTCGTGCGCATCATCGAAAACAAAAAAGAGCGCCTTCAGGCTTTTGAAGGTGTCGTGATGCAACGGCGTGGAGCAGGCGTCAGCGCCACTTTCACCGTCAGAAAGATTTCGTCTGGCGTCGGCGTCGAACGGACCTTTCTTCTCCACTCGCCAGCCATCGCTCGCATCGAACTCATCAAAAAAGGTAAAGTGCGCCGCAACAAAATCAACTATCTCCGCAAGTTGTCTGGCAAAGCCGCTCGGATAAAAGAAATTTTATAGCCGAATGCAAAAAAGCTCTCGTCAACCGAGGGCTTTTCTTATGCGATCAGACATTTAAAACCATCGTGGTTTTATTGTAAAATGTTATTGGTGTATTATACTTAGGCGTAGGAATTATGGTCGACTTATATTTAGAACCAAATGGCAACCCAGAACACGATCGTCAAATCCGCGATGAATTTGGATATTCAAATATTTTTTTACGCGGGTTTTTAAAAGTCATTTTCACAATTTTTTTCGTCTCGGCACTGCTCTTGGGCAATGTCGTTATTTTCCACAATCTCTACTACAAGTCTTTCTTCGTCAACGGCCAGTCGATGTACCCGACTCTTAATGGGGGCGCGACGTGTTTGGACGGCTCGCCCATCGGTGCGGGAGTGGGATCGACCTGCAGTGACCACGGCACGACCGTCGAATACGGAATCATGGACACCCACGAACTCGCCAAAAAGAGCATTCGACGCTTCGATATCATCATCGGCCTTTTTCCCAATACGACGACGAAAGATGTCATCAAGCGCGTTGTCGCCCTACCCGGTGAATCTTTTTATTTAATCAACGACTTCGGAGGTCCGACGAACGGCGATTTATATATTATTCCTCCGGGTGAGACCGAAGGTCAGCTAATTCCACAAAACTTCGGTAGCGAAGATATCATTCGCGGCGGCCATTACATCGGCGACCGTGTTCCGACAATCAATCACCCCATGACTCTTGCCGATAATCAATATTATGTTCTGGGTGATAACCGGGTAATCAGCAAAGATTCCCGTTCTACGGGACCGCTCATCTACGAAGATATCAAAGGCGTGGCGGTGGCTCTCGAAGGCACTTGCGTCCTCGATTGTTCAAGTACCGATGGTAGCTGCAAAGCGACAAATGTTCGCTTTCATTGGCCGGTTTCGCTGAGGTGGAGAGGTGAATAATATTCATTGGTTTCCCGGACATATGAATCGCGCTTTACGCGAAATCAGCGAAAAAGTCGCGCTCGTCGATCTCGTCGTTGAACTTCGCGATGCGCGCGCCGTTTTGAGCTCGGCCAATAGCGACCTCATCGCGGCCTTAAAAAATAAAAAGAGATTGATCGTTTTGACCAAGAGCGATTTGGCTCTCGACGGCGAAACAGAGAAGTGGGTCAGCCATTTTAAAACGGAAAGCCAAGGCGCCCTCTCCATCAATTTGCTCAAACTGCAAGATATCACCCTTTTGATCAAGACCATTGCGGCGAATGATCACGAAAAACGCTTGAAAGAAGCCGCTAGAGGCATGAAGCCCCAACCTTTGAGGATAATGGTCGTCGGTGTGCCAAACGTCGGCAAATCAACCCTTATCAACAAGCTCGCCAACAAACGAGCCACCCAAGTTGAAAATCGCCCTGGCAAGACGAAAGCCCAGCAATGGATTAAAGTTCGCAAACAGTTCGAATTATTGGACACACCGGGGATTTTACCGATGAAATTCGAAGATAAGAACGCGGCGTCCAACCTCGCGATGCTCGGCATGATCAAGGAAGAAAATGTTCCGCAAGAAGAAGTGGCCATCAAAATCGTTGGATATTTGAGAAAATACCATTCAAGCGAATTTTTCTCATTCTATAATCTCGAAATAACTGAAGATAGTGATGACCGCGAAACCATCAATCAAATCGCGCAGCGTTCGGGCCTTTTATCCGGCGGCAAGCCGAATCTCGAAAGAGCCTATATGATGGTCCTCGACGATTTTCGCGATGGCAAAATTGCTCGCGTCACCCTCGAGACGATCTAGTATGGTTCTCGATTATGAGGATGCCTATTATTCGCCGTCGATCCAGCTCATCGCCGGGGTCGATGAAGCTGGTCGCGGCCCGTTAGCAGGTCCGGTGGTCGCGTGCGCTATTGTGCTCCCGCGCACGTACTTAAATAAAGAGGTTAACGATTCGAAGCAGCTTTCCGACCGGAAAAGGCGGGAGCTTTTTCTTGATTTGACAAAAAACGCCATCGCGTATGGTGTCGGCATCGTCAGCCCTCAGACAATCGATGAAATAAACATTTACCAAGCTTCGAAACTCGCGATGAAAACTGCTCTCGATAATCTCCACCTCAAAGTTGACTGCATCATGACCGATGCGATGCCTTTAAAAGGTTACGATGTGCCGGTTTACGATATCATTAAAGGCGATGCAAAGGTCCGCGCCATCGCCGCCGCTTCAATTATCGCCAAAGTCCTTCGCGATGATATCATGTTGGGACTCCATATTCGCTATCCCGAATACGGCTTTGATAAAAATAAGGGATATCCGACCAAAGCCCACATCAAAGCCCTTCGTGACCTCGGCCCGATTCCCGGAATTCATCGCTTCACATATCGCCCGGTCGCCCGTTCGCAAATCGAAACCGTCAATTTGCTCTAAAACAATCTTCCTTCGCTTATATATTAAGTGGAGGTTTTTTCTATGACCGGACGCGATATTTTAATCTATCTTTCGTTGAAGTACAAAGGTTGCTGGGACGATATTTACGGGGCGATTAAGCGGAAAGAGCCCATCGATGATGTTTCGTTTAATGATCTGATGGCGACTCTAAAAGCCGAAACCATCACGATCATCGATAAAAATTATCCCGATCATCTCAAACAATGCCACAAACCCCCTTTCGTTTTATACTATTACGGCGACATAACATTACTTGAACATCCTCAGGAAACAATTGCTTATATCGGCAGTCGCAAGGCGAGCGAATACGGCAAAAAAATGACGAGGATTATCGTGAGCGACCTAGCGAAAAAGATGATTATCGTCTCGGGAATGGCTAAAGGGATCGATACCGTCGCCCATGAAACGGCGATTAGTGCAAAGGGGAGGACGATCGCCGTCTTGGGTTCGGGCATCGACTACTGCTATCCTCGTGAAAACCTCGAATTGTATAGCGCGATCAAAAGCCATCATCTTCTGATCAGCGAATACCCAAATCGCGTCGACCCCGACCACAGCCAGTTTCCGCTTCGGAATCGCATCATCGCCATGCTCGCCAAATCGATTGTCGTCGGCGAGGCTGATGTCAAATCGGGAACGCTCATCACCGTGAGCTATGCCTTATCGGCGGGCCGCGATGTGTGCTGCGTTCCATATCCGGCCGACATCGCTTCAGCTTGCAACAACCTCATCAAGCAAGGTGCTAAACTAGTCGAAAACGCCGGAGATGTCTATGAAGAGATGGGCGTTGAACCGTGTGAAAAGACCCAGATGGACTATCAAAAACTCAACTAAATATCTTTAAAGGAAATAAGTATTTACTTTAAGGGAAAAGCGCCCCATCAAACTGATTGACAAAGCCTGTGCATAACTCTATATTTATCAATTGTATATCGGGAGCCAAGCATGAAATTAGTCATCGTCGAATCGCCAAAAAAGAGTGAATCCTTCAGCCGTTATCTCGGTGTGGGCTATACCATATTAGCAACCCAAGGTCACTTACGTGACTTGGCCACCTCCGGAAAAGGCGGCCTCGGCGTCGATATCGAGAACAACTTTAAGCCTAACTATAAACTGATGCCTAAAAAGGCTGTCATTTGGGAAAAAATAAAGTCCGAAGCCAAAAAATCTGAAGAGATCTTGCTGGCGACCGACCCAGACCGCGAGGGGGAAGCCATTGCTTGGCACCTAGCTGATCTACTCAAACTCAACATCGATAAAACCAAGCGCTTGGAGTTTCATGAAATAACGCGCGATTCAATTCAAGAAGCCATAAAAAAACCGCGCATAATCGATATGAATCTCGTCAATTCGCAAGAAACGAGGCGGATTCTCGATCGCATTATCGGCTTTAAACTATCGGCCTTAATGCAGAAAAAACTCCGCTCGCCATCGGCTGGGCGCGTCCAGACCGCGACTTTAAAAATCATCTGTGACCACGAAAAAGACATTAAAAAATTCATCCCTGAAGAATACTGGGATATCGTCGCGACTGTGGAAATCTGCGGAAAACTCTATGATTTGGCACTGCAAAAAGTTGATGGGCGCAACGCGAATATCGCCAATGAAAATATGGCGAGCGAACTCTATGCAAAGCTGGGTGACGCACTAAGACTGGACAAGATTATCAAAAAGGTCCGCAGCGTCCCGAGCAAGCCGCCCTTCAAAACATCGACTCTCCAACAAGAAGCCTCGAACCGCTTCCATTTCTCGACGTCCAAAACGGCGTCGATTGCCCAGAGTTTATATGAAGGTATTACGGTCGGAGATGAGCACGTGGGGTTGGTCACCTATATTCGAACGGACTCAACGCGTCTGAGCGAGACCTTTATTCAAAGGGCGCGCAACTACATCACCGAGACGTTCGGGGCCGAGTATATCGGCCAGGTCAAAAAGGAAAAAGCCTCGCCGCTCGGTCAAGATGCCCACGAAGCCATCCGCCCGACATCGAACCACCGGACGCCGAATAGCGTTTCAAAGTATTTGTCTTATGACCAAATGCGCCTATACCGCCTTATTTATGATCGCGCGGTCGCCTCCTTGATGTCCGATGCGAAAGAAGAAATAACAACCGCCATTCTCAAAAGTGGCAATCTCGAATTTAAATTAGATACGAAAAAAGTTCTCTTTGATGGTCATCGGCGCCTCTATGATGATGGTGAACCCGAAATGGTCTGCACACCGCCCATGCAAGAGGGGACCATCTTTTCCATTATCAAAAAAGCGAAGATTCAAAAATATACGACGCCTCCAGCCCGTTATAGCGAAGCTAAGGTCGTGCAACTGATGGAGGAAGCGGGTATTGGTCGCCCTTCGACTTATGCTTCGACGATTCGCCTTTTGTTAACAAGAAAATATATCGAAGCTGCCAAAGAAGGATTAGTGGCCACGGAACAGGGAATGAAAACCGCGACCGTCGTCGCCAAGTACTTTCCGGAATTCGCCGATGTCAGCTACACCGCAAAGATGGAATCCGACCTCGATCAAATTCAATTTGGCAAGACCAAACACCTCGAGATGCTGACCAACTTTTATGCTCCTTTCGAACTCAAGGTGAAGGAAGCGTACTCATTGATGTATAAAGAGCCTGAGGAAAGCACGGGAGACAATTGTCCGCTTTGCGGAAGCCCACTCGTCTATAAGCAGAGCAAGCACGGTCAATTTGTCGCTTGCAGTTCCTATCCGACATGCAAGTACATCAAAAAACCGGAGAAAAAGGAACCTGAGTATACCGGCGAGAATTGCCCTGAGTGCGGGAGGCCGCTCGTCATTCGCAAGTATGGGCGCAACAAATCATTTGTCGCTTGCAGTGGCTATCCGTCATGCAAATACGCCAAAAACGACAGTCGCGAAAAAGAGCATCAGCACGGAGAATCTGAAAACGAGGATCTCGGTCAATGTCCAAAGTGCGGTGGTCAATTGAAGGTTCGCACTTATAAGAAATCCAAATTTATCGGTTGCAGCAATTATCCCAAATGCGATTATCACGCTAAATACGATAAAAAATAACGAGGGCAGATGGGTCAATCCATCTGCTTTTGTTATATAATAAATTCATGGGCAAAATCAGAGTAATCGGGGCTGGTCTCGCCGGTGTTGAAGCCGCCTTTTATTTAGCGAAAAAAGGGCATCAAGTTCACTTGTTTGAAATGAGGCCGACGAAGATGACGCCCGCTCATCAAAGCGGTCTTTTAGCTGAACTCGTCTGCTCGAATTCACTCAAGAGCAACCGGCTTGATAATGCTTGCGGTCTTCTCAAAGAAGAGATGCGCAATATGGACTCCTTAACGATGGAAGTGGCGGCGCAAACAAGCGTGCCAAGCGGTAATGCCTTGAGTGTCGACCGCACGCAATTTGCGAAACTCATCACTGAAAAAATCCTGCAAATGCCGAATATTTTCATCCATCGCGAGGAAATTAAAAAGCTGGATGACGAGCTCACCATTTTGGCGACTGGACCATTAACTAGCGATGATTTGATCGAAGATGTCAAAAAGTATGTTGGCGGCGATGCCCTTTCGTTTTTTGATGCCAGCGCTCCGATTATCGCGAAGGAAAGCATCAACTTTGACATCGCCTATTTTAAATCGCGTTACGAACAAGATGATAATAGCTATGTCAATTGCCCATTTGATAAAGAGCGCTACCTGCATTTTTATGACGAACTCATCAAGGCCAAGACGATACAGCTTCATGCTTTTGAAGTGGGGTTTTTCGAAGGATGCTTGCCCATTGAAATCCTCGCATCGCGCGGTGTCGACACCATGCGGTATGGACCGCTAAAACCCAAAGGATTAGCCCTTGATCGGAACCATCCGCCATACGCGGTCGTCCAGCTTCGGCAAGATAATCTCATCGCCTCTTTGTATAATGTGGTCGGCTTTCAAACTAATCTCACGTATGGTGAGCAAGAGCGCGTTTTTCGAATGATTCCGGGACTTGAAAAAGCCGAGTTTGTCCGCTTTGGCCTCATGCATCGCAATACATATCTCAACTCCCCGCGAGCACTGGCGGAGAATCTGACGATCAAGAGTAAAAACAATGTCATTGTGGCCGGCCAACTTTCGGGCGTCGAAGGCTACGTCGAAAGCGCTGCGACCGGCATTATCGCCGGCATCATCGCCCATCGCTTGCTGGTGAACAAACCCGTTCTTTTGCCACCTCCGTCGACGATGATCGGATCTTTGCTGCGCTATATCACGAAAGCTAATCCCGAGCATTTTTCACCGATGAATGCCAACTATGGCATCTTGGAAAACGCTAACAAGCGCACGAGAGAAAAAGATATTCAAAAGGCCTTGCTAGATATTACAGGATACTGGAGAAGCGTCAATGAATAGGCAAACTCAGGAATTCGTCGATTATCTGCGCCATGAACGGCTCTTTTCGGAGCGGACCATCGATTCGTACCGCCGCGATGTCGACAAGTTCTACGCCTATCTCCATCAGGAGGGTGTGGGAATGGATGAAGCTGATCCCAAACTGATTCGCAATTTTTTATCCGTCGAACTGCAAAATGGGATTAGCAAGCACTCTTGTTCGCGAAGGTTGGCGGCTCTTCGCCACCATTATGAGTTTTTGAAGAATAAAAAGTATGTTGTACACAATCCTTTTTCGTTTGTGCAAACACCAAAAAAAGATATTCGTTATCCCAAGGTTTTGTACCTCGAGCAAATTGAAAAATTGCTTGAACAAAATGCTGCCCGAAAAGACTTTTTGGCTCCCCGTGATACGGCGATTTTAGAACTTCTTTATGCTTCCGGAGTCCGGGCTGATGAAATGATTAACATCAAGCTGATGGACATCGATTTTCGAACGCGGGCGATAAGGATTATCGGCAAAGGAAATAAGGAAAGAATCGTTCCATTTTCGCATAAAGCGAAAGACGCGATGGAACTCTATCGCGATTCAGCGCGTGAAAAGTTGTTGGCGAAGGACGATTTGCTTCAGGATAGCCGCTTCTTTTTCCTTAACGCCAAGGGTCGGAAATTAACGACTCGAGGCCTCGAGTACATCCTTAAGGAAATCGAAAAGAAAACCGGCCTCTATCTCGGTCTCCATCCTCACGTGCTCCGCCACTCATTTGCGACCCATCTCCTCGAAGGAGGTGCGGACTTGCGGGTTATTCAGGAGCTTCTCGGTCACGAGAGTTTGAATACGACTCAAGTTTATACACACGTTTCGCAAGAAGCTATGAAAAACCAATACCTGTTTGCCCATCCGCGAGCTAAGAAAAAAGAGAAATGATGGTTAATATGGGCTATGATACTAGGTATCATGGCTCTCGTTTTCTTTCCTTGTCTATGCGGCGGCGCGTGTGTTATAATAAATCGGCTCTCAAAAGAGAGACTACACACACTATGGATTCAACGCCCTAGTCTCATCACCGCCATGGGGCACCGATGAGGGACGTTGTTGGAAGTAGTGGCGGAAGAAACAAATGGAGGTTCACTAATGAGTGAAGAAGAGAAAGTCGTCGAAGCGACAGTTGTCGAAGCGGCGCCGCAGCAAACCGATGTGATGAAGATGGTCTTGCACGATCAGAGCCAACCGATCATCACGATGAAAAAACTTTTAGAGGCCGGTGTTCATTTCGGACATCAGACTCGCAAATGGAATCCGAAGATGGCTCGTTTTATCTACGGAGCCCGCAACGGTATTTACATCATCGATTTAGCCAAGAGTGCCGATGCGATCAGCACGGCCTACAAAGCCCTTTTCGAAATCGTCAGCCAAAGTGGCAAGGTTTTATTTGTCGGTACGAAAAAACAATGTCAGGAAGCTGTTACCGAAGAAGCATTGCGCTCTGGCAGTTTCTACATCACCAACCGTTGGTTGGGCGGTACCTTGACAAACTTCAAGACCATCGAAAGCCGCATTCGCTATCTCAAGCAACTCGAAGCTAAAGAAGCCGACGGTGTTTTCGAACGCTTACCCAAGAAAGAAGTCGCTCTTTTGAGAAAAGAGAAAGATAAACTCACTTTTAACTTAGCCGGCATTAAAGAAATGCGCCGCTTGCCGCAGGCCGTCATCGTCGTCGACCCCGAAGTCGAGCGCAACGCCGTCCACGAAGCTCGCAAATTAAGAATTCCGGTGTTTGGTATCGTCGATACAAATTCGGATCCCGACAACCTCGATTATCCGATTCCCGCCAACGATGATGCCGTCCGTTCCGTCCGCTTAATCGTCAGCGTTCTCGCCGATGCCGTCGTCGAAGCCAAGGGTGGCATTCCGGTTGTCGCTTACACGAAAGACGAGGGCGAAGAAGTGACGATGAAAGATGCCATTCGCCAAGCCGATAAAGAAAACGCTGAACGCTTAGCCGCCATCCGCGCCGCCCGCAAAGAACGGCAGGAGAGATTTGATCGGTATCAAGCGATGAGGGCGACCAAACGCGAGGAATATACTGCTAATCGCGATAAACCGGCTCCGGCTTCTAAAGAAGAGCCTGTCGAAAAACCCGAACCCATTCCTGAAGTGGTTGAAGAAATAAAAGCTGATGAGCCAGCTCTTACCCCCATTAAAAAGGCAGTAAAAAAAGTGGCTCCGAAAGCCAAACCCGAAGAAGATGCCCCCGTTAAGGAGGAGAAATAATGGCCTCAAACAATCTCATTGAATTGATCAAATTACTTCGTGAACGCACTGGTGCGGGCATGATGGATTGTAAAAAGGCCCTTGAAGAAAATGCCCTTGATGTCGAAAAAGCCATCGATTGGCTCCGCGAGAAAGGCATTGCCAAAGCCGCCAAAAAAGCTGGGCGCATCGCCGCTGAAGGCTTGACGAGAGTCCGCATTTGCGAAGGCTGTGGCAAAGGAGTTGTGATCGAAGTCAATTGCGAAACCGACTTTGTCGCTCGCGGTGATAAATTCATCGATCTCGTCGATAATATCGCGCAGGAAACTCTGCACAATGAACCGGCCGATCTTGAAAAGGCTTTGCTCGTGGTCGACAATCTCTTAACTGATACCCGCGTGGCCCTCGGTGAAAAAATCGATTATCGCCGCTTTGAAATCGTCAAGGCTTCCAGAGGTCAAGGCTTGTCTTCCTACATTCACATGCAGGGCAAGATCTCGGTTCTCGTCTTGCTCGATAAAGCTGACGAGGAACTCGGCAAGGGCTTAGCGATGCACATCGCCGCCAACAACCCGAGCTACATCGTCAGAGAAGACATTCCCGCCGATGTCATCGAACATGAGAAGAGCATCGCTCGCGAACTTGCAAAGTCCGATGAGAAACTCGCCTGTAAACCAGCAGCCATCCTCGATGGCATCATCCTCGGTAAAGTCAATAAATTGCTGAGCGAATCGACATTGTCTGAACAAGCTTACTTGCTCGATGATGAGAAGAAGGTTGGCGAAGTGCTTAAATCGAAGAACAACAAAGTCTTGAAATTCGTTCGCTTCCAAGTTGGAGAAGGCATTGAAAAACGATGCTGCGACTTCGCTGAAGAAGTGATGAGTCAAGTGAAATAAACACTCTTTAAGAGTGTTTTTTCTTAAGGAGATCATATGATAAACTACAAACGCATCCTCCTAAAACTATCGGGAGAAGCCCTGTCGGATAACCGCCAGAAATTGATCCTTGACGCCAAGCATTTGGATATTGTCGCCACGGCCATCAAATCGATGCACGAACAAGGTGTTCAAATCGCGATCGTCATCGGAGCCGGCAACATCTGGCGCGGAAAGCTGGCCGAGCAAATCGGCATCGAGAGAAGCACGGCCGATTACATGGGCATGCTCGGCACGATCATCAACGCCTTAGCCCTCCAAAGCGCGATTGAAAAAACGAATCTTGAATGCCGCGTGATGTCGGCCATCGAGGTCAAGGCCGTCAGTGAACCATACATTAAAAAACGAGCCATTTCGCATATGGAAAAAGGCCGGATCGTCATCTTTGCCGGCGGCACCGGAAATCCTTTCTTTACGACCGATACGACCGCCACTTTGCGAGCTATCGAAATTGAAGCCGACGCCATTCTAATGGCAAAAAACGGTGTCGATGGCGTCTATGACGATGATCCGCGAACGAATAAAGACGCTCATTTCATCCCGGAAATCACCTTTGGAGAACTCCTATCCAGAAACTTGCAAGTCATGGACCAGACGGCTGTTTCCATGATACAATATCAAAACATTATCATTCATGTTTTTAATATGAATGACACTTCCAATTTCCTCCGCGTTTTAAACGGCGAAAAAATCGGGACGATCGTCAAGAAAGGATAAACAGCATGGATGAACTTGCCCTAGAAGCCCTCGATAAGATGGAGAAGACCATTCAAGTCTTCAAAGCGAACCTCAACACTTTGCGGACCGGGCGGGCCAACGCTGCTCTCTTAGATCGTATTGAAGTCGAATACTACGGCGATAAAATCCTCGTCGGGCAAATCGCTTCGATCACGATTCCCGAACCGCGTCAGCTGCTCGTCAAACCGTACGATCGCGGCGATCTTCGCGCCATCGTCTCGGCGATCAACGCCAGCGACCTGAGTATCAATCCGATTGTCGACAGCGATCAAATCCGCTTGATTATTCCAGCCTTGACGGAGGAGACGAGACGCGATTTGGCGAAGCGGGCCAAAGTCTATTCCGAAGAATCGAAAGTCGCCGTTCGCAACATCCGCCGCGAATATGTCGACTTCGTCAAAAGCTCCGATGATTACAGCGATGATTTAAAAAAGCGCATCGAAGCCGAGGTACAAAAAGTGACGGATGAATCGAACAAAAAAATCGATGAAGTCCTCGCGAGTAAAGAAAAAGAAATCATGTCGATATAAGGGCGGGCAATCCGCTCTTTCTTTTTAATTAAAAAGATTTTGGCGATTGATTCTTTTATAGTGCGCCTGCCCATTGTATACTAATTGTATGGTTTCGCTTGCTAATAAAGATAATCGCTCAGCCTTCAAACTGCAAAAACCCATCTCTCATATCGCCTTTATCATGGATGGGAACGGCCGTTGGGCTAAGGCCCGCGGTTTGCCGCGCCACCTCGGGCATAAAGAGGCTTGCGAACGGATCATCGACGTCATCAATAACTGCATGGAATTCGAGATCAAAGTCATCTCCCTCTATGCTTTTTCGACTGAAAACTGGAAGCGCCCTAAGGCGGAGATCAACCACCTCTTCAATTATCTCGACCTATTTTTCAAGCGCGAGCTCCCCACCCTGATCAGCGATGGGATAAAAGTCGCCATCTCCGGCGACGTCAGCCCCTTGCCCGAAAAGACGCAGAAGACCATCGCCGCGGCCCTCGAAGCGACGGCTCGCTGCTCGAAGCATGTGCTGAATATCTGCCTTAATTACGGAAGCCAGCAAGAAATTGTTCGCGCCGTCAAACAGATCAGCCAAAAAGTCAAAGATGCCCAGATGGACATCGAAAGCATTGACGAAGCCGTGATTAACCGCCATTTGTACACCTCCGAACTTCCGCCCGTCGATCTGCTGATTAGGACGAGCGGCGAATACCGTCTGTCCAATTTTTTGCTTTGGCAAAACGCCTATGCCGAATTTGTCTTTCCGAAAGTCCATTGGCCGGACTTTGACCGCGAGCAACTAATCGCTTGTCTACAAGAATACGAAAAGCGCAATCGCCGTTTCGGGGGACTGAAAAATGAATAACAGCATTCCAAAAATCGTTCCTAATGAATTGTCGAACGAGACTAAGTCGACGATGAAGACGCGAATCATCACGTCGATCATCTTGGCCCTAATCTGCTTTCCTTGCGTCTTTCTCGGCGGCTGGTTTTATTTTGCCCTCATCTTCGTGATCGTCTCGATGTCGACACACGAAATTGTCTCGGTTGAGCGCAAGAGGCGCTTCTCGCTTTTCATCTAT
Source organism: Bacilli bacterium (assembly GCA_041654095.1). Classification (GTDB taxonomy): domain Bacteria; phylum Bacillota_I; class Bacilli_A; order RFN20; family CAG-826; genus UBA1424. The sequence goes on from JBAZED010000009.1 coordinate 24,667, forward strand.
GTTTTTTGCTACATAATCATGTATTCGCTCGTCTACTGGGTCTTTAGCAAAAATCAAGTTCTGCAGTTTCGCGAGGATCCTCTCAATTATGTCTTCGCCATCGAAAAGGGTTTTAACACTCTGTCGGTTTCGACGATCGCCATCGCGGTGGCGGCCGGCGTCTTTTTCTTAGTCGTGTTGACCAACGAAAAGTTTACGATTCTCGATGCCACCTATTTGTTTACGATGATCGTCGTCGTCGCCCTCGGCATGCAAGCCTTGCTCTTCATGCGGTACTATCCCTACTCAAAATTTGCATTTGACGCAATCGATAACACAATCGATATCACGACACCTATTTTCAGATATCTGCATTCATCCTTCCTCCTCCTCTATCTGGCGATCGGGGTAATGGTCAATGATATCGGCGCCTATTTTATCGGTGTCCTATTTGGCCACAACAAAGTTAATCCCCGCATTTCGCCAAAGAAAACCTGGGAAGGGTTTTTCGGCGGAATCATCGCCAGCTTTCTAATTTCGGTCGGCTTTGCCATCCTCGTCAGCGAATTGGGCATGCCGATTTTGCCGTTCCTGACCACTCAGAAATGGTACTGGATCGTCTTGCTATCATTGGCGATGCCGATTATCGCCAACCTCGGAGACTTCACCTTCAGCTCGATCAAAAGGCACTACGAAATCAAAGATTTCAGCACTATCCTCAAAGGTCACGGCGGCGTTCTTGATCGCCTTGATTCAGCTTTGTTCTCCGCGATTGTCATCGCTGTTTTGATCATCTTCATCAATAACGGGTGGGATTTCTTCTTATGAAACGCCTCCTCCTCCTCGGGGCTTCGGGCAGCATCGGTCAACAAACCCTTGATGTCATCGCCTCAAATCGCCAGGACTTTGAACTCGTTGCTTTTTCGGTCGGCGAGAAAGTCGATGTCGTCGCCAAAATCCTTCGCCAACACGCGAGCGTTCGCTATGTCTGCGTCAAACACCGCGAGTATTTGGACGTTCTGACCAGGCAGTTTTGCGAAGTAACTTTCTTTAGTGGCGATGATGGTTTGATCAAACTCGTCAACAATGTCGATTGCGACTTAGTCATCAATGCCTTGGTCGGTTTTGCCGGCTTCCCTCCGACCATCGCCGCCTTAAAGAAAAAGGCCACCATTTGCCTCGCCAATAAAGAGAGCCTCGTCGTCGGCGGGGAAATCGTTCAGCGCCTTTTAAAAAAAGGATATGGCAAATTGTATCCCATCGATTCGGAACACGTCGCTTTGGCCAAGTGCCTCAGCCGAGTCGCGAGAGAAGGCGATGTCGAGCGTTTAATCCTGACCGCATCGGGCGGAGCTTTTCGCCATTTGAGCAAAGAGCAACTCGCCGATGTCAAGGTCGAAGATGCCCTAAAACACCCGACGTGGCAGATGGGCGCCAAGATCACCATCGATTCGGCGACGATGATGAATAAAGGTTTTGAGGTCATTGAAGCTCATTATTTATTTGGATATCCGCTTTCCAAAATCGACATCTTGATGCACGACGAAAGTTATGTCCATTCGCTCGTCAAGCTGAAAGACGGAAGCTTTTTGGCCGACATCAGCAATCCCGATATGCGGACGCCAATCGCCTATGCTCTCTATGAGGGGCGAATAACCTATGATGTCACCAAGGTAAAGACCATTCGCCAACTGGCCGCTTATCATTTTCATGAGTTCGACCCTTTAAAATATCCTTGTGTCGAACTCGCGAAGGCGGCCCTTAAAAAAGGCGGAACGGCGCCGGCGATCTTAAATGCCGCGAATGAAGGAGCGGTGCACGCCTTTCTCGAAAACAGGATCTCCTTCCTTTCGATTCACGATATCATCGCCAAAGTCCTCGAACGAGCCAAAATTAAACGACAGACGATTCGAAATGTCATTCAGGCTGACAAGAAAACGCGCCTGCAACTAAGAAAAATAATGGGTAATTAACATGGTAATTCTCAGCTTCATTCTCAACATCGTCCTCTTTCTCGTCTCGCTGGGTGTTTTAATTACCATTCATGAACTCGGTCATTTTTGGACAGCAAAATTATTCAATGTCTATTGCATTGATTTTTCGATTGGCTTTGGGCCGAAATTTTTTAAGCGTAAGCGAAAAGGCGGCGAGACGACTTTCTCAATCGGCGCGATTCCGCTCGGCGGTTATGTTTTGATGTACGGCGAAGGCACTGAACTGCCCGACGGCGTCGTCATCGACCAAGCGCGGAGCCTAGAAGGCATCAAGAAATGGAAGCGAGCCGTAATCCTATCGGCCGGTATCGTCTTGAACATGATTCTCGGCATGGCGCTCTTTTTGATTTCCAACACCGTTCTTCCTTATTCTTTTTTCGAAGGCGAAGCGGTTATCGCTGAAAGCTCTATCGCTCATGAGGCTGGTGTTCGGACGGGCGATTATCTCGACTATGCCATCTTCGAACTTCCCGACACTCAAGAGAAAATGCTCATCGTCGATAGCGAAGTGGATTTCAAAGGCAGAACATATGTCTTGGGTTTCTTACCCAATAAGGTGCGCAACAATCCCAAACTCGTCGACGGAATTTATCTTTTTGAACCCTATAGCGCTGAAGAATTATTATCGGTTAATTATAAGTTGAATGAAGCGGACTCATTTACGGTCGCCAATATCCCCAATCTCAAGAAGAGTTATCTCTCGAGCGATTACGTAATTGGCGATACCTTTACGGCGTCAGTCTATACTCTTCGCAGCGATGAAGAGGGAGGCCTTCCGCAGTCGGCGACTCACGATTTTGTCTTCGAAGTCTACTCTCCTGGTCTCAACGAGCCTCTCGCTTGGAAAGATCTCGGCATCGCCTTTACATTCGTGCAAAAATGGAATACTCTCGGCGAAGGATTGAAGGCGACGTGGGATGATTTCGCCTACGCTAATTCAGCGGTTGTCCGCGGCATCGGCATGCTCTTTACGGGGCAAGGAGAAGTGTCGGGTTTCGTCGGCATCTTCTCAACATCATCGACGATTTTAGCTGACTACGGATTTGGTAGCTATCTCTTTTTATGGGGTCTTATCTCCGTCAACCTCGCCATCTTTAATCTCCTGCCTTTCCCCGGCCTTGATGGTTGGCAACTGTTAGTGACGGCGATCGAGGGCATCACGCGCAAAAAAGTTCCGACGAAAGTAAAAGCCATCATCTCCGCCATCGGCTTAGTCCTTCTCTTTGGACTCATGATTTTCATCACGATCAAGGACATAATGGGACTCTTCTAGGGAAGATTGCGATGAACAAAAAGATGATTCGCTTTCTAAACTCGGTCGACATCGTTGATGTTGAGAGTTTTGATCTCGACTTCGATTTGGTCGGCATGAACGCCATCGATAAGACGCAAGTCGACATGGCGGTCGTCAAAGATACGCCGTGGCAATATCATCTCCTCGAGCGTTTTCAGCGCAGTCTGAGCTTCATCAAATATCCCTATACAATCACTTTTTCATACAAAGAAAAGCCGACTTTTTATGACGCCGTTCACATCATCGAAAGCTGGTATCGGACCAACTATCGAGCAGCGGCGCCGTTTGAGATGCGCGATGATCATGGCAATATCGTCTTGACTTTTCACAATGAGCAAAAACGCGATAATTTCGCGCCGATTATGGCGGAATTGAAAGATTTTTTCCATTTCTTGTGCTACGAGTTCATCGTTCTCGACGAGTTCGTTCCCGAGGAAAAAGCGATTACGGTTTCGGCCAGCAAGCTCCAGTCATTGACCAAGAAAGCCGAAAAGGCTATCGAGGAATCCGAGCAGGAAGAAGACGAGGGCGAGACCAGCTACTACCGCGATCCGAAGACGATTGAGGAAATTCATAAAGAAGAGCTGGAAGGCGCCGAGAAAGAGATGATTAAAATCATGCGCGATAATAAAAAGCGCATGCTCGACGAACGCAAGAAGGTCAGTGCTTTTCAAAGGGGCAACTATGTCGTCATCGAGAGCATCGGCGACATCATCGCTGAAGCGCAGCGCGTCGATTTTAGCGGTCACATCTTTTCTCATGATGCCCGCATTCTCGGCAACGGGCGCAATTTCCTATCATTAGGCGTCGGCGATGACAAGCACGCCATCTTTGTTAAAATCTACGGTTCAAAGAGCGGCGATGATAACTTCGATATTTATAAAATCGGCATGAACGTTCGCGTTCAAGGCGCGATTGAACGCGATAAATTTACCAATGAACTAGTCGTCATGGGCCACACTGTCGACCTTCTCCCTTCCAGTCCTCTTCGCAAAGATCCCGAAGAAGAAAAGCGGGTCGAGCTCCACCTCCATACCAAGATGTCGGCGATGGATGGAGTCGGCGAGATCGAAGACTATATCAAAGTCGCCAAATCGATGGGTCATAAAGCCATCGCCATCACCGACCACGGTGTCGTACAAGGTTTTCCAGAAGCCCAAAAACACGCTCATGACTTAGGTATTAAAGTCTTGTATGGCGCGGAATTATACATGGTCGATGACAATTTGAAATACGCCTACAATCCAAGGAATATCGAACTTCATGATGCCACCTATGTCTGCTTCGACTTTGAAACGACGGGCCTCTCTTCAAAATATGACCGCATCATCGAATTTGGCGCGACGCGCTTCGAGCGCGGCGTCGTCGTCGACACGATCGACTCCTTCATCAATCCCCGCCGTCCGATTCCCAAAAAGATCACACAGATGACGCGGATTACCGACGAGATGGTCAAGGATGCCCCGAGCGAAGATGAAGTTCTCTTTAAAATTCGGCAGTTTATGAAAGACGCCATCCTCGTTTCGCACAATGCCGAGTTCGATATCGGTTTTCTCAATGAAGCCTTAGTCCGCAATGGGCAAGAAAGAATTTCGAATCCTGTCATTGATACGCTTGCGCTATCACGCTATCTCTTTCCGGAAGCGCGCTATCATAACCTCGGCGCCCTATGCCGCAATTTGGAAATCACATCATACAATGATGACGAAGCTCACCGCGCCGATTTCGATGCTCGCATATTAAACGATGTATGGCTGGCTATTTTAAACATCCTCGTCCGCGGCAACATGCAACTCACGCACGCCGATTTGACGAAGCTGAAAGCCAATGATGCGATATTAAAACATCTGAAGCCTCGTCACGTTATCGCTTTGGCCAAAAGTGAACTGGGCCTTAAAAATCTCTATAAGCTCATCTCTCTCAGCCACATCGATTATTTGGCAGAAATGCCAAAAGTTCCACGCCGCGAGATGATTAACCACCACGAAGGATTGCTCTTTGGCTCGGCCTGTTTTAATGGCGAGGTGTTCGACACGGCGCGGACGAGAACTAAAGAAGACTTAAAGCTGGTTATGGGTTTTTATGATTATATCGAAATTCAGCCCATCCCCAATTATTCCTATCTCGTCAATGTCGGTTCTGTCGAAAGCAATGAGCAGATCGAATCGTTTATCAAAGACATTATCGATGCGGCTGCCGATATCGACAAGCCGGTAGTAGCGACCGGCGATGCCCACTATGTCAATCCCGAAGAAAAAATCCGCCGCGATGTTTACATCATGGCCAAAGCCGTCGGTGGCAAACCCCATCCTTTGAACACCAACCCCTATGAACGGCCTGGTGAAGTTTATTATGATAACCCCGATCAACACTACCGTTCGACCAAGGAAATGCTCAACGAATTTTCTTTCCTAGGCGAGGAGAAAGCCCGCGAGATCGTCATCAAAAATACGAACGAAATCGCCGATTTAATTCAAGAATTATTTCCGGTCAAAAATAAGCTTTTTGCACCGAAAATCCCAGGAACTGAAGAGTTTTTGCGTTCCCTATGCTTTAAGACGGCCTACGAATGGTATGGTAATCCTCTGCCTCAGCATATTGAAGAACGCCTGAACCGCGAACTAAACGGTATCATCAGCAACGGTTACTCGGTGAACTATTACATCGCCCACAAAATTATCGCCAAGGCTCAAGAAGACGGCTATCTAGTTGGCAGCCGTGGTTCGGTCGGTTCCTCCCTCGCGGCGACGATGGCCTACATCACCGAAGTCAATCCGCTCAAGCCTCATTATCGCTGTCCGAAGTGCAAGAACTCCGAATTTGTCCAAGATTCCAAATACTCTTCCGGCTATGACTTGCCCGACAAGAACTGTCCGGTCTGCGGAACAAAATACATCAAAGACGGGCAGAACATCCCTTTTGAAACATTCCTCGGTTTCAACGCCGAAAAAATACCTGATATCGATTTGAACTTCCCGAGCGATTATCAAGCTCGAGCTCACGATTACACCAAAGTCCTCTTAGGTGAAGATAGCGTGTTCCGCGCCGGCACAATCGGCACGACGGCCGAGAAGACGGCCTTTGGCTATGTCCGCGGTTATTTCGAACGCTTAGGTAAAGATCCCAATACGGTTCCGCGTGCTGAAATCGCATATTTAGCGTCCCATCTCACCGGCGTAAAAAAGACGACGGGGCAGCACCCTGGCGGCATCATGGTTATTCCGAACGATAAAGAAGTGTATGATTTCACCCCTGTTCAGTACCCTGCCGACGATAAGGAATCGACGTGGAAGACGACGCACTTTGACTATCGAGCAATCCATGACTCATTGCTCAAACTCGACCTTTTGGGCCACGTCGATCCTCTGGCCCTCAAGATGATGTGCGAGATGACGAATATCAAAGTCGAAGATATTCCAATGAACGATCCGAAAGTCCTGTCGTTGTTCTCGACGGACGCCTCTCTGCAACGCAAAAATAATTTCTTAAGAGTTGAAAATGGAGCCTTGGCCATTCCCGAATTCGGTACTGATTTTGTGCGCGGTGTCTTGCGGAAGACGAAGCCGAAGACCTTTGCCGAGTTGGTCATCATCTCAGCCTTGACCCACGGCGAAAACGTGTGGGCGAATAACGCCGAGGCGTTAATCGATCAGAAGATATGCGGTCTCAAAGACGTCATCGGTTGCCGCGATGATATCATGACCTACTTAACCGACAAAGGTCTGGAACCCAAGATTGCTTTTAGCATTATGGAGTCAGTACGCAAGGGCAAAAAAGTCGCGCCCGAATTCGCCGCCGTCATGCGCGCTCATAACGTACCTGAATACTACATCTCTTCGTGCAACAAAATTAAATATATGTTCCCGAAAGCCCACGCCGTGGCCTATGTCATGATGGCGGTCCGCGTCGGTTATTTCAAAGTCTATTATCCCCTTGAATTCTATGCCACTTTCTTCAGTGTGCGTAGCAAGCAATACGAATTTAAAACGATGTTCAAAGGCGAAGATGCCATCACGACTCGTATTGAAGAATTGCGCCGCAAGATGCTCAATCGCGCCGAGAAAATCCAAAATAAGGAAGTCGGTATCTTTGATACCTTGACGATTGCCATCGAAATGGTCGAGCGCGGTTACAAGTTCGGCAACATCGACATCTACAAATCGGATGCCGCCAATTTCACCGTCGATTATAACCGCGGCGTCTTAGTTCCGCCCTTTATCGTCCTCGATGGCTTGGGCGAGTCAGCCGCCCTCTCCATCGTCGAAGCCCGCAAGAACGGAAAATTTTTATCCAAAGAAGATCTCTTGTCCAGAACCAAACTCAATAATACCAACCTTGAAGAGCTCACGCGCCTGGGCGCCATCGATGAATTGGGCGATACGAATCAAATTTCGTTATTTGAATTTAACTTTGATTAAAAATCATTATAATAGGTAGTTGCGGTCGACTCGGGACGTAGCACAGCTTGGTAGTGCGCTTGGTTCGGGACCAAGAGGTCGAGGGTTCGAATCCCTCCGTTCCGACCATGACGAACAAGTGGGATAATACATGCTATTATCTCTTTTTTTATTTTACCGGTTATTTAATCAGGTCTTCAAAACTGCTATTATTTTATAGGCGTTGATGCGCTCGTAGCTCAGTTGGATAGAGCACCACCCTCCTAAGGTGGGGGTCGGACGTTCGAATCGTCTCGAGCGCGCCAGTATGAAAAAGTCCGATTTTATCGGATTTTTTTGTGCAGTTGAAATCATTTTGTATACAACTGAAATTGTGTTCGAACGGAATGAATGCCGTTGTCGATAAACTTCAATTATGGGGATAATCAAAAAAACTTTTACTCCTCTCCATCTTTGAGTTACTATAATTCACAGTTTATTTGTATGGAGATCTCACAAATGAAAGTGATCATTGGAAACAATAGCGAGATAAGCAAGTTGATTGCTGACGTCTTTGTCGCTCAGATAAAAGCCAAACCAAATTCCGTTTTAGGATTAGCGACCGGGACTTCCCCCCTCACCGTCTATGCGAATCTCATCGCCGCCAATCGCGAGGGTCGAATATCTTTTCAAAAAATCGTGACCTATAATCTCGATGAGTATGTCGGGTTAGAAGGAACGCACGATCAATCTTACCGCTACTTTATGAATGTCAATCTTTTCGACCACATCGATATCGATAAAAATAACACGCACGTCCTTCAAGGTGTCGGTGATTATCGGGCCTATGCGGCTAACTATGACGATGAAATTGAAAAGAGCGGTGGCATCGATCTGCAAATCCTCGGGCTTGGAAGCGATGGGCATATCGCCTTTAACGAACCGGGCACTCCTTTCAATAGTCTGACGCACATTGCGGAGTTGACCGAGTCGACGATTCGCGATAATTCCCGCCTCTTCAACAACATTGCTGAAGTTCCGACAAAAGCGGTGACGATGGGTTTAAATTCTATTATGAAGGCGCGGAAGATCGTTTTGATCGCCATCGGGAAAAGCAAGGCCCAAGCCGTCGAGGATCTGCTCCGAGGTCCAATCAGCGAAAAAGTTCCTTCTTCGATCTTGCGCAAGCACCGTGATTGCACCGTCTATGTCGATGCTGATGCTTATAGTAAAGTCGTAGAATTGTGAATTAACTTAATTGCTCATAATTGGATGTCGCATGATATCCCATTTTTTTGATTTTAAAACGCTTTGCGGTCAAATTTCATCGCCACTTACCATCTTGAAAACTTGCTTCAAATTTGCTACATTACATATGTAACGGTTCAAGTGATAAGTTTGACGAGTATTATACGTCGACAAGCCTGACCTTTTTGTTTGCGCGTCGCAAAGAAAAAAACATTCAATCCATCTGCAGAACCGTCTTGAAGTTGATTGATGGGCGGACGTGACACCACGACAAGAGGCAACAATTTACATCGTTAATGGGATCGGAGGGAAATAGTATGTTGTGGTTTATCATTGCTTACGCGGTTGTCCTCTGCCTATATTTTTATACCGAGACGAGCGGAAAAATGTATTTGCGTGCGCCGAACAAGATCATCTTGGCCTCGATGTTCTTGGTCTTCGCCATCATCCAGTTTCAAAATTATACTTTTTTGAGTCATCACCTCTTGTTGATGGTGGCCCTTTTCCTCGCGTGGATGGGCGATGTCTTCTTGCTCATCGATCTAAACCGCGGCGGCGATTTCTTTTTATGCGGCAACATCGCGTTTGCCGCCTACTACATCGCGACCTTGGTGAGCGGTGGACAGGACTTCGGAGCGTTTTGGTGGGTCTTAATTCCTTGGATTGGTTTGCTTGGGACGTTCATTTTGTTGGCGCAGAAATTTCCTAAAGTATTAAAGCTCGGCAAAATGAAGTGGCCGATGGTCTTGTATTTGGCATCGATCACCCTGCACGGCATGCTCGGTCTAGCGCTCATCATCTTACTGCCGAATACGCCGATGGCCCTGATGGGTTTAGGCGCCCTTCTCTTTATGATTTCGGACTTCATTCTCGTCATCGATAAATTCGTCGTGATCGGCAACAAATGGATCTTACGAGCCAATAGCCTCTTCTATTTCGCCGGTTTGCTCCTGATCGTTTTGAGCATAGCACTATAGATTAATCATCATTCGTTTAATGACTAATGGCTCAAATTCCTTTGCGAAGGTTCTGAGCCATTTTTAACAAGATTTTATCTTTTTGGGCCAAAAATGGTAAAATGCAACCGTAAGTTGCGCATTTGAAAAGCAAACTTGGTAGATGCAACCGGACAGTTTTCCCTAGAATGGAGATGTTTGGTAAAGGAGGTCTATATTATGAATATTGAAATTGCCGAACGGCTCATCAAACTTCGCAAGGAAAAAGGATTATCACAGGAAGAATTGGCCGAGAAATTAGGATTATCTCGACAGGCTGTCAGCAAATGGGAACGCGCCGAGGCGAGCCCGGATACGGATAACTTAATTTGCCTTGCCCGCATCTATGGAGTATCTCTAGATGAACTATTAAACACGGCCGACACGGTTGAGGATATCCTCGAGGAACAGGTCAAGGTCGAGGAGGAAGCAAAAAAAGACCGCGTCCACATCGGGAAAGATGGCATCCACGTCGAGAGTAAAGACGGCGATGAAGTCCATATCAGCGGCGACGGGATCTTCGTCAAGGACAAAGGCGACGAAGTCGACATCGGCTGTGGCAGACACATCCACGGCAAGCCGACCAAATACGAAATTGTCAAAGGCGCCGTGACGGGGTCGGTGACGCTTCTCATCGTCGTGGCGTTTCTCCTCTTGGGCTTCTTACTCCCGGGCGGAGTCGGCTGGACGACGGGGTGGATTCTCTTTCTATTCATTCCGATTATCGCCTCGCTCTTCACATGCTTTCACCGCAGGCGCATCACATCCTTTGCGATGCCGGTCTTAGTCGCTGCTGTCTTCTTATTCTTGGGACTCGGATTTGGCTTGTGGCATCCGTACTGGATCATCTTCTTGGTCATCCCGATTTTTTACTCGGTGTTTGGCCCGATTGACAAATGGCTCTGGCATAAGCGCCACGAAGCTGGGATTAATGTCGACATCATCGATAATGATGATGACGATGATAATTAGTCCTTGTTGATTGTTAAAAGATCGACTAAAAAGTAAAGGCCCGAAAGGGTCTTTATCATTTTTCTCCCACATTAAAACGGGTTTCAGTATAATATCTATCGTGTCAACTTCAAAAAGCAACTGGAAAACATATCTTTCGGGAGTCTACGCCGGTCTATGCGTCGTCCTGGCTGCCTTTTTGTATTTGCTCTTTTGGTCATTGGATCTTCGCCCGCTCGGTTCGGTCTTATTCTCGGTGGGGCTCATCATCATCGTTTTCTTTGGCTTCAGCCTTTACACGGGAAGAATCGGATATGCCTACGCCAATGATCGGCCGAGCCTATTAACCCTGCTCCTAACGCTATTAGGAAATGCGACAGCGGTGGTCGTCGGTGGCTACCTTCTCTCGCTGCTTCGGTTCACCGGTTGGAATGCCTTATTTGATATCGCCGCAAATATTTCGTCGAGCCGGTCGATTGGCGCTGGTGAATCGTGGTATATGGCTTTGATCAATGGTTTTGGGTGCGGCGTCTTGGTCTTTTTGGCCGTTCACACGCACAAGACCGCCAAGCGCATGTGGATCAAATATCTCGGGCTCATCTTCTTCATCACGGCTTTCGTCGTCTTGGGAACTGAGCACTGCTTAGCGAATATGTTTTTCTTTTCCTTAGGAAATGCCTGGAGCGGCCCTTTGCTGCTCAACGCTTTAATCGTTACGATCGGCAACTCTCTCGGGGCGATGTTTGCCTATTTGCTCAACTATTTGTAGTCAGTTCGCCGATTGTCTTTCCTTCGTTCGTGCCTCACAATATCTCTTGTATGGAAAACGACCATCGCCACATGACGTGGTGGAAAAAAGCCATCGGCTACATCATCTATCCCAGTGCTTTTAAAGATGTCAACAACGATGGTATCGGCGATCTCCAAGGTATTATATCCAAACTTGATTATCTGCACGACTTAGGCGTCGATCTCCTGTGGATTTGCCCCTTTTTCAAGTCGCCGATGGATGATAATGGCTACGATGTCAGCAACTACGTGCAAATCGACCCGCGCTTCGGAACCAACGAAGACTTTGATTTATTAATCAAGGAAGCTCACGTTCGCGGCATCCGCATCGTGATCGACTTCGTTTTAAACCACACGAGCGATGAACATCCGTGGTTTATCGAAGCGCGTCATAATCCCAATTCGCCCAAGCGTGATTACTATCTGATGCTCCCCCCTCGCTATCAAGGAGAAAAGCGCCTTCCACCCACGAACTGGAAAGGGTTCTTTTCAACTTCGACTTGGAGTTATGATGAGGCATCTAGTCTTTATTACATGCACATTTTTTCAAAGAAAATGCCGGACGTCAACTGGTCGAATCCCGCTTTGCGCGAGCAATACCATCAAATTGCTAAATATTATTTAGACAAGGGCGTCGATGGTTTCCGCCTTGACGCTTTGGCTCACCTCGCCCGCGATATGAGTTTCAAAGACTCAACTCTCAACCGCGATGAAAATGGTCTGGCATTTGATATTGGCAAGTATTCGAATCGCCCTGAGCTTTTCGATTACATGCGGGAATTTAAAGAAGAAGTGTTCTCAAAATATGACTGCGTGACGATCGGTGAAGTCGGAGGGGGCATTTCTCCCGAGCAATCGCTCAACCTCTCGGGATACGAGCGCGGCTCGATCAGCATGGTTTTCAACTTCGACACCGCTTGGGGAAATGGGGCCTACGATAGCGTCGCCAAAAAAGACGAAGACTTGGCGACCGATGTTAAGAACCTTAAACGCAATTTCAATCGGTGGCACAGCATTTGCGACGGCAAAGCTTGGATGCCTCTTTACTGGACGAATCACGATCACCCCCGCGCATTATCGCAGTACGGTAGTGTTAAATACCGGACCGAGTCCGCAGAGATGCTCATCACGACCTTGCTGTTTATGTACGGCACGCCCTTCATCTATTGCGGCGATGAGATCGGCATGAGCAATGTCGACTATACCAATATTGAAGATTTCAATGATGTCAGCGCCCGCAATTACCTCGCTGAGAACCAGCATAAATACGATATGGACACCTTGCTTCGTTTCCTGCGCCGCACTTCCCGCGTCAACGCGCGAACACCGATGCAGTGGAGCGATGAAGCGCACGCCGGTTTTTCGTCGGTCGCACCTTGTCAAAAAGTAAATGGGAATTATCGTGATGTTAACGTCAAGAAGCAAGAAAATGATCCGGATTCAATACTGAGCTATTACAAGAAAGCCATTCAGCTTCGCAGACAGCAAGGCATTTTGGAGACGGTTCTCTTCGGTGCTTTTTCCTTTGTCGATATCGAAGACGATGATGTCGTCAGCTACCTTCACAAGGGAGAGAAAAACCTCCTGCTCGTTTCCAATTTTCGCTGCAAAACAGTCGAGTATTCCCTCAATTATCCAATAAATGAGATCCTTTTGCATAATTATTGTGATGAAATAATGGGTGAAAAGAATATCACTCTGCGGCCGTTTGAATGCTATTTATTTGCATTTAAAGACTAAAAAACGCTTCTCTATATATTTGTGCACTGTGCACTATTCAATCGCGAATGGCCGTGTTACTATTTTGCTATTGGAGGATGTTTTCATGAAAGAGATGGAACAACCGGTTGTCGAAGTCCCGAGCGATTTAAGCTATGTCTCCCTTCGCCATATCGATAAAGTTTACGACAATAAGGTACAAGCAGTTTTTGATTTCAATTTAGAGATTAAGAGAAAAGAATTCATCGTCTTTGTCGGCCCGTCGGGCTGTGGCAAATCGACGACTCTCAGGATGATCGCCGGCTTGGAAGACATCACCGCGGGCGAGCTGTGGATCGATGGTCAGTACTCGAATGACCGCGCTCCGAAAGATCGCGATATCGCCATGGTTTTCCAAAGCTATGCCCTCTATCCGCACATGTCCGTATATGACAATATGGCCTTTGGCCTAAAAATACGTCGCTACCCGCACGCCGAAATCGATCGCCGCGTTCGCGAAGCCGCCCGCATTTTGGAAATTGAAGATTATCTAGATCGGAAACCGAAAGCCTTATCCGGTGGTCAAAGGCAGCGCGTCGCCCTCGGAAGAGCCATCGTTCGCAATGCCAAAGTCTTCTTGATGGACGAACCGCTCTCCAACCTCGATGCCAAACTTCGCGTCCAGATGAGAAGCGAGATCATCAAACTCCATGAAGAGCTCGATGCGACGACAATCTATGTGACTCACGACCAGACCGAAGCGATGACGATGGCGACGCGAATCGTCGTCATGAAGGCCGGTTACATTCAACAGATCGGCAGCCCTCTCGAAATCTATAATAATCCCGCTAACCTCTTCGTGGCCGGGTTTATCGGCTCACCAGCTATGAACTTCATCGAAGTAGTTTACGATAAGGGTGTCATCGCTTTTAAAGACGGCAAGAAGATCAAGCTTGATCCCGAAGCCAAAAAAGCTCATGACGCCTTCTATGAAGAGGCCAAGAAAGAAGTTCTTGCCGCCCTCGGAAAGCTCGATGAGCGCAAAGCCGTCACCGAAGAAGAGATCAAAGAGTTCAGCGATCAAAGAGCGGCCCTCAACGAGGAGCTCGAATCCTATAAAGAACCGCACGCCGTGATCTATGGCATCCGACCTGAAGACATCTTTGAAGCCACGGCCGAAAACAAGGAAAAGCATCCGGGCGATGTGTATGACATCAAAGTCGAAGTCGCCGAGTTGCTCGGTCATGAATACTATGTCCACGCCGATTTTGCCGGCAGCGATATCGTGGCCAAGATCCCTTCCGTCCGCCCCATCAGCATCCACGATGATCTGCAGCTTGTCTTTGATGTCCGCAAGTCCCATATTTTCGATATCAAATCGACGAAGCGCATTTATTAAATCTGCGGATCGTTTTAGCACATATTTGGAAAGAGCCTAATGGCTCTTTTCTTTTCTGTAGTATTCTGCGATATCGATCGATAGCATATCTTTACATATGTAACCGAGACTTATACACCTGTAAAACATATTGCTTAAAAAAAAGGTGGGTTTTATAATTTAAACATGTCGAACACTAATTACGCTATTGTGGCTGAATGCGCATCAGTGCCTTTTGTCACGAGTAAGAAAGGAGAGTAATTGATGTTTAAGAAAAGAATTGGATTCATGCTTGCCGGTCTAGCTCTTCTCGTCACCCCGTTAGTTTCGTGCGGCGGAGCGACTAGGCTGACACTTAAAGTATGGGCCCCGACGGAAGATAAAGCGGTCATGGAACACATCATCGCCGAATTCCAAAAGACAGAAGCTGGAACTGGAATCGCGTTTGATTTGAAGTTTGTTAAGGAAGGCGATGTCAAGACCGAATTGAAGAAAGACCCGGAAGCTGCCGCCGATGTTTTTGCTCTTGTTGACGATAACCTGACCGAATTGGTCAAAACTGACAACATTCTTGAAATCGGTGGAGCCATTAAAACCCGCGTCACTGCCGCCAATGATGATTGGACGGTCGATGCCGCGACTCGCAATGGTAAATTATACGGCTTTCCGCAGACGGACGATAATACATATTTTCTTTGGTACAACAAATCGCTAGTCACCGACACCGAAGTACTGAAGATGGAAACGTTATTGGCGGCTGCTCAAACTAAAAATTTAAAGGTTGAATATGATGTATCCAACGCATGGTTTGGTACGGGTCTTTTTCTCGCTGGTGGCGGAGAGATCAGCGTTACTCCACCTGCGACCGAGGAAGACAGCGATTACCAGAATTGTAACTTTAATACCGCCGGGCCAGTAGCTGCTGCTGAAGCTGCGTTTGCCTTAAAAGGCACTTATAACACAACCTGGACTAGAAACGACAATGTCGTCGCTGGAATGACAGCTGATACCCCAACCGTCGCTGCCGGTGTTGGCGGAACGTGGCAATACGCCGATTTGTTAGCCAAATTGGGCGCTAATCTTGGCGCCACTAAACTCCCGACCATCAATGTCGGAGGAGTTGATAAGCAATTAGGCTCTTTCCGCTCCGCAAAACTCGTCTCAATCAAAGCCAACACCCTCTATCCAAACGAAGCCTTAGCTTTTGCTGAGTACGCAACTAATTTAGCGTCTCAACAATACCGCTTTGAGCAAAGAGGAATTGGACCTTCAAATATCGAAGCTAGCAACTTAGATGCCGTCAAAGATAGCAATATGCTAAATGCCATTTCCGTCCAGAATGAATTTGGCGTCAACCAAGCAACCGCCGTCACTGGTAGTTACTGGAATCCAATCGGTGCCGTTGGCTTAATGATCATGAATCAACTTTGGACTCCTTACAACAATGCTCAAGCCGCTTTAAATGCCGCTGTCGATCAATTGAATAACGTTTAATCAGCACATATCCTGTAAGGCAGGGCTTAAATAAAGCCCTGCCTTTTCATAAAAATCTGAGGTGATGATAATGAATGAACAAAACGGACATGAAATGGCAAATGAACCGAAATTTGATGAAGAAAAGACAGGAATCGATTTTGATTCGGTGTCGGCCTTAGCAAATGTCGACATCAAGCCAATCAACAAAGGGGAGTATTTTTTCCGCGAAGTCGGAAGCGGACTGCTCAAACTTGGCAAATGGATTCTTAGCTTTCTTTTTGACGTTGTCAAAGCTTTGGCGAATGTCTTCGTTTTTGCTTATAAAGGCTTGAAATCGCTGATCATCAGCATCGCCCGCCTTTTTCAAAAGCACAGCCGCCATTACAAGGAAGTCGATGGAACGGGTAAAACCTCATTTTTCCTGATGGGCTTCTCCAGCATCAAAAATGGTCAGATTGTCAATGGCATTCTCTATATGTTAGCGGAAGTTGGTTTCATCATTTTTATGATTCTATCGGGGGGCAACAACCTCTACAAATTAATGGGTCCAGGATTCGTAACTTTTACTCCTGCTCACCCTGATCCCGAAACCGGATTAATCATCCCGGCTCAGATGGGCGATAGCTCCATCAAATGCTTGCTCTATGGCATCATGACCATCATCCTCATTTTCGTTATCATCTATTTGTATTTTCGCAATCTCAATGTCGCTAGCGACAACGACAAAATTGCCTATGGACCGCGCTACGTCAAAGCCCTTGAAGAAAAGCTCGCCTTCGTCAATGATGTCGAGCAGCACTTCGATGCTATCACCCGCGTCCGCGAGGTTAAAACCAAAATAGGCGGAGCGCCAGTTCGCGTTAAGAAGCGCTTCTTCTTTTCGCGAAAAGACATCGTAGAAAATCTAGTCAAAGAAAGAGAATATGAAAAATTATCCGCGCTATATATCAGTTATCTTCCTTTTAAGAAAATCGAATCAGCGAAGGAAGAAATAGCCGCTGATGTCGCCTTTGAACTCAATAAGTTCCATCAGAAGTACGATCGGTTCAATGACTTTGAGGATGTCAACGAGAAAACGCGGCACCTCATATATGCCTATGAGCACTCCGATCTCGTCTTGGATGCCACATACGCCCGCGATCCGCTCTCCATTAAAAACGAGGTTATGCCCCTTGAAGAAGGCGCTAAAATCAACAAAAAGGAAGCAATTTCTCGAATCGTCGGTGCTTTTGGCGTCAAAGCCGATATCGCCAAGATGATTTTCGACATCGGTCTTCACAATCCGAAAATCAGCAAAGAAGAACATCGCAAGGATTACGATCGTCTGCAAGTTGGTATCAAACGCTTTAATAAAATTAACGCGAATGGATATCACGGTCGGGCGACGCCTTTTGCGAAACAGACTAGCGCTTTGCTAAATGAAGGCTTTGCCGGAACGGTTTTGTTTCTCCCGGTCTCTTTCGCTATGGTTTTAGTCATCTTGCCCCTCTTGTTTACGATTTTTGTGGCCTTCACTAATTTCGATGGCGCCCATTCGGGAATGAACCTCTTCCAATGGGTCGGATTTGATAACTTTGCGACTCTCTTCGCCGGTCGAGGTTCCAACGTCACTCTATCGACGACGATTTGGACATTGCTGTGGTGGACGCTCATCTGGGCGTTCTTTGCGACCTTCCTCAATTATGTCTTTGGTATGATTCTCGCCCTTTTAATCAACAAAAAAGGCATTAAGCTCAAAAAGATGTGGCGGACGATTTTCGTCATCACCATCGCCATCCCGCAATTCGTCAGCTTGCTCGCCATGTCGAAAATCCTCGGCGATTACGGACCGGTTAATAACTGGCTTCTGGAGACCTTCGGCTATACGATTCCCTTCTTAAGCGATGGTAATACCGCAAAAATCACCGTCATCATCGTCAACTGCTGGGTCGGTGTGCCCTACACGATGCTGATCACTTCTGGCATCTTGATGAATATTCCAGAAGATTTATATGAGTCCGCGCGTATTGATGGCGCCGGACCATTCACGCAATTTACAAAAATTACTTTGCCGTATATGCTCTTCGTAACGGGTCCTTACCTGATTACCCAATTCATCGGTAATATCAATAACTTTAATGTCATCTTCTTCTTGACGGGGAGCAGTCCGAATCGCTTGTATCTCTTTAATGCCAACGATACCGACCTGCTCATCACCTGGCTCTATAAAATTACGACCGGAAATGACAATCAATATAACATCGCTTCGACCTTGGGCATCTTCATCTTCATCATCTGTGCCTTCTTGTCCTTGATTATGTACGCTCGGATTGGGTCGACGCAAAGAGAGGAGGATTTCCAATAATGAAAACGCGCAGATTATTTTCCAACATCGTCGTCTACTTGATTTTGGGGATTATGTCGATCATTTGGATTTCGCCGATTGTCTGGCTCGTCCTCCAATCATTCTCGGGCGAACCTGGATACAATTCTATGTATCGTTTTATCCCGGCCTCTTTTTCTCTAGATAATTACGTTTCGCTCTTCTCGTCAGTCGGCTTTGTCCATCTTTTCACCGGAGCTGCTCCGTCGGGTGACATCAACTATGCAAATTACTATGCCGTCTGGTTTTTCAACACCCTCGTCGTCAGCCTGGTCACTTGCATCATCTCGACGATTCTCGTCCTGTGCACGAGTTATGCCTTCTCTCGCCTTCGCTTCAAAGCTCGTCAGCCGATGATGAAATTCATTCTCGTCTTAGGCATGTTCCCCGGTTTTCTATCGATGATCATCCTCTATCAAATCCTAGCTTTAGCCGGATTGAAGCAGAGCTTAGTTGGTCTGATTCTCTGTTATGTCGGCGGCGCCGGCATGGGCTACTTCATCTCCAAGGGCTTCTTCGATACGATTTCGCGATCGATTGACGAAGCGGCCATGATCGATGGGGCGAGCCGCTTTCAGATTTTCTACATGATCATCATGCCGCTTGCTAAGCCCATCGTCGTCTATACCATTTTGACGGCCTTCATGGGACCATGGGGCGATTATATCCTCTCCAGTTACCTGCTCGGCGATGCGATGCAGAATTACACCGTCTCGGTCGGCTTATATAAGATGATTCAGCAGCAGCAGGACATGAGCCTCTATTGGAAACAGTTCTGCGCCGGTAGCGTCTTGGTCGCCTTGCCTATCTCTCTGCTCTTCATTTTCATGCAGAAGTTTTATGTCAGTGGCATCACCGGAGGTGCCGTCAAAGGCTAATGCTAAAAAGATTCCCATCTTTACTCGCCATCTTGCCTTTCATCCTCGCTTGCTCTCCGAGCGAGGTTCCTTCCTTTTACGATTTTGATGAGTCCGTCACCAACGAAAATGGTTCGGCCTTCTATGAGATTTTCGTTCGCTCTTTCTGCGATGCAAATGGCGATGGTCTCGGCGATTTAAAAGGCGTGGAGGAAAAGCTCCCATATCTCGAGGAACTCGGCGTCAAAGGTATCTGGCTGATGCCCATCCATCCGAGCAACAGCTATCATAAGTATGATGTCAACGATTATCTCGATATCGACGACCAGTATGGAACGCTGGATGATTTCGATTCGCTGATTACCATCGCGGATGAACACCATATCGACATCATCATCGATTTGGTCCTCAATCACTCGAGTTCTAGCCATCCGTGGTTTGCGGAAGCCCAAACGCAAAAGCGCAACAGCGCTTGTTCCGCGCTCGACAGCAAATGCCGCTATTATAATTGGTCGGACACCGAACTCGGCGGTTACCGCTGGTCAGGAGCCGCCAACAGTTATTATGAAGCCCGCTTTGATTCTTCGATGCCGGATTTAAATCTCGACAACGAGTATGTCGTCAGCGAATTGTATGACATCGCCGAGTTTTGGCTCGACCGCGGGGTCAAAGGCTTTCGCCTCGATGCCGTCACCAGCTTTTTCACCGGTGACATCGCGAAGAACATTCAATTTTTGACGAACTTCAATAACCATGTCAAATCGGTCAAAGCCGATGCTTTCATCATCGGTGAAGCGTGGGAGAGCCTCAACTCCGTCCTCTATCAGTACGCGAGCTCGGGCATGCATTTTTTCAATTTCCCCCTCTCGGAAGTGAACACGAACAGCATCGCCGACAGCGTTATACAGATGAATGGCTATCAATTCGCGAAAGCTCTGGTCAGTAGCGAAGTGCAGATCAAGCAGGCTTCGCAGACCTCCAAAAACGCTCTCATCATCACCAATCACGACATGGATCGCTCCGGTGGCTATCTAAGTGGCGACAAAGGAAAAATAGCCGCTAACGCCTATCTCCTCTCACCTGGTTACCCATTTATCTACTATGGTGAGGAAATCGGTCTTAAGGGCAGCCGCGGTGGAGCTAACACCGATGCCAACCGCCGCTTGCCGATGATCTGGGACAAAGACGATGACGAAGGCGAGACGATGAATCCTCCCGGCGCGACTTACGATATGAATTTGCAAGTCGTCGACGGCGCGTATGATAATCTCGAGATTAACAACTCGCTCACAAACCATTATAAAAAAGTGTTAAACGTCCGTAACAAATATCCGATTATTCATAGTGGGTTATACAATTATCACAAAGTCAGCACGAATAAAATCGCCCTCTTCTCAGTCACCGAAAGTGACGAGACGATTTATATCGCCCACAATTTTTCTAGCGAGGCCATAACTTTTGAACTGCCGGTGGCCGACTTAACCATTCTAGAAAAAATCAACACCGTCGGCACGCCGCCTCATCTCGATGGTCAGTCCTTGACCCTTTCGGAGTATAGCAGTGTCATACTACAATAGAAATATCACCAGAAAACCTTTCTAATAAAGGAGCATAATATGAAGACAAAAAGTTTGTTCTTATCACTCACCGCCGTCCTGCTTTTTGCATCTTGCGACAACGTCGGCCCGACTGGCACATCGAGCGGAACGGGCACCTCGGGCACATCCGAGACGACGAGCACCGAAGAAGTTCCCGAAGGAATCACCATTCCCGATGACATCATCATCCGCTATCATCAAGACGATGGTTCCTATGCGAATTTGCGCTTTTGGATTTGGGCCGGCGGCAAACCCGGTGTCGAATTAGCTCCCGATGGCATCGATGATTTCGGCATGCACATCACCTTGCATCCCAAAGCCGATTTTCCAGCCCATACGACGTTTAACTTTATTATGAAAGTTCAGAGCACGTGGGCCGGTCAATCAACCGACACGGAAATTAAGTATGAAGATTTTCCTCCGACTCTCGTCAACGATAAAAACGTCCTCGAAGTCTGGTCGATTCCCGGCGCGGGAGGCATGATCGAAATTTATAAGCAGCGCAGCGACGCCGAAGGCGACCGCATCAAAGAAGCGTATTTGAACACCGATTGGCAGTCGATTCACATCGTCGGTGTCGGCTTAGCTCAAGCCATCGTTTCCAACTATGTGCTCTTCGGCTTCACGGCCGCTTACTTTAATACCGATAAGATACTTCAGCCCTCGGTCCGCAGTAAATATCGCATTCTCTCTGACAGTCCTAATGCTGAAGAATTTGATATCGCCCTTCCCTCTGTCGCCCAACCGCACATATCCTATTACGTCGAGGCGACGTTCGCCAGCGCTCCCGACAAAGTGCGGGGTCGCAATGTTTCATTTGAAAAAATTTATAATACAAATCTCTTTAAAACGGAATATACCTATACCGGCGACGACCTCGGACCGAAGTACACTCCGGAATACACCGAATTCAGATTGTGGGCTCCGACGGCCACCAAAGTCGTCTTGAAAAAATACTATACCGGCACGCCCTCGACGATGTATGAAGAACCGACGCCGCAAGCCGACTGGTATAAAGGCTATGACATGGTGTTGCAAAACAAAGGCGTCTGGTATGTCAAAATCGAAGGCGACTTGCACGGGACATATTATAACTATGCCGTCACCAACTCGGCCGGCGCCAACGAGATCGTCGATCCTTACGCCAAAGGCGCGGGCGTCAACGGCGCGCGCGGAATGGTCGTCGATTTCAGCCGCCCTGATGTCACGCCCGAAGGTTGGGATGACATCCCCGACAAATGGGATAGCGACCCCGTTTACGATATTGAACAGCCCACCGATCTGACGGTCTATGAGGTCCATATTCGCGATCTGACCTCTGATGCGACATGGGGTGGAACGCCAGAAAACGCCGGCAAATTCAAAGGTTTTTATGAAAAAGGTACGACTTATACGAAAGGTGGAGTGACGGTTAAGACCGGCTTCGATCACATCGAGGAATTGGGCGTCAACGCCATCCAGATTTTGCCTTTCTTTGACAACGATAATGATGAAGTAAATCCCGATTTTAACTGGGGTTATAACCCGAACAACTACAATGTGGTCGAAGGTGGCTATTCACTCGATCCTTATGACGGGCTCGCCCGCATCAAAGAACTGCGGGAACTCGTCCATGCCTATGCGACCAACGCGAATCACACGCGCATCATCATGGATGTCGTCTACAATCACGTGGCTAGCGTCGCCGCCTCCAACTTATCGAAAGTCATGCCGAAGTACTACTTTCGGACGAATGCCGAAGGCTATTACACGAATGGCTCTGGCGTCGGAAACGAGACGAAGAGCGAAGCCCCGATGATGCGGAAACTGATTGTCGATTCCGTCAAATTTTGGGCGCAAACCTACAAGATTAAAGGCTATCGCTTTGACTTGATGGGCCTTCATGACGTCGAGACGATGCGGCAAGTTAAAGATGCTTTATACGCGATCGATCCCGACTTTGTCACTTATGGTGAAGGCTGGGCCGCAGACGGAAGAAGCGGGACGAACTGGGCCGTGACGAATACCATTTTCTCACACCTCAATCCGTCCGGAGCGAGCCCTGGTTTATTAGGCGGCTTTAACGACGCCGGCCGCAACTCAATTCGCGGCGGC
Source organism: Bacilli bacterium (assembly GCA_041654095.1). Lineage (GTDB taxonomy): Bacteria > Bacillota_I > Bacilli_A > RFN20 > CAG-826 > UBA1424. The sequence goes on from JBAZED010000009.1 coordinate 47,756, forward strand.
AACGACCAAGGTTGGGGCGGACCTCCCCTACCTGGTTATGGGTTTATTTCGCAAAGCGATGCCACCGATGGCACCAAAGAATCGGTCGCCAATATGATGAAAGGCTATTTTGGCTATTCGGGTGACATCAAAGGGGCAAACCCTAATCAGATGCTTAACTATGCAAGTTGCCATGATAACTACACCCTTTTCGACCAACTAAACTATTCGTTGGGAGGCGGGGCGACCGAACCTTCGATCTACGATGTCGCGGCCGCTTCGGTTGCCGTCAACGCCACTGTCTTGATGTCGCAAGGTATCGCTTTCATCCACGGTGCGGAAGATATCTTCAGGACCAAAATCGAAAGGACGGTCGAAGAAAACAATGCCCTGCCGCAAGATGAGCGGATAATTCCATGGGATGCTGATGACTCCGCCTCATCGCGCGATATTATCGAAGTATATGGTAAGTTAATTACTCACAACTCATATAAGAGCAATGATCGGACCAACTCATTTAAATACGATCGGAAGGTTGACTTGCTGGCGTACTTTAATTCCTATAAGGCCGCGGTCGCCGCTCGCTCATATGTCACACAATACGGTTATATGACCGATCGGAGCACTGTCGTCAATACTTGGATTTCTGGCAATTCGATTGGTATGTGGGTGAAAGGCGCCGGTGGCAAATCCGATGTCTGCTTCTTCGTCAATGGGCGGACCTCACCGACGGAGATTAGCTTTGATAATGCTTCGACAGCGACCGATCGCTATAATTCATTGCAATGGTATGACGGTTATGAATATAACCTCGGTGGTGCGAAATTGACCTCCAATCAGAAATACTTGTCACTCTTGTTCACGATTTAATCATTTGGCAGGTAAAATTTGTAAATTAATTTGACAGATGTATGTTTTAGTGCTAAAAAATATGTATCTATTGGTAGAAAAGCATTTTCCCTTCTTATTGTTTAATTAATTAAAACACGAGGAGAAGCACATTATGAGAAAAGTAAACATGTTATGGACCAAGATCGCAGCGATCGCCCTCGGCGCAGTAATGGCCGCCGGTATCGGTGCGACTTTAAGTTCCATTAGTCCTGCAAGCGAAGTTGAAGCGGCGAGTACCAATACGAAGAGAGTGTGGATGAAGAACTCGATTACTTCTACTTGGGACGCGGATGGCGCAGGGACTGCCATTCACTATTGGGGTGGCACCAGTGGAACCGCATGGCCTGGTGTTAGATGTAATTGGGATGCTGCAAACTCGCTTGTCTACTATGATATTCCTGATGATGTGACCACATATATGTTTGTTCGTGTTTCAGGTAGCGATCCAATTTCCGATTGGGGAGCAAAGACCGGGGATTTAGTTTATACAAATAGTGTTGGCAACTATTTTAATTTAACCGGCCCAATCGCTTGGGGAGGAGCCACCACACCAGGAAGTTTTGTTTCGTTTACTCCATCGACAACTACTATCGTTCAGGCCCTCGCCGCTACGATTGATACCGATGACGAGGCTTGTTCTAGGCCTGCCGCTCAAGCGGCTGTAAATACTTACAATAGTTTATCAACTTTTGAACAAAATCAATTCAATGCCTTGATCATCGCGGATGGCAAAAACGGTTCGCAATTATTGAATTATCTTATTGATTTTTATGGTATAACGACACTTCTTAACGCAAATTACATCGGCTCTCCTAACGATAGGAATATCGGCTTAATTATTGCAGTTAGCGTTCTAGGCTTAACCTCATTAACGGGTCTCTATTTCGTCAGCCGCAAAAGAAAAGCCGTTCACTTCTAATAACCTCATAGTCTCATAGGCGCCTTCGTCGGCGCCTTTTTATTTCCTTGTCGTTTGTTCCATTAGTCATTAAAATAATAATTAGTTTGATAACGCAAAGCGTTAAATGGGATAATGTCGAAAAAGGAAAAAAAGAAAAACGAAATCGTCTCAGCATATGATGCAGACGGCAATCCGAAAAAAGAGTTTGGACCGCCTAAACTCACCAAAGGATTTAAAGTTTTCCTATTTTTCATCTATGCTCTAGGTCTAGTTTTAGCGTTGGGAGTCACCTTCTTATTGGAGAGGTGTTCGAGTTGATATTTTAATGGTCTCTTACAATTTATTGTAAAAACTATTATCATATAATACATACAAGTGTAAAGGATTGAGAATTATGAAAAAAACCTTATCATCATCACTACTTCCAATCATTCTAATGTCATTCGCTTTAGCGGCCTGCAATGGCGGCAACGGCGATAGCTCCTCGAATTCATCCAGTTCCTCATCGGATCCTGATGCGACTTACACGGTCACTTTTGATTTGAATTACGCGGGAGCCCAAAACGCGCCAGCAGCTCAGACCATCGCCTCAGGGGGTTTGGTCACGAAACCGGCTGATCCGACTCGTGATGGCCATGATTTTACTCATTGGACTAGCGATATATACGGCAGTACTCAATGGAATTTTACCAGTGATATCGTCACCGCGGATATGACATTGTACGCTGGGTGGAGCGTCGCTGAAACTCCTTCCAAACTATTTTATGTCGATATTCCTGGATTTTGGAAAACCGATGGCGGAGTAGCCGGTTTCTATGCTTGGGAAGGCGCTGCAAATAATACGTGGCCCGGTGCCCGCATGACCAATGTATCGGGTGATATTTATAGCTATACACTGCCTTCGGAATACACAAATTTCGTGTTTGTCCGGATATCGCCAAGCGACCCAATCACCGATTGGGGTGCAAAAACAATTAATTTGAGTGTCGATGCAGCCGGAAGCAATGATTTATTTACTGTTGCTGAAACAACGCAATGGGGTGATCCGGGCTGTCAAGGTGTTTGGTCCGTCTATCCAGCCTGACAATTCTTTATCTTTTCGATTTGAAAAGGAGAACATCAATGATTAAAGCGCAAAAGTTTTTGACTTTGTTGCTCGCTGTTTTGCTCATCGCAAGTTGCGATGGTGGGACGACGGACACCAGTTCATCATCCGATTCATCGAGCATCACCTCAATCGAAGAAATCGATGAATATGATGATTGGCTGAACACCTGGTCGCAATCAGGTCACCTCTATCTTCATTATTTACGGCCAAAAGCGACGGCGATGGCCGAATACGATAATTATGCCTTATGGATATGGCAAAACGCGCCACAAGACCTCGAAGGTTCGCTTTATTGCGGAACGGAAGCGGCTGTCCTAAGCAACTTTCATAAAATGAACGCCGACTGGATGGACAATGTCGGCGATTCGGGCAATGATGTCATGCAATCAGGTCGCATCGTCGATATCGACTTGGCAGCAACGAATGTCATCGGTGGAAAAACCGGCGACAGCACCGGCTTCATCGGTGCGACCCGCATCGGTTTTCTCATCGTCCTCGAAAGTTCGATGGGTGGTGGTACGCACTGGACGAGCGATGGTGGCGCCAATACTTACATCGATGATCTTGATAGCCACAAACGCTCGAATGGGGCGATTCACGTCTTCTGCGTGCAAGGAAGCGTCGGCGATTATAAATTTAGTTACGATGCTGAATATACCGAAAACCCAACGGTTGACGACGAGACTAAAGGCTATCGCTCCGGTACCGAATTGAGCGATACAAGTTCAAACGATACCTATACACAAGCCGTGACCTCCTCGACTTTTAAAACCGAGATGGGAATTGGCTATCAGATTTTCGTCGCCAGTTTTGCTGACTCGAATGGTGACGGCATGGGTGACATCCGTGGCATCATTAATTCCCTAGATTATTTACAGTCATTAAAAGTTAACTGCTTATGGCTCACGCCAATTCAGCAGTCGGAGAGCTATCACGGTTATGATGTGACCGATTTTGCGGCGATCGATTCCAAATTCGGAACGATGGCCGATTATCGCGAATTAGTCGATGAAGTCCACCTGAGAGGCATGACCATCTTGATGGACTTTGTCATCAACCACACATCCAAAAATAATGTGTGGTTCAAGAAATCGCAAAGAGCCGAAGAAGGCATTCATCCCGTCACTCAAGCCAAGTTTAAATACCGCGATATGTATCATTGGAAGTACGCGGGTGATCTAGTTCGCAAGTGGAATGAAACATCGAGCGTCCCGGTCGCGGATCCCGGCTATGGAACGGCGACGGCGACTTATACCAACATTCCCGTCGAGCAGCATCCCGACTGGTATCGCGACGGCGAATCTAATTACTATTACTACGGTAAATTCGGTTCCGGCATGGCCGAACTTAATTACGAGTCGCAGATCACGCGCGATTTAGTCATCGAAATGGCCAAGAACTGGCTTGAATTTGGTGTCGATGGCTTCCGCCTCGACGCCGTCAAACATATTTATATGTTAGACGAAGCATATAGGAGCGGCGATCAAGTCGTCAGCGACACCGGTGAGCGGACTTATTACGACGAAGAAAAAATGCAGACCGTCACCGTCAAATTCGACTATTCTTCCAACCTTTCGAAGAACATCGCTTTCTGGAAAGAGTTTTCACATAAGATTAAACAATCCTATCCTAATGCCTTCTTAGTCGGTGAAAACTTCGATGGCTGGGATGATCGGATGTCGCCGTATTATAAAGCCATGGATTCGCAGTTTGACTTCGGCCTTTATTATCACAACCTCGAATACAACTATCAGAAGGCTCAAGGCAAGAACGCGGTCGCCAACGCCTTGGAAGGGAACGCCACCGAAACCGTTCACAAATCGCATCGCGATGATTATATCAACGGGGCTTTCACTTCAAACCACGACGTTTTGAGAGCTATCAACCACATCAACGTCGCCAGCGGTAGCAGCAACCTCGGCAACAATCCGACGATCGGCTCCGGCGATGTCGCCACACAGATTAAGAAAGCCCAGACCCACGCGGCCATCACTTTGATGCAGCCGGGCCTCAGCTGGATATATTACGGCGATGAGCTCGGCATGTCGGGCAATACCTCGCAAGATACGGCGACGAACGCCAACAATATGGACCGCTGGTATCGCCAACCCTTCAAATGGGGTGCGAGCGACGACCGGACGACTGGGTATCGCTTTAATATGTACACCGTCGAGCACGATAACTATAACAAAAACACTCTGAAGAGTGCTGCGGAGCAGGCGGTGGATAATAATAGCATGCTTGCCTTATATAAGAAGCTCGCGGAAATAAAAAATTACGCCGATTTCCCTGTTAACGGCGACTACACGGGTTGGACTTATGGTGATAGTTCAGATGTCCAACACTTTCAGATAGCCGGCGCGACGGCGACATATAAAGTCTATGTCAACTGCGGGTCTTCAACATTGACGATCAGCCCGGGGACGGTTGTTCTAGCGTGGAACGCGACGAGCACGAGCCTCCCACCTTACGGCATTGTCATTTCGAAAGTATAATCATCTCAGATATTCATAAAACAGGCCCGAGTCGTCTCGAGCCCGTTTTTACTATGTTGAAAATAAATTTATATCGGAGTATATGTCGACCATGCGCCGCTGCAATTTGTCGGCTTATAGACCGCGGTTTCCGCGATGGTATAGAAGTTTTTACCGTCAATTGGTATGATCAAGTTTTCAGTCTGAGCTTTTTTGGCTTCGATTGGTTGTTCACCTGCTGCCGTCATCTTATTAAAGATGACACGCGTATAAGATTCTGGGACATCAAAACTATAAATCTCGCCTGATACGAGCGTCATTTTGTCTCCCGGCCACGTTTTAAAGGGCGTCCAATCGCCTTGGGCTAAATAAATGCCGGCGACATCGCCATCTGTGTGCCAATAGGTAGGAATATCGACATAAATCGTCTTTGTCTCTTCAATTGGATAAGGTTCGGGCTCATTTGGATAGACGCTCCAGCGGCCGCGGCATTTGCTGTCGCCGTAGTAAACCGTCTCATCGACCGTAAAATAATTGAGGGCCTCATCGTCTAACAAACTTAAATCGATGTCGGATGTCTGCGATTTTATTCCAGCCTCGGGTTCCAAACCGCTGGGAGTGAGGCGAGCAAACAGCATTTTGTCGTAGTTGACCGGTACTTCTAAACTAAAAATCTCGCCTTCAACTGGTGTCATCTTCTCGCCGGGCCATGCCTTCTTCGGACCATCTTCGTCACTCCAAGCATAGATGCCGGCGGTGTAGCTGTCGACGAGCCAAAAAGCCGGGGCATTGAGATAGAACATTTTCTTGGGGATGGGGGGTTCGACATAGCTATATCTCCAAGCTGCGTATAAAGTCATATCTGAGATGACGACATCATTACCAAAATCCCAAGCATCGCTTCCATAATAATCGCTTGACCAGTTTATGAATTCATAATCAGTTCTCGTCGGGGCGGTTGGTTCAACAACTTTGGTATTGACTAACACAGTCTGAGAGTCTGGCGCGCTTTCCGCACCGGAATAGTTCAAATCAAAAGTGACGGTGTATTCGGTGCTGGGATCAACGCTTGACGAAGATGAATTGCTCGACTCGCCGCTCGACTCGCTTGAATTATCGGTGTTGCATGAAGTTGCAATCAGGGGCAGCAGCAAAAAGAGGAAAGCGACTACATTCCTTCTAATCATAATCTGCATCTCCCGATTTTATTCATAATAGTAGTTTACTATATAAACCATTTTAAGTTAACAAATCCATACAGCTGTAATTTTAACGGACAAAAAAAGAACGCCAATTAAGGCGTTCAATTTAGGATAGATGATTGTTTAGGCTCTTTTCTTTCTGAGGATGTAAAGACCCGCAAGGCTTGTTAAACCAACTAATGCAATAATAATAATTATCATAATGCCGTTGCCGTTATTGCCAAGAAAATCTAAATCAATTATCGATCCGCTAGGATTAGCTGCGGCGTATAAAGTTGAAAGGCGAGCATATTTATACCAACCGGTCACCGCCGTACCTCCACCTCTTACTTCGCCATAGCCGCTATCGCCCGTACCGCTATAATCGGTGAGCGAGATGGTGGATAAATCGCCCAAAATTTTCCAAGTGGTTTTGTCGGCTTTTTTGAAGAACGTTAACTCCATCTGCGCAAAGGCACCCCACCCATTGATATTGCTGCTCGAACAAGTTAAATAACCTTCGAGGACCTTTTCGATAAATCCATAGCTTTGCCAAGCTTCGCCTTCGCCATAGCCAAGGGGTATCGAAGCGGTGTCGGCGATAATCCCGGCGCTGAGAGTGTGGGACCAGTCGTCACCAACATACAGAACCAAATTGTTATTTCCTGTTGCCCACGTCATTTCGCTTGTGATATCCCATATGTGGACATAAGCGTTGTCGCCGCCATTTGTGCGAACGACTCGAAGTTTATAGCCGTTTGCCAAATCCGCGATGTTCAAATCAAAATAAGCAAGAAACAAATCTTCTTCTAATGTCCCACCGTTAGGAATGAACTTCATTCCCGTATTGGCATAGCCCGTAGGTTTGTGGATGGTTGTGTTCCACTCTATTGAAGAGCCAAATTGCAAACAATTTATTGCCCCATCCTTAACATATGCGTTACCACGATTGAGAAACACTCTCATCCGACTAGATGTGATACCTCCAGAGAGAGGCTCAGCAAAAGTCGATGAATATTGGATTCGGAATAGAGAACCGCTGGTATCAAAAAGAACCTCAAATGTTGGGGTACCAGAAGAATATGTAACTTTAATATTATCGCCAGAAGGAGAAGACAAAACCGTTCCTTTGAGAACGCTAGTTAAGCCACTGAAACCAATAACTCCCGGCCAGGTGTCATTGGTATTAAGCTTGAATTCAGTATCGGTCGGGAGAGCGCCCGTCCAACGATACAAAGTTGATTCTCCAACTTTTACCAATTCATAAGTGTGATCTTCTAATGCCCATTGATCAGGAGTTTGCATGCTGCCAACCAGTGAATATGTCGAAGTTGGAACAGCCTTTGTTTCAAAACTCGAATTTCGAATGGCAACTCCAGAGGCAAGGCTGACCGCAAACGTTCCGCCTAAGACAGCAATACCTAAAAATAGACCTGTTCTTTTTAATCTTTCGTTCATGAGTTATCCTCCCTTGAGAATTAAAAAGCAAAAATCGATTAAACTAACATAATTGTATTAAGATATTATACACTTGTCAACAAATCAAAAAGCCGTGAATTCTTAATCCTTACAAAGTAAAAAGAGAAATAATTGATGCTAGCGAACGATGATCTGCGAGGCGTATGACGACCAATAAGCACTGGTCTTGTAAGCGTCTAAAGCACTTTCATATACTTTATATCTCAATAAATTGTTTGTGTTCTCAAAGGAACTCGCTCCGCGAATTGGCGGAGTGAGATTATCGAGATATACATCGCGGAGGTTTGCACAGTCGGCAAAAGCGCGCGAATTGATTTCCGCGACATGGTTATTTAGAGTAATCGCGGCGATGGCGGTGCCTTCGAAAGCGTTGTTGCCCACGACTTCGAGTTTTGACGGCATCGCGACAGTTTGCAGAGCCAGACAATCAGCAAAAGCGTCGGTGTCGATTAAGGTCACGTTGCTGGGAATGACGATCGACGATAACTGGATGGCATCTTTAAAGGCCCCCATGCCAATTTTGGTCAGCATGCTAGGCAAAGTTACTGATGCGATTGAGCCGTTCTCCGAGAAAATGTACTCGCCGAGCTCGAGGACGGGACGGCTGTTATAGTAGCTGGGGATGACGACGTTGGTCGAATTGCCGCCATAGGAAGTGACGATGTATCCGGTATTGCTGAGATTCGTTGAGTACGTGAAATCGGCGACATTGCCGTCGGTCCATTTCGCATGCAAGGTAACATCGGCGGTGACGATATATGGAAAACTGACGATATTGGCGTAAGTCGCTTCAAGGAACCAGCCTTCGAGAATTAAGGTTCCGTTTTCGACGATGGGCATCGTGCTGATCTTCGCCGTGAAGACGGCTTCCAATGCCGCCGCACAGTGGGTGTCGAAATGGACCCAGTGGGGATCGTTAGGGATTTCCGTACCCGAGGTGTCGGTCGAGGAAGGCGAGCTTCCACCTGATGAGGTGTCGCTGCCCGAATCATCATCATTTCCGCAGGCCACTAAGGCGAAGAGAAGAGGGAGAAGGAGCAATTTTGATAGTTTGTTCATTTCCATATTTTTCATCCGTACGGGTAAAATTATAGCAAGTTATTATCGAATGACAAATAAGTTTTGACACGTGTCTTAAATATGTTATTTAATTAACTGGGGATTTTTGTATAATTAGAATACTGGGGTAGCGGAAGTAGGAAGGTTATTATGAAACTCATCGCAAGCATGTCGGTCCTTATTACGACGATTGTTGGCATTATTACTCCGTTACAAATAAATGAAGCTTCAGCCGTGGAAACAGGCGGGATCACCGTCCATTACCGCGGTGATTATACGACTCCTTATATCCATTATTGGGATGGCGTCCCATCCGGCGTCGTCACCAGCACGAGCTGGCCCGGTGAAGCCTTGGTCAAAGACTCGGGCAGCGACTGGTATACAAAGGGCTTTCCGACCCTAACCTCAATCAAATTGATTTTTAATAATAAAGGGTCGCCGCAGACGGGCGATATGCAAAGGGCGGCCGGTGAGTGGTGGTTCGAAGGAAAAGGGTCAGGCGGTAAATGGTACAGCCAAGATCCCGACACGATCGTCGCGCCGGAATATGAAAACACCGGCAAGATTGTCGTCCATGTCAAATCCGTCTCCTCCGTCCCCAAGATTCGCTATTATGCCAGCAGCCCGACCGGCACCTCGTCGGAGGCCGCGATCAACATGGTTTCCGAGACGAATAGTTGGTATCGTTACGGATTTAATAAACTGACGAGCATCAAAGCCAAATTCACGATTGGCGGTTCGGAAAGTGCTGAGCATACTTTGACGAACGGCGAATGGTATCTCAAAGACGGCGTCTTAACCGATTTTAAGCCCAAAGAAAACGCGAGCGGTGGCAACGATTTCCGCGAGGAGACGATTTACTTCGTGATGACGGCCCGCTTCTACGATGGCGATCCCTCGAACAATGTTCACTGCTGGGAAGATAAGAAAGCCCAGAACCCCGATGGCGATCCGGCCTGGCGCGGTGATTTTAAAGGCTTAATCGAAAAACTCGACTATATCAAAGCCTTGGGCTTTTCGGCGATTTGGATCACGCCGGTCGTCGAGAACGGCTCCGGCTACGATTATCACGGCTATCACGCCCTCGATATGTCGCAAGTCGATCCCCGCTTAGAAGTTCCGGGAGCGACCTATCAAGACTTGATTAATGCCGCCCATTCGAAAGGCATGAAAATAATCCAGGACGTGGTCTTCAATCACACGAGCAACTTCGGTGAGGAAAATCTCTTCCCGATGTTTAAAAAAGACTATTCCAAACCGGATTTGGTCGATAACTTAATCAAAACCGATCCATATCATCTTCTTCCCGATGATTACGCGACGCTGAGCGGCGATGCCCAACACGGCTCGCGCATCAACGCCATGAAGGAAGATATGAATGATTACCGCTTTATTTATCACCACGAGAAGAGCATGGGCTACGAACAATACATCGAGCAGACGGGACAAATCGCCGGCGACTGCGTCGACCTCAACACTGAAAACCCCTATGTGACCGATTATTTGATTGATGCATACAACCGTTATATCGATATGGGCGTCGATGGATTTAGAGTCGACACCGCTAAGCATATCTCCCGCCTCGTCTTTGACAAAGTGTTCAATCCGGCTTTCCAAGCCCGCGGTGGCAAAAATTTCTTCATGTTTGCCGAAGTTTGCACGCGCGTTAGAGAAGTTTGGAATCATAATCAAGCATCCGATTCCGCGCCTTTCTACACGTGGAAAGAGCAAAAGAATTATCCGTGGTCGACGATGGAAGAGAGAGTTGCTTCGGTCGAAGCGAACTGGTATGACAACTTGTCGACCGACATTCAACCGAGGAGCGGGAATCACTATCTTGACGGCAATAACTATCGACAAGTCGATTACAGCAAAAAAAGCGATTTAAATGTCATCGATTTCCCGATGCACTGGAATTTCAAAAACGCCTGGGATGCCTACAACGTCGCCTGCGGTAACGATAACGTCTACGCCGATGCGACATGGAACGTCACATATGTTGATTCGCACGACTACGCTCCTGATGGTGCACCAGAAGGTGAACGCTTCAATCAGCCACAAGATGTCTGGGCCGAAAACCTCGCCTTGATGTTTACTTTTAGAGGTATTCCGGCAATCTATTATGGCAGCGAGATTGAGTTCCAAAAGGGCAAGCGCATCGACGTCGGTCCCAACGCTCCGCTCAGCGAAACCGGCCGCGCCTACTTTGGCGATAATATCGCCGGGAGCGTGACCGCCACCGATTTTGGCAAATACGCGAACGCCAGTGGTGCCGTGGCTAACACCCTCAATCATCCGCTAGCCAAACACATTCGCACTTTGAACCTCATCCGCCATGCCGTTCCCGCTCTGCAAAAGGGTCAGTATTCAACTGATAACATCAGCGGTGGAATGGCTTATAAGCGCCGCTTTACCGACAGCGCCACCGATAGTTTTGCACTGGTGGCCGTCTCCAGCGGAGCGACCTTTAACAGCATCCCCAACGGCACCTATGTCGATGCCGTCACAGGCGATACGCGCAACGTCACGAACGGTAGCCTTTCCGTCTCATTTTCAGGCAAGGGCAATGTCCGCGTTTATGTCTTGAGCACCGGCTTGACTCCAGCGCCCGGTAAAGTAGCTGAATATGGGAGTTTTATTAAATAAAAGAATTAGCCGTCTTAAATAACGGCGAGAATTTATCGCCATAAGTATTGAAATCAAGAACTAAAAAAGATAAGATATTGAAGTTGTTTAAGACCCGTTTGGGGCTGTAGCTCATCTGGGAGAGCGCCTCCATGGCATGGAGGAGGTAGCGAGTTCGATCCTCGTCAGCTCCACCAAAATGGTGAAATTACCCCCGTTTATTGGACCGAAATCCGGTTACAATAAAAGGGGGTTTTTCTTATGAAACTAACCATGGACAAGAAGCTTCGGATGGTCAAAGAGTACCTAAATGATCAGACGGCCATGACG
>JBAZED010000010.1:0-40243 GCA_041654095.1 Bacilli bacterium
CGGGTGTTCGGAGAGGTCGTAAGCGACAATTTCTCTCGTATGAAAGTCGATAATTGGGGATAAATAGAGCTTGCCGCAAGGAATAGAAAATTGAGTCACGTCGGTCCCGAAGACGCGGTATGGCCTTCCGACGTCGAACTTCCGCCTGACGACGTTCGGAGCCTTGACGCCGACCTCGCCGCGATACGAATGATACTTTCTGGCTTTCGGTGAGGCGCGAAGGTGATGCTCTTTCATGATGCGAGCCACGCGCTTCTGATTGATGTTAAAACCGCGGTTTTTCATTTCTTGGGTGATGCGCGGATAGCCATATTTCCGATAATGACTATCAAAGATAGTCCGAATGACGTTTAAAGCTTCGTCATCTTTATGCTTTCGTCGATTGATAGCTTGGAGACTATGATAGAAGGTCGACTTGCTGAGGCGTGCTACTTTGAGAAGATGACCGAGCTTATATCTTCCCCTTAATTCGCAGACTAGGAAGACTTTTTCTTCGCCCGTCTGCCCTTCTCGTGAATCAGGGAATACGCTTTTTTTAAGTAGGCGTTCTCCGCTTCGAGAAAGGTGAGGCGAGCTTTGAGTTCTTTGTCCGCTAAGAACCGCTGACGGTCCGCGTGAAGGCGATAGGCTTTTCTTCCCCTCGAGGCTTGAATGCTATCGGGTCCGCCGGCCTTGAACTTCTCAACCCAGTCTTGAATGACGTGAGGACTCGGAAGGCCCTTCTCGAGGGCGAGTTGCCGCGCGGATTTTAAGCCCGCCATGACGATCTTAATCGCCTCGAGCTTCTCTTCTCTGGTGTAGACTCTTTTATCCTGCTCGGTGAAAGGCGCTTCGCCATGCATCTGGTACAGTTTGATCAGGTATTTGATCTTCGCCAGATCATATTCGTATTTCTTCGCGAGCTTCGTCATAGCCGCCTGGTCATTCAGGTACTCTTTGACCATCCGAAGCTTCTTGTCCATGGTTAGTTTCATAAGAAAAACCCCCTTTTATTGTAACCGGATTTCGGTCCAATAAACGGGGGTAATTTCATTCAGATGGTGCCCCCTGGCAGAATCGAACTACCAATAGATCCTTACCATGGATCCGTTATGCCACTTAACTAAGGGGGCCTTAGTACGTCGTTAAGCGCTCCTTTGAGATTTCTATCAATGTGTTTAAAAGTGACACATCAGATTTCAAGGAACCGTCATAACAGACTTGTCTTCCGTCCGGAAAACCTAATCTATTGTAGTATAGAAACTTCAGTATGACAATAGAAAAAGGCCACGACGTTTAAGGTCATGACATTGTTCGCAATCATGTCGGTTTTGATAGTAACAAAAGAGATATTATCAAGGAGCGCTTAACGCGTACTCGGGGGCAGTTGTCTTTTAAAGACAGCATTAGTATATTCTTATATTTGAAGACAAATATCAAGCACGACATATCGCGTCTCAACATTTTCTCAAACGAAATGATGAATAGCTTTATAAACGTTCTAAATCGATATCAGTTTTATATAGTCGTTCGATAGACCGATGAACTTGACTATCTCTGGGCATTTTATGCCTGGTAATTTAGACGATAACCTTGATATAAGCGAGGCGATTGAAATCAAAAATGCTCGATATGAAGTTTTATTAACAAGATACTTTATCGAAATAAGGACAGCCATCATATCTTTTCTTCCTTGTAAAAGGTCCCCTTGCACATTATGTTTTAGTTTCAGAAGCCTTTGCTCCGGAAAAACGCCGATATCGATTCGATGATGGACATATCCGATGACTTTGTCATCATGCGCACACATATTGCGAATATCAACCAATAAGGCAATCATGCTCTTCAACTTCCTAACGGGTTTGTCAATATCAACATTTGCCATCACAATCTTTGCCACTTCATCTTGGTCGTTCGGTTTTAAAATATTGAATAAATCGCGAATTACCCCCATGGTGAGGCATTTTGAAAGAATCCAAAAAGGAACGCAACCATTGTGATGTTTGATGTGGCGAGATATGTCCGGGTGCTTCTTGCGATATTTCTTTGTTTGCCGTTTTATTTTTTTTAAAACTTCATCGATGTGCTGATTGGTTTGATTGAAATTCAAGCGATCGAGGTATTGTCTTTCTTCAGTTCCATATCTTGTTGAGATGACATCACCGATAGCCGCCTTGATCTTTGCTTCAATTTCGAGTATTTGCCGCAAAAGCAATATCTTAAAGTCTTTGTCAAACAAATACATCAAATATAGATGCTCAAAGTCAATTCCTTTCCTAAAAGTCAATTTGTCAGTTAGAAATATTTCTGAAGTGCTTTTTAATGCAAAATAGCCATTTTCTCTTATGAGGCGTTTCGCGCGAATGGCTTGTGAAAAAATTAAGCCGCGCTCACTCAAGATTGAGATGATCTCATCCGGCGATTTATATAAGTATTTTTTGCTGCCCATAGCATTATTATAAGTGTCATCTTGACTTAACTATACAAATAAAAAAGGTCAAGGGATGATGACCGTAGTCATGTTTCCGCTGAACCTACTATAATTATAAGCATATATAAGCAATATTCAAATAAAAATGCATATAAGTAAATATTTTTACGTATATTTAAATATATTTATGATTATTGTGATGAATAACAAGAAATGTTAATTATAATAATTAATACCTTTTATAAAATGCGATCTGGTTCTCAAGAGACAATTAAGGGAATTAACATTTCATCTTCGGTTAAGCCGGCGTGATGGCCAACATGCATTTCTTGTGGTGTTTCATGATACGTAATCAGATATTTATCCTTCGCTACCAAGAAGTAATTTCCAAAGAAGTTTTCAAACTTCGTCGCATCACCAGGGCCGAAGAAATGCTTAGCGAGTATCTCTTCTTTCGTATATATGTCGAAATATTCCGTCAGATTATTCTTGTGGTATTTTTTAAATCCTGCTTCATCGACGACATTAAAGGTCGCAAAGCGACCCTCGATGCCCGGCTTTCCGGTAATGGTTTTTAACAACTCTTTGTGTTCAAAAACATTGTATTCCTCGACTTCGATCTGGCCGTGGTCGGCGATGACGATGACGAGGCTATCATCCTTCATCTTCTTTGTCAGGCGAGCGATGCGCCGCTCGATCCTTCTTAAGAGGCGGCCCAACTTCTTGTGATTTGGCCCGACTTCGTGCATCAAGGAATCGAGTTTGGTGTAATAAGCATAAGTAAAGCTAATTTCGTCTTTTTGAAAGTTTCTTTTGACGAGTCGCACGAGCTCATGAAGACTTAAGAATTTTTTCTTATCATCTTCGAAGATCGTCGTATAGCTTTTGACATCCGGATTGACGAGCCTAATTTGATCAAACAAGTTCATATATGGCAAATCGTTTTTGAGGATATTGGTCGTCAGCTGATCTCCACTGTAATAATCTTCATTCTTAAAGAGGATGATGTGGCGATTATATTTTTCGAAGTACTGCTGCCAACCAAACCAGCCCGTCTCAAGGGGCGATAAACCCGATAAGAAAGCCGTCGTCGCCGAGGAGGTCGTCGAAGGGCAGACCGTCGTCATGCTTTTAAGCATGTGAGTGTGGAAAAAAGAATCGGGTCGACAATGCCGGTCGATGATTTTCGTCCCCATCGCGTCGATCAAAAAGACGGCGATGTGCTTATATTTTTTAGCGAGCTTTTCGTCGAGTTCGCGAATTCCTGAATACTTGTTCGGACAGCCATAATAGGCTAAGAGTGAGTTCGCGACGTTGAGGATGGAATTGTCGTAATCGGGATAGACGACCTTGTGCATAATTAGAACGAGTCTTCCTTATCGCGAGCCATCTGATCCTTGGTAATTTGATATAGTTCTTCGACTGCGAAATGGAGCTTAGTCACCGGCTTCGTCTGGTCGATCGGGAAAACATAGTAGGTGTCAGTGCTCGTCGAGAAGCTCACGCAGTCGCCCTTGCCGAAGTAGTTGTATTCGATGTGGACGCCGAAGTTCTCGAGCGGTTTTTTGACGATTTCGAAATTCGGGGCGAAATCGCCGATGAGGCGGAAGCCATCGGTGGAATGGATCAATTTGCCTTTGCCGAGCCGGTAAAAACCGGTCGCATTCGGAAGTGAATCAATCATCACTTCTTCTTCGTAATGATATTTGCCTGATTTGATTTCTTTATTAACTTGGGCTCTCTCCCACTCAAACCAATCGGGGATGTGCTTAAAGTCATTCTTATCCGAGGATAATTCACCTAATTCGTCCATGTGCCAGGTCGTCTTGCAGTTTTCGCAGAAGAGGTCGGCCCCTTTCGAATTCATGTGATGTTCGCTCCCGCACACCGGGCATTTGTATAAGGGGCGATGGAGTCCTTCGGCGCGAAATGGTTCGGTGATCCGGACGTTATTCTCTTTTTGCCAGGCATAATCATCATAGATGAAGGCTTGGCGAATCTTCTCGTTAATCTCCTCGACGCTCATCGCCTTGAGATCGTCGACATCGAGAAGTTTGGTCAAGGTCGATTCGGTCCTGCTCTTGCGCGGTTTGAGGTTCCAGACCGGCTGCGTCAGGTGATGGCCGTGATTGAGCAAGACGACGACGGGGACTTCGAACATCTTGGCCATTCTCCCTAAAGCATCAGGGAGCGGCGAAGTCGTGCCGACGAGCGAGTATCTCGCCTCGGGATAAATCGAGACAAAACCTTTCTTGTTCTTGAGGATGTGCTTGATGTTAAAGACGAGTTCGGGATCGTTCGTGAATTTGCGCTTGCCGATGCAGCCGCAGTTCCTGAGCAAATTCTCGCGGTTGATAAAGCCATCGATGGCGACGACGTTGCAGCCGACGCGGGGGAACATCGTCATCGTCGCGACTTTAAAATCGAAGAAGCAATTGTGATTGCACAACATGAAAAAAGGTGGCTTAACACCCTTCATGTCGATCTTCGTCACCTTGCTCTTGCGCTTTAGATATTCGGGGAGGCACAGCATGAGCATTAACGGCTTCAATAAGTTGCTCGGCTTGCGGGCTTTCCGCTTAAAATCAAAGCGCGGCATCGCCTGAACTTCGTCGTAACTCTTATAGACGATATCGGAAATTTTCATTATTTTTCTCCAATGAATTCTTATTCATTATACTATGCGAATCTAAAAAAACAACTGATGACAAATGTCACTCCTCTTTCTAAAAAGAAAGCGAACGCGGAAGGGGCGTTCGCGAAATGACATTGGCTGCCGAGAAAAGATTCGAACTTTTGCATGTGCGGTTCAGAGCCGCAGGCCTTACCACTTGGCTACTCGGCAATGCTCATATAATATAACTCATCGGCGCCTGGCTTTAAAGAGCCACTTGATGTTTTAAGACTAAGTCTTTGAATTCTCGAGCTTCGGCGAAGGTCGAAAACTTGGCGATGAAAAAATCGTTGCCCATCCCGACGCTGATGATCGGCGAGTATCTTCCGCGCATCACGATATTCGCCGGGTGAGAAGCGGCGATTTGATCCATGGTCAAAGCGTAGGTGAAAGCATCGCGGCGCGCGACTTCCACCACCATCGCTCTCGGGTTCGCTGGAACTTGGCGGTTCTCGTCAAAGGCGATGACGTCACTATAGACGCGGTACGAGCTGAGGCCGAGGCACGCCGAGATCATATCGGTCGTAAAGCCTCCCGGTGGGCGCATATTGACTTCGAGAGCGACTAGATCGCCTTGCTTGCCCAAACCCTCTCTATCAACGTTAAGGCGGAAGAATTCGAGGTGGAAGAAGCGCTTATAGACGTTAAAGGCTTTTAGTATAGCGCGACCTGCCGTTTCCAAATCATTCTCAATCTCATAGAAGGAATAATAGTAGTCCTCGGCTTTTTCGCTGACGACCGTCGCATTCGAAACCGGGAACAAGTGCTTGACATAGATGACCGGCTCGTGATGGGAATTGCTGATGCCGTCAAAGGAGACAATCGTCCCGTCGACGTATTCTTCGATAATGTAATCGCCGGCTTCTTTCTTTATAAAGAAAACAGCGAGTTCTTCATCGTTACTAATCCGGTAAGTCGAGTTCGCGCCGACGCCGATATCGGGTTTGGCGAATAGCGGATATCCGACGCCAAGGACAAAGGCTCGCGCCTCCTCGAGTGATGGCGTTTTAATATGGCGAGCGACTCTGACGCCGGCTTCGGTAAAATACTTCTTCATCGCCGTCTTGGACTTATAGGCGATGACATCTTCAAACTTGACGCCGGTCGCAAGATTAAAGTCGCTTCTGAGCCTCGCATCCGAGGCGAGCCAATACTCGTTGTTCGACTCGACCCAATCGATCTTGCCGTACTTAAAACTAAAAAAGGCAAAGGCCTTATACAGTTCGGGATATTCGGTCATGCGCGGGCAAAAATAGTATTCGGTCAAGACGCCTTTAAGCTCCTTGCTGATCTCGTGGTAAGGGGCGTCGCCGATGCCTAAAACATTATAGCTGTTGGCTTTCAATGCTTCGGCAAACTTCCAGTATGTTTCCGGGAAATGGGGGGAGATAATGACGAAATTCATCGCGATTTAACCTTATGGAATTATTATAATCAAAAAAATTCTATTAAAAATAGTTTTAGTTATCTTCGATCAGCTCAGCGTATAAATCGTACACGAACGGGGCGATGATGCGGATTTTGACGGCATCACCGGGTGTTAATTTGCGTTCACTCGTCAATGTGATATTGCCATCGATGTCGTCGGGGGCGTTGAAGTAGGTGCGGATTTTATAGGTCTTAGCTTCGTGATTATACGAGACTGCTAAACCGTCCATGACGCGCCCCACCAACCCGCAATTGTTGCGATAGGAGATCTTCCTCTGCACTTCCATGATCTGGTCCCGACGAGCCTTTTTAATCTCTTCCGGGACTTGGTCTTTAAAATCATGAGACGGCGTGTCTTCTTCCTTCGAGTAAGAAAAGACGCCGAGGTGATTAAATTTGATGTCTTCGGTAAACGCCACCAATTCTTGAAAATCTTCTTCCTTTTCACCGGGGAAGCCGACGATGTAGGTCGAGCGCAAGATCGCGTGAGGAATCTCATGTCGAATCTTCTCAACCAAGGCTTTGACTTTCTCTTTCGTGCTCCGCCGCCCCATGCGTTTAAGAATGCGGTTAGAAGCGTGTTGAATCGGCAAATCAAAGTACGGGGCGATGCGCGGCTCATCGCGGATCAAGGCGATCAGCTCATCGCTCACTTCATCGGGGTAGAGATAGAGGAGGCGCAAGGAGGTGAATTCTTTTAATTCGAGCAAGCCCTTGAGGAGCGAGATGAGATTGTGTCCATCATTTAGATCGCGGCCGTAATGAGTCGTATCCTGCGAGATGAGGACGAGTTCTTTGACGCCTTTGCCCGCTAAGACTTTGGCTTCTTCCATCACCTCGTCATATGGCCGGGAGCGAAACGGTCCGCGGATGAGGGGAATCGCGCAGAACGAGCAGCGATTGTCGCACCCTTCCGAGATGCGGAGATAGGCGCTGAAGCTCTCGGTCGAGATGACGCGGCGCAGCGGATTAAAAGGCGCGATTTTTTCGCCGCCGCCATTCAGCTGTTCAATCAATTTATTGAGGACAGGATAGTCATCGATCTTGACGAGCAAGTCCGCTTCGGGGAGCGATTCTTTAATCTGGTCGTAATAGCGCTGGATGAGGCAGCCGGTGACGATGAGCTTCTTCTCGTATTTGGCCATTTCGAAAATGGTGTCGATGCTCTCTTCTTTGCTCGCGGCGATAAAGCCACACGTATTGACGATGATGATATCGGCTTCTTGGGGGTCGTTGACGAGCGAGTAGCCCGAATCTTCGAACATCGCCAAGATGATCTCGCTATCGACGAGATTCTTCGCGCAGCCTAAGGAGACTAATCCAACTTTGGGCATGTTGCTCTGTTGCTTTCCTCAATCAAGCCTTTAAGAAACGGTACTTTTTCTTTGAAAGGTCGTAATGATTGTAGCCGATAAGTCCAGTTGATGTCATCAATAATGCCCGGCTTGTTGATGCGCGCGACATTGCTCTGCTTAAGAATATCGCCCATAAAGAGGATTGCTAAGCGATTTGGACGCGCTAGTGCATATTTCATCATCTGCTCGTAAACATCGCCTTCTAGGCCTTCGAAAGCCAGCAATTGATGCAGTTTCGCTCTTTCCGGCTTGTTGAGTTTGAGATACCAGCCTTTCAAGGTGTCGTTATCGTGGGTGCCGACATAATAGACGTTGTTGGGATTGGCGACTTTTACCTTGTCGCTCAGGATTTCAAACTGCATGACATCCATGCCCGGAAATTCGTAATGATCGCGTAACGTGATGACCTCGGGACGGATGTCGCCCAAGTCTTCGGCGATGATGCGCCGCGCGTCAAATTCCTCGAATAGCAAATCAAAGAATTCATAGCTCGGCCCGAGCTTCCACTCGCCGCGCTCGGCGGTCTTCTCCTTGGCGTCGATCACGTAATAGGTATCGAAAGCCCGAAAGTGATCGAGGCGAATAAAATCGTAAATATCCCCGCATTCCTTAATTCTTTCGATTAAAAAGCGGTATTTGTGCTCCTTGAGGGCGGAGAAGTTATAAATGGGGTTTCCCCACCTCTGCCCCGTCTTCGAAAAGTAATCGGGGCCGACTCCGGAGATGAGTAAGGGATTGCCTCTCCGATCGAGAAAGAAATACTCCTGATTGGCGTAGCACTCCACCGAATCGTGACCGACGTAGAAAGGCAAGTCGCCGATGATTTGCAGGCCGAGGGCGTGAGCTTTGTTCTTCAAGGCGGTCCACTGCTTTTTCAAAATGTCTTGGAGGAAGAGCTGATAGACGATTTCGGCCTCGTAATTACTCAAGTCGAGCTCGCGGTCGCGAATCCAATTTCGCTCGCCTTCATCCCACTCGTTCCACAAGCGGTTATCAAAGGCTTTTTTAAAGGCCATGAACACCGCATATTCATAATAGTTGGCCATCCGCTTTTTGAGTTGGGCGCCGAGGCGCGGATTTTTCTTCAGCGCCACCTTGAACGCCTTGTGGAGATATCGGTTCTTAAAGGCGCGGACTTTTTCAAAATTGACGCGGACCGAGCGCTCGCGATATGATGGGACAGACTTTAGTAAGCCGGCTGTGTACAGGGCATCGAGCGAGATGTAAATCTCGTCCATCGCCAGGGATGAATAGGGCTGATATGGACTATGTCCATAGCCTATTGGGGTTAACGGTAAGATCTGCCATAGGGCAAACCCGGCTTTTTTAATGCTTTTGAGAAAGGTGACGGTCGAGGCACCGAAATCGCCGATGCCGTGGCGGCCGGGAAGCGAAGAGACCGGCATCAAAAGGCCGGTTTGTCTCGTTGGTGACGCTGCAGTTCCTGGGACCATATTATCTGCTCCTATTTATTTCTTTCGTTCCCGATGAGGCATAAGCATCAAAGCTCGCATAAACCAGCAATCCGATATCGATGAGAAGGGCGAGGCCGAGAAGAGCCATCATGACGTAGATCGGCCACGTCGTGGCGATCAAGTTCTGAGCTTCCTCGAGAGCGTCTAGCGAATCGGAGATGATGGCCGGAAATAAAAACGAGAGGACGAAGGCATAGGCCAGCTCGCCGATCGCGACGGCCAAGGACATCGCCGCCGTCGGCGTATAGCGCTTAGACGCCGAGCAGATGATGGCGGTCACCAATGTGAAGACACCGCCGCAAGCTCCGACGATGATGCACGAGAGGAGCAGGGAATTGAGAGTGAGGCTCGACACGCCGAGCGCGAGTTCAATGCCTGAGTAATATGCATCTTCGAGAGTCTGGCTCGCGACGGCAAACGAATCGAGAAACGACAAGCCGAAAAAGCCAAAAGCCAGCAGAGCTGAAAGATATAAAAAGAGACAGACCATTCCGCGTCGGCGAATCGGCACCGTCTTCGGTATATTTAATGCTTTATCACCCATTGTTGATGGCTCTCCGCCGATGAAGGTACATCGTCATTTTCTGTTTTATCTTATGATAATCAAGATAAGCCTCGCGATGGCACCAAGGCAAGGAAATAAGGAAACAACCGAGGCTCATGAAGACGAAAGCCGGGAGGGCAATCCACAAGACCGGAACGTAGTAGACGCTGTTCGTCCCCGGCCACGTATATTTGAAAAAGGGCAAGATCAGCCAATAGAATCCCCCTAAACTGCGGTCGAGGACGCTCATCGGTCCGAAGACCATCGCGCCATTGCGATAATTATTGCTGAAGACGTCCTGCCAGCTGGCGTTGGTGATGCCGCTGATTTTTAAGAGCACTTCGTTGATGCCGACGACGGCGAGGACGCCGAGGAAGATGAGCGGCGTCAGATAGACGCGCCGGTGATCGAGGCGATGAAGGCCGCTGGCCACCATCGCTAAGGGGGCGATGACCAAGGGCATGTGGCAAAAGTAGAAACGGGCGATTTCGACGACTGTCTCAACGCTGTTGATCGCATAGCCATCATAGGATGAGGGGATGAGATAGACGCCAAAGCCGGAGATGATGCCCAGATAAAACATATAATCTTTAAAGGCCTTGCCACCCCAGAGATACATGATCGGAAAGAAGATGACCGACACCGCGCAGATGTTGTCTGGTGAAATCTTTTTAAGCGAATAAGGAAGATCATTAAAATACGAAGGCAGAAAAATCTTCAAGAAGTGCAGGGCGGCGTTGACGATGAGGAGGACGGTAATAAAGAGATGGACGCGCTCTTTTTTAGCTTTTCGCGCCCACAAGACGGTGACGACCGACAAAGCCAAAAGGAAAACGTTCATCGCGATATATAATCCGTTGACGCCGATTTCTAAAACTACTTGGAGGGTGCGGTGAGGCAAAGGGAAGCGGCTCCTTGATTGCGAATTTCAACTTTGACGACGTGGTCTTCGCCAAAAGCATCGACCATGAGGCGGACAAAGGGTTCGACTTCGTGATCCTTGACGAAGCAGATGATCGTCCCGGCAAAACCACCGCCGTGAATGCGGCACGCCCCTTCTGTTAAGACGCTGTTGGCGAGATCGAGACCGCGCTGAGGCGAAGTCTCGTAATGGCCGTGGATCGTATTTCTTAAAAATGACGAGCTGGAAAAGCCCGACTGGCGGACGGCGGTCAAGAAGCCGACGGCGTCGTGTTGCATGACGGCATCGCGAGCTTGGTCGACGCGGTCGTTTTCATCGATGTAGTGCTGAGCGCGCAACTTTTGGAACTCGCTGACGCCATCGGTCGGGAAAGTGATTCCTCTAAAGAATTCGTCTTTCGAGACATCGCGCAGATCCTTTTTGTGAAAGACGCGGTCGGCGACATGGAGCATGTCGGCCTTTATCTCTTTATAGAGATGGGTGAGATTCGCATGGCTGGTGCCGGTGTGGACGAGGTAGATGTGAAACGGGAAATCGTAGTCGAGTTTGGCGACGATCGGTTCCTCGAGGTTTTCGAAATCGAGATAGTTAACACCCCCATAGGCAACGCCGATCTGATCTAAGAGGCCACATGGTTTACCGAAGTATTCAGTTTCCGCATAATGGGCGATGTGGGCCATCTTTAAAGGCGAGATCGGTTTATTGTCGTAAAGGGCTTCGAAAATCTTGGCGATCAGCACTTCAAAAGCGGCGCTTGACGAGACGCCGGCCCCCGGGAAAATCGTCGATTCGATATAAGCATCAAATCCCCCGATGGCTAGTTTTTCTAGGACGAACTTGGCCGCCACGCCGCGAATCATACCCTTTGAGGTATTGAATTCTTCGCGCCGGCCGTTGAGATTATCGAGGTCGAGGTAGATTTCGCCAAACCCGATCGAGACGATGTGGATGATGTTGTCCGGGCTTTTGCGAGCTGTGGCGAATAATCCGAGGCTGCAGCAGGCCACCAAGCACTTCCCGCGGTTGTGGTCGGTGTGGTTGCCGACTAGTTCGAGGCGACCGCCGACTTCGAAATAGTGCGTCGGTTCATTTTCAAAGATCCGCTCGAATTCGGAGATCGACTTGTCGGAAGGGTTGAGCATGATTATACCTCCAGGGTTTCGATAAAGCGTCGCAGCGCGGCTTGACCTTGTTCGTCTTTTTTAAAGACGGAAGTATTGATCAAGATGTTTTTGCACACTTCGCCGATGTAGTCGCGGACATCTTCTTCGACATCTGCACCGCGGTGGGCTTTGAGGTCGTCGATCATCCCGACAAACTGTTCTAAATCGGGATGTTCACGCAAAGATGCTTTGGTCGAGATATTGTTGGCGACGATGTCGCCGATGAGGGCCGATTGCCGTTTTAAGCGCGGTGGCAAGATGAACAAGCCCATCGCTTCGATTAAGCCGATGCCTTCTTTTTTAATGTGGTGATACTCGGGATGGGCGTGGAAGATGCCATCGGGATACCGTTCATCGCAGCGGTTGTTGCGGACGATGAGATAGAGAGTGTATAAATCGTTGTGCTTGGTGACGATCGATGTCAGCGACGAATGGCGTTCGCCGTCACTATTGGGCAAGATGCCCACGCTTTGATCTTCGAACTTCTGCCACCGCTCATTTAAATGCGTGGCGACATCGAGCAGAGCTTCCGCATCTTTCGAGACGAGTTTGAAGGCGCTGTTGTAAAAATCGAGATAGGACATGCGGACATTCTCATACTTAGCCGTCGGAATGGCAAAGGCGTCTTGGGCCTTCATCATCGGAAAGACGTGGCGACCGCCTTGAAAGTGCTCGTGGGTCAAAATCGAGCCGCCGGTGATCGGCAGATCGGAATTCGAACCGATAAAGAAATGCGGATATAGATCGACGAAGCGGAAGAGTCTGCTCATATTGGCGCGGCTGACTTTCATCGGCGCGTGCTCATCGCTGATGACGATTAAATGCTCATCGTAATAGCCATAGGGTGAAAACTGCCAGAACCACGGCTCGCCATCGAATTCTAAAGGGATGACGCGCAACGTTTCCCGGGCCGGGTGATCGCTGCGACCTTGATAGCCGAGGTTTTCTAAACACAAGACGCACTTGGGATAGCCGGTGCTGGCGACCTTGGCGAGCTTGCGAATGTCTCGGTTGTCCTTCTCGGGTTTCGAGAGATTGATCGAGATTTCGAGGCCGTCTTTCGAGAGCCATTTGATATTCCGATCGATGCTCGTCTTGCGGATGTAATTCGACTTGATGCACAGGTCGTAGAAGTAGTTGGTCGCATCTTCGGGATGGACGTCGTAGAGGGCCCAAAAGGTCTCGATGACCTTGGAGGGAAGCGGCGTCAAGTCGCCCATGATCTCCTCGATGAACAGCTCGGCTTTGAGCTCGTCGAAATGAAGATTGGCAAGAAGGTAGTCCCGCAGTTCCTCGATGAGGGCATCGGGGACTTCCATGGCGGCGATCGCTCGTTCGTCGATCGCCCCTTCGTAAGGAGCGTCGGCTTTTAACTTGCGCAGCAAAATATTGCGAACATAAATTTTGTCGGTATTATCTAGATAGAGGTGATGAGCAGCGTATGCTAATAACTTCTCAATTAATCGAGCAATCATAAAGTAATTCCTTTTCGCATATATTATATACAAAGTCGATAGCAAATGTTATAGGCGATAATAAAAGCATTTCTTTTATGTCGCCGTATATCGAACGCCTATTCGGCGGAGATCAGGCCTTGGCTTGGCGGTAGATGGCCGCTAATTCGGCGCGGTCTTTGATGGTGGGCACCGGATAGAGAGGATTGGCTTCTTTGATGGCGTTGCCGACCATTTCATCGATATCCTTTTCCTCGTAGACATCGACGAATTTATCGGGGATATTCAGCTTCCTATTTAAATCTTTGAGATAGTTGATAAAAGCAATAGCTTTAACATCGTTTCCCAGAGCTTTGTCGGTCAAGTTGATGGCGTCGCTTAAGATGGCTAAGCGCTTGTGGATTGCCGGCCCAAAACTCTCGAGGACATAGGGGAGGAGGATGGCATTAGCCAAACCGTGCGGAACGTTGAATTTCCCGCCCAAAGCGTGAGCGAGGGCGTGGACGTAACCGACGTAAGCTCGCGTAAATGAGACGCCGGCTTGAAACGCCGCTAACTGCATGTCTTTGCGGAGGCCGAGATTCGTCGGATTACGATATGATTCGAGCAAGCTCTTATCGATCAATTGAATGGCCGAGATGGCGCAGCGCTCCGTCTTCTTGGTGTTGCCGCGGCCGATGAAAGCCTCGACGGCATGGGTCATGGCGTCCATGCCCGTCGTCGAAGTGATGTGAGAAGGTAAGCCGATCAATAATTCCGGATCGAGAATCGCATAGTGCGGGATGAGCTTCGGGTCATTGATGGCGTATTTGTGATGGGTTTCACCATTGACCACGACGGCGGCGACGGTCGCTTCACTGCCTGTGCCGGCGGTCGTTGGAACGGCGATTAGAAAGGGGATTTTACCCCCGACTTTTAAAATGCCGCGCATCTTCTCGATGCTCTTATGGGGATTGGCGAGGCGGGCGGCCACACCTTTCGCCGTGTCGATGCTCGAACCCCCGCCAAAGGCGACAATCGCTTTAGCGTTCGCTTTTTTATAGAGGAGCAGCGATTCCTCGATATTTTGAATGGTCGGATTGGGAACGACGTCTTTGTAAATCGCGTACTTGATCTCGGCTTCTTCAAAACCTCCGAGCATCTTGTTTAAAAGGCCTAGTTTGAAAATCATCTGATCGGTGACGATGAGGACGTGCTTGATATTTTTCTCGACCAAGATGCCGAAGACTTTGCCCGACGATTTATTGCCGCACAAAATCAGCGGCTCGCGGAAATTTAAAAAAGCGCTCGCGACGTAAAGAACCGTCTGGTATAAACGGTAGAAAAAGCGACGGAAAGCATTCATATCACTCCTCTTTTCGGCCGTAGAAAGCCAGCATGACGCCAACTAGGAGCAAGAGCGAAGAGAAAATGAGGGCAATTGACCCTAGAACTGACGAGAGAAAGTCCGGGATGATGGGGACGAGGGCGATCGTCAAGACGGCCGCCTCGCCTAATAAGGCGATGCTCAAGAGGACGATGCCGATAATCTGCGCGGGAGTCAGCTTCCGTTTCGAGACGGGTTTGGCAGGCGGATTTTCAGCCGCCGCCACTTCGAGAGCCTGACCTTTGAGAAACTTGGTGCTCTTGGGTGTCTCGGCTAAGGTCTTGCGATCGGGGACATCGAGTTCATCGGTCGTCGGTTTGTACAAATCCTTCTTCTTGGGGAGATTTTTCTTTTCGACGTGGGTGAGATACGCATTGTAGTCGAGATGGTTGATGCGCATCACATATTTATATGCTCTTCGCAAAACTTCAATTGGGGCGCTCGTCCGCATCAACTCGTTGAAATCGCGAGCGTCTTTAGCATCGAGTTTGCTGCCGAAGTATTCGAATGAATCGAGATAGAAATTTAATTCCGCCGCTTCTTTTTGCGCGCGCCCTCCGGCGACCAACTCGCCATCATAAACGCGCTTGAAGAGGACGTAGCGCTCACCGATTTCGCGGTCGTTCGACTCGAGTCGCAAGCTGTCAAAATCCTCGACGGTGGCCCAGCGGTAATCGATCTTGGCTCGCGGTAAAAAGAAATTGGTCTTCAGCGAGCAGTAATAGGCTCTTAAGACGATGCGCTTATCTTTGAATTCGCGAACTGAAGAACCCATAAAACCATCGACTGATAATTCGCCTTTGTATTTGGCTTTGATGATCTGAATTAGTTTTGTCTCTTCGCGAGCATCGTTTTTGGCGACTTGCGTACCCGGGAAAAAGAATGGTGTATAAGGGCGGCCATTGTAGGCAAGAGGTCGGACTAAAAGGACGCGGTCTTGAGCGTGGACGACTCCACAGACGAAGTAGACGGTTTTAATGTTAGCCATGATAATTCTCTTTACTTATTGTAATGCATAGATGCATATATAATCAACGGTGGCGACAACCCCCGTTTCGGCGTAAGCTAAAACGATTTTGTCGATAAAAACGTGGTCGTAGGAAAAGCGATGCTCGCCTCTTTCGGTTGATCCGAGGTCGCTGATGGTCGCCTCTTCGAGCAGCGATCCCCCTTTGTCATAGCCTGAAAGGGTGAAGGAAGCCGGACCACCGCTGACATCGCCTAATTGAAAGACGGCATATTTCGTAAAAGCATTATGCAATGAAGGTGATTCGAGACATTGATCCAAATCGTCAAATCGAGCTTGTCCATCGATGAGTTCCGGACCTAATTCCCCACTTTCCCAATGACTATCTAAGATACCGTCGGCGAAATCGGCGCGGCTCAGCAAAACGCGATTCCCGATTTCATCGGTGCTGTTGCGGACCCCGGCTTCGGCGCGGGTGCCAGCTGTCAAGCCGACAAGCAAATAAGCGACGCCGACGACAGAGAAGATCGCGGTCGCTGAAATCAGAAATTTGTGTGGAGCGGTTAAGGATGGCATATCAATACTATAATAAATTATAGATCCTTTGTTAATTTATAATTGATTTTGCGGAGTGCTGACGGTTTGACCTTGATGACATGGCGATCGTAGGTTATCAAGCCATTCAGCTCGTCCTCGACATCGCTGAGCTGCGTGTAAACGGCAGCTGCCAATCCCTGCTTCGCGGCCGGAATAATCTCATGTTCATATAAGGCAGCGATCGATTGCGTCAACTCGTCGCCGCTCTTCATCCGCTTGTATCCGAAGTTCTTTTCGTTGAAAGCGTGACCGGGAATGCGGAGGTGATAGCCGCCGAATTCCGATAGGACGCTCGCTCTTTTGAGCTTATCCTCTCGATACTTGTATTTGCGGAAATAGACGTGGTCGGATTTGATGTCCCCCACGCCTTGATCGTGCCAGCCGGAAGCGTGATCAAAGAGGCGCGTCTGATCGAGTTTTGAAACATCCTCCAACACTTTGGCGGCCTCGAATTGGCCCCAACCTTCGTTAAAAATTGTCCATAGGACAACAGATGGCGAATTGTACAGGTAGTCAATCGTCTGTTTGGCCTCGATGAGGAATTCCTCGCGACCATCTTTGCTCTCTCTTCCGAGCATCTTGTACTTGTCGTCCTTAAGATGCTTTTTCAAGATGACCGGGACGACCGTGGCGAGAAAGGAATAATCCTCGCCGCCGTTGACGAAATCCTGCCAGACGAGCATGC
The DNA here is from genome assembly GCA_041654095.1 of Bacilli bacterium. GTDB lineage: Bacteria > Bacillota_I > Bacilli_A > RFN20 > CAG-826 > UBA1424. The sequence continues at coordinate 17,041 of JBAZED010000010.1, forward strand.
CGAGGCGGTCGCAGTGATAATACCAGCGCGGCGCTTCGATCTTGATGTGCTTTCGGAGCATGTTGAAGCCGAGGTTTTTGGCCAGCGTGATATCGTCGATATAGGCTTTGTCGGAAGGCGGGGTTAACAGGCCTTCTGGATAATAGCCTTGATCGAGCAGACCGCTGTGAAAGAGGGGTTTGTTATTCAAGAAGAAACGCCGGTGGCCAAGTTCATCGCTAGCGACGCGAATCTTGCGCATCCCAAAGTATGATTCGACATTATCTTGTCCTAGCGATGCAGAAAACTTATATAGGTAGGGATCATCGACGGTCCACGGGTGCATGTTGACGATGTCGATGAGGAACGGGGTGTTGCTCATTCCGGTCGCCACCCGCTTTTCGATGGTGATTTGCACTTCTTTATCGACCGGTGAAAAAACGGTAATTTCAACTTGCTTTGCATCAAAAAGAGGCGTGATTTTCAAATGGGAAATGTAATCATTTGGTGTGCTTTCGAGCCAGACCGGCAGGTAGATCCCACTCTGCGGCGTGTACCAAATGCCCCCTCTTTTGAGCTTTTGCTTGCCGCGGCTGTGGTAGGAGGTGTCGCTCAAGTCTTGGACGACGACGATCAAGGTGTTTTCGTCTTGGAGATGATCTTCAATCGCAAACGAAAATGGTAAGAAACCGCCGACATGTTCACCCAGCAAATGGTTGTTCAGATACACCTTGGCAATTTGGTCGACGGCCGTAAAGTTAAGGAAGACGCGGCCTTTGTTGAAACCTCTGGCAAGTTTAAAGACCTTGCGATAGATCAAGTACTCGTCGGGTTTAACAATGCGCTGGACTCTCGAGAGCGGCGCTTCCGGAGAATAAGGGACGACGATTTTGCCGAAAAAAGCCGTCGGAATCGCGTTGTCGTCAGCGATGACGTAGTCCCATTCGCCATGCAAACAATGATATGAGTTGCGCACCATCTGCATGCGCGGATATTCGCTTAAAGGTAAACTCTTATCGATTTTCATGGTCCTTTTCCAGCTGTTTGGTTTTCCGCTCTTTCATTATTAAGATAATGACCGGAGCGATAGCCAGCAATAGAACACCGGCGGCCGCCAAATAAATGTATTCGTTTGGCAATTTGACGAGGATGCCGTAGTCATTTAGATAGGTGTCGGCCGTATTCATATAGGCGGCTTGGCCGATAAACGGTCCGGTCACCATCGGGATCAAGACGACGAAAATCATGCGCACGCCTTGAAAGAGGCCGACTTCCTTGCGAGGGGTGAAGTCGCGGATTTTCGATCCGAGGACGGCTGTCGAAATCATATAGCCGGTCATCATGATGATGCCGAAGATTATTATCGTGAGCATCTGCTTGGCAAAAAACATCCCGACCATTCCCGCGAAGGTCAGCCCGAGAGCGGGGAGCAAAATCTTGTTCTTGCCGATCTCATCCATGATCAATCCGGTCAAGACCGTATAGATGCAGGCGACGAGTAAAACCGCGCCCATGATGATGGTGAAGTCGAGACCTTCGAACTTCAGATTCTTTTGAATGAAGATCAAGAAATACGGCATGAACGTCTGGATGGCAATGGCAAAAGCCAAGAACGATAACAGAGTTAAATAGAGGAGAGGGTTGGCTTTGATGACGCTCGGTTTAAAACCGTAAAAAATGTTTTTGAGATAAGATTCGTCCTTCTTCGGCTTGGCGACGTCTCTGGGAAACAAAAAGATCGAAATCACCCCGGTCACGACCGTCAATATGCCGAAGATCATGAAGAAAGTGAACCAGCCCGGACCGGTCGCCATCCCCGAGAAACCTCCGAAGATGATGAGCATCGAGATGAGGGGGAGCACCGCTAAAACGGATTCGATTTTGCCGCTCGTCACCGGAGTCGAGACGTCGGTGGCATAGGCATTAAAGGCCGCGTCGTTAGCCGTGCTGCCGAAGAAAGTCATGAGGCAATCGAGGATGATGATGAAGACGCCGGCCAGCATAAAACCATTTGCCAGCGGGAATAGCGCCTGCATGTTCTCCGTCGTGATAAAGGCAAAAGCGAGAACCGAAATTCCCCAGGCGATATAGCCAAAGGATATGAATGCTTTGCGCTTGCCGAGGCGGTCGGATAGAGCCCCCATCAACAGGGTGGTGATCGTCGCGGCGGCGGCGCTGAAAGCCACCATCCACGGGACGTATCCGGCATCTTGGGTCTGCTCGAAAATGTAGAGATTGAGAAACATGTTTTCAATCGTCCAGGCAAACTGCCCGACTAATCCGGCAATAATTAACGACAGCCAGTTGCGAATACCTAATTTGTTCATCTTTACCACCTCATGTCGGGAACGAGGTCCCAGACGGATTTGAAATGCTTTTTATCTTCGCCGACGGTGAAGCCATCGTGATCGGTATTATGGATGAAAGCCCGCAAATCGGCTTCGGAATAAGCGGATTTGAGTAGTTTTTCAAGAGTATCGACTTCTGCAGAGGCTTTGCCGATCAGTTCGAGAAACGCTTCGTTGCGCGGCTCGTTCGTGACGCAATCGCGCCATTCTTCCTTGTGATCGTTCAAGACATCGAGCAGATCGTTGTTCTTGACCTTGCGCGGCGTCGCCATGGCATTAATCGCCCCGCGCGGAGCAATCGCGCGAAACATAGCTTTTTTAATGCCGAGTGGCGAATGGAAGATGATTTGGCAAAACTTCATGTCGGTCCACGAAAGGTAGTAAGTGTCCGCTTTGATGACTTCATTCTCGAAAACATCTCTGGCTAATGAGTGCATCATCGCGGAGATGAGGCGGACTTTGCCTTTGCCGGCCGAGACGGCCTTGCGCGGTGCTATCTTGATGTTAAAGCGCTCCTTGATGAGGCAATCGATATGCGATTCATAGGAAGCGTGAGCGGCGAAGTAATATTTTCCTTCTTCGGGTTTCGCCGAAAAACCCGTCCGATAAAAGACGAAAGGATGGCAGTTGCGATCCATGATGTAATGGAGGAACAAGCCGCGGATAAACGAGGATAGAATTTCCTTGTCGCGACCTTCTTTGCTATCCGCGTATTTCAATAGATAATGATAGGCCGTCGTGATGTCGATGTGATGGAGCTCCGTTCCGAAACCGCGCACGGCTTGGATGTCCGGTCGCTTCTTTAGACTATAGCCGTAAAAGAAGAAAACGTCCGGACCTTGGGCTCCTAGGAAAAGAGCGTCGTCGTCGATGGAATTTGTCGCCCGCATTTTCGCAAAAGCGAAGTGAGTCATAATCGCTGGCATTGTCCACTCCTTTTATTAATAAAAATGTCTATTTATTATTTAACCATAATTAAGCGGATTGCGTTAGTGGCTTTCATAATAAAAAAGACGGGATGACCCGTCTTCATCAATTAAAAAGTTTGATTTATTTCGCCGGTGGCGGAACTTGGGCGACGGCGGACGCTTCTTTCGAATAGACTTCATTGACGTCGTTCCAAGCATGGAGATAGAGGTATTGAGCCACGATTGGTCCTATGCCGATCATCGCGCCTAAAATAAGCCAGAGCAAGTACTTTCCGCCATCGAGCCGCGGGCTCTTGTTGCGGTTCGCATGAATTTCGCCCATCTTTCGACGAGTTTAAAATTCCAGACGAGACCATAGATACCAAGGGTGAGCAACGTAAATAGGAAATAGAGCAAAAGACCGGCGGTCTTCTTTCCGTCTTCTTTGCATGTTTCGTTGGTTTCAACGGCGGCGGCGTGGATGAGATAGAGCGGATAGATGCCCAATGTCAAAAAGCTGAAGACTAAATACTTAAATAGACCACGATTAGTTTTTAATTCCATGTTTCCTCCTCTTGTGAAACGAATTATGTATTTTTATTAGAGCACAAGAAAATGGCACATACAATGTTTATTTGTCGTTGATATATCGAGGCTAAAGGGCAATTTTCTTTAGATAACTGCGGCGTTTTTTGTGTTGTTCACGCGGGAAAAATCTCCACTGAGCTTGGACTTTGACGTTGTTTTCCAGATTCAAATTCGTCTCGCAATACGAGATGTTCTCGCGCATCATCCCCTGAATCAGATGGCGGAGGATGATGGCGTTGAAGGCCAGCGACTGATATTCGGGCAGAACGGCGATGAGCCCTAAGTCGATGACATCGGGCTTCTTGATGATTTTCATCATCTTGCGGACGGTTTTGACATTCAATCGACCACCGCTCTCCTGAAAAGCCGGTCCGAGCGATGGAACCGAGAGGCCAAAGGCCACGACATTTTCGTGCTCATCGCAGACGGTGATCATGAATTTGAGGTTTAAGAGGAGCATGAACTGGGTGATGATCTGCTGCTTCATCTCTTTGGTAAACGGCACCGTTCCATACAGCTCTTTGTACCCTTCGTCTAAACAGTGAAAAATACCATCTTTGTATTTATTGATATACTGGCGTTTGTTCTTGCCGGTGCCGATGTGGAGGCGAAATTTCTCCATGGCGGCGTCGGCGACGCGGTCCAAGGTCGGGTCCACGCTCTCCGGGCGATATAGTTTATATTCGACCCAATCAACTTCTTTTTCAAAGCCGTAGTTTTCGATTAATCTGCCGTAATATTCGTAGTTGTATTGCTCTTCGAAGGTCGCGATGTGATTAAATCCTTCAATCAATAATCCTTCGCGTTCGAGGTCGCTGTAGCCGAGCGGTCCGCAGATGAGATCCATGCCGTTTTTAGCGGCCCATTTCTCAACGGCTAAAAACAGGGCATCTGCCACTTCTTGATCGTCAATCGCATCAAACCGCGTGAAGCGGGCTCGCCTCTCGCCCGTCTTCTCGTTGCTCTGCGTCTGGATGATGCCCGAGATGCGGCCGGCGACGCGATCGTCCTTAAAGGCGAGGAAAAAGGATGAGATCGATGTTTCATAATAAGCGTTTTTCTTAGAAAAAACCTTCATCTCATCTCCATATAATGGAGGAACGAAATATGGGTTGCCCCTATATAAATCTAACGGAAACGAGACGAATTGATGGCGCATCTTGCGCGTCGTGACTTCTTTAATGTTGATCATTTCATTTGTTTGTCCATTTGTGCAATGGTTAGATTTTAGCAAAATGAACCGCCGTTGGGAAGAAACGTCAAACGACGGCTATGCTTAAAAACTATTGTAATCCTGAATTTTGCTCGGCCTTTATTATTTGCCGACGAGGTGTTTTAACAATTTAGTAGCCGCTTCCTGGGGTCCGCGCATCTCGAGACCGGGGACCGCTAAGCGGGTGTAAAGCTCACCAATCACGACTTTTTCTTTATCTAAAGAATTGAAATAGCTTTGCAGCAGGATTTCGGTTTGCGCGCGCCTCTGCGCCGGACCGAACGGATTCGCAAAATACGAACTGACCAAACCGATTTCGTTCGTCGTCCCTTTGGCTTTTCGCTGCCCGCTGCGGAAGACGTCCACCGCTTCTTCTAGATTGTCAAAGAGGCGCAGGCCGATATCCATCGGGCTGTAATTGTTCGCGTAGAGCATCATGTCGACGCGATGGTTCGCGGTGATGAACTTATAAGTCGTGACCGGCAGGACGACGCGGGCGTTGACTTGGTCGGGATTGAGGAAGATGGCGCGGTCGATCTTTTGATAGGCGTAGCCGGCTTCGAGGTCGTCGAGGCGGATGAAAGCCCCGGTTTCGGTGCCGTGGGCGTAGACTCTACCGTCTTTTTTAAACAAGGTCCCCATGTCGTCAAAGACGATTTTCATCTGTTTGATGTAGTCTTTGCCGATGAGGCGCAGCGCTTCGAGCGTCTCCGATTTACCCGCGCCGCTATCGCCGACCACGACGATGTTCTTCGTCTCATTATTCCGCAAGACGATGGCGACCATCGCCCCGTGAATCGGCAGCTTTTTCTGATCGATCATCGATAAGTTGTGGAGGGTGAGCAGCATCTTTTTTAGATAGCCGAAATAATCGTTCTTGTCCAAGCGGCTGACGAAACCTAGGTAAATATCGTTCTCGCGATCGTGAGTGTACGTGCAATCGTATTGAGTCTCGCCGATTCCATAGAGGTAGACGATGTCGGGTTTCCGGTCTTTGATCTCGTCAAAAGACGCGAATTCGAAGAGGTTCGAAAGGCCGATTCCCTGATGGAGGAAATCGCGGTGAATGTAGACATAGGCGAGGAGCGGCCCGACCTTGATCGGAAAGGCAAAAAAGTGCATTTTATTAATGTTTAGTTTTGGAATAGGATTTTCGCTGATCTCTCGAAAGAGGTCGGAACGGGTATTGCTTTTGGTGTAGACGATAAAAGGCGGCCTGGTGGCGATTTTGCTGATGAAAGGTATGTTTTGCAGGTTCTCGTAGTCGCGGTTGTACGGGACGCGATGATGGACGTATAGAAGGTTGGCGTTGACGCCGGCGGGCAATTGGCGGTAGACGTGGAATTCCTCCCCCTGCAAGTTCGTCGACACGCCGCGATAAAGCGATAGAATCATGCTGTTAAAGTGATCGATGGTCGTGATGACATCCGGAACTTTGGCGCTCTGCTGATAAAGGTGGGAGGAAGCCATCAAACCAAACCGTTGCAGGCTGCGCCAGTAATCGTAAAACATCTCGGTAAAATGGTATAATTCGTCGCGTTTGTTCAACAGGTGATGGAGATTCGGGTTGTTCGTGTAAATCTCGTCAAAGGGAAAGACGTAGAGGAGTTTATAGGCATCGAGGATCTGTTCGATCGCAATGTCATCCAAACTCTCCATCGTCACATCCTTGTCGGCGCGAAGTTTATTAATAAACTGGGTGAGGACATTGGCGAAGCTCTTGGACTGCAAGACGCTGACTTCGGAGTCGCACAGCGAAGCATCGAAATTGATCAGCGCATAAGTATCGGTCAAGTGGAATTTCTTCATCATTTATCTCCTCGCCTAATAGCGAACTGGGACTTGAATGTTTAACGCGAGCAACGACTCTCCGAGGACGATAAAAAACGTTTCGATGTCGGGGACGTCAATCGCTCCTAAGGAGCCGATGCGGAAGGCTTGGACGCCTCCCACGGGGCGCGGAAAGAGGATAAAGCCTCGCTCGAAGCAATAGTCATGAACTTTTTTAAAATCCCAATTTTGATCGTTTGGATATAGGACGGAAACGACGAGCGGCCCTTGACGCTCGCGCTTAATGTGCTCTCGAAAGCCGAGGCGAGTTAGACCATCATGAATAGCTTTGTTGACGCGCTTAATCCGAGCATACTTTGCTTCTCCGCCTTCTTCGAAATACTCCTTGACGCCTTGCGCGGCGGCATAGACGAGTTGGACGGGGGGCGTGAATTGCATCTCGCCGTCATATTCGAAGTGGTAATACTGACGGTATAAATTGCAGTAGTAAGAACGCTTTGGATAATCCTTTGATTTTTCGATGATGTCTCTTCGCCCGATGATAAAACATAAGCCGGGCATCGCCGCGATTCCTTTTTGAGCCGAGGCTAATATGAAATCGACATTGTCATCGACAATATCAAGGGGAACGAGGGCGAAAGAAGAGGTGGCGTCGATGACAAAGACCGCGCCGCGAAGGTGGGCGATGGCGCCGATGCCCCGAATGTCGTTGAGAATTCCGGAGCCGGTTTCGTGATGGGTTGTATAGACGAGGGCAATATCCTCATTGTCATTCAAAACTTGGCGAACGGATGCGAGGTCGATGGGTTCTGTGAAAGGAAGCTTTAATTCGATGTGCGCCAGACCGTAATATTTGCAGATGTCCACCGCTCGCGATGAATAAGCGCCGTTATTGATGATCAAGACTTTTTTGTTATCGGGGAGGAGGGAGTTCAAGGCGACATCCATATTTAGGGTTCCAGAACCCGAGAACAAAACAGCGACGTGTTCATGATCATTACCTTCGGCAATTTTAACCAAGTCTTTTCTCAGCTTCTCGATGACATCGACAAAAACGTGTTCCCGATGGCACATATCGGGTGCTAAAAGAGCGGATTTGACCGAGTCGGTCGTCGTGGCAGGACCGGGGTTTAACAATACATTTCGCTTAATCTTCATTGGCACCTCATTTAGATAAAAACTGCGAATCGATGATGTTCTAATTATAACAACCGGTTGCGGTTTAGTTTACTAAATTAGTTGAATCATGCAAACGGAGAATTCTTTGTTAAAAACCGACAACAAACGGATCGCTGTAAATCGGACACTCGATTGTAATGAGAATAAGCATAAGAAAAGCGATGGTGTCGAAAGCGATTAATCGAGTATTTTCTGGTAGCGGCAAACTGCGATCTCGCGGCCGTGATAAGTACCAAGTCCTTCATATTGCTTGATGAAGCCAGCTTTTTCCAGAACTTTTCGCGAGGCGATGTTATCGGCATCGCAGACACCGCACACTTCCGATAAGCCGAAGTGCGTTTTTATGATTGGCAAAAAGCCAAGCAGAGCTTCAGTCGCATATCCACTGCCGACATAAGGCTTGCCGATGTGATACCCGACCTCGTATCCGCTTTCGATTTTCACCAATTGAATATGGCCGATATACTGACCATCTTTTTGTATGGCATAGACAAACGGACCTTTGGGGCTTTGATACGAATTGATTAGATGAACAATCGTCTCCTCTGCCGCTTTGTCATCGATAAACACTTCGTCAAGAACGAAGCGGCGATTATCTTTATCAAGCGATAAAAGATGGACGGACTCGACCATCGAGAGTTTAAACGGTCCGATAGTTAATCTATTAGTTCGATATGAAATGAGATGTGAAGAAAACTTAGTCATTGTTTTAATGTATTGCTTCAAGTCGATGGCAACGATGTTTAATTATGAAATCCCTAAAAACCATTTCAAACCACATGATAATAAGGGCATCTGGTGAGAAGACATTGTTTGTTGAGGATGCTGAATTCACATTTAATATCGCTTATTTCCATTTCGACACCATATTTTTCTTTTACGAAAACCGCTCCGCTCGAAATCGACAAGAAAGCATTTCGCTTGCAGCATCGCGGACCGCCGATCTCGCTCATCCTCGCTATCACCGAAGAAGTAAACTCCATATTATCTTTATAAAATTCATCATCCGATAACGGCCCAGTATTATTGATAATCGCAAGGGCCGCGCCGACTGATGTCGTCGATCCGCAGACGCCCCAAAAGCCGCACATCGCACCTGGCATATTGAGCGATCGATTCGCGAGTTCGTCGAGCGATTTTTCAATGTCGACAACCCCACCTGCATTTTTAAATGCGATTAAAAACGCCGCGCCATCAAGAAAATGATGTTCTGGACCATGAAGGCTTATATAGTCCTTGTGCATTATTTCTTTGACGATATGAATTGGACTTCTAGATGTCTGTAACAAAACGTCTTTGCGAATCAATTCATATTTTTCTTTCAGTGTGTATTGCATTTTGCATCTCCTGCCTTCGCTTTTTCCGTATCAAAAACTTTCATAAGGTCATTAATTAATTCACTGTTGGCCCGATACAAAATCCTCGTTCCTTCTCTTCTTCGATATACAAGATCAGCTTTTGCCAATACGTCCAAATGGTGTGACAAAGTTGCCTGTCCGCACTTTACGAACTGCAGAAAATTGCATGCGCACATCTCGCCTGTGTTTTGCAGAAGTCGCACAATCTCCAGTCTTGATTCGTCGCCGAGAATTTTATAGAGTTCGCAAGCTTTTTTATATTCCATAAATCAACCCCATATATCGATATGCATCAATATAGTACAGTATAGTGATTTCTAAATCAAATAAAACGAAGAAGAGTTAATCGAAGGGGTGAAGATCCGCGTGTCGCCAAACACCTAAATATGTTAATAAAAAAATGCCGATTTCATCGACACTTTTTTACATATTTGAAGCTGGTGGCCCAGGCCGGGATTGAACCGGCGACACACGGATTTTCAGTCCGTTGCTCTACCAACTGAGCTACCGGGCCCCGTATTATGGCGGACCAGACGGGAATCGAACCCGCGATCTCCTCCGTGACAGGGAGGCATGTTAACCGCTACACCACTGGTCCAAATACGTGCTTATTAATTATCTTAAAGAATCATATAAAAATCAAGAGACAATTGTCAAAGCAAGAAAAAAGATCCCTCACAAGTGAGGGACCCTTTGAATGAGAGATTAGTAGTTCTCGGCTTTGAGCTCGAAGTGGGCTTGGGGATGATTGCACACCGGGCAGACTTCAGGGGCTTTCTTACCGATGTGGATGTGGCCGCAGTTCCGGCATTTCCAAACGGTGACTTCGTCGCATTCAAAGACTTTCTCGTCCTGCACCTTTTTCAAGAGGCGGCGATAGCGGTTTTCGTGCTCTTTTTCGACGTTGGCCACGCCGCGCATCGTGCGGGCGATTTCCGGAAAGCCTTCTTCCTGAGCGACCTTGGCCATCTCGGCGTACATCGTCGTCCATTCGTAGTTTTCGCCGGTAGCGGCATCTACGAGGTTGGCGGCTGTCGTCGGAACTGATCCGTCATGCAGAGCTTTAAACCATAATTTGGCGTGTTCTCTCTCGTTGTCGGATGTCTCTTCAAAAATTGCTGAAATTTGTTCAAGGCCCTCTTTTTTAGCTTGTTTCGCATAATAGTCATATTTGACGCGAGCTTGGGATTCACCGGCAAAAGCAATTTTTAGATTTTCTTCGGTTTTAGTACCTTTTAAATTATTCATGTATTCTTTTTCCTCCACCATTTATTATCTTAAAAGTCTATGACTTAGTAAAGATATTATGGGGTCGTTTTCATTTTTCCTCGCTTTCGTCATCCTCTCTTTTCACATATCGGTAGTATTCGACATTATCGGGCCTCGAGACGCGATCAACCATGAATTGATAAGTTTTGACGCGCAAGTCCTCCATCGCTTTTTTCAGGCCGAGGCGCATATTGGGATAGATGGGCGCTCCGACGGTGATGATCATGCGAGGTTTGAGGCATTTTTTGAATAGCTTGCGCTTACGATAAGTAGTCGCGATGGGAACGATGGGCGCTCCCAACTGGGCCGGGTAGCGGAAAGAGGCGCTATTATATGGGCGAACAATAGTCGCGTACGGCCAAATATGGGCTTCGGGGAAGACGGCGACAGCATGCTTTTTATCGATGTGGTACTTGATGGCTTTGAGGAAGTTGCGCGTCCCCACGATCGTCGAGGGGAGGGGAAGGCATCCCAGCATCATGACAATCGTCCGAATTCCCGGAATCGAGACGGCGTCCGGGTCAGCGATGATAAATGTTTTCTTGGGGCGCGAGATGAGGACTTGGCTGATGAACGCGTCCATGATTTGGGTGTGATTGCCGTAAATGAAGTAACCGCTCTTTTGCACTTCGCGGACCGCTTTGCGATTTTCAATCTTGACACCCAAGGCTATCTTACAAGTTAGATAAAGAATCGGGATAGCAAGGACGTAGTAAAGAAAAGAGGCGATAAAACGCCAGATGATGTTTTTATGGAGATAGCGAAAATTGTCATCGAGTTGTTTGGTTTCGATTCGCGTCCCGGCGAAATCGTCGGTCAGCAAATCGCGATAGTAGATTGTTTTTTTAGGATAGTCTTTCTTTTTTCTCATCGTTTAATTTAATGACGTCGATCAGCATTTTTTCCATTTGGTCCATTGAGTAATCAAAGTCAAAACGCTTTGCGTATTCAATGTATTTTTGCCGGCAATCCTCTTTTTCTTGGGGGTGGTCGAGCCAGTAGTCGATCTTGTGGGCTAAATCGAGGGGATCATTGCACCGAAAAAGATTGTCGGGGCTCAAGGCGAAGTAGCGGGTGGCGCTGCGCTTTGAATCGGCGATGACCGGCACTAGGCCGCACGACATCGCTTCGAGGCACGAGATGGCTTCGATTTCGATCTCCGCCGGGTGGACGTATAAATCGGCATAGTTGATAATATCAATTAATTCTTCGCGAGGATGAAAGCCGAGGATGGGAACATTGGCTAAATCGCTCGAGCGGTTGATGATATTCTCCTTTTGCGGCCCATCGCCGGCGAAAACCAACTGAATCTTGTCTTTGTATTTCGACAGTTTGACGGCATCGATGAGAATTTTATGCGATTTCTCACGGCTGTAGCGACCTGTGAACAAAATGACGTATCTATCTTTTAAATGCTCAGGTTTGGCGACCTGGCGAGGCGCAAAAGCCTTGTTGACGCCGTTAGAGATGACATATCCGTTGGTTTTGCTGCTCGTCTGACCTTCAAAAACATCGCGGATGAACTGCGTGGGATAGTGAATGGCGTCAACAAAGCGATATAAAAGACGATAGAAGACTTTGTAAGTCAGGAGATTGGCGGCTGGGAAATCCATCATGAAAACGTGATTTGTAAAGTTCTCGGCTTGGACGTGAAACCCCGCGGTAATCGGCTTATTGAGCCGCCTGGCGATACGGGCGGCTTTCGTCCCGAGGAAGAAGGGCATCATGATGTGGACGATGTCGGCGTTTTTGATGGCTTCAGTGATGATGTTCGTATCCGCCTTAGCCAACGTAATATTATTCTTTTTAACATAATCGTTAAAAATGCCGAGATTCAGCGATGGAACAACATAATAGCCGTATAGACCAGTTTTATTTTCATCGGGGCAGACGACACTGACTTCGTGTCCTCGCTCTTTCAAACTATTAATAAAATTGATAGCCGTTATCGTCGTTCCGTTATTTTCAATGCCGAGGACGTCGGCAACGATCGTAACGCGCATGCAACTACCTCCAAATACAATTATCACTCAAAGAGTGTAAGAAATCATACCACATTGAAGACGGCAAGACAATTTCCCCCTTTAATGAGTGTCAACTATAAAAAGTATAGCCGATTTATTGCGCAAAGTCTTTCGGTTCGGGCTCCGGTTCGTTAAACTTGACCTCGGCAAGAGCTAGTTGGCCGGCATTCATGCATTGAATGCGCATCTCGCGACCTTCGAAAAAGAATTTTGAGATTGATTCCCAAAGAAAAACCCAAGATAGGATTTGCAGCATCTCAAAAATGAGGGGGATGTCCGTGATATGCGCCGCGCCAAAAGCAAGCCGAATAATGGTCGAAACGGCCAAGGCTGCCATGCCGACGGCGAAGAGGACCCAGGCGACTGCTTGATTAATTTTCATCTCGCGGCGCTTATCTTCATAAAACAAACGGTAGTGATCCAAAAACGATTTCTTGATGCGCGATTTGCGGAGGTCGGAGACATCGCCGACGTCAAAGTTGATGACGAGTGGTATCTCGGATGGCGTATAAAAGGTTTTTTCATCGATATACTCAAAAATGTCCGGTTTCATATCCTCTTTGTATGAATAGGGAGAATAGAGTTCATCGACATTGGTGAGATCGACGCTGATGTGGGCACGACCATCGGGGTAAATGAGCGACTCGACGTATTTTTTTGTCGCGTTGCGAGAATCGCGATACAAGGCTTCGATTAAGACGACGAATCTTTTACGCCGTTCTTTAATAGCTTTTCTATCCATGAACCATCCCTCCTTTCATACTCTTTTTAAGTTTGGCTTGACGCTTGCGGTCGATGAGGCGATGCAAGGCTTCGAACAAGGTGGCGTTATCGTCGACGACATCGTTTTCATCATAGGCAAAAACCAAGTAAGCCGGTTTGTTGTTGCGAAGGAGGAGAACATAGCCTTCTTCGTCGACTTTTCGAGCGACGCGCGAGAAGTTTTGGTTGGCTTCTTGCAGGCTGACGAGTTGTTTGATGCGCAGTTTCATAATTGATTCCGCATATGACAATATCATAAAAGTAGGTATAATACAACCTACATGTGTAGTTTTAGCTATTGTGCTCTTTTAGCGAATGCTCTGATCATTTAATAATTGCCAAAAATAGCGTCAGAAAAAACAAATCACAACATTTTTTGCAACTTTTGACTTAGTCATCACATATGTATTAGTAGGAGGTTTTTATGCACAAGAATATCGGAATACGGAAAGAGGAGGACTTAATTCTCCTATTAAACAGCAAGACTTTTGGCCAATTATCAAATAATGGTAAATACATTATTCGCGAGATTTTTAATCACATTTGCGAAACATCGATCATCAAATGCGAAAAAGTCGAAGAATTCATCAAACCGGATTTTAGAATCTCGGTCGATAATGTTATTCACTATGTAAGCATGAAATCCGGAAGGAGTGAAACCGTCCATCAAGAGTACGTTAAGAATTTTTGCTTGTATTTGAGAGAGCAGGGTATTTCGAACCGAACGCTGCAGACGATATTGCTCTATCAATATGGAGACGGAACTCTCGATGGATCGGGCAAAGAAAGGATGTCTTATAATAGATTAAGGCTCCTTTTGACAGACCGAATCAAAGAGGCTAACGAAGAATTAAATAAAGATAAAGAATTCGTCATAAGAGTAATTGACCGAGCTGTTTTCAAAGGCACGCTAAGCGAAAACCAAGAAGCCGACTATGTTTATCACGGCGATGCTGATTACGGCATCTTGGTCTCGAAAACGCAGCTGATGAAGCACTGCCAACGCCGCGATTGGAAATGGATGGACAATTTGCACATCGGCCCGATTCAGCTTCGGCCTCACGCACGATATATAGGCAAACCAATCAAACGAGAAAATTCGCGCCAACGCCTCGAATTCTATTGGGCAAAATATAGCGAAGACCTCGATTACATTTCGAAGCGCTACGATGGTTGAGGGCAGTAGCCGGAGGTCGCAGGATCCTTTCCCCGCAACAAAAAAAGGACACAAAGTGTCCTATTGTTTTTTTGGTTGCGGGGGAAGGATTTGAACCTGCGACCTCCGGGTTATGAGCCCGACGAGCTACCAGACTGCTCTACCCCGCGACGTACCCTAAGCCATGTTATCTTAACAAGGACACGGGCATTTTGCAAGTTATATATTTATATATTTTACTTTGTTTATGTGCCAAGTATAATGATATGCATATTATGGAACTCGCATTTTACATTGTGATCGGAGCCTTTGGAGCTGCAGCGCTCATCCATCTGGTTTTTTGCGTATTTGAAAAGGAAGGACCCCGCAAAGTGAGCAAGCCGTTGACGACTTTATTGCTCATGAGCGCGATTCTCATCCTCGTCCTAACCTACCCGGAAATGCCTTTTCCAAAGCATTTAATTTGGGTTGCCGCAATCATGTGCGTCTTTGGCGATTTATTCACTTTGCGCGTTAGATCACGTCCCCTCTTCATCATCGGTTCGCTTTTTTACGCGGTCGCTCACATCCTCAATTTCTACGTGATGACGTCGATGCTCAGTTATGTCTTGCCGTGGTGGCTATATCTCGCCATCGCCGGAGCCTGTCTTTTGATCGGATTAGCTCTCTATCCAGCGACGCGGCTTCTCTTTGGCAAAATTGCCTACGCCATCAATCTCTATCTAACTTTGCATCTGATCAACTTCGCATTTGCAATCCTGCTCTTAATCGATGGCAAGCCCATCGTCTCAATCATGATTCTCATCGGTTACGCTCTGTATTTTGTCTCCGATCTCTTCTTAACTTATTCAGCATATGGAAAAGACATTCGCCGCCGTGATTTCTACATCATGCTCTTCTATTACGCCGGTCAGATTCTCATCATGCTCGGCTTAGCCAATACGCTGTTAGCTATTTCTCAATAAGGCCAAAATGATATAAGCGCGAACCAAAGTCTCCGAGGACGCGGACTCTTTCGTCATAACCGACGCCAGACCACTGCGGATTTAACTTAATCGCTCCGAAATTTATCATCGTTCCCGAGACGAGATAAGCTTCTTTTTCACCCGGCATAACCTTGCGCTTAGCAATGTGGTTGACGAGCATGCCGTTTTCGTTGACGCGAACCGGAAGGACCATATTGATCAAACCGCCGAATTTCTTGATGTTGTGGTCTTGGGGGCGAACGAGCATTTGATATGACTCATCATCGATAAAATCAATGCCGCGTAAAATTGTCGTCGCTGGATTCGGCTTTTGGAGACCGTTGAAATAACCGATAATCCCCTCTTTTTGGTCGCCGCTTAAAGCTTGCCACACCGCCACTCCCTTTTCTTCCATCAACTCCAATTGATAGAACGTTCCATATTGAAGCAGTTGGCGATGATTTTTATAAAACTCAATCTGCGCTTTGACGGCTTTAATTTCAATTGGATCTAGATGGCTTAAATCGAGTTCATAGCCGAGAATTCCAAATGAGGCGACGTTGAAACGAGTGTCGATTGGCGTCTTTCTCAAAAGCTGATGCGAAGGCGAGGCGCTGACGTGGGCGCCAATCGTCGAAAGCGGATAAGCGAGGCTATAGCCGCTCTGAATATGAATGCGCTGATATCCGTCCGTATCGTCGCTAGCCCACGTTTGTGGCATATATGCCAGCATTCCTAAATCAAAGCGATTACCACCGCTAGAACAGCCTTCAAACAGGACGTGTGGATACTTATCGGTCAAGCATTTAAGAATCTCATAGAGGCCGAGAACTTGACGGTGAAAGAGCTCGCCGGCTTTTGTTTTTGATGAATAGAGGTCGCTGATGTGGCGATTGCAATCCCATTTGACATATTCGATATTCGCCGACGACAAGACTTCGTCAATTGACGAAAAGATATAATCGCGGACTTCTAGTCGCGACAGATCGAGGACGAGTTGGTGGCGGCCTTTAGAGAGCATTCGCTCATTGTTGCCGATGATCCAGTCGGGATGGTTTCTGAATAAGTCGGAATCTTCACTGACCATCTCCGGTTCAAACCACAATCCGAATTTCAACCCTATATCATTAATTTTCTTGACAAGTGGTTTCAAGCCGCGTGGCAACTTCTTTTTGTTTAATTCATAATCTCCTAAAGCCTTGGTGTCATCATTGCGATTTTTAAACCATCCATCATCGAGGACGAATAGTTCAACGCCGATATCTTTTGCTTGTTTAGCCAAGCTCAGCAACTTGCCTTCGTCGAATTTGAAATAAGTCGCTTCCCAGTTGTTGAGCAAGACAGGCCGCGGAGCATTTTCAAATTCCTTCTTGATGACGTGGTGATTGACAAAAAAATGCATGTTCTGCGCAGCCGAATTCATACCGCGATCCCCAAAGGTCATAACGGCGTAAGGCGTCACAAAAGAATTTCCGGGTTTGACTAAATAGTCAAAGCAGTAAGGATTGATTCCGATTTGAACACGGACCTTATCATAATTCGTCAGCTCGACCAACTCGAGATGGTTGCCGCTGTACATCAGATTAAAGGCATACACTCCCCCGCAATTGAGATGAGCCTTGTCTTCGAGGAGCATGAAGAAAGGATTATGGCGGTTTGAACTCATCCCGGTCTTGGAATCATTAAGGTAAATACCGGGGGTTAATTTGCGAATCGTCTTTTGGGCTTCGCTAATCCACCCTCCGCAGAGATTGAGCAGCGAGAAATCGCGGTTGGCGATATCGAGTTGCATGGACATGATTTTCTCAAGGTAAACACTTGATTCGCCATTATTGATGAAGACGACATTGCGAGCGATGACATCGCTTTCGACGAACACCAAATAATGGAGTTCAATCGCCGCCTTCATGTACGCATCCCTTAGAGTAATAATCAATTCTTCATCGGCATCGCGAGGTGAAGGCAGTTCTTCGAGAGGCTGCACTTCACGGCGAACTTCATAGCGCTCATAAATGAAATCATAGACATAGCCGTCCGCACCGCGAATTTTGAGCGATGGTTCGCGATAATCGCCCTTGCCAATCGAGCTCGCTTCTAAAGAGAGCAAATCGAGGGAGGCGGCTTTATCCTTAGCCTCGTCATAAACGACGGAACTACCGTGGGCATAAGGCCATTTCTCGATGACGGCCGCCAAATCGCCGGGGTCTTCGAGGCGCTTGCCATAGTACTCAAGAATCAAATGCTTGATGTCGTTGATCCGTAAAATATAGCTCGTGCTCTTGGTTTGGAGGTGAAAGAGCGAATCTTTGCAGGTAATCATAATTTATCCTCGCATAATATTATATAATAAGTTGATAGCGTTTTAACCTGAAGAAAGGACGCCATTATGAAACAACCTTTGAACTTCGGTTGGCGATATATGCCCTGCTACGAGCAAAGTTACTTAAGCAAGTTTCCCGACGAAGCCCAAATCATCGATATTCCGCACGCGAATCTTGAACTTCCCCGCGATTATTTCGATGAGGATTCTTACCAGTTTATTTCCTCTTATGAGAAGACTTTTGATATTGATTCAGATATTAAAAACAAAACGGTTTTGCTGACCTTTCAGGGTTTGATGCTAAGAGCGAAAGTTTATCTCAACGCCTCGTTCCTCGGTGAATATATCTCCGGTTATCTGCCATTTACAATCGACGTATCCGGAATCGCAAAAGGGAAAGAAAACCGCTTGGTCGTCATCGTCGATTCACGCGAAGACAACACCGTTCCACCATTCGGTGGAGTGATCGATTACTTGACTTTCGGCGGAATCTACCGCGAAGTTGAAGTCGAAGTCAAACCCAACATTTATCTAAGCCGCATCCACATCAACACCGACGACAAAGGTCACCTCCAAATCACTCCGATTCTTGGGGGAAACCGCTCGCTGCCATACGAAATATCTCATAGACTCCTATTGAAAGAGCAACTCGTCAAAGAGTTTTCCGTCAATGACGTGGCCATCGAAAATCCTCATCTCTGGTCTCTCGCCACTCCTCATCTCTACACGCTTCTGACAACGCTAAAGACGGCAAGTGGCGACGATTTACTCGTCACCAAATTTGGCTTCCGCTCCCTGCGTTTTGAAAAGAGCGGTTTTTACCTTAATGGTGAAAGGATAAAACTCCTCGGACTAAACCGCCATCAATCATATCCCTATGTCGGTTACGCGATGCCGAAGGGCGGACAAGAAGACGATGCCGACATCCTCAAATATCGACTCGGTGTCAATATCGTCCGCACATCGCACTATCCGCAGTCGGAGCATTTTCTCAATCGCTGCGACGAGATTGGACTCTTAGTCTTAAGCGAAGTTCCAGGTTGGCAATATATCGGCCAAGACAAAATGTGGCGAGACAATTTTGAAGACTTCTTAAGAAGGATGCTCGACAAGGAATACAATCACCCGTGCGTCATCGCTCACGGCGTTCGCATCAACGAGAGCCAAGATGATCACGAACTATATCTTAAAGCTCGACAAATCGCTCGCGAAGTCGCGCCCCATCGCCCGACTTGTGGCGTCCGCAACTTCAAAAACAGCGAACTGCTCGAAGATATTTATACTTATAACGATTTCTCGAGCGAAGATCTGAGCCACGGCCTCGATAATCCCAAGACGATCGAAGCCGGTCATGCGCCAGTTCTCGTCACCGAATACCTCGGGCATATGTTCCCGACCAAGGCCATCGATTCTTCGGAGCGGAGGATTATCCACTCTCTGCGCCACGCCAGAGTCATCGACGATCTTTATTCTTATCAGAATTTAATCGGCGCGATCGGCTGGTGTTTTTCCGACTATTACACGCACCGCGATTTCGGTTCTGGCGACCACGTCTGCCATCACGGGGTTTTGGATATGTTTCGCAATGCCAAATGGGCGTCCTATGTCTACGCCTCCCAATCCGATGAACGCTTTGTGTTCGAAGTCCTCTCCAATCTTGTCCCCGGCGATTTTAATGAGGCGATTGTCGGCGTCACGCATATCGCGACGAACGCCGACTATGTCGAACTATATCGAAACGACACATTCGTCAAGGCCTTTTACCCAAATCGCGCCAAATATCGCTATATGCCTCATCCGATTATCGAAGTCGACGATTATATCGGTGCGTCATTCAGCGAGGAGCGCTTTAAAGGCAAAGACGCCAATCGCATTAAAGATGCTCTTGCCTACGTCGCTCTAAATGGTTTAAACAAGCTTCCATTCCGGCACAAATTCCGCCTCGGACTCGTCATGTTCAAACACAGGATGACGTACGAAGACCTCGTCGAACTATGGAATAAATACGTCGCGACCTGGGGTAACAAATTGACGGTGTTTAAGTTCAAAGCATACAAAGGTGGTCAATTGATGGCCACCAAGATGTTCGGCCAGTCGACAGAGTTCACACTCAAGGCTCAACCCAATAAGGTCATTTTGCATAACGACGCTTCTTACGACGTCGCTCGCGTCGAAGTCGCGCTCTACGATCAATATGGCACTTTATGCAATTATTCAGCCCTTCCCTTGAGCCTCAAGTGCAAAGGACCGATTCAAGTCATCGGACCTCACAGCGTTCCCCTCTATGGCGGGCAGATGTCGATTTATGCGCGGAGCGTTAAAGGAAAAGGCAAAGCCCTTCTCGAAATCTCCGCCGATGCGTATAACGCCAAAGTTGAGTTTGAGGTTCAATAACGAAAAAGCGACCAGAGTTCTGGCCGCTTTTAATGAGCATTAGTTATTCAGCTTTCTCCGCTGGAGATTGCTCGGCAATCGCCACTCTTTTTTGTTCGATGTCCTTAACAATCTGCGCGTATTTCTTCTCATCGATGTTATACAAGAAGCGGACGACGAGATACGCGGCGACATAAAGAACAAAGGGGAGGAGGGTCATGACGGCCGTAAAGATGACCATGTTTTGATTTCCGGCATTAATCAAATCGTTCGCCCCGACTTTGACCATCGTCGGAGTGATGAATTCAAGGCCGCGATCAACTTCGAGAGCTGAGATGCCTTCGGTCACCGCCAGCGCGCCGCTGATCGAGAGCGTGAACCAGACGATGCCTTGCTGAGCCGAGCTGGCGAATTTCGCGGTCAGAGGGCGAAGCGAAAAAGCCACCGCTTCCTTCCGCTCTCCGGTCTTCCACTCGTTATACTCGATGGTATTCTCCATCATGATGATAAGAATTAGATAGAAAATGCCCTGCCCCGAGAAAATGATGATTCCCAAGACGTAGAGCAAAATCGGATAAGTCACGCCGATGGCCGGATTGCCATTAAAAGGTGCGCCGATGAAGAAGAAGACGACGTGGCCGATAGCCATCATCAAAAAACTGATGAAAAGAAGAGTATTGCGCTTCATGAACTTGATGAGAACAGGAAAGAGAAACTGGGCCAAAATCGTTCCGCCGGCGTACATCACCGTAAAGAGGAACTGGATGTTGCCCCCTTCCCCGCCTTCGGCTCCGTAGCCGAACGAGAAGTAGAAGTAATTGAGGCCGAGGCCGTTTAAAATATTTGAAGCGATGTAATAGATGAGGATGACAATGACAATCCAACGAAGTTGGTCGTTAGTCTTCATCAAACGGAACATGTCGCCGAATTTTGTCTTTTGAGAAATTTTTTCTTGTTCGAGATTGCGAGCTGATTCTTTAGAAAAGACGACGAGGATGAGCTGCGAAGCCAAGAAGACGATCGAGACGATGATGGCAATCAGCCCATAATTCTTAACGGCATCACCGCTGCTGACCGTCAGAGGGACGACACCACCGACGGTAAATGCACCGACGCTGATAAAAATTGACATGATGGTCGTGATATCGTTGCGCTGTTTCTCATCGCTCGTCAAAGCGGGTAGCATCGACCAGTAGCCGATATCATTCATCGTATAAGTTATATCCCAGAGAAAGTAAAAAACGCTGAATAAAATGACGTAGGCCCAACCTTGGGGACGGGCTAAGAACAAGACGAGCATCACAACCGTATTGGTGATCGCGCCGATTAAAATCCAGGGCTTGTATTTGCCCATCTTGAAATGGCAACGCTCGATGATAAAACCCATGATCGGATCATTCAAGCCATCCCAGATGCGGGCGATGATGACGATGATGGAAATGACCCCGAACTGCAGAGCGTAAAGAGCGGGGTCGCGAACGCCATCGACATAGCCGATCGGCGAGGCGAATTGGACATAGGCTAAGAGAAACAAACTGATCAGCGTGTAAGCTGCATCGCGTCCCAAAGCCGTCGCCGAATAGACCCATTTCGTCGCGCGAGGAACAATATCACCGGTAAAAGTGGAGTTAATTTTCATACTAATACCCCTTTATAACTATTATTAATTGTATTCTTTAATAATTCGAAACGACATTGTTTTTTCGAAAATTACCAGCAATTCTTGACTTTTTCGGCGAATCCGAGCATTTCTTCAAAGTAAACTTGCTTGCCTTCGATGACGACGCATCCCGTAAATTTTCCAAATACTTGGTGTTGAACCGATTTGATGACGAGGACATTCGAGTTGCTATAGCGATCGAGAAGCGGCTCAAAGGTCAAGGCGATATCACCGGTTTTACTGCGAAACTTCCACGGTTTCATATAATCATCATCGCCATTATCGGCAATGGGGATATCGAATTTTACGTCCTCGAGTTTGTATGCTTTCCCATCGTAAAAGAACATGTTTTCGCTGGCCGCGCCCGTCTCGCCAAATCCATAGCCGAGGTTAAAGCCGATTTTTTTGCCTTTATAAACGCCGCTCATCGAGGACCAATACCAAGTATTTTTGTAGGTCCAGACGCCCCTCCCCCAGTCGAGAACGCCCCATGAATCAAGCGATAAATCATAGGTATCGTCGCCGACTTTGGCATATCCATTTGCCTTGAGGAGATTGATTTTTTGGTTGTAATAAAAATGCTTTGGCTTATTGAACGGCGTGGCGATAACCATCGAATCCACAACCGTTTCTTCGAGGTAAATGTCGCAGCGGAATGGTTTCTCACCATCAAAGTTTTTCATCTCGCAAACGAGGTGGCGGCGACCATTTTCGTGTGTGAAGTGAAAGGAAAAATCCTCGGTGTTAAAAATGACGTCTCCGCTCGCTGAAGAAGAGGGCATTAAGATTTTGCCTCTCGATAACAAACCCATCACGTTCTTCGTTTTTTGGAAAGGCCGGTTAAAATCGAAGACCGTCGCTCCCGCCAACGACATATACGAATTATCAGCCACCGTTAAAGCGACGCCGACATGCTGATTTCCAACATAGTAATAATCCCATTCCTTAATCCGCAGTTTTGGGGCTTTGATAGCTTCTCGCGAGTAATGTTTGACTAATGAAAAAGCATATCCGGCTTCGACGAGATCGCCTTCTTCGTTTAAAAGCGGACCCGGTGTCAATAAGTGTTGCATATGTATCCTCCTAAATGGTCAACTTTATATTATCAAAGATTCGATATCTAGGCTCAAAAAGAATTAATAAAAATAAAAAAACAACCTCGCGGTCGTTTGCTAAAATTTAGATGGCGGAGGCTTAGGGATTTGAACCCTAGCAGGACTTGCATCCTCTATCGGTTTTCAAGACCGACCCCTTCAGCCGCTTGGGTAAGCCTCCACATTGGTGGACCAACTAGGATTCGAACCTAGAAC
>JBAZED010000011.1:0-31993 GCA_041654095.1 Bacilli bacterium
CAAGACATAAAAAACACTTAAACTCGGTACTCGATTTCCATTTTCATAGTTTCTTAACGCACCCTCGGATATTCCTAAATATCTGCAAACATCTATAGCACTATAGCCTTTCTCTAGTCTAGACTCTTTAAGATTTTTGCCTAGTTTCATCTTGTCAATTTCTCGGATGTAAACGATATTTTTTGGAAGAAACTTAACACACCACTTTCTAAACACTTCAAGTCGTATATCCTCGAATTGCGCTAGTTTGATACCAACTAATTTATTGCTGGGTTCTTGAGGCGAAGAGACGATCTCTTTTTCTACATCACTTAGTTCGGCAAGAAACGTTTTGTAGTTGAATACTTCTCTATATGCTTCATCACGTTCTTTTTCAATCTTTGAAATATCCACTTCATCAATCTTTCCAGCCTTCAGAGCTTGGTCCGCCATTTCATATCGAAACTCAGCCTCAGGAATAGTTCGATTGCACCAATAATAAAATAGATATAAACTTCTTCTCTTTAAAAAAATATTGCCCATAGTACCCCCCTTTAATCGTGATGTTAACTCACAAACAAAAGAAAGTGTAATGGATTAAGAAATTTCAGAAATAATTAGTTCGATGTTGTTCGAAATGCTAAGACTATCGAGTCTATTTTTCAGCATTACCCGCTTAAGTCTTGATAGATTAAGATACCTTATGACTTTAGTGGCGGCCTCATCATTATAGCTGGCTATTAAACGTTCTTTATGTGCTTCTAAAATATAGCTTGAATTTAACACATCGAATAAATACAAAATCGTGAATAGAGTTGCGCTATCGAAAGTTGGATCATAATCATAATATTTGACGATTGTGCCATCCTGCATTGTAAAGCTGTTACCTATCACTTTATTTGAGTAAATCGTTGGTTTTACATTTAGCACTTCATCGAGATTATAGGTCTTTAAATATTCTTCATCTAGTAGGAACCCATTACGATTGCCAATAAAGTAGCCATTTGTGAAAATGTCATTTTCGCCCTTCAGATATAGGTGGATTCCTTTACTAATTTCCTTAACTTCGCCACGCTTTTCTAAACGCGAAAAAACCTTTCTAAAACTTGCATAATCACTGTCAGGACAGAGATCATGATGAAGATTTTTTAGAATGATTAATTTTGGTTTTTCCTGTAATAAGTAATTGTCGATAGCATCAGTAATTTTCATATTTATATCCTCCACTATTAAAGGGAGAAATACTAGCGTTTTGAGTAATAAAAAAGAGACATTCGTACTGCTTCACTTTGAAGCGCTACGTTTGTCTCGGTTTTTGCGAATGGCGGAGTAAGAGGGAGTCGAACCCTCGCGCCAGTTACCCGACCTACTTCCTTAGCAGGGAAGCCCCTTCACCACTTGGGTATTACTCCACGAACGCCATTAAATATAACATAATGGCGCGCTTGACTTCAAACAAATTAATAGGCTTTAGCGAAGTAGACGACTTTCTCGGCTTTCGCTCCGCAGACCGCACATTTTTCACCGAAATGGTGCTGGTCGCCTTGCGGCATGCAGCGCGCAGTCGCCATCGTCAAATCCTTGACTTTATCTTCGCATTCGCGGCTCCCGCACCACATCATCTTGGCATACCCGCCCTGATCAACAACTCGCTTCAATTCCGCGACGGAATTAACCGGCACGATGTGCGATTTCAAAAAGTCTTGAGCTTTGCGATACATTTCTTCGTGCGCTTCCGCCAAAAGGCGGCCGACTTCTCTTTCAATCTCGCCATCGGGGACGATTTCTTTCTTCCCGTCGACGCGGCGAGCGATGACGACCTGGCCTTTTTCTAAATCGCGCGGCCCAATTTCGAGGCGAAGAGGCACGCCCTTCATCTCGTATTCGGCATATTTCCACCCCGGTGTCCGGTCGCTTTGGTCGACGATGACACGGAATCCGGCTTTTTCAAGCCGCTGACGGATGTCTTCGGCCTTGGTCAAAATCCCGTCCTTATTTTGTTGGATGGGGATAATCGCGATTTGAATCGGGGCGACATGGGGTGGCAAAACCAAGCCGTTGTCGTCGCCGTGAACCATGATGATCGAGCCTATTAAACGCGTCGAGACGCCCCAGCTAGCTTGATGGGGATGCCGCAAGATATTGTCTTTACCTTGGAAGGCAATACCAAAAGCCTCAGCAAAACCCGTCCCAAAATAGTGAGTCGTTCCGCTCTGCAAAGCTTTACCGTCGTGCATCAAAGCTTCGATCGAGTAGGTTTCCCGCGCTCCGGCAAAACGCTCTTTATCGGTTTTTAAGCCTTTGACAAAGGGGATGGCGAGCAAGTCTTTGCCTAAATCATCATAGATGTCGAGAACTCCTAGCGCGTTGTCGCGCGCTTCTTCTTCGGTCGCGAAGATGGTGTGGCCTTCCTGCCACAGAAATTCACTGCCCCGCAAAAAGGGCCGCGTCGTCTTTTCCCAGCGTACGACGCTGCACCACTGGTTATAGAGTTTGGGCAAGTCGCGGTGCGAAGATATTATTTTCGCATAGTGCTCGCAAAACAGAACTTCGCTCGTCGGGCGGATGATCAAGGGATCGTCGATCTTGCTCTTGCCGCCGATGGTCGCAATCAGAGTTTCAGGAGCAAAGCCTTCGACATGCTCTTTTTCTTTATTGAATAAAGATTCAGGGATGACCAGTGGCATATAGACGTTTTGCACGCCGATGCTTTTGAAGCGCTGGTTGAGATAGTTTTGAATCTGTTCCCAAATTGCATACCCATAGGGCCGATAGATGATGAAGCCTTTGACCGAGGAATAATCCATCAGCTCGGCCTTGCGGCACACGTCCGTGTACCACTGGGCAAAATCGATATCGCGACTCGTGATCGCTTCGTTTTTATTTGTTTCCATGTTTGTCTCTCCTTATGAAGCCATGGCTTTAATCTTATTGAGGCTCTTTTGTGAAACGGGAAGAATCATCTCGTCGCTCGCCGAAATCGTCTCGCTGGCGACGTAGTGAATTCCCGACTTGATGATCAGTTCGATCGCATTCCAGTTCTGAAGGTCGGTCGCGATGATCGGCTTATTGTATTTAAGCAACTTTTCAACTAATGAGCGCATTTGCAAGCGCCGCCTGCTGTTGGTGTTGATGTCGTGGGTCATCGCTTCGTCGAGAATGAAAAAATCGAACATGTCGTAGACCGTCGAGTTGAGCAGCAGATCTTTATCGGCGAGCTTCAGAGCGACTTCATAACCTTTGACTTTATAAGCGCGAAGCTCGTTGATCATAATCTCGTCGTCGTCGGTCTGCTCACCCACATCCTTCTCGTTAAAAACGAGCACGATATGTGTTTCTTTAATGCGGTTGATGTGGCCAAAGGTCTTCAAAATATACGGCTTTTCTTGCCACAAAACATCGAAAAACAGGCGCAGATAATCGCCGCTTTTTTCATTGATGAAATGCGAGATGACGTTGCGGGCGATCGTCCCGAATAACTCGCGGTCGTCTTCGGTCCGCGTGGCGTATTCCTTTAACTCACCAATCGAATCAAAGAACGTATCAAAGGGCTGCACAAACGATTGATAACCAATTAATTTCATCTTTTCCGAATCGAGAATCGGGCGATATAAGAACTTTAACTTTTTATTTCGAATGATATTTTCGACTTCGGTGCGGTTGGACTGGTCGATGGCGTCATCGCCGCGCATCCCTTGCTCATACCAAGTAATTAATTCGTTGTCCTCCTGACCATATGCGGCGACCAGCGTTGATTGCCGCAAGAGTTTTTCGGCTTCATTGGGAAAGAATTTGTGCTCGACGATGCCGACGGAGATGCCGACTTGGTCGATCAGGCTATTCAAACTTAAGAAGCGGTTGATATCGTTGACCATCGAGTGCACGAAGAGCATGATGCTCGAATGCGAGGTGAGCCTCGTGTCAAAGACGACGATTTCGTGCTGCGATGGTTCGATAAAATAGCGATTTTGCGTAATATGCGGGGAAATTATTTCTTTGATTTGCGTGAAAATGAGGCGGTCAAAGGAACCGGATTTATTCTGGGCTGACGAGCGCTTGGAGTAGAAGTTAAAGGCAGTTGCAACGCCCCTGAATGGCGAATTATCCAGCAAGATCCGCGAGATGTCTTCCATCGAGCTCGCTGAGGCGATTTTTCCTTCGCTGACCTTGGGCGGCAGATAGCGAAGCAGATAACTCTCGAGGTGGATGATCTGCTTTTCTTTATTCACTTCCTGAACTTGGAGCATCGAAAAATAGGCTTTCTTGTTTTTGCTCATGATGACGTCGATCTCAAAGTAATCGGGTGCCGTCTTGGTCGCATCGATCAAAGAGCCGATCCACTCGATCAATTTGTCGCGTTCAAAATTGGGGAACTGATTGTAAAAATCGGTCACCGAGATAATTCTCTGCTCGCGGATGTTGGAACGGTTAAAAAAGCGGACGGTGTTATTTTTGATGTCGATGATATAAACGCGGACGGTGTTCGTCTGGTCTTTAATATCCTTGCGAAATTTTCTATCGCCGTGCCGGCTGATCAAATACGTCAGGAAGATGACTAATAAAATTAAAACGAGGGCTCCGAAGACGCCCATAAGAATTAAATCCGGTATGTTTTCAATATCGAAAATCAGCACTTTTATCAACCTCGCCTACCATTATACACGAAGCGGGGTGCGTTACAATGCGAGTTATTAAAAATAGCCATGTGCAATCATAGATTGTCGCGATTATTGCCCCTAACTAAAAAGTCGCTTTCGAATATAGCATGAGCGATTAAACATGCTATAATATTTATTCGTCTGGAGGAATACCCAAGCGGCTGAAGGGGCCGGTTTCGAAAACCGGTAGAAGATGCAAGTCTTGCAAGGGTTCAAATCCCTTTTCCTCCGCCAGATAAAAAAATTGACGGCACTATGCCGTCTTTCTTTTAGACATCTTATTTGATCGGCGGAATGAAAAAGCGGCCGTAAACTTGCTGGAGATTGCTGACGTTTATGAAGCTTTCGGGATCGATCTGGCGAATGAGGGCGATAACCTTTTTGGTCTCGTAGCTCGAGACGACCATGTTGATGATGGAGCGCGGTTCTCCAGAGAAGGCTCCGATGCCTTTTATAATCGTCGCTCCGTGGGGCACATTAGCGAGTAACAAAGTGTGCAAATTATCGTTTTTGGTAACGATTTGAATTTGGACTTTTTTATTGCGAACATTGATAAAATCAATGACCAGCATCGAAGTGAATAGATAGACGATTGAAAATAAAACGCCAGAAAAAGCTAAAATCCACGGGCTCCCTTGCTCGCTGATGAGGTTCGGTGAAACAGCCATTAAAAGCCCGTAAACGATGATGATAGCCGTGTTGATTATCATGATGTATTTGCCGGTCGGGGTCGATTTTTTTAACGAGACGTAATAGCCGATGACGTCAGCGCCGCCCGCCGAGAGTTCAAACTTGAAGGCGATCGCGCTGCTCAAGCCGGTGCAGATGCCGGCGAATAGAGCGCGGCTGAGCATGCCGCCGTGCTCATTGACGAATGTCCCCAGCTCATTCAAAAAGGGAATCAGGCGGAAAGTGGTGGCAAACAGAGATACGAAGGCGACGTTGACAAGGGTTAAAACCGCAAAGCGGATACCGATTTTGCGAAACGCCAAAATGACAATCGGAATATTGATGGCCACATAGGCGATCGAATAGATGAGGTCGCGATATGGTTCGACGCCACTTCCAAAGATGAGAGCCGCGGCTAAACTAATCGTCTGCGAGATGCCCGATACGCCTCCGGACACGAACGAAAGCGAGGCCGCAGAGGGTGTTAAGAAACTGACGAGCCCGACAGCGAAAACAGCGGCCGAAAGAGCGCACATGATCAGGGCGATGACATATTCGACGATATACTTGAGCCAGATGTGATCGAGGAGAAACGAATTGACGCGGCTCTTAAGAGTATGTTTTTTTGCCATGGCGTATTTTATCCTTTGATTATTGTAACAAAACGCCATGAATATATACATTTATTTCCAGCAAAAATTGCGATTTTCATTTCAAAAAAGTAAGTTGATTCTATATTTATATAGTGATATGATTATCGTGCTATATGTTCGGATATAGGAGGAGTCGTCAATGAAAATATTAAAGGTGATCGGGGCGTTCTTCGTCAGGATCGGCCGCTGGATTAAAGACACCGCTTGGGTTCAGCCGCTCTTAATTGTGGGCGCCATCTTCGCTATCATCTTCTCGATTCCATCCATCGTCGATTGGGTCGAAACGTTAGCTGAGGAAGCTAAATCGAGTGAAAAGTATTATACAAAGTATCAGCGTTCATTAGCCGGAGGCGAAACGAGCGCAGCCGATGAATTGCTGGCTGATATTCAAGATAAGAGTGCCAAAAGCACCGTCGGCGAAAAATTCTTCTTGGTTTTCGTCAATGATGAATGCGAAGGCTGCGATAGTGCAAAAAAAGGTTTTGAAACTCTTGAGAAGAGATGGAATGGCACATTAGCGCCAAAGAGCGATGACCTCCCCTTTAAACTGGTTTCGATTTTCACCAACGAGGAGACTGACGAAACAACCTCGCGCGAATCGGCCTTTGTCCAATTTTTAAATCGCAACGGCGAATTCTTCAGCGATGCGGCTCTGGCCGGTAAAAATTCCTATTATTTTTTGAACGGGAAGACCTCGGAGAGCGATCTTGATATTCTCGAATCGGCCGATACTGCCGAGTTCTTGACTCCTACCATTTTATTGGTTGATTTTACGAGCGATGAATACGACGGCGTCAGCGAAGTGATGTTCGGAGTTCTGACACCTGATGCCACCGACCTTCAAAAAGGGGAACTGCTCCGCGACTGCTGGGATCACTCCGGCGATTTTGAAGGCAAAGAATAAGTTGATAAATCAGTAGATAACCGCCAAGTGGCGGTTTTTTTATTTGGTGACAATCAGGAGATGCGTCTGGCCATAGCGATACTGGCGCGACTCGTGATTTTTAAGAATGTAATTAGCAATTTCGTGGCGGCTTTCGATAATTATTTTACCACCGCTTTTAAAGGCCTTTGATGCCAGCATCCGCTCGATGACTGCGTCGTAATAGCCCGATTCGTATGGGGGGTCGACAAAGGTGATGTCGACGAGGATTTCATTGTTTTCAAGATAATTGATCATCTCATTGTAGTCGCAGTGATGCACTTCGGCTCTGCCTTCTTCTTTAAGGGTTTTAATGTTATCGGTTAGGATGCGAATCGGTTCCGGATGCGAGTCGCAAAAAAAGGCTTTTGACGCTCCGCGCGAAAGCGCTTCAAGACCGAGGGCGCCACTGCCCGCGAATAAATCCAGCACCGCCGCATTCACAACGCTTCTTCCCAAAATCGAAAAAAGAGCTTCTCGAACCATATTTTTGGTCGGCAAGACGATTTCGCTGCTCGGTGTCTGAATCATACGTGAGCGATGTTTTCCCCCGATTATCCTTATCATTTCCTATCCTCGCAAAAATGCTCGGTGAATGGTGCGAATAACACCTCATTTATTTCTTCGTATAGGATGCGAACTCCACGGTAGGCTTCAAGATAGGTTCGCACGAGCGGATGCTTATCGAGTTTGCTCTTGGCCTCGAACAATTTCTTCCGAGTTGCCTTGCCCTCTCGCGATTGTTCTCCATGGTGGCGAAGCGCATCGCTATAGGCGGTTTCAGCGAGGTCTTTTTGATAGGCGAGGCTCATGACTTCCTCATCCATTTCCATCGCTTTTTCGGCTTCGTTTAAGGCCAAGACGCGCGAATCGTTATCGAGCAAGTTTTTAAAGTCGCTGATTTTATCGAGCAAATCTTTATTCATAAGTATCATCATAGCAAATCAGCATTAATCATGATACAATCTTTAAAAGTAAAGATTATGTTGAAAATTGTCAAAGACACTTCCCTTTCCTTGCGCAGCAAATCCAAGCCCGTCGAATTGCCGGTCTCAAAAAAAGACCGCGATTTGCTATTGAAGATGCTCGCCTATTTGAAAAAAACGCAGGATTCACTTTATCGCGAGAAGCATCCGACGATTCGCGAAGGGGTCGGTCTAGCCGCGCCGCAAATCGGGGTCAACAAGCGGATGACCGCCATCTATTATCACGATGCTGATGGCAAGGAAGTTCAGTATGCTCTCGTCAATCCGCGCATCGTCGAAAACAGCATCAAAAAATGTTATCTCTTAGCCGGCGAAGGCTGCCTTTCGGTCGATGAAAAACACGAAGGTTATGTCCCGCGTGATAATAAGATAAAAGTAAAAGGTTATGATGTTCTAACCGATGGTGAAATTGAAATTGCGGCCCGCGGTTATGGCGCTATCATCTTGCAGCACGAAATTGATCACCTCGATGGAATTCTCTACTACGATCGCATCAATCCAACCAATCCTTTTGAAAAGATTGAGGATGCAATCGAAATCAGTTGATTAAAAAATAAGCATTATATATAATACATTTGCTAAATTTTGAAAATCTATTCATTCATAATTGCGTAAATTTCATTTTAATTTGTTAGGAGATTTTATATGTATCAAACCATTCCCAGTGGTATCTCGATCTATGCTTTGGGCGGGCTCGGCGAAGTCGGCAAAAACATGTATGTTTTAGAAAGCGAATCCGGGATTATCATCATCGATTCGGGCGTCATGTTCCCCGGTTCAGAGATGCCGGGCGTCGACTATGTCATACCCGACTACACTCACTTAAAGAACAACCGCGGTAAAATTCGCGCTCTGTTCATTACGCACGGTCACGAAGACCATATCGGCGGCATTCCATTCTTAATTCAAACCGTCCACATCCCCATTATCTACGCCCCCAAACTGGCCGCGGCTTTAATTAAGCACAAGCTTGAAGATATGCGGGTCAAAGAACCAGTCAAGATCCTCGAATACGACAGCGATTCCATCCTGCAAGTCGACGTTTTCAAAGTATCGTTTTTCCGAGTCACACACTCAATCCCAGATGCGTATGGCATCTGCGTCGATACTCCTGACGGCCGCGTCGTCCACACCGGCGATTTTAAAATCGACTTGACTCCGGTCGGACCGGATATCGAGCTCGACAAAATCGCCCGCATCGGCTCCGAAGGCGTCGACTTATTGCTCAGCGATTCGACAAATGCGGAGATTGAAGGCTACACCCCCAGCGAAACGAGCATCATCGCCGGCATCAACGAAATCTTTGGCAAAGCCGACGGCCGCCTCATCGTCTCGACCTTCTCGAGCAACATCTCCCGAATTCAACAGCTGGTTGAAGCGGCATTGAGCCACAACCGCAAAATCGCCATCGTCGGGCGGAGCATGGAAACCGCCGTCGCCACTTCGCGGGCCATGGGCTACATCAAACTGAGCGACGAGAATATCATTGATCTCGACAATATTCAAAACTACCGGGCCAACGAATTGTGCATCTTGTGCACCGGTTCGCAAGGCGAGCCGATGGCCGCATTAGCTAGAATCGCTAACGGCGAGCATAAATCGCTTCGCATCTACCCTGGTGATACGGTCGTTTTCTCGTCTTCGGTCATCCCTGGAAATGGCGTTCTCATCGATAAAATCGTCAATCAGCTCGTCCGCCGTGGCGCGAATGTCTTAACGAATTCCATCCTGCTGAATATCCATTCCTCGGGACACCCCGCGAAACAAGAGCTGCGCCTGATGCTCAAACTGATCAATCCGCGCTACTTCATGCCGATTCACGGCGAGTATCGCATGCTCAAGCTCCACACCGACATCGCCGTCGATTTAGGAATGAATCGGAAAAATACATTCGTCATGGCCAACGGCGATACCATCGTCCTCCGCAAGCACCGCATCGTCGAAGGCCCCCGCGTGCCTTCGGACGCCATCTACATCGATGGCCGGGATATCAATGGTTTGAGCACCGCTGTCATCCACGATCGCGAAATACTAAAAGACGACGGCATGGTCGCCGTCCTCATCAGCATCGATTCCAAAACCAACAAATTAGTCGTCTCCCCGACGATTCAAACGCGTGGCTTTGTCTTGGCCAACCACACGAGGCTCATCGCCGAAGGTGAGAGGATCATCGCCGCAGAGTTGCAAAAATTGATGTCCGGTCGCGTGACTTTCAATGAGATAAAAAACACCGTCAAGAGTTCTTTAGGCAAATATCTCTTCGCGCAAACCGAGCGCAATCCGATGATCATTCCCGTCATCATGAATCAGAATTAAAATGTTGATATTAGCTTCCAAATCACCTCGAAGAAGAGAACTTTTACGCAAAATCTGCGCCGATTTTGCAGTTATTGCACCCGATATTGATGAAGATGAAAGTCGTCAGCATCCTCACGAGCATCCGCTCGATGTATCAAAGCTCAAGGCCTATAAAGTTTTCCAGAACCACCTTCACGACGACGTGCTAGCCTGCGATACAGTTGTGATTATCGACGACCAAATTATTGGAAAACCGCGCGATGAGGAAGATGCGCGTCGCATCCTAAAATTGCTATCGGGCCGGCGGCACATCGTCTTGAGCGGCTACACTTTTATCAAGAGCGACAGAGAGATAAACCGCACCGTTAAAACGGAAGTCTTTTTCAAAAACCTCAGTGAACAATTAATCGATGAATATATAAAAACCGGCTCGCCTTTCGACAAAGCCGGCGCTTATGGCATTCAGGATGGTTTTGATTTAGTCGACCGCATCAATGGAAGCTACGATAATGTGATGGGTCTGCCCAGCGAAGACATCGCCCTCCACTGCTTTTAATTAATCATTAGCGATTTGAGCAATTCTTCGGCTGAGCCATCAATCACCAATGTGATTTTATCGCTCATCTTGATAAGCGAAAGAACGCCGTTGCACTTGAGGCTTGCTTCATCGAGCAAGTCTTTTTGTTTGAGAGAGACCGCCAAGCGGGAGCCGGTCGCTGCAATCGATAAAATGTTGTCTTTTCCACCCAACGCCTGGAGAAAAGCGTTTGCATCCTTGATAACAAAAGGGGCTTTGATGGTTTTCTTATTGCCGACCAGAAAGATGATGAGGAGGGCGACGATGATGATAGAAGCAAAAGAAAGCGCGATCCAGAGCGCGTTTTCTTGTAGAAATGTATTAAAGGGATTCTCAATTAGGAAAATCATTTTTTGTCGATGACGCAATCGCGAGCGTGGGGACAACTATTGAAATCCGGGCAGTTCTCGGCATTGCAGTTCTTTTCAAAGACGCGGCGGGCCGCCGGGATAAAAGACCGAATTTCCTCTTCGTTGTAGCCGACTTGAATGCGGCGGTCATTGACGACGATGGGGCGTTTCAAAACCGACGGATTATCGCGGATGAAATCAATCATCTCGGATATGGTGAGATCATCGATATTCACTTTCTTTTCTTTGACGATTTTGCTCCGCTCGGAAATGATATCCTCGGTTCCGTTTTCGGACTTGAAGAGGATTTCCTTCAACTCTTTGGGATCGAGAGTCGCATTAAAAATGTTCCTCTCCTCAAAGGGAATTTTTTGTTCTTCGAACCATTTTTTGACTTTTCGGCAGCTCGAACAGCTGGGAGATGTGTAAATTCTTATCATAATTTCTATGTTGATTTTATCATAAAAACACGCTCGAGTAGATACATTTTTGATGAAATAGCCGTTATGGCTAAATTGACACATGCCCGTTTCACGCCTATAATATTAAAGACTTAAACGGAGGATAAAGCATGGACCGCGTTTTAAGTGGCATTAAACCAACTGGACAGCTCACGCTCGGCAATTATCTCGGCGTTCTAAAACATTTTAAAAGGTTCCAAGAGACGAACGATGTTTTTGTCTTCATCGCCGATCTTCACGCCCTAACCCTTCCGATTGAACCCGAAACTCTGCGCCAAAACACTCGCGACTTAGTCGCTTTTTATCTAGCCAGCGGCCTCAATCCTCAAAAGGTAACCATCTTTCTGCAGAGCCAAGTCAGCGCTCACAGCGAGTTGACGACCATCCTCCAAAACTATTTGTACATGGGCGAATTATCGCGCATGACACAGTTTAAAGACGTCTCGTCCAAAATGAACAACAACGCCATCGGCCTCGGCTTATTTACCTATCCGGTCTTGATGGCGGCCGACATCCTCCTCTACGATGCGACCATCGTTCCGGTCGGCGACGATCAAACCCAACACGTCGAATTAGCGCGCGATCTCGTCAACCGCTTCAATAAGCGCTATGGCGATATCCTCATCATGCCCAAAGCCCAAGTCACCAGAGTCGGAGCCCGCATCATGTCGCTGAGCGATCCGACGCGCAAGATGTCTAAATCAAATCCCAAAGGGGACATTTTTCTAAAAGATGATTTAGTGACGATTCGCAAAAAAATCATGTCCGCCGTCACCGATTCCGGATCCGAAATCAAGTATGACGTTGAACAAAAACCGGGAATTTCGAATCTCCTGACAATCTATGCGTCCATCAAAGAAATCAGCATCAAAGAAGCAGAGAAGATTTTCGCACAGGCCCGCTATGGCGAATTTAAGAAAGCCGTCGCCGATGCCGTTGTCGAAGAACTAGCACCTTTTAAAAATAGCTTTGAACAAATCATCGCTGGAGACACCATCGAAACCATCTTGCTCGACGGGGCTTTACGGGCCCAGAAAATCGCCTTGAATACCTTGCATCGCGTCAAGCACGCCGTAGGTCTCCTCGATGCTCGCCGATAATCGCTTATTAATCGCCGTCGACATGGACGGCACCCTTCTCAATAGCGAAAAGGATATCACCCCGCGGACTCAGCGCCTTTTGCGGCGCCTCAATCGCCAAGGTCATCTCGTCATCTTAGCCAGCGGCCGGCCATCGCGAGCTCTCTATCGCTATTATGATGAGCTGGCTCTCGACTCGCCTTTAGTGTGCTATAACGGCGCCTATGTCTTCCATCCAAAAAATGATGCTTTTCCAAAAATTGAGTTTGAATTCCCTAAGGAAATCGTCAAGCGGTTATTTGTCGAACTCCAGCCATATGTTCAAAACATCATGTGCGAAAACGACACCGACATATGGATTAACAGCGAAGATTTATACCTCGCCAAATTCTTTTGGCACGAGGGTATGAAGATGCATTATGGCGATATCACCAAAACCCTCGATGTCAATCCGATGACGATGATACTACAATCCAAAAAAGATAGCGTCGATGAAGCCGCCATTCGTTCAATCGTCGACAAATTCGAACGGCTCGGCGTCCGCTTCTGGTTTGGCCTCTCGTACTTTGAAATCTTTTTTAAAAGCGTTTCTAAAGGCTCGGGATTGACGATCATTGCCGACCACTACGGAATCAAAAAAGATAATATTATCACCTTTGGCGATGCTGATAATGATATCGATATGTTCGCTATCTCAGGAATCAGTGTGGCAATGAAAAACGGCGGTCCAGAAATTATCAAGAACGCGCATCGCGTGACCAAGCACGATAACGATAATGACGGTATATATTACGCTCTCAAACAAATACTGCGAGAACGTAAAAAGCGTCGCTGAGCGGCGCTTTTCTTTATTGGGGTAAAGCCGGAGGTGGAGTCGGATTATCTTTTGGCTTTTTCGGTTCTTTGACAATTTCGCCAGCCCGCATCAAGGCGAGTTTCGTGACGATTGGCCCAATCAACTCAAAAACCAAGACCGAGCAGAGGACGACAGTGACGATTTTCGTGCCGATTTCGGTAGGCATTTCATCAGATACGACTTTGGCCATGCCGATGGCGACACCGGCTTGGGGAAGCAGCGTAAATCCTAAGTAGTGGCGAATCGATTTATCGCTCTTGGTGGATAAAGCGCCGAGGTAGGCGCCGAAGTATTTGCCGACGCTGCGCGCGACAATATAAACGAGACCGATCAAGCCGACACTGATGATGACGGTCAAGTCGAGTTCAGCCCCGCTCAAGATAAAGAAAAACATGAAAAGGGGTGGCGTCCAGCGATCGATGCCTTCGACGACTTGAATCGAGTCGCTCCGCATATTGGCGAAAACGGCGCCGATCATCATGCAGAGGAGAAGAGAGGATAAAGAGTACCAATCAATAAAGTCAAAAAGCGAGGTCAGGCCGACGCCTAGAAAAACAGTCGCCAGCATCAAGCTCAGCCGGTTGGCTCGCGACTTGAAAAAGCGCATGACGAGGGCGAGCAATGCTCCCAAGGCCGCGCCGATGATCAACGATAAAAGGATTTCGACTAAGGGGGCGACTAAAATCGCCTCAAGCGTAATGACGCTGTTTGTTGCAATAACCTTCGAAATCGATATTAAAATCGAAAACACGATTAAACCGATGGCGTCATCAAAAGCGACGACCGGAAGCAAGGTATCGACGACCGGTCCTTTAGCTTTATATTGCCTGACGACCATCAAAGTCGCCGCCGGAGCCGTCGCGGTCGCAATCGCGCCTAGAGTTAAAGATAAAGCCCAGTTGCGGCTAAACGCATAGATGGCGAAGATGACGACAACCGCCGTCATCAGGGCTTGAAAAATAGTGATGGTGACGACTTTCGGACCTATCCTCTTTAGAGAAGAGAGTTTAAATTCACACCCGATGCTAAAGGCGATAAAGCCGAGGGCGATATCGCTGATAATCGAAAAATCAGCAATCGTTTCAGCCGAGAAAAGATGCCCGACAAACGGGCCGAGAATCAGGCCGATAACCAAATATCCGGTGACGTTGGGCAGATTCAACAGCTTCATCAATCTTGTTGAAAGGAGTCCCGCCGCCATCGCTAGCCCGAGGATTAATGTCAAGTTCAAGTATTCCATTAAACGTCGCTGCCTTCGTAATTATCTAGTGGGACTGAAAACATAAAAGCCTCGCTGAGATTTTGAGTCACTTCTTTAATCGTCGTCCGCGCTAATTCGAGTTTCGATTCGTCGATGACGATCAAAAGGGTGGCGTTAGCTTCATATTCTTGCTCAACCAAGTAACGCGAACCTCCGAAAATCGGCGGGTGATTGACATTGGATTCCATCAAGATATGATTTAGACCGGTCGAAGGTAAAACCGTGCCTTTTATTCCAATATTATGCAGTTTTTCAAAAAGGAGATGGGCCCGTTCGTTGTTCTTAAGTATTACGACTAGTAAATATTTCATAATTTTCTCCCTATAATAATATACTTGCATATATTCTTTTCAAGAAAAATACTAACTATTCGATATCGAGCTTTTCCTTCAGCAATTTAAACAACCTTTTGGGTGCATCTTTGATGGCGTCCGCACTCGTTCCCCTGATTCCGAAATAGAACTTGCACTTCGGTTCAGTGCCGCTGGGGCGAACGGCGATGCTCGATTCATCATCGAGGATCAAAATGACGACATCGGCGCGAGGAAGGCTGAGAGGTGTGACGCCATTATTGTTGCTAACAACGCTCTTCATATAGTCTCTTGTTTCAACGACGCGGTGACCGTCGATTTCAGCAATTTCCAAATTGCTTAAGCGCTTCATGATGCTCTTCATTTTTTCCATTCCCGCCGAACCCTTGAATTCGACGGAAAACGAAACATCGAGGCGATAGCCGTATTTCTTCTGGAGTTCGTCATAGACGACATCTAATGCCTTGCCGTTCAAATGATGATAAAGAGCCATTTCGCAATACATGAGAATGGCTTGAATGCCATCTTTATCGCGCGCGAAAGGCGCGATTAAGCATCCATAACTCTCCTCATAGCCGAATTCAAATGTCGGACCGCCACTCTCCTGATAATGCTGAATGCGGTCGCCGATAAACTTAAAACCCGTCAGAAAAGTCTCCACTTTTAAACCGTAACTCCTGGCGATCGTCCGCCCTAAATCCGAGGTCACAATCGTGTCATAGAAAACACCATTTGAAGAAAGGAGTCCAAGGCGCTTTCTCTGCCCGAGGAGATAGTCGATGAGGAGAGCGGCCGATTGGTTTCCGGTAAAGAGTTCATACTCGCCTTTGCTCGATAAGTAACTGACGCCGACGCGATCGCCATCCGGGTCCGTCATGACGATAAAATGGGCGCCGATTTCACGCGCTAATTTAATCGGCTCAAGATAGGCTTTTTTATCTTCGGGATTCGGCGAGAGCGTCCCTTTAAAATCAGGGTCGGGATCAACCTGCGATAGAACGGGATATACTTCGTAACCGCAATCGTGAAAGACGCGCATCGCGTTCACATAACTCGTGCCATGATTCGGTGTATAGACGATTTTGAAGCCGGCCTTTGGAAGCCGGGGTTGGAGTTGAATGCCTTTGACGAGGCGCACATATTCTTCGTCGACGTCATCTCCTAGCACTCTTATGTCCGCAGTTTTAGCTCCTTGCGGTACTTCGAGGACTAGCTCATCAGGAAGAGCATCGATAATTTCAATTAACCGCGCTATTTTTGAAGGGACGAGTTGACAGCCGTTTTCATCGTAAACTTTAAAGCCGTTAAATTCTTTGGGATTGTGCGAAGCGGTAATCATGATGCCACCGCAAGCCTTCATATAGCGGACGGCGAAAGAGAGTTCGGGCGTCGGTCGGAGAGCATCAAAAATGTAGCATTTCAAGCCCATTTTTGAAAAAATACTCGCTATTTGCATGGTAAATTCGCGTGACATGCGCCGATTGTCATGCGAGACAACGACTCCACTCTCTTTTGCTTTCGGAAACCTTTCCAGCACATAATAAGCAAAACCGAGTCCTGCTCTCTGAATTGTAAAGCAGTTCATCCGGTTCGTGCCAGGACCGAGGATGCCGCGCATTCCAGCCGTTCCAAATTCGATGTTTTTAAAAAAAGCTTCATCGATTTCTTGAGGCGACATTTTTTGCATTTCTTCTTTCATCGCCCCACTGACTTTAGGGCTTACGAACCAACGGCGGAAGTTGTCTCGAGTGGTCATTGGCTTATCTCCTTGCTAGTTAGGCAATCCAATATTTGCGTTTCTTTTTTGGGGAGAGAACAAATAAATTGCTTGCCATTTAAATACGATAAAAGACCTTGATTGCCTTCGAATATTACTTTGTAGGCATGGAGGAATTGCGAATCGTAATTGAATTGTTCTTTGAAGAAGCGGTTATCAGCGAAATCCCCATATTTTCCGTCGCCGACCACCGGATGCGAGATGGCCTTCAAATGGACGCGAATCTGATGGGTGCGACCCGTTAAGAGATGAACATCGAGCAATGTATAACTGCCATAGTATTTGAGAACCTTGATTTCGGTGATCGCTTCGAGAGCCCCATTTTGCACCTTGTCAACTTTGACCAATTTCGCTCGTGCATCTTTTTTAAGCGGAAAATCGATTATTTGATCGTGGCTGACGCGACCGACGACGAGGGCTAAGTAATGCTTGTCGATGCCTCGGCGATCTTTGAACATCGCTTCAAGTTCCTGCAAGGCCGGAAGGTTTTTGGCAAAGACGACCAAACCTGATGTATTGCGATCCAAGCGATGCGCCGGCGCAGGAGTAAAACCTTTGGTCAACTGCTGATCGTATTCGCCCTTCTGCACCAAATAATTGATGACTTGATTGGCGAGAGTGTAAGCTTTTTCCGTTTCGTCGCCGTGGACGAGAAGACCCTTGCTCTTGTTGGCAATCAGAATATTGTCGTCTTCAAAAACGATGGAAGACAAGTCTGGAACCCGGACGACTTTGCGCGGCTTAGCGAGTTCGGCAAGCTGAGCGTCCGTCACATACATCCTCAAGACATCGCCTTCGCGAAGAATGTAATCGATGTTGATCCAATGGCCCGCTACTTTGACATCCTTCTTGCGAAAAAGGCGGTAGATAAAACTGAGCGGGGCGTTGTTTAAAAACTTGCGAACATACTTATCGGCTCTTTGATTGGCCTCTTGGGCGCTGATGCGATTCTCAATCATGTCAAATAATATTATATATTATGCTTAAATCGTTGTAATTAGACATTTCTTTTCTTATAATTTTTGTTGTCGCGGAGGAATACCCAAGTGGCTGAAGGGGCAGGCTTGGAAAGCTTGTAGGCTCTTAATCGGGTGCGAGGGTTCAAATCCCTCTTCCTCCGCCATCGCAAAAAACAAGTAGCGCAATGCGCTTTTTTTATTAAAATAAATGATTCTATTTTTCTTGATGCCGATGGCCAGCTGAACTCAATTTAAAAAAAATGGAATCCATTATTTGGATTCCACTTCGTTAACTTCGACTTCGATTGTTTTGTCCTCTTGGCTCACCGCTTCATTTGCGGCCGCCAACCGCGCTTGCCGCCTCTGTTCTTTTTCCACGAGGCGATCGACGCCTTTGGCAAAACTGGCGAGCGTGATGACCGCCACTAAGGTTCCGAGCAAGAAGAAAATTAATCCCCAAGCCCGCCAGTCCATCTTAATTTTGGACCACTCGATGACCGAAGCCTGCGCCGTCAAAATCCAGTTGTCGCCAGAACTGCCGACGAGATTGTCGCCGATGATATCAAAGACCATCAGCGTGATGCCAATAAAGCCGAGGATCCCGGCGATGACATACCAGACAAATTCTTTTTTTGATACTTTCATTTTCATAATTTAGCCTACCTATTCTAACATATCGCAAAAGCGATGCTCAATAACCAATTCGCTTTGTTTACGCTTCAGCCGCCGGTTTCTCGACGATATTGTTTGCGTTTTCAAGCAATTCCTTAATGACTGGGTTATATAAATCCCGCCATTTGAATTCCGTCTCTTTGACGAAATCATTCGCCGCTTCTTTGGCTTCTTTAAAGACATCGCCATAGGACTTGTCTTCAGGTAAATCGCGCTTGCCCGAGATGTTTTCGATGACGACGAACACTTTATCGACAAGAGCCATGAAGCGAAGGTCGGTCGCCACCGAATTCGCCCGCGTGAAATTAAGAAGATTCGTCACTTTGCTAATATCGTTTTGAATGAAATTCGATTGGGGCGTAACCTGACCTTTGGCTTCGTTGCGCACTTTGTTGTAATCAAAATACAAAACCTCGAGCTCGCCAATCAAGGTCATGTAAATCAAACCGCGGTAAAACCTCTCGTCAGCCTTGATCAAATCGTCGAGCTGCTTATCGAATTGACTGTTCTTCTTGGCAAAATCGACATGGACATTGGCGATGCGCCGAATCTCCTCGTGGAGGATGATAACTTGCTCAAAGACCGTTAGGTGCTGAGCGTGATCGACGCGCAGCCCTTCTGGAGCAACGCGGACAATCGTCGAATCATCGCCGTAAATCGTCTCGTAGAAGTCCTTGATTTTAGCGACTAATTTCTCGCCGTTTTCCCCCGCTTTATCCAAAAAGATTTTTAAGGGGGTGTTCTGTTCAATCTCGACGAGGACGCCGCGCTTTTTAAACTTGTAAAAATCGAGGTTGTACTCTTTTTTCTTAATCGTGTACTCCAATGTGTCGCGGATGATCGAATTGTAGTGCAGTAAGGTGACGATCGCTTTTTGAATGTTTTCCATGTGTTTAATCCTCTTTCACAAATTGTTCCAGGTCACTAAAGTGACGGATGCCGTGCTTTGCATATTTTTGCACCGACTTAGGCGCGTGCTTCATACAAAAGCTGTGTTCAAAGGTCGTAAACATTGAGATATCATTTCCCGAATCGCCGACAACCACTACATCATCATAACTTCTTTTCAGATAATCGAGATAGTATTTTATTCCGGTCGCTTTGTTGCATTCGCGCGGCGTTATCTCGATAAACATGCCAATCCAACTCGCCTCGATCTCCGGATATTTCTCGCGTATTTCTTTATTCATTTCCTTGGCTTTCTTCTGATCTTTTTGCGACATTCCTACATAGATCATCAGCTTGTAGACTTGGCCCTTGCGGAGTTCGTCTTCGAAGACTTCATCGCTGTGGACATATGGTTCGCGATAGACACCTTGTATTAAATAATAGAAACGGCTTCCGATATTTTTAAGATGGCTCTTGTGGCGATCATAGGTGACGAGGTTCTGACCCTTGCTCATCAATAGATAACCGCGCGGATCGTAATCGCGATTAATCTCTTCCAAAATCTGTGGCATGCGGTTTTTCGGCAAGAAGACTTCGCGAATGATTTGGTCTCCATATGATATATAAGCGGAGTTGCAGCCGATGACGTCGACGGGACGATCGATTTTTTCGACGACCTTTTTAGCGAAGAAGTGGTTGCGGCCCGAGACGATGATGACTCTGCCGCCCGCATCGATGTAGTTGCGGATGAAAACCAGATTGCGAGTCGAAATCATCGCGACGAGGCGCTTGGGATAAAAGAGGGTACCGTCTAAATCGGTGGCGATAATCTTCTTCATTCGCAAGTATTTTATACTTAGAGAATCAAATTAACAAGCCATTATCCTTTTTCCAAAAAAGAAAAGAGGCTTTCGGCCTCTTTGATTGACTTTACCGTCCAACTATTTAAGTTGGTTTTCGGCTTGGATGACGCCGATGCCGCCGTCGACGCGATGGTAGACGACCGATATGCGGTTGTCATCGCTATCGAGGTATATGAAGAAATCGTGGCCTAAAGCGCTCATCCTGGTAACCGCTTCGCCGATTTCCATCGGTTCGAGATATATGGACTTGGTCCGGACAATCGTATCGTTGTCGCTCAGATCTTTTTCGGCTTCGAAATTTTCGAAAGCAATGGATTTGCCTAAGCCGAGGCGAGCTTTGGAGCGGTCCATGCGCGTCTTGAGTTTGCGCATCTGACCTTGTAATTTGTCGACAGCGAGATCGACAGCTGCGTAGAAGTCTTCGTGCTTCACTTCGGCACGGAAGTCCAACTGCGGAGTAAAAATCGTGATCTCGACTTTCGCTCCGTCCTTGTAAGTTCGGACAACGGCTCGACAAACGACGTTTTCATTGATTATGAAGTATTTGTCCATGCGCGAAAGTTTCTTCTCGATCGCCGCGCGGATGCCTTCGGTAATCTCAATGTTTTTGCCAATGATTTGATATTTCATCATTGTCCTCCTTAAATTATAATATGTTGTTCGTCTAACTTTATTATCGCAAAAAACGGCTTTAAAAAATAGAGGGATGCACAAATTATAGCGCAGAAAAGAAATCAATAAACGCGCAAAATTTTCTCGGGATTTTCCCTTTTGATCAAAGTTTTAATCGCGTCGACTTGATCGAGTTGTTCCCACGGCAGTTTCAAATCCGGACGCCCAAAGTG
Source organism: Bacilli bacterium (assembly GCA_041654095.1). Lineage (GTDB taxonomy): Bacteria > Bacillota_I > Bacilli_A > RFN20 > CAG-826 > UBA1424. The sequence continues at coordinate 21,065 of JBAZED010000011.1, forward strand.
GCCATAGGCCGAGAGCTTTTGATATTTAAACGTCGGCTTATTCAAAGCGAATTTTTGAATGATGGCCCCCGGTCGAAAATCGAACAGTTCGCGAATGATGTCCAAGATGAATTCGTCTTTGTATTTCGCGGTGCGAAAGGTCGCGAGATTGATGCTAAGAGGCTCGGATACTCCGATGGCGTAGCTCACCTGAATTTCGAGGCGGTCGGAGACGCCGGCGGCGACGAGATTTTTCGCCACATAGCGAGCCATATAAGCTCCGCTGCGATCGACTTTAGTCGCATCTTTGCCCGAGAACGCTCCACCGCCGTGTTTTGCCGAACCGCCATAGGTGTCGACGATGATCTTCCGCCCGGTCAAACCGGTATCGCCCATCGGACCACCGATCGTAAAACGACCAGAGGGATTGATTAAGTAGTTAAAGTCGGTATCTAGATCAAAAGAAGCCACGACGGGGCGCATGATTTCATTCAAGACGAAATCAGCAAACTCTTTCGGGTCGTAATCAGGATCGTGTTGAATGGACATCAAAACGGTCTCGACGCGGATGTGGTTGGCATCGGTGTAGTCGATTGTGACTTCCGATTTCATATCTGGGCGAGCATACGGGAATTTTCCCTCTTTCCGAAGGCGAGCAGCGACGCGCACTAATTTCTGGGCGATGGAAATCGGTAAAGGCATATATCCTTTTGACTCCTTGGTCGCATAGCCAAACATAATTCCTTGGTCGCCGGCGCCAATATCGAGGATGTTCGATCCGTGAACGATGCCCTGCGCGATATCCGGCGATTGCGTCTTGACGCGAACATCAATCGTGCAAGTGTCAGCCCCAATTCCTAATTCCGGGCTCGTATAACCGACTTCGCGGATGACCTTGCGAGCGATCTTTTCGTAATCAGGTACGACTTTGCACGTGATTTCGCCTCCGATTAAGACGTATTCGGTCGTCGCAAAGCATTCGCAGGCCACGCGCGAATTTTCATCGTGCTCCAAACAAAAATCCAAGATGGCGTCGCTGATGCGGTCGCACAATTTGTCGGGATGGCCCTCGGAGACCGCTTCGCTGGTAAATAAGATTTTTTCGCTCATGATGTTACCCTCTCTAAACAAAAGACTTCCCACTGAGGAAAGCCTTTTCAGGAATCCTTTGTGCTTATCGCTCGGAGCGTGGGACTCCGCTAAGGACGAGCACTTACTACTATACAGTAGAGTTGCTACCGTGATTTTTCATCCTCGTTTCACGGTTCTTGATAAGACAAATTGATATTGTCGAAGTTATTGTAAAAAGAAAATGTCCCTTAGTCAAGGACATTGCTTAAATTATTTTATAATTTCGCCGTATAGAGGGCCGCAGCCATCGGCACAAGCGTTGGCGGCGTTGCTCTCATCGGTATCGATGTGAACGGCCGTTGAAAACCGATCGCTGACGCGAACGACAACATCTTTGAAGATAATTCCGCGCTCGGGAGTCGCGACATCAATCATCACGACATCGCCGTTTTTGAGTCCAACTTTTTGCGCATCGCCGATGGTCATGTGCAGATGGCGCTTAGCGATGATGACCCCCTCTTCGATCTCGATGCTGCCGACTGGTCCAACAATTTTAATCGGGGCGCTTTTGGCGACGTCTCCCGATTCGCGGATGGGAGCGATCACGCCGAGCGTGCGAGCATCGGTCATCGAGACTTCGACTTGGGTTTTGGGGCGGACCGGTCCGAGGACGGAAACGCCTTTGATCGCCGCTTTGGGCCCGACGACGTCAAGCCTCGTCGTGCTGACGTACTGGCCGGGTTGCGACAGCGGTTTCTTCGCTTCAAGGGAATAGCCCTTACCGCATAATACTTCTAAGTGCTCCGGGGAGAGATGGATGTGCCGAGCGCTTGTTTCAATTAATACTTTCATGAGTTTCTCCTATCAGTTGCCATGATATTTTAACACACTTTTAATAGTATATTAATAAAATGACCGTTTATTCTTTATTTCTTGAATATGGTCGGTTTATAATGGCGAAGGGAGGCCAAAGCAATGGAAAAAGAAAATGTCTCAACCGCGCTGCTTGAAGAAATCATTAAAAACCGTCAGGTCGAAAAACTCCGAGACTTGTTCGCGACCGTGCCGACCATCGACCTTGCCGAAGTCGCTGACGAGCTGAGCGACATTCGCGACCTCGTCTTCATTTTCAAAGTCGTCAAGAGCGATTTCACAGCCGAGTTTTTTACCGATCTCTCCTCCGAAGTCCAAGAGAAGTTGATTCACCTCTTCACCGATAGCGAGCTCATCACTTTGCTCAATGCTTCATATACCGACGATATCGTCGACTTCATGGAAGAGATGCCCGCCAACCTCGTCTCGCGCATTTTGAAAGTCGTCGATAAAAAGACACGCATCGATTTGAATCGCCTCTTAAATTACAAGGAGAATACCGCCGGCTCGATCATGACGACTGAATACGTCGAGCTCATCAATGAATTCACCATCAAAGAATCGATTGAAAAGATTCGGGATACAGGCCGCGATGCCGAGACGATCTACACGATTTTCGTCATCGACAAGACACGCAATTTCATCGGCACCGTCGACCTCGATCAATTCGTCTTTTCTAAACCCGAGCAAATCCTCGACGAAGTCGCCGATAAAGCCGCGATAACCGTCGGTGTGAATACCGACCAAGAAGACGTCGCTTCGATTTTCAAACGCTATAACTTAACGGCTATTCCGGTCTTGAACGAAGACCAGCGCTTAACGGGCATCATCACGATCGACGATATCGTCGACGTCATGGAACAAGAAGCGACCGAAGATATGTCGAAGATGGCCCTCGTCACGCCTCTAGAAGATTCATACAAGCAGACCGGCGTCTTTAAAATGGCGGTCAAGACCATGCCTTGGCTCATCCTCCTGATGGTCCTCGGCGTCTTTTCATCGATCGTCCTTTCATCTTTTCAAGATATCCTCTCCTCGCTCGCCATCCTCTCAGTCTTTATTCCGGTTCTGATGGATACGGGCGGCAACTCCGGTGGTCAGACGATTGCCTTGATGATTCGCGGCATCGCCGTCGGCGAATTCGGGCCGAAGGATTTTCGGCATATTTTATGGAAGGAATTCCGCGTTTCCCTCGTCGTGGGATTGATGGTCTCGGTCGCCGCTTTTGCTATTTTTATTGCTGAAATGTATATCGGCATCGTCCACTACGCTCCCGAAGGCGTCTTCGGCCTCGATTTATTTCTTGCTCGCCTTGCAGTCGGCGGTATGGTTTCAATCACTTTATTCTTCACTATTATCATTTCGAAAACTCTGGGCGTGATAATTCCGATGATCGTCAAGGCGTTGAAAAGAGACCCCGCTATCATCAGCGCACCGTTCATCACGACGGTCGTCGATGTCTCTGCTCTTTTGATTTATTTCTTTGTCTGCACCCAAATATTTCATTTAGTGTAATTGATATTTTTAAACTATTTAATTATAATTACTTTCGCTGTTTGCAAAGAGTGCGCTGATGGCGGAATGGTAGACGCGTACGTTTGAGGGGCGTATAGGGCAACCTGTGTGAGTTCAAGTCTCATTCAGCGCACCAACTTGAAGCAAAAAACTCCAAATCGGAGTTTTTTTCTTAAATTCATTCATGCGAGAAGATAAACGTCCAGAAAAACAATGCTATAATAATTAAAAATCGGTGGCAAAATGATTCGAAGAACAATAGAAAACAACATCGGCTCGATATCATTGATTGCCATTTTGTCGTTGTCGATAGCCTATGATATTTTCGCTTTGGTTCATCTTTCTAATCAAAGGATACCGACAGCCATTCAACATTTCACCACTCTCGATTCGCTGCCCGATGGAGGAGGCCAATCGCTAAAAGTCATTTTGCTGGCTGGTCAATCAAATGCCTCTGGTGTCGGAAGTGTCGCTTACCTCGAGCAAAAATCAGACTCTGAAGATTACGCTCGCTATGAACTAGGCTACGATAATATTTTGATTAATTTCTTCAGCGAAAACGGCAACTATTCCTCCGAAGGAGCCTTTGTCCAAGCCCGTGTCGGACAAGGGTGCACTCCCGACTATATCGGACCGGAGTTAGGGCTCGCTGATCACTTAAGTCCAGCTTTTGAAGATGAGCATATTATCATTCTTAAGTATTCGTGGGGCGGCAGCACTTTGCACACCGATTGGCGCGCCCCTTCTTCATCCGGTTCGACTGGCAAATTGTTTACCGCTTTCATCAATTTCACCTCGACACATATGAATTATCTATTAAGCAAAAACTACGACGCGAACATCGAGGCGATGTGCTGGATGCAAGGCGAATCGGATGGCATCGGTCCCGCTTCGAGCGAGTATGAAGACAATTTAAGGAAATTCATCAGCGACGTTCGAACCGACTTGTCCGATTACTCTCCTGATGGCGGTATGTACTTCATCGACGCCGGCATCTATGATTCGCCGCTTGTTCAGGACTATCAAATCATCAATCAAGCTAAGATGAATATCGCGTCTTCTTCACCTCTAAATCGATATATCGATACGATTGCCAACGGATTAGAATACGATAAAGAACCCGTCGAAAAACCCGATCTCGCGCATTTTGATGCCCTCAGCTGCTTAAAATTAGGCTATCTTTTTGCCGACGAAATAATAGAGTTATATTGATTTCATTATTAAAAACCACGGAAAATTATCCGTGGTTTTTACATTTTAAATAAAATTATTTAACGATGAGAGACTCTTCGCTCATCTCGGCGGGTTTTGCCAGTCCGAGCAAATCGAGAATTGTCGGTGCGATATTGGCGAGTTTCCCGCCTTTAGGAAGTAATTCAAGACCGGGCTTCGTCACGCAGAAAGGAACGATATTTTTGGTGTGAGAGGTAATTGGGCGACCGGCGTCATCAAAGACTTCCTCGGCGTTTCCGTGGTCGGCCGTAATCAGCATGACGCCACCGTTTTTCTGTGTCCAATCATAAATTTCACCAACGCACTTATCGATGGTTTCGACGGCTTCGACGACAGCCGGAAAAATAGCGGTATGGCCAACCATGTCGCAATTGGCGAAGTTCAAAATAACGACATCGAGTTCGCCTTTGTTAAGTTCCTTGATCAGCGCGTCTTTGACTTCAAAAGCCGACATTTCCGGTTTCAAATCATAGGTGGCGACTTTCGGTGAATTAATCAGAATTCTCTTGCAGTTCTTGAGGGCTGGTTTTTCCACTCCGTCGTAGTTGACCGTCGCGTCAAAAAAGAAGGTGACGTGGGCGTACTTTTCCGTTTCGGCGATGCGGAGTTGATAATAGCCTTTTTCAGCTAGATAAGGGCCGAGCATATTATCCAAGGTCGGGAGGTGAAAAGCGATTTCGCCTTTGACTGATTCGGCGTATTTCATCGTGCAGACATAGAAGATATTCTTGAGAATATGCTTAGGCAAATACGGTTTAAAAGCATATGAACCATCGGCTTTTTGCGGGGGATTTTCATAAAAATGCGGATTGGTGATGATGGTCGAAATCTCGATCGCGCGGTCCGGTCTGAAATTCATGAAAATGATGGCGTCATTATCTTTGATCCGACCGTCGACATTGCGGTTGTAATGTGGGATGACGAATTCATCACTAGCATCCATACCCATCTTCGGAAGATATGCATATTGGCCTCTGAAATACTGTTGATGATCGCCGAAAGAGGGGCCATCGTGATCGACCATCAACCGGTAGCTGATGTCGACGCGATCCAAGTTTTTGTCGCGATCCATGGCCCAGTAACGACCCGATATGTCAGCAATCTCTCCGAGGCGAAGGCGATTCATCTCGTCTTGAAGGCGCTGAATGTAACTCGCGCCTATTTGCGGATCGACATCGCGGCCATCCATGAAGGCGTGAACAAATACTTTTTTGACATTATTCTTTTTTGCCATTTGAAGAATCGCCAAAAAGTGTTCGATGTGGGAGTGAACTCCACCATCGCTGACCAGCCCGAAAATATGTAAACTCGAATGGTTCTTATTGACGTATTCCATCGCCTTGAGATACTTTCCATTTTCGAAAAAAGTACCTTCGCGAATGGCTTTATTGATTAGGGTTAGCGACTGATAGACGATGCGTCCCGCCCCGATGTTGAGATGGCCGACTTCGGAGTTGCCCATCTGGCCATCCGGCAAACCGACGAATTCGCCGGCTGTCTCGATTTCGGTATAGGGATAGGACGCAAATATTTTGTCCAAATTCGGTTTTTTGGCGGCGTGAATGGCGTTTCCGTAGTCGGCGTGGCGAATTCCATATCCATCCATGATGCACAGGATAATCGGTGTTTTCATAAATTGTAAACCTTTCTAATCAAGGCGCTTTTTTTCGCTGAAGCCGAGCCCCGATAATATGCGGCGATAAGACATAAATCTTATCCAATAATTATAACCATTAATGTCGGCGTTATAGATAGCGATATGCTGTCTTTTGATTTCATCAAGTTCGCTGATTTCCTTCTTGAATCGGAGGAACTCTTCACTCTTTTTCAACGCCTTGCTCGTTTCCGCGAGCTCGAAGACCGCCTTGCTAATCCTTTCGAGTTTGGGAGCGTAATCGAAAACTTCATATTGATTAAATAAGCCTATTTTCTTATTGGCCAACTCATTGACTTTATTCTGAAGCGACATCGGGACTTGAATTTTCTGATTGTTGATCGTTTTGTAGAGCGATAAGACGATATCTTTGCACTGGGCGAGCAAAAGCCGCAGAGCTTCTCTCCGCTTGTCTAGTTTCTTCTTGAACTTGGCGATGGTCAAAATGACGACGACGAAAAAAAGAATATAGAGAGCTGCCAGCCCTCCGATTCCAATCAACGTCCACATCAACCATCCATCCATTCGCCACTCTCCAAACAAATATTATTTGTTGCTTAATTATTCTATCTTAGTAGCCTCGGGTATGCAAGGTGAACGACAACGAAAAAGTATCGACGAATACGAGGTTTTGTCGAGGGTGCTAGATTGACTTTTATATTATCCAATGATAATATTTTCCCGAGGTATAAAAATGGACGGAAAACCAATAATGGCGATTATCTACGACTTCGATAAAACCTTGACGCCAGAGGACATACAAAACTACAGTTTTATTCCGGCACTTGGAATGACTCCCGCGCAGTTTTGGGGAGCGACCAGCGAATTCTCAGCCAAAACCGGAGTCGAGCGCATTTTGTCTTATATGTACATGATGATTTGCATGGCCAAAGAAAAAGGAATTAAGATGACTCGCCAATGGCTTGAATCGCTCGGCAAAGACATCAAATATTTTGATGGTGTCACGACCTGGTTCAGCCGCATTAACACTTACGGTATGCAAAACGGCATTAAAATCGAACACTATCTGACTTCGTCAGGCACCAAAGAAATCATCGATGGATGCAGCATCGCCAAAGAATTCAAAATGATCTATGGCTGCGAGTTTTTATTCGATGACGAGACGGGCGAACCCATCTGGCCAAAATTCGCCGTCAATTACACGCAAAAAACACAGCACTTATTCAGGATTTCAAAAGGCGTTATCGAAGCGACCGATGACGACCGTTTAAACGAAAAGTCGGCTTTTCGACGCATCCCTTATCGCAACATCGTCTATCTCGGCGATGGGATGACCGACATTCCGATGATGATTCTCGTCAAGCAAAACGGCGGCCGCTCAATCGCCGTCTACCCGCGCGGTAGAAAAGAAAAAGTCGAACAAATTTTCGAAGATGGGCGCGTGAACTATATCTGCGTCGCCGATTATTCAGCCAATAGCGAATTAGAAAAGGTTATGAAATTAGTTATCGATTCGATTGCCATCGCTTCGATACTTGAAAAAAAAGAAAAATCAATCGCCGTTAAAAAGGAGTAATTATGAACATCGCTATCATCCTTGCAGCCGGTTCATCTCATCGCTTTAATGCCGATGCGCCAAAGCAGTTTTATGAGATTGAGGGTAAACCGCTTATTTGGTATGCCATCAATAGCTTCCATCAAGCTAAGGCGATTGACCTCATTGTTCTGGTCTCCAAAAAAGATCACATCGATTATCTGAGCAAACTGGTTCAAGATAATAATTTTACCAAAGTAAAACACATTATTCTCGGCGGAAGTACGCGCCAGGAGTCGAGCTTTAACGGCGTCAAGTTTTTGAAGACGCTAGCCAACGACGACGATATCGTTCTGATTCATGATGCCGCTCGTCCGCTCGTCAGCGAGCGCGTGATCAACGAGTGCATTGAGGGCGCCAAAAAACATAATGCTGTGACGACCGTCTTGCCGAGCGATGATACCACCGCCATCTCATCGGATGGTGAGCGCATCGGCTTCATGCCCGATCGCAAAACCATCTATCGCGTTCAGACGCCGCAAGCTTTTAAGGTTGGAATGATCTATATCGCCCACCATCTTCTCAAGGAAAACGTCGACAACACCGACGATGCCGGATTGATTTTCAAAACATTCATGCCCGTTCATCTCGTCATGGGTGAAAAGCGCACGATGAAAGTCACTTCGCTTGAGGATGTTTATTATTTGCAGTCCATCATCCACGGGGAGAAGCATTGATGCCGATGTCATTTAATGTCGGCGATATCATCGAGGGGACGGTCACCGAATTGCGCCGCTTTGGCGCGCTGATGATTTTTGAGAGCGATGCGACTGGGCTCTTGCACATTTCGGAGATCAGCGATCGCTTTGTTTTTGATATTTCCCGCTATGTCCAAGTCGGCCGCAATTACAATGTCAAAGTTCTCGAAATCGACGCGAATAACTCGTTTATGAAGGTCTCGCTGCGCAAGGTCACAATCGAAGATCGCCTCGATCACAAAGCGAACGTTCGGAAAAAGACCTTAGTCGATGAAGAGAACATCAATTTCGCGCCGCTCAAGGAAAAACTTGAGGAATGGACCGGAAAGCAACTTGAAAAAGTGCAGGAAGAAAAAGAAGATGCTAAAAGTTAATCTCGATCATCTCGTCACCCCACTCGATCTATCAACATATCAAGAAAAAGTCACTAATCTCAATCGGGTTATCAATGAAAAAACCGGTGCAGGCAACGATTTTTTGGGATGGGTCGACTTGCCCATGAATTACGACCGCCTAGAATTTCTGAGCATCATCAAATGCGCTAGAGAAGTTCGCGACAACTACGAGGTGCTCGTCGTCTGCGGAATCGGCGGTTCGTATTTAGGCGCCCGCGCCGCCATCGAGGCTCTTCGCGGATTAAAGACAGATGATAAACTGGAAATACTGTTTTTAGGTCAAACTTTTTCATCTGATTATACATGCGAAATTCTTCATTATCTGGAGAAGAAAAATTTTGCCATCAATGTCATCTCCAAAAGCGGAACGACGACCGAGACTTCAATCGCTTTTCGCCTCTTGCGCGATCTTCTTGAAAAGAAGGTCGGCAATGATAAGGCTCGCAAAGCAATTTTTGCCACTACCGATGCCACCAAGGGCGCATTAAAAACTCTGTGTGACAAGGAAGGTTATCGAACCTTTGTCCTACCATCTGATGTCGGCGGCCGTTTTTCGGTGCTCACCGCCGTCGGGTTATTTCCAATCGCCTGCGCCGGGATTGATATTCAAGAGTTGATGAATGGCGCAATCGAAGCGCGCGAATTATATGCAAATCCCAATTTATTAGAAAATGAATGTTATCGATACGCCGTCGCTCGCGATTGTCTCTACCGCGGTGGCAAACAGGTTGAACTCTATGTCGTTTACGAGCCCAAACTCATGCAGCTCGGCGAATGGTTAAAGCAATTATTCGGTGAGTCAGAAGGAAAAAAACATCTTGGTTTGTTTCCAGCCTCAGTCACTTTTTCGACTGATCTGCACAGTCTCGGACAGTTCGTTCAAGACGGATCGCCCATTCTCTTTGAAACGATTCTTTATGCTCAAAAAACCAATCGCGAGGTTCTCATTCCACACGATGAAGAAAACCTCGATGGTCTAAATTACTTAGTTGGAAAATCATTGAGTTACGTTAATGAAAAAGCCTTTCTCGGCACCCTTGACGCTCACGTTGAGACGGGCAAGGTCAACAATGTCATTATCACCGTTCCGGAAATCAACCCATTTTCGTTAGGTCACCTCTTTTATTTCTTCGAGAGAGCGTGTGCGATGTCGGCCTATCTTTTGGGCGTTAATCCCTTTGATCAACCGGGTGTTGAAATCTACAAAACGAACATGTTCCGCCTCCTCGGCAAAAAAGGATATTAATCAAAATAAACACCATAAATGGTGTTTTTTCTTCGATTTCATCGATGTTTTGAGCGAGAAATTTTTATTGACTTGCAATATATCAAATGATATATTAGTTAAGCACGCTTATATGGTGTCTAGTGTGGATGTTTAGCTCAGTTGGGAGAGCATCGCCTTTACACGGCGGAGGTCGGGGGTTCAAGCCCCTCAACATCCACCATAGTATAATCGTCAGGCTCGTGGAGGAATAGCGAAGTGGCCAAACGCAGCTGACTGTAAATCAGTTCCCACAGGGTTCGGTGGTTCAAATCCGCCTTCCTCCACCATCAACTTGGGGTGTAGCCAAGTGGTAAGGCAACAGACTTTGACTCTGTCATCTCGCTAGTTCGATCCTAGCCACCCCAGCCATCGTAATATCTCCCGTTAGCTCAGTTGGTAGAGCACTTGACTTTTAATCAAGGGGTCGGACGTTCGAACCGTCTACGGGAGACCATCCATCAATCATCAGCCCAGGTGGCGAAATAGGTAGACGCACAGGACTTAAAATCCTGCGGGAGATGATCCCGTACCGGTTCAAGTCCGGTCCCGGGCACCACTTGATTGAAATTACCCCCGTTTATTGGACCGAAATCCGGTTACAATAAAAGGGGGTTTTTCTTATGAAACTAACCATGGACAAGAAGCTTCGGATGGTCAAAGAGTACCTAAATGATCAGACGGCCATGACG
>JBAZED010000012.1:0-30889 GCA_041654095.1 Bacilli bacterium
TCGGAAAGTAGACTTTCCGCAGCCATGATCATTCCCGGCGTGCAAATTCCGCATTGTGAACCGCCTTCGATATGAAAGGCATCCTTAAGAACTTGATAGCGCTTGGTTCTGGCTAAACCTTCGATTGTCAGAACTTTCTTGCCGCGAACGTTGGCGAGAGGAAAGCAACAGCTGTTGACGACTCTCCCGTCGATGAGGACTGAGCAAGCTCCGCATTCGCCTTCACCACAGCCTTCTTTTGTACCAGTCAGATGGAAATAATCGCGCAGCACATCGAGCAAGCGCAAGCTGACATCGAGTTCAACGGCGACATCCTGACCGTTTAAATTAAATCTAATATTATTCATTTTTCAATAGCTCCATGATGTGCTCTGGGGTGGCCGGAATGCTGTTCACTCTTCGCTTAATGGCATTTTCAATGGCTAAAGCGATGGCTGGGGCACCGCCGACGAGTGTCAATTCGCCGGCTCCTTTGGCGCCGTATGGACCATATGGGAACGGATTATCCATGATGACGGTTTCCATCAGAGGCACATCCATCGTCGTCGGAATGATGTAGTCGGTTAAGTTTTTTTGGCGCAATTTGCCATTTTCGTGGCGCATATATTCTAGATAACCATAAGCCACGCCTTGCGTTATTCCGCCATCGGCTTGCCCGATGATCATTCTCTCATCGATGGCTTTGCCGACATCGTAAACGCTCCAAATTCCTTTTATTTCAACTTCGTAGGTTATCGTTGATATTTCCACTTCGACGACATTGACACCCCACGAATATGCGGGGTAGGCATCGCCGCGCAATTTGCTTTCGTCCCACTGAATATAATCGGGCTGTTTGTAGTGCTCGATGATCTCCTGAACTTGACCATTTTTCCAATTGTCTTTTAAATTCTGAGCAGCGCGAGCTAATAACCCACCGACAATCATCATCGTCCGCGACGCGACGGTCGGCCCGGAATCGGGTGCTAAATCAGTATCTGGATAATCGAAGACAACTCGGTCATTGTCGACGCCTAAGGTCATGGCTACGACTCTCTTTAGCGAAGTTTTGGCGCCTTGTCCCATGTCGACGGCGGCAATATGGAGATGGACGATGTCCAACTCGTCTTTGACGAGACGTACTTTAGCTTTAATGTGCGTGCTCTCGCCATCGCCGGTAAACCCACACCCATGGAGGAACCAGCTCATGCCGATGCCTTTATAGCTTTCGAGTTTGGCATACTCTTTTGTCTTGCGTCGATAATCGGACATTTCCATAGCCTTTGCAATCATGTCTTTCATGATGATCGGGTCGCGGAAAAGACCGCTTGTCGAGGTCAAATCACCTTGTTTGACCAAATGGCGCAGTCTGAATTCATAAGGATCGATGCCTAAATCCTTGGCGATGTGATTCATGAACATCTCAATCGCAAAAATCATCTGCGGCGAACCGAATCCGCGAAAGGCGCCGGTCGGGACGGTATTAGTTATGAAAACGTTACCGGAAACATCGAGATTATCGATGGTATAGGCATTGGTCACGGCCAGCATGGAGCGCGACAAGACAACGCCGCTGAGGCCGATATAAGCACCGGCGTCTAACTTGACTGTGGCTTTAATTCCTATCACGTGATTATTTTCATCAATTTTCGCTTCGAGAACAGTTGTCGATGGGTGGCGCTTCGTCGTCACCAGCATATCTTCTTCGCGCTCAAAAATCATCTTAATCGGTTTTCTTATTTTGACGGCGGCGGTCGCTAACTGACAAGCTATCGTCGAAGGAAATTCTTCCTTCCCGCCAAAGGCGCCACCGACAGCAGGCTGCACAACGCGAACTTTGTCGCCGGGATATCCCAAGGTGTTAATAACGGCATTTTTAATGTAATAAGGGCATTGCATCGAACCGATTAAAGTGACTTTACCGCCTTCTTCGAGATAAGCCAACATGCCTTGCGGTTCGATGTAGGCTTGTTCTTGATAGCCGGTCTGAAAAGTTTCCGTAATCGTCCGCTTAGCTCTTTGGGCCGCGCTGGCGAAATCGCCTTTTTGAAACGTTTTGTAGACGGCGCTGTTCACATAATCAAAAACTGGTGTCTCGAGTTCGTAATCGATTTTGATTTGTTCGATTAAACGATCGATAACTGCTTTGTCGGGTCCGACGACGAGCATGATCGGCTCGCCGATATAGTTGACGCGGTCAACGGCAAAGACCGGCCAATCGGCGACGATCATCTTGACGTAGTTTTCTTTGAGGATATCGCGGTGGTCGACATAAAAATAGCCATCGGGCAAATCGGGCAAGTTAATATTGAGAATTTTACCCTTGGTAATTGTCGAGCGGACCGTCTTGGCGAATAACATGTCGTCGAAAACGATATCTGAGACGTATTTAGCTTGTCCCGAACACTTTTCTTCGTGATCGACTTTCGGTGTTGATTTGGTAGGATCGAACATTTCTCACTCCTTCTCTTCCATGACGATGGCCCCAGCCGGACATTTGACGGGGCAAAGTCCGCATTGGAAACACTTCTTTGAATCGAAGGTGATGACGTCTTTCATCTCGATGGCGAAATATGGGCATATCTTAACGCAGAGCAGGCAGCGGATGCATTTCTCGGGAATTAAGTAAGGAGTGTTACCTTCATAGCGGACTTTATTGACAAGTTGTATATCGATGACCTCCTGAATCGACGAGAAGCCTATTTTTCGAGGGCTTTCGGCAAGTCTTCGATGATTTTAGCGTAGAGTTGTTTGCCTTTTAAGAGGGCTGCAGAGAGCATTTGCACGCCGCTCGCGCCGGCTAAAAGGAATTCGATAACATCATCTGCGGATGAAATGCCGCCGACGCCGATGACCGTTAACGACGGCTCGGCTTGTTTAATGGTGTAGACAGTCGCTAAAGCGAGGTTTTTGATGACCGGGCCGCTCGTCCAGACAAAACCTTTGTCGTTGCCGTAGATGATGCGCCGCTTTTTAATATCGATTTTCATCGTCGGACCTAGGGAATTGACAGCCACGACGCCGCTCGCGCCGGCCTCTTTAATGGCGTGAGCGAATCCTGACGGATCAGGAATGTGCGGACTGATTTTCATATAGAGCGGTTTCTTGGTGTGCTTGCGAATTGTCCGCACCGTCTCGGCGATGACCGAATGGTTGTTTCCCACATAGTGAGTCGACACTTCAAAGGCATCCGCAAAACGATCTAATAACGGAATTAAAACATCCATGTCTTCTTTGCTGTAACCGACGCTGATAATCAAGGGACGGCCATCGTTTTTGGCGACAAATTTCGGTAAGAATTCCTCAATCCATTTCTCCTTGTTATATTCGCTCCAAAGCTCGCTGTTCATGATGTATTCGCGATCGCCGTAAATGCAGGGCTTCGGAATATGAGCGTCTTTGGTCGAAATGGTCTTCGTGACGATTGCTCCGCAGCCCGCTTCTTTCATAAAAAGAAGTTTATCGGTGTCACCGACTAACGGCCCGGCGGCGGGCATGAGCGGATTGGCGAGGACGAGCCCGTCGAATTTTGTTGATAAATCCATCATTTTTCTCCTTTGATTCTATTCCATAGTTGTTCAGCGACGATCGGGCTTTTCCGATAGTCGGCGATCAACTTTTGACTGGTCAGTTCGTAATTCGCGACGAGTTGCTGGCCGGCGACGAAGACATCGCGCGGTTTAAAAGCGTGCATCAAACCATAAAAGAGGTGGCCGAAGGCATTATGGCTATTGAACTCGGTCGGAGCGGCATAAGGCACGAGCAGGAAGTCGGCTTCGTATCCGTTTTCAATCCGACCCAACTTGACTCCTAAAAGACGAGAGGCATATTCATAACCATGATTAATCATCTCAAGCAGCTGTCCTAAGCAAAAAGCCGTCGGCGATCGATGGAGGAGGTGCTGAGAATAGAGGACATTGAGATATTCATTCGCCATTCCAGTCGATAAGCCATCGTTGCCGACCATCACCGGCAATCCCTTGTCTTTAAATTTGACGACATCGGGAAGCCCCACGGCATTATTCATGTTTGACGTGACATTGACGACGATTGAAGCCTTGCGCTTTTTGATAATATCGAGTTCGGCATCATTAACGTGGACGCAGTGGATGAGCAAGCTGTCTTCATTGATTAATCCGTGGCGGTCCAGCCGTTCAATCGCCCTCTCATGATATTTAGTTAGGCAGTCGGCTTCGTCCATCTCGCTTTCGGCGACGTGAATGTGAATCGGCGCCCCCCCTAAATTCTCGCCAACGGCTTTAAGCGTGCCTTCGGAAAGGCTCATCGAGGCGTGAAGTCCAAATAATCCCGCGGTAAAGGGCGTTTTAAAATTCTTGATGAAAGCAGCGTTCTCTTTAACCGCCTCACGAATATCAAAGCGGTCGCTAACTTCGAAGGCGAACAAGGCGCGGAGTCCCGCTTCATCGCAGACGGCTTTTTTAAGAGAAGCTAAAGAGCCGGCGATTTCCTTGCCGCTGGCGTGGTGGTCGATTAACGTCGTGATACCGTTGCGCATGAAGTCGGCAGCGGCGACGATACCGCTATAATATGAGGTTTCGTTGTCGATGTGCCGGTCGAGCTTCCACCACATCTGATCGAGAATCTCTTGAAAGTTTTTGGGGTGAAAAGGCAGCGCTAATCCTCGCGCAAAAGTCGAGTAGATGTGAGTGTGGGCGCACAATAACCCTGGCATGAGCAATGCGCCTTGAGCGTCGATGATTTCAAAGCCTTCGTCGACGAAGTCTTCCATTGCGCCAACCTTTAAAATACGATAATCAAAAATGATAAAAGCATTGTCAAAAAAACTGGCAAAATCATATATTTTCGCGTTGATTATGGCTTTTTTCATACGATATCCCGCCCTTTGATCCATTTGCCTTGCCCGCCGATATAGGCGCGGTTTTTAATGACGAACTGACCGCGCACCATCGTCGATAGAACTTGCCCGTGCGATGGTTGTCCGATGTAAAGAGAGTAATCGGCGTTGCCGTGCTGATCTAAAATCAAGCTGCGCGGCTCAGGTTTAAAAAGGAGCAAATCGGCATCGTTTCCGACTTTGATTTCACCCTTGCCGGTCAAGCCTTGAATGCGGGCGATATTCGCCGTCATCTTGTTGATTGCGGCATCGCCGAGGTGGTGGCGCATAATCGTGAAGGAGTGTTCGACGCCGCCGATGCCAAGCGGCATTTCAAAGAGCATTTTGCCCTTTTTATCCGCGACGTTAAATGCGCAGTGATCAGTGCCGATCGTGTCGATGTATTTTTGATTGATGAACAATAACTTGCGACCGACAAAGTCGCGAAGCGGAGGAGCAAAAGAATATAGGTAGCCATCCTCGCGCTGCAAGTCTTCGTTGGTAAAAGTAAAATACTGCGGGCAACTTTCGACGAAGAAACGCTTATTGAGAATGTCGCTGTAGTTTTCAATAAGGGCTTCTAGAGTGTGTCCATCACTTAAGTGGACCATATAGAGTTTGCCGCCGTGGACGCGGACTAATTCGGCGAGTTTCAAGGCTTCCGTACGCTCCGCTTCCGAAGAGCGGCTAATCGGCAAATCTTGATACGTAAACTCTCTGTCCAAGCGGATGAGATCATCATTTTCGACGTGAGCCAACAATAAAAAATGATATTTGTCGGACAACTTTAAAAGCTTGATGATGTCGTCATCATAAGTGCGGCGCCCGGAATCGGAATAGGTCGTAAATAATTTCAGAGTGTGGATGTCGAGACTCTTCATCTTTTTAACAAATTCTTCTAAGTCGCCGGTCGGGTTTTTGATACACGCGTGGAGGCGGAAATCGACCACTGATTTTTTAGCTAAAGCGAGGCGCTTATCGAAAGCGACTTGCAGTTCTTCGGCATTGGCGGCCGGATCCAAAAAGTCGACAATCGAGGTGACTCCGCCATAGGCGGCTGCGACGGTGCCGTGATAAAAATCATCGACCGATTTTATTTTGCCCAAGTCTAGCTCGAAGTGAACGTGAGGATCGATGACACCCGGTAATACTTCTAAACCATCGGCGTCCGCCACTTCGTTCGCATCCAAAAAATCTTCGCTGATCAACGCGATCTCGCCTTTATCGATATAGAGGTTGCGCGTTTCCCAATGACCGTTGATGTAGAGCTTTCCGTTCATGATCGCATAATCGTACATGGTTCTACACCTCTTTCTGAGCTATTAATAGTTCATAGTCTTGTATCGCGAAATACTTTACAACTGGTTGGACGAGGTCTTCGCGAACGGCGATGACGAGGTCGAGGCCGCTTTCGATGATTTTTTTCAAGGTGTTGTGGTATCCTCCGCCGTTGAGTTCGAGCACTCCGACTTCGTCGAGATAGATCGGAGATATTCTACTTGCAATTAATTCGTCAGCGACTATTTCGACGAGTCCGAGCAAATCGAGATTAAGGTAGTAAGGTCCGAATTTCGCAGCTCTTTTGAAATCCTCGTGATAGTACTGTTGGTGAACCATCCAGAGAAGTTCATTTTTGTTCGATAAACGCATGAGGTTGAAGCCGTAAATATTCTTGTCCTGCGTTTTTTTGATAGCCACGAAGCCATCGCCCGAAAGCGTGACTTCGTGGTGTTTCAATAATGTTGTGGTTTTACCGGAATCAATCTTTCCAGTAACAATCGTCACCATCGAGATTTTCCCTCATGTGCTTGATGTCGGTCCGGCCGTGATAGAGGGCGAGGATTTCCGAAGAAATCGAGACGGCGATGTCTTCAGGAGTGTTGCCGCCTAGATTGAGGCCGATCGGCGAATAGAAACTAGATAAATCGACATCTTTTCCGAATGATGCATATGTCCTTTCCAAATAGGTTTTTATCTTTTCGGTCGAACAGAGCATACCGACATACTTGGGTTGCAGTTTGTCGGTCAGTATCTTGTTGAGGACGTGGTAATCGTTGGTGTGCGAAGGTGTGCAAACGACGACGTAACTGCCTTCGCGAATACCATTTTTCGTGATGTAATCCACAAACGGCATATTAAATTTTTGATCCGCGCCTTCGAATTTTTCAATGATCGGAGCCCGCTCATCGATGACGATGACGAAAAAGCCGAGGGGTCTGATTGCCTTGGCTAGGGCCGCGCCGACATGGCCCCCTCCGAAAATATAGACGTACTGCCGCGGTCCGACAAATTCGTAGAACAAAGTGACGATGCCACCACAAGCCATCGGCAGAGTTTTGGTTTCGGGAATGACCCGGCCTTCGCTCAGATAATAGCGCTCGGTGAGATGCGAGCGGCCCTTGATAATCTCGCGGCATTTTTCGACCGCATAGAATTCCAAGGCCCCACCTCCGACCGTGCCGAAAAAGTGATGGTCTTCGGTGACGATCATCTTCTTGCCGACATCGACTGGTCCGGCCCCGCTTTTCTCGGTGGCCGTGACGATGACGAAATCGATGCCCTGCCGCTTGAACTCGATAATTTTATCGTACAGGTCGCTCATGTCGCTCCTCTAGCGTATAACGACGGCTAAGACCGCTCCCACCAAAGCAAGTGGCGAAAGCACGTACATAATCCATTCCGGACCCTTGATGGTAATCCCTTTGTGGGCGAGGAAGAATGAAACGAGGCGATAGATGGCATATATGACACCTAAAATCAGAAATTCATAGCCCCCATTTACAAAGATGAATGAGAGGATGCCCGCGGCGTCTTTCAGCTGGTTCGGCAAATTGCCGGTAATACCGTAATTGATGGCTTGATTGACGAGGAATAAGCCCCGCCACGCGACGATGGCAAAAGCCAAGATGCCGACTTGGAGGAGGGTTGATTTAACGGCTGTCGTCTTGCGATCAAATAAGTAGCTGAGGCCAAACACGATCAAAGACTGGAGAACGATGGAAATCATCGGATTGATGACTTTAATCGGACCAGCGGGCGGAAGTGGCATCAATAAATTGATGGCCTTGATGGCAGCGGCGATTAAGCCGACATAGAGGATGACAGTTTTCTTGTCGGTATTGCGAAAGGCCCAATACATCAGGGTCGCGCCAATCGGGAACATGACGAGTCCCGAGACCATCGACGGAAGCCAGTGGAGCAAATAGCCGATCGTGGCTTCGAGCAAGCCCCAAATAGCTCCGAACAAAACGACGGTTAAGATTGTGTGTAGAATTGTGTTTTTCTGTTTCATAAGAAATCTCCTTTATTTGGTTGACATCCCCAGAAATATTTTCTCGGGGGTAATCGGAAGTTTTTTAACGCGTAGACCGATGGCATTAGCAACGGCGTTAGCAATGGCTGCCGGCGGTGTGTCGATGCCAATTTCACCAACTGATTTCGCGCCATAAGGTCCGCTTTCCTCATAGCTTTCGGCAAATTCGGTCGTCAGTTTGCCAACATCGAGCATCGTCGGGATTTTGTAGTATAAAAAACTGTTGCTATTCAATTTCCCGCGATTGCTGTATTTGACATCCTCGTAACAGGCCATACCGAGACCTTGGACGATACCACCTTCAACTTGGCCTTTGGCCAGCATCGGATTAATCGTCACGCCGCAATCGACGACACTGACGTAATGAAGAACTTTATATTCGTATGTTTCGGTGTCCATTTCGATTTCGACAAAGCCGGCCATGAAGGGCGGCGGAGACTTGTGGCCAACGTAGCTTTCCGTGGCCGTCAGTTGGTGCTGGTTTTCGTTATAAAAAAGCTTGTTAGACAAATCGGACAAAGTTATTGTTTGTTTGCCAGATGTGAACTTTGTACCATCAAATTCAATTTCATCCGTTGAGACTTTCAGATAATGGGCCGCCTCTTCAATCAGCATTCTCTTCATGCTCTTCGCGGCCTTTAACACGGCATTACCCGATACATACGTCGTGCTGGAGGCATAAGCTCCAGGATCGAAAGGCGCTAGATCGGTGTCTGATGAGTAGATGACAACTCTGTCGACGGTCGTCATCAAGGTCTCGGCGGCGATCTGAGTCAGAACGGTATCGCTCCCTTGACCGATGTCAGTCGCGCCGACTGTTAGATTATAAAAGCCGTCATCATTCAATTTGATTGATGCGGCCGCCATATCGATATAGGGGATGCCGCTTCCTTGCATGGCGATGGCCATACCGACCGATCGCACTTTATTGGGGCCAACTTTGACGAACGGGTATTTGCTCTTCCAATCGATGAGCTCGGCGCCGCGATCCAAACAGTAGCGAAGCTTGCACGTGTCCATATTCATGGCCGTGCCCTCGGTGCCTTCGCCCATGATTTCGAAGATGGGACTCGTCTCACCCTCTTCCATCATGTTTTTGCGGCGGAACTCAAGGGGATCGATATGAAGTTTTTTAGCTAAGACATCGATGGCTGATTCGAGAGCAAAGTTGCCTTGAATTGCACCATAGCCGCGGAAAGCGCCGGATGAGACGTGATTTGTATAGACGACGCGCCCGCCGAAGCGGACAGCATCGACTTTATTATATAAAGGTAAGACTTTCGAACCGGTGATCATGAACACGGTGAGAGCGTGCTCGCCATAGGCGCCGGTATCGGATAGGCTGTGGCAATCGATGGCTTTGAGCGTCCCGTCTTTCATCGCACCCAAGCGCATGGTAATGCGCATCGGGTGGCGGGTGTAAGCGGACTCAAAGACTTCTTGACGAGTATAAACCATTTTCGATGGTTTTTTAGTCATTAAGGTCACGAGCGAAACAAAGAATTCACCATGCAGAGCTTGCTTGCCGCCAAATCCGCCACCAACTCGCGGTTTGATCAGACGGATTTTACTAATCGGCATCGCCATCGTCTGCGAGAGGATTCTGCGGACGTGGTATGGAGTTTGCGTCGAAGAATAAATGACGAGCCGATTGTGATAATCGAGGCGCGCATTAGAGCTGTGCGGCTCGAGCATGGCATGCGACTGAGCTTGCGTATAATAAGTCTCTTCGATGACGGCGTCGCATTTCGCCATCACGGCGTCGACATCGCCGATGTTCATGTGATAGGTTGCAGCCACGTTCTTTTTGGGTTCAAAGCCGATCGGGAACATCTCGCAGATGCCATCTTCGGGGTGAATGATGCTTTTGTTTTCAAAAGCGGTCTCAAAGTCGAGAACGGGTTCTAAAACTTCATATTCAACCTCGATGAGGCGAAGGGCGTGATCAGCAGTCGCTTCATCGATGGCCGCTACACAGGCGACTTCGTCGCCGATATAGCGAACATATTCATCTAATATGAATTTATCGTGAGGTGACGGTTCGGGATATCCTTGCCCGGCGCGCGTGAATGAGCGGCGCGGAACGTCGTGATACGTCAAGACGATTTCGACACCTGGCAAAGCCTTGGCTTTCGAAGTATCGATTTTTTTGATATGGGCAAAGGCGTGAGGGCTTCTCAGAACTTTGACAATTAGCGAATTGGGTTCGGCAAAATCGTCGGTGAAGGCGGCGCGGCCCATCATGATACCTTTGCCATCGACAGAAGGGGTTTTATGATTTACCGTTTTCATTTGCTCGCCTCCAAATAATGCTTAATCGCCAAAAACTGCGCTTGGTAACCTGAGCATCGGCATAAGTTACCAACCACAAAGTGCTTGATATCTTCGTCGCTCGGGTTTTTGATTTCATTTTTTAGCGCGTAGATCGTAAGGGCGATTCCGGTGTTGCAGAAACCGCATTGATCGGCGCCTTCGCTCGAGAAAAAGTCGCTGATCTTATCGACTTCGTCTTGAATGGCTTCGACCGTCGTCACTTTGCGACCTTCGGCGCGAGCGCTTAAAAACGAACATGATAAGATTGGCTTTCCGTCTAATAAGACGGTGCAGGCACCGCAAGCCGCTTCGCCGCAAGCTTTCTTAACCGACAGGAGGTGGTTGTTGCGAAGCGTGTCGACCAGATATTCACCAGGTGCGATTTCGAAAGTAACGTCATGACCGTTCAAGACAAAATTGACTTTCATTATCGACTGACCTCCTCAAGCCCGCGCTTGACATATGTTTTGGCGAGGGTGCGCCGATAATCGGCGCTGGCAGCGGTCGTCGTCGCATACAATAGTTCGTCAACGGATGTTTCGGCGGCTTTTAGAATCACATCGCAATCAAGCTTTTTGGCATCGTCGAGAATCGCCATGGCCTTGACAGCTAACGACGCGACTGAGGGACGGCTGCCAATCGCAATGCGATACTTGTTGTCGATGCGGGTGATGGCGACATTGAGAATCGCAAAATCGAGCGCTGTCGTCTTGACTTTCTTAAAGAAAGACCTGCCGCTCGTCTTCTTGATGATGACGTGCGTTAAAATATCGCTCAACCGACCTCGGAAATTAAGAAAATCCGCGAGGCTCATCTCTTTCTGTGGATAGAACACGAGAGTCGTATCCAAGGCCAGCAAAGGAGTGATGATATCTGAAAATGGGAAGCGCCCGGCGATTGAACCGCCAATCGTCGCACTGTTGCGAAAGGCGACACCCATAATTTGGCTGGCTGATTCGACTAATATTCCATTTTGAATATCTTTTACTAAAGGGCTGAGCTCGAAATCGCCAAGCGTGACCATCGCCCCGATTTCTAGGCGATTGCCGAGATCTCTGATTTGATTCAAGCCAAGAGCGCTTAAATCGACGAGGGCATCGGCCATCGCGGTCGTTTTTTTCAACCACAGACCGCCGCCTAAAAGAATGTTTTTGGGGTTTTGGAGAAGAATTTGGTGGGCTTCTTCCAAGGTCGCGGGTCGTAAATAGCGATTAGCTTCCATGTTTTGTATCCTTTCCGCTTGTACTTAACGCTCGATAGTCGCGAGGCGTATCGATATCGATCAAGATTTGAGAATCCTCTGTCTTGATTATTTCATAATCGTGCCGATTTCGAAACACTTTCAGGTTTGAAGTGCTCGGCTCGCTCAGCAATTTTTCCTTTAGAGAATGCTTAACAAAAAGGGGATGCCCCGTGCGATTTTGATAGCTGGGAACTCGCATTTCGCCAGTTCCCGCCAGCAATTTTCGATAGGTGTCGGCGCTGACGAACGGACAATCACCCGGCAAAATGAAAAAGTCGCCTGCCACCATTCGCACGCCCGCTTGCACTGACGTGAACATGCCTTGAGAGTAGAGGGGATTATAGACGGCGGTGACTTCTGAATATGATTTGAGAGCGCGGCTCACTTCATCGCGATAGTGGCCGGTCACGACGAAGATGTGATCGACAAACGGCATCATGCCCTCAATCGCGTGGGCGAGCAAAAACTTGCCTTGATGAACTAACAGCATTTTATTCGCCTCGGCTCGACTTGCATATCCAGCCGCTAGAATAACCCCTTGGATCACTGAGTTTGCTCCTTGTTCGATATCAGTATTATGTTCTCAACAGCGTTGGGAACAATAAACCGTGGTTTTTAGTCGTGGTGTTTACAACAACTAAATTATAAGTGTTGCCTGCCTTCAATGCAAACGCGTATTTGCGGCGCTCAAGCTCGAGGGCCTGCTCAGCGCACGTGCCTCATTCGCATATACGAATGAAACGCTTTAAATCGTTGTTGCCAAAAAAGAGGAAGTGTATAATCATTGTGTTATGCGTTTTTAACGCAAAAGAGGAAACAAAATATGAGCAGATATGTCGTTTCGCTGGGGGGCAACGCTCTCGGAAATAACGCTGAAGAACAAAAGAGATTACTCGTCAATGTCGCCGAGCCAATCGTCGCCTTAATAAAAGCTGGGCACGAAGTGATCATCGTCCACGGCAACGGCCCACAAGTCGGCATGATCAACTTAGCCTTCGCAGAGTCCAAATCGACTCCCGAAATGCCTTTTCCAGAATGTGGCGCGATGAGCCAAGGTTACATCGGCTTCCATCTGCAAAACGCCATCTACAATGAGTTGGCCAAACAGAACATCAATAAACATGTCGCGACTATCGTCACGCAAGTCATCGTCGACGAAAACGATCCTCTCTTCCAAAATCCGACGAAACCAGTTGGCGCTTTTTATAGCAAAGAAGAAGCTGAGATCATCGCTTCCGAAAAAGGTTATGTGATGAAGGAAGACAGCGGCCGCGGTTACCGCCGCGTCGTCGCTTCGCCACTTCCGATTGACGTCGTCGAAAAAGAGATGATACTCTCGCTCCTCAAGGACCAGCACGTCGTCATCTGCGCTGGCGGAGGCGGCATTCCGGTCATCTACAAAGACGGTCATCTCGAAGGCATCGCCGCCGTCATCGATAAAGACTATGCCAGCGCCAAAGTTGCCGCCTTGGTCGACGCTGACTATTTGGTCATTCTGACAGCGGTCGATAACGCCTATATCAACTATAAAAAACCAGGCGAAAAGAAGCTTGAAAATACGACGATCGCCGAGATTAAAAAATACGCGGAAGAAGGCTTTTTTGCAAAGGGCAGCATGTATCCAAAAGTGCAGGCCACTCTAATGTTCTTGGAAGCTAAAAAAGGCAAGACCGCCATCATCAGTTCCCTCGAAAAAGCGCAGGATGCTTTCGTCGAAAAAACCGGCACGATCATCAAATCATAATTCTTCACCAAACCATTAAAAAACACCGTTTTTGCGCGAATAATCGCAAATTGACGGTGTTTTTAATATGATTAGTGAATTACGCGAATAGTGATGATTCCAGGAATTTTGGCGAGGCAATCACCGAGGCAACCGCCCTCGAAACAAGTGCATTTAACCTCGACAAAATCGACGAGGGTGACGCCAAAGCTACCTTTGATTTTACTAGCCATCTTCTTGACGACACCGCATGATTCAACAGCCTTGATTATCTGGCCGGAAAGAATCTCATTTGCATCGTGTAAAACAATTACGCGATGAGTATCGGTATTGGGTCCTAATTCGATGTTGGGGAAGTTGACGGAATTGACGATGTTTCCGTTCTCGATATAATTTACGATTTGGGCAACCGCCATCGCCGCGCAATTGTCCTCGGCTTCCTCGGTTGAGGCGCCGAGATGAGGGATGGCGACGACGCCGTCCATGTTAGCTGTCGCATGGTTTGGAAAGTCAGTCACATAACGGCGGACTTTACCGGCTTTTAGCGCTTCGCAAATGTCGTCATCGTTGACGATTGCATCACGAGCTAAATTGATGATGATGACGCCATCTTTCATCTTTGAAATCGATTCGCGATTGACCATTCCTTTGGTCGCCGGAAGAAGGGGAACATTTAAGCTGATATAATCGGCAGCGGCGTATAATTCATCGGCATTAGCTACGAGAACAATGTCGTTTGGCAAGAGTGGGCGATTGCGTTCGACCGTCGCTTGCGAAGGTTCATAAGCGACAACGCGCATGCCCATTCCGCGCGCACCTTGGGCGACGAGAGAACCGACTGCTCCTAATCCGAAGATGCCAACTGTCTTGCCAAGGATTTCCGTCCCGGCAAAGGCGGCTTTGGCCTTTTCCATGTTCTTATTGATTTCGACGTCCTCTTTATTGGCTTCAACCCACTTCATTCCGCCGTGGATGTCGCGGGCGGCGAGGAGCATGCCGGCCATCGTCAATTCTTTGACGGCGTTGGCGTTGGCCCCCGGCGTGTTGAAGACGACGACGCCGAGTTTGGCATAGACGTCTAAAGGAATATTATTGACGCCGGCGCCAGCGCGAGCGACGGCTAGGACATTGTCCGGAAGTGCCATCTCATGCATTACAGCTGAGCGAACCAAGATAGCATCGGCTTCATTGATTTCTCCGGTGACTTCGTAGTCGTGCGGTAAAGTCTTCAAGCCGACGGGTGATATTTTATTGAGACACAGTATTTTTCTCATCATAGCTCCTATTTCACGTGCTCGGCTTCAAAGGCCTTCATGTAAGTGACCAAAGCTTCGACACCGGCATAGGGCATCGCGTTATAAATCGAAGCTCTCATGCCGCCGACGGAGCGATGGCCTTTGAGGTTGGCAAATCCAGCTTTTTTAGCGCCTTCGAGGAAGGCTTCGTTTAAATCGTCGTTACCGGTCGTAAAGCAGACGTTCATCAATGAGCGGGAATCCTTTTCGACGGTGCCTTTGAAAATCTTGCTAGAATCGAGATAATCGTAGAGGAGAGCGGCTTTCTTTTCATTGCGCTCTTTCATAGCCTCTAAGCCTCCGTGGGCGAGAATCCATTTGAAGACGAGACCGCAGATGTAGATGCCATAAGTCGGAGGCGTATTGTACATCGAACCATTGTCGGCCAACACTTTATATTTCAAGAGAGTCGGGGTGCCCGGCAGCGGTTCGTTTTCCAAGAGGTCTTCGCGGATGATGATGATGACGACACCGGCCGGTCCGACGTTTTTCTGGGCTCCGGCGTAGATGAGGCCAAACTTGGTGACATCCATCGGTTCGCTCAAGAATGAAGAGGAAGCATCATTGACTATAATTTTACCCGGGAATTCGGGGTACTTTTTGTATTTCGTGCCGAAGATGGTGTTGTTATCGCACATGCAGACATAGTCTGAATCTGGTGATGCCTTCACGCCATCGAGGTTGGGGATATAAGAACAATTCTTATCTTCCGAAGAGGCGATAACATTGACCTTGCCGAAGATTTCCGCTTCTTTTTTTGCGGCTTTCGACCAGTGACCCGTTATGATAAAGTCGTAGACGCGGTTTTTCGACAAGTTCATCGGAACCATCGCGAATTGAACGGTGCCTCCACCTTGAGCGAAGAGGACGCGATAGTTGCTAGGAATGTTCAAAATCTTGCGGAGATCGGCTTCGGCTTCGTCGATAATTGTCTGATAGTTTTTCGAGCGGTGCGACATTTCCATGACCGACATTCCCGATCCTTTGTAATCGAGCATTTCGTCGGCGGCTTGTTGTAAGACCTCCACGGGTAGAACGGCTGGTCCGGCAGAAAAGTTGTAGATACGTTTCATATAATTCTCCTTCCGTTATCTATTTTATTCTCTTGCATTCGAGATAGTAACGCTTCTCAACGGCATGCCCCATCGAAAACGTCTTGCGAGGCAGTACATCGCCTTTGGCGATATAATCAAACAAATCGCTTTTGGTCAAAGCCGGCATAGCGATAGCGACCGAGCCGGGATTGCGATCAGCGACTTCGTGAGTGTGATCTATGTCGTGAACATAATCGACGGTCGCGCCGGGATTGCGCGACAAATAATCGTCGATATAATCTTGAATTTGCCTATACGCCAAGGGGGCGTTGCTCGGAATGAAAAGAGGGGCTTGTCCTTTTGGCTTGCAGTAAACGTGAACCTCGCAAGTTCCGGTGACGGCTTTTCGCAAACCCGGAACAAAATCGTCTTTGACATTGAAGACGACGCGATGAATCGGTTCAAACTCTAAACCTTCATCATAGAGGTTGATGGCTTCCACTAAGGCGAAGCGGGCCGGATGATCTTTTCTCTGCTCGTCTGAGAGCGAGGCTTTGATGCGGTCCCAATGGGCTTTGGCCGTAGCCAAGGAGTGATTTCCGTCGCCGACCACAAACATCAAGCCAATCCCATTTGCTTCGGTCAGTTTGCCAAAAGCGTCGATAATCGGTTTCGTGTCGTTGACTTGATAACCGCGCAGATGACCACCGTTTTGATTTAAATCAAAATCGTAGACGAGCGGCATGTCGTGGCGCTTCGCATATAGTTTTTCGATGATCGTCTTTTTGGGATCATCAAACAAAAACAGAGTATGAGTTAATTCTACAGGCGCGTTCTCGCGTATCTTAAGACGAGGTGGAATGCGCTCGACAATCGTGGCTTCAGTCGCGCGGATTAAAGCTCTTGTTCCCTTCGCATAGGAATACGCTTCCAGATCCACGGAGATGACGAGTCCTAATCTCCTTTTCGTATGTGGGGTCGCGCGTTCCACGAGGATGAACGATGAGCCGATGTCGCGCAAAACTTCTCGGGCAAGATAGCGGTCGATATTGCGATTGATGCCGCGGATGTATTCTTGTTCGTCGACCAAAGTCAAATAGGCCTCTGGAAAAATCATGTGGAAGGTCGACGGCTTATCGCCGATCTCGGCTTTGAGTTCGTCCCAATAACTGCGCTGGCTCGTGAATTGATCGCAAGCGATGACCGCAAAAGCGGTCATGTCGATGCCATCTTTGGGAAGTAATATATGAGGAGGGCGAATAGGGTTGGCGATTTTCATTGTCAAATGACACCTTCTTGAAGCATTGCGTCATAGACTTTGAGGAATCCCGCGATGTTGGCGCCTAACGCCAAGTTGGTCGGCATGCCATACTTGGTGGCGGTCTCGTGGCATTTGCGGAAGATGTCCTTCATAATCTGCTCGAGTTTCTGATCGACTTCTTGATAGGTCCATGACAGGTGCATGGCATTTTGGCTCATCTCGAGGCCGGAGACGGCGACGCCGCCGGCGTTGCTGGCTTTGCCAGGAGCGAAGAGAATGCCGTTTTCATTGCAGTAGCGGATGGCTTCGACGGCCGTCGGCATATTCGCGCCTTCGACGAGCATATAACATCCGCCGGCTTTGAGCTTTTTGATATCATCGAGGTTAATTTCGTTTTGCGTCGCGCACGGAAGGGCGATGTCGCAAGGCGTCTCCCACATGAGTTTGGGGGTCGGAACGAATTTGGCGTTTGGATGAACTTTTATGTATTCAAGCGAGTATTCGCCCCTAGCCTCGGAGAGGCGGTCCACCAAAGCGATATCGAGACCGTTTTCGTCGTAGACAAAGCCATTAATGTCAGACATGGCGACTACTCTCGCGCCGAGAGCGGCTGCTTTGACGGCAGCGTGCTTACCGACTTTTCCAGAGCCGGAAACGATGACGCGCTTGCCTTTTAAAGTGTCGTTGCGGAATACTTTGAGCATCTCGGCCACGAAATAAAGAAGGCCATAGCCGGTTGCTTCTTTGCGACCTAAAGAGCCGCCGTAGGAAATGCCTTTGCCGGTAAAGGTGCCGACAAAATCGTTTGAGAGTTTTTTATACATGCCATACATATAGCCAATTTCTCTTGCGCCGACGCCAAAGTCGCCGGCCGGAACATCGGTGTCCGGACCAATATGCCGGAACAGCTCGGAAACATAAGCTTGGCAAAATCTCATAATCTCTTCATCGGAGCGACCGCGAGGACTAAAATCAGCGCCGCCTTTGCCGCCTCCTAAAGGCAAGCCGGTCAGGCTGTTTTTAAAGGTTTGTTCAAAAGCTAAGAATTTGAGAATCGAAAGATTGACTGAGGCATCAAAGCGAATACCACCCTTAAATGGTCCAATCGCCGAGTTAAACTGAACGCGCCAACCTTTATTAACTTGGACTTTACCTTTGTCGTCAACCCAGGCGACGCGAAAGGATATCACTCTCTCGGGAATTAAGATTCTTTCGAGAATGGCATATTTTTCGATGTTGGGTTCCGCATCGACCAAAAAGTCCATAGAATCAAAAAATTCCTCGACCGCGGAGATGAATTCCGGTTCAAAGGAATACTTTTTCTTAACGTCTCCAAACAAATTGTTCAAATAACTGCTTTTGTACACTTTTGATTTCCTCCTGGCGATGCGATAGGAGGGCAGAGCGCGCCTCCCAAGACGCAATGCAAATAGTGTGTTTATTGATGGGTAATTAATAAATTACCTCATAATATATTATACTGAAAGCGCTTACTTTACAAGGTGAAAAGGAACGAGCGTCGATTCAAAAGAATCGAACTGATGAAGAGGATCACTCGAGGACTTAAAATGAACTTATCGGCTGAAGTAAATGCTACTCCCGCCGATTGCCCATGAAGAAAACGGCAATCGTGCCCGGTCCGGAATGCGAACCGATGACGGGGCCGATATAACTATAAAAGAGATCTTTGACTTTGAGGCTCGAGTTGATCAGGCCGCCGACTTCTTTGGCCTCGTCGAGACAATCGCCGTGGGCGATAAAAACGATTTGATTCTCGGGATCGACGATTTGCTTCCTTAGAAGGTCGACCATCTCGATCAAGGACTTTTTGCGACCGACGACTTTTTCGAGCACGGCGAGCTTGCCGTCTAAGGTCACGTGAAGAATTGGTTTGACACCGAGCAACGTTCCGAAGAAAGCGGCCGTTCCGCTCAGGCGTCCGCCGCGGCGGAGGGTTCCGAGTTCTTCGACGGTGAACAAATGCCGCAAATTATATTTATTGCCTTCGAGCCAAGAGGCAACGTCATCGATTGACTTGCCCTCTTCTTTCAGAAGAGCGGCTCGCCACACAAGATAGCCTTCGCCAAAGGAAGCGCTCAAAGTGTCGACGGCGATAATCCTTTGATCGGGATAATCATTTTTAAGCATATCAATTGCTAATAACGCTGATTGATACGTTCCGCTCAACGCCGAGGATAAAGCGACGTAAAGGATGTCTTGTCCCTCTTTTAAAAGCTCTGTGAAAAACTGGATGAATTCACCGACGTTGACCAGCGATGTGCGCGAGGTTTTCTTGTTCCGCAATTGATCGTAAAAAGCGCTGAGTTTAAGCTCTCTTTCGTCGAGGTGGTGGAAATAGGTTTTTCCTTCGAGTTCGAGCATCATCGGTATGATGGCGATGCTATATTTCTCAACGATTTGGGGCGTGAGGTCAGAACAAGCGTCGGTGGCGAGTATGTACTGTTTCATTTATTTCTCCTTTGTAACATTTGATGAGTTTTGAATATAGTAATATATAAATCGAATATTGTCACTTATTTTAATTTTCATAACGACGATTGACTAATTGAGATTCATGTAAAATGATGAGATTCGCATAAATGCGAAGATGGAATGCTTAAATGACGATATGGGAATCCTGTGGCCTATTTTCCAAAAAGGGAGGATTACATAACGCCATGATTTGAAAAATTATTTTCTTAGTATCTGTTTAAAAAGGGACCGGTTTTATTTATCATAAACAATATACAATGCTCATGGGCTGTGGCAATCACCATAAAGGTCAAAGACACCGATTAAGAATCAATGAATTCTTTTTTTGTACTTTGTCTGCTGATTATCAGTCCATAAGGGGGGGAGAAATATGTTAAAAACTCGTCGAGGCATATTGAAGTTCATATTCTTTTCGACTATTACGGGCGGAATTTATTACTTGTATTCGATTCACGCCGCCCATCGCGAGGCCAATATCGTCTGCGAGGGCGATGGCCGCAAAACAAGGGGCATAATCGGCTGGTTTCTGCTCACGATTCTAACCGCCGGTCTCTACTCGCTCTTCATCTGGCCGTGCGGCGTCATCAACCGCTGGGCCGACTATCTTCGCAAGAATAATCAACGGCCGCGCGTGACTGGCGGTCAATTCTTCTTATGGCTGGTCTTTGGCTCGTTGCTCGGAGGCATTGGTCCCTTCATCGCTTATTACAAATTGCTCCACATCTGGAATGACGCAAACGAACTCTACAATAAAGGGGCGAAGAATGAGGTTAAGAGTGATTCTGCCTCAATCGATAACAAAGTTGTCGTCGGCGACAAACTAGGTGCAACCGCTCCATCGGCGTCAGTCTCCATGGCGACCATGACTAACCAGCAACAATATTCGCACCCAACGACCCTTGCGCTAAATGACAAGCGTAAATTTTGGGCTTGGCTTCTGCTGACGTTTGTCACGAGCGGCATCAGCAACTTAGTCATGGTCCACACGATTTCCAAAGATGTCGAGGTGACATGCAATAACAGCGGCTATAGTCGGAAGAAATTCGGCAATTCGCTGATTTGGCTCACCGTCCTATTTTCGATAATTCTGTCATTACTTTTTATTATTGGATATTCTTACTATACCGAATTTATATGGTACGCTCTTTCCAGCTTATCGTATTATATCGGAATAGATCTCTCGGTTACTGTCGTCAGGTATATTATCCAATATGCTTATGTAGTAATTTTAGTCACTTCTTATCTAATTGGTCTAGTGATCAGCATCCAGACATTACTGCTTATCGAGCGGCAAGCCGCGTTCTTAAAAAAGCATGGCCGCGATCCGATTATTTCCGCACCTATGTACGTGCTATTTTGGGCTTTGTCATTAATCACGGTGGGAATCGTTGGATTTGTCGCTTTATACAAACAGATCAAGCAATGGAACGCCGCAAATGAGCTGTATAATTCCTTGGAAGAGGAAAGAAAAAGCGGAAAACCAATTGAGGTTGTTCCTGTGAACGTCGAAGCAGATAAGGTCGTTGCAACCCATCAGCGAATCGAAGTATATCCGACTCAGCAAGATTCGCTCAAACGCACCGAACCAGTATATAGAAATCCTAACACCGAAATTTAGTTCTTTTGCTTATAGACAATGATGCGTTTATGCTCTTTGACTTTTTGCTAATCCTTTTCAATCCAGGAAGCATATGCTTGCATGAATGATCTCAGGAAGTCGAGAGTGGCGGGATTAGCAATCTCGCCTTTTTCGTTCAGCAGTTTGTGGACGTTCCCCAGATAGGCTTCGGGTTGTTGCATCGCCGGAACATTGAGGAAGGTCAACATCTGGCGAAGGTGGTGATTCGCACCAAAACCGCCGATCGCGCCGGGCGAAACACTGATGATTGCACCGGGTTTGCCATCCCAAACACTGTGGCCGTAGGGTCGAGAACCGACATCGAGGGCATTTTTCAAAACACCGGGGATGGAGCGGTTGTATTCCGGGGTGACAAACAGCAAGGCGTCATGTTTTAGGACTTCTTGGCGAAATTGTTTCCAAGAAGCGGGTTCTTGCCCGGACTCTTCGAGGTCTTGATTGTACATCTCAAGACCGCTGATATCGATCAAATGCAACTTCAGCTCACCGGGGCTGAGTTTTTGAAGGTTTAAAGCGACTTGCTTAGAAAAAGAACCTTTTCTTAAACTGCCGATGACGATGGCGACGTTAAATGTTTTCATATTATGTTTTCTCCTTATTGGCTGGTAAGGCTAACTATAATGGTTTTGGCTGCTGATTTCATTTTAGATGCTTGCAAGGAAATAAACATCGCCTTCTTAAAAACTCAATTCGTGGTCGCGCACCATATACATCTGCATAAGGCAAGTATTAGAATAAAAGAGTTAGATAATTTCTCGGGGGCCCTCCTATGAATAATTTGAATCATCTTCGCCACAAACATCCGCGGTTGTTCTTTCTCCTTCTCCTCATCACCTTTAACCTTTTGTTGATGATCGTGGCGACCTTAATCGCCTTTTTTGCCATCGGAGGTTTCGACTCCCTTTGGGATGCGTTTTCCCAAGTGGTAATTACCTGGTTTCTCGATCCCGGCTTTTACAATCTGGATGAAAATACGGGATTGCGCATCCTTTCGCTTATCGTCGTTTTAACGGCGATGGTCAGCGTCAACGGCGGCATCATCGCCTTCTTCTCAGCTTTGCTGATGGACTTCTTGGACACAATTCGAAGCGGGGCTGGTAAACTCCGCGTCAACAACCATGTTCTGATCCTCAACTGGAGCAGCGAGGTCGGCGAGATTCTCGTCAGCTACTATCACGACATCGCGATTACGACCGTCGTCATCTTATCGGAAAAACCGCGCTCCGAAGTCGAAAAAGCCATCAAGGAGAGCTTCTTCAGCAACGGGATTCGCAATCCCGGAAAAAAACTCCGCTACTTCGTCTTGCAAGGCGATCCGCTGTCGAGCGCCGATCTCGACTGGGCGCGAGCCTCCAAGGCGACCAGCATCGTCGTCTTAAACGCCAATAAATACGCGACAGCGAGCGATAATGACATCGATGTATTAAAAACTTTAATGTTATTGCAGCCGACCAAAGAACAGACCGTCGTCGTTGAAATATGCGATGAAAAAACCGACGAGCTGATCAAATCGGGCTTCAACAATAACGGGCATCCCGACAGCGATAACGTCGTCTTCATCAATCAGACGGCCATCATGGGTTTTATCATCGCACAGACCTTAGTCTCACCTTATCTAAGCGATATCTATGCGGAATTGCTCGGGTTCGAAGGCGCGGACTTATACACCGCTAAAAGCGGAGAGACAATTTCAGAATATCTCAAGACTCGTTCATACAGCTTGCCGCTTTTCGCAAAGTGCCTCGGCGAAGCGGAGCATTTGCTCATCATGGCCAGCAATCGGAAAGATGTCGACAAAAAACGTGACGAAGAGATCGTTTTACCCAGCTTGGTTAAACTGTCTTTTGCCAAGCGGCAGACGCCGATAGCCCATCGTGATGTCTTGATTATCGGCGGCAACGCAAAAAGCTTTTTCATCATCGACAGCCTCAATAAATACGCCCTCGATAGCGGCAACGCGATTCACGTTGAACAAAGAGATGAAATCAGCGACATCTATATTCAAGATATCCGCAAAGGCCGCTACAGCAAGGTCGTTCTCCTCTCAACGGGCGATGGCGCACTGCAAGGCGATCCCGATTCCAAGGCCATCACCAGCCTATTAAAGATTTCAAAGGTCGCGAAAGAAAGCAACACCTCTTTAATTATCGAACTCGTCAATCCGCGCAACGCCCAGATTACATCCCGATACGGAATTAAATATTCGATTCTGACGAATCGCTATATCAGCCGCATCATCTCGCAGACGAGTAAAAACCCGTTCTTCTACCCATTTATCGAAGACCTCTTCACGTATGACGACGAATCATCGAACGAGGCCTCCTATGAAATCTACATTCATGAAGCAAGCGAACTTCTCTCATTCGCTCAATCAAAGCAATACATCTTCGAGACGCCGTCCCATCTCGTCCGTTCCTTCTACGAACAAAATGGTAGCGACCCGTATATCGTCATCGGCATCGTCAACGAAGAAAAAGACGACCCGTCGCAATACAACGTCAAACTCTTCAGCGATAACCTGGATGCCAAGTTATACCTCGTCGTCGAACCGAGCACGAAACTGATCGTCGTCGCTAAATAAATTATTTATCTTCGCTATTTTCTACCGGAGTATCGGATTGGGCTCTTTCTTTTTCCGCAAGTTGGTTCGTGTCGAGCGTCTTGCGAAAAACGACATATCTCTGATATAAGAATTCGAGGACGAAGTTCAAGACCATGTTGATGGCGAGGACTAAATACTCGTTCCAACCATTAAGGTCGGCGAGATACCACTCCAACAAAGTTGATGCCGGAGCAAAAACGGCATAAAAGGCAAAGACCAGCAGCATCGCGATGGGAACATTGGCCGCCGACTTAAAGGTGAAGCGGCGATTAAAAGTAAAATTCCAGACGACGGATAGGATTAAGGCAATCAAATACGATATCCAATAACCCAGTCCGATATTGGGCAGCCAGTTGTCGATAGGTCCGCCGCTGACAAAAACAAATTCATTCAGCAATGTGAACGACACAAACTGGATGACGCCCGCGGAGACGGAAAAGAGAAAAAACTTTACGGCCCGAATCAGATCTTTCTTGCGTTCAGCTGTCATAATCAAATTCCTTTCATGCCTTAGGCATTGAGTTCAGTGAACAAGTGCTTATTGGCTTTATACATCTTCTTAAATACTTCGTAATTCTTGTCGTAAACGGCTTTGTTGTCAAGGTTGGGTTGACAGGTTCCGAGAGCTGGAATATATTTCTTTATTTCGGCAAAATCCTTGATGACACCGAGGCCGACACCGATGACGGCGGCTGCTCCGACGGCACCGACATTTTGGGGATTGGCGACGACTTCAATAGTGCGTCCCGTGATATCAGCCAGCATTTGATTCGTGACTTTAGAAAGAGCTCCGCCACCGACGAAACGAATGGTCTTTGATGTCTTGATTTTCTTCTCTTGACACTCGAGCATCCACCGCAAATGGAAGCAAATTCCCTCTAAAACGGCCCTGATAAGTTCGGTTTTTCCCGTTTCGAGACGGATATTGAAAAACATGCCCGCTGCGTTGGGATCTTCAAACGGACAGCGATTGCCGTGGAGCCAAGGCGTGAAGATGACACCTCCGGAACCGGGCTCGGCTTTGCTGATCGTCTCGGTTAAATAATCGTAGAGGCTGGTATAAAGTTTTTCTTTGTCGCAGGTGATATCTTTCTTCTCGAGGTAGATGCCGATTTCATCAAGAGCCAAATGGTCTTTAACCCATTCGAGGCTCTTACCGGCCGTTTCCATCTCCGCGAAATAATTGAAAAGCCCCTCTTGCACACCGACGACCGAGGCGATCATCGACTCGATGTCGACGACTTGCTTATCGAGAATCGTCGAAACCCAGCCTGATGTTCCCGAATAGATATGGGTCTCGCCGACATTCACACAGCCGGCGCCGACGCCGATCAAAGTCGCGTCGCCACCCCCGCCGAAAACCGGCACCCCTTCAAGCAGTCCCAGATCAGCCGCAGCTTTCTTGCTCAGCCCTCCGACCAAATCGGTGGCGCTTATAATTTCTGGCAAATGATCAATGTTAACACCAAAAGTGCGGCATAGAGATTTACTCCAGCCTTCGTGACCTTTGCGCGTGTCGTACAAAAAGGTTGAGTAGGCTGAATCTTTGGTCATGATAAATCGACCCGTGCATCGCGCGATTAAATACTCTTTAACGTCAAGCCACTTGTGCGCCTTCTTAAAAAGATCGGGTTCGTTGTTTTCGACCCACTTGTATTTCCACATCGGGTCTTTGACACTCAATGAAGCGGCTTTGGTAATCGCGAGACTTTTCAGGAGCTTACAAATGTTCGCACCGTTCAGTTCAAGGCCACCGCCCATGCCATCTTTCAGCTCTTTTTTGGATCTTTGATCCATGTAGCTCATCGCCCGGCGTAAGGCATCGCCTCGCTCGTCGACGAGGACGAGGCCTTGCATCTGCGAACAAAACGAGAGTCCGGCGACTTCGTCGGGTTTGATCTCCGTTTTCTTAAATAATTCCTTAGTGGTGACGCACATCGCTTCCCACCACTCTTCGACGTCTTGTTCCGCGCCGCCGTTATCGAGGATATATAGTCCGTATCCGCGATGTGAACTGTTCAGCAAGGTGATGGTTTTGTCAATGCTGAACAAGCATGTTTTCACGCCCGTCGTGCCGATATCGTAAGCTATGACATATTTCATGGGTTGCCTCTTTTCTGGAATTATGATTTATGCACGATTTTTGATCTTTCGAAAGTAAAGGCCGACTCGATGAACTTCAAAAATTCTTGAACGACTCGTTCATCATCCTCGAGGATATCATCCCCGCAATAGGTCTTATACCGCTCCATATAATATTCGCAGCTATATGAAAATTGCATCATCATCAACAGGCTATCAAAGAAGAAAGCGAACATCTGCGGATCGATGTCGCCGCGGATGTCACCATCTTCCATCGCTTTAGCGATAAACTCGGCATAGACCTTCGCGGTCACGCCTTCGATGCGCTTCGCGAGTTCGGGCGCAAAGCGCTTATTGCTCCCGACGGTGATGGAGTTATACATCTTGATGTAATTCGTGTGTTCCCGCGAGTAGAATTGCACGGCTCGGATAATTTTTTCAGCCCGGGCCAGCAGTTTCTCATCGCCGCTTAAAAAATCGGCGACGACAGCTTCCAAGACGGCCAAGCTCTTATCGAGACACGCCAAAAAGAATATTTCTTTGTCTTTGTAGTACTTGTAAAGGACGCCGACGCTGATGCCGGCTTTCTTGGCGATGATATTGATGTTCGCCCGGTCTAAACCGTGCTCGGCAAATTCATTGATGCCAGTCTCGAGCATATCATCGATTTTTTCTCTGGTCAGTTTTTTGAGCACAACCTCACTCCTTATTTTTAAGTTTCGAGTATTTCTTTAGATAAACAAATCTCTGAAGCCAACAAT
This sequence comes from Bacilli bacterium, assembly GCA_041654095.1. GTDB lineage: Bacteria > Bacillota_I > Bacilli_A > RFN20 > CAG-826 > UBA1424. Next base: position 26,594 of record JBAZED010000012.1, read on the forward strand.
CAAGGCGACCAAGGGGTTTCCCTTTGCCGGTCAAGGCGACGAGAATTTCGGCGAGGCATTCTTTTTCAAGAATCATCGCCACCGCTTTTGCGTCAGCTTCGTCTTGTCCGAGGCATAGAGCCCCTCCCTTGGCGAGAAAGACGGCATTGCGCTTGTTTATCATTGCGATGACATCTCCGCTCGCTGCGCTGCGAATGGAGGTCCCGATGATCTGCGCGACATCATCGATATAAGGGCGGATGGTCTTGCCGGTTCGGCTGACGGCCAGAACGGAGGAAGTTACATCGCCGATAATGCAATTCGCTTTGGTCACTTGATAGGCAGATGCATGGAGGGTGGCAACGGGAGAGTTCAGAAGCTCGATAGCGCTGTGAAGATAATTTGTCTCCTCGCTGCCGATCCGAAGCGAGAAACCGCTGCCTTGACGAACGCTATTTCCTAACGAGATAGCTACATCATCATTATTTATAGCATGCTTAACTAAATACATTTTCTCAACTTGTTCTAAAGAAGGAGCGCCGATCAGTTCCAAAATTCTCTTTTTGGCGGCTCGTTCGAGGCGATCGGCCCGCTGAAAAGCTTCATCCATCGTTCGGCCAAAGCAGACCGCACCGTGCGAGCGGAGGAGGATGACGGTGCTCTCGGGATGCTCTTCAATCGTCCGCGCCGCATTGCGGGCCAACTTCTTGGTCGAAGATATGCCATATGGAGCGTCAGGGACAAATGAGCCTAATAGTTCCTGATCTTGGCTATCGACATCAAAACCTTCGCCCAAGACGCTGAGAACCGAGGCGTAGAGTTGGTGCGTATGAATAACAAAATTAATATCTTTGCGCAAGCGATAGACGGACGCGTGAATGCCCTTTTCGCTGGAAGGCTTGATATTACCCTCATAAGAGCAGTCCGCGATATTTAATAACACGATATCATCAGGCGTTAAAGTGCCATAGGCTCGCCCTTTGGGTGTGACGGCAAATTGCGCGTCGGAAACACGGGCAGAGATGTTGCCCCAAGTCCGCGCGACTAAACCTGACGCGACGAGTTTAAGACCGGCTTGGACGACGAGCTCTTGGGCTGTTCGAACCTGATCGGCCATATTTATTTACTCTCCTAATTTCCCGCATTTAGCGAAGACGCGTTCGAAACGCGCCAAGACTTCGTCGATATCGGCTTCGGTGTACGCGGCGCTTGTGTAGAGGCGCGTGCCGGCCAGCGTGACGATGCCCTCGGCCATATAGGCGGCCCCCATATGCTCCATCTCGCGTTGTCTGATGCTCGTTTCCTTAAGAATACTAGGAATGGTCCATAGCTTTTTCCAATTGATGACAAAGTGCATCGTCCCCGCATTATCTAGGTGGACAATTGATCCTTGGTTAAACACGACGAACGGCAAGTCGTATTTCTTCACTAATTCCTGTAAGCCTCTAGTCAGTCGGTCGCCCATTTTTCCTGCTACTTCGCAGGCATTTAATCTCTGAATTTCACATAGTGTGTAATAGCCGGCGACGCACGAGATCGGCGTGGCCGCTAAAGTGCCGCCGCACAAAGCTTTGGGAAGCTTTTTGCCTGATGAATCCAGTCCCGCGCCTAAATAAGCCATCGCATCTGCATGTCCGCCGATGCCACCGGCGCCAGGATAACCGCCGGCGACGATCTTGCCGAAAATCGTCAGATCGGGATCGACGCCGAAGAAGCCTTGCGCGCCACTTTGACCAATTCTAAAGCCGGTGACGACTTCGTCGAAGATCAACAGAGCACCGTATTTATCGGCTAGTCGCTTTGTTCCGACGATGAACTCTTTCGATAACGGCCGCGTTCCGCTCTCCGGACCAACTGGTTCGATGAAGATCGCGGCCGTGCCCCCTCTTAATGTATTAAGACGCAATTTTCTCTCCAAATCCTTGAGGTCGTTTGGAAAGAACTCTTGAGTGTGTTTAAAGACGAATCCGGGAATGCCTTTCGCCATGATGCCCTTCGTGCCGGGAACGCGCAAGCCATAGGCTAATTGATCAGACCAGCCGTGATAGGCTCCGCCCATCTTGAGAATGTTTTTATGTTTCGTTTTTAATCTGGCGATTCGGACGGCGACCATGCACGCTTCCGTGCCTGATCCGAGCATGCGAAACCGTTCGACCGAAGGAACCATCTCGGAAATCTTCTTGGCGAGTTTATATTCGTATTCATGAAATAGACCAGTTGACGGTCCGCACGTATTTAGAAGTTCAATTACTTTATCGCGAACAACTGGGACATTGCTGCCGATGATGGTCGGTCCCCCGGCTTGCAGCAAGTCGTAATACCAGTTGCCGTCGATATCATATAATTTATTGCCTTCGGCTTTGGTGATGACGATCGGAAAGGGATAGTTGAAGGCGAGGTTATGCTGAACGCCACCAGGGATGATTTTTTTGGCTTCAGCGATCATCGCCTTCGATGTTTGACACTTTTTATTGAAGTAGTTTTCGACATAGTCTTCTAGATCTTTCTTCCTGATCGAATAGACAGGTTTTTTGATTAATTCATCTAATTGTTTGGTAATCAAAGATGCATCTAGATATTCGTCGATGCCAAAACCGTTATAAGCCATGCAGATCTCCTTATATGTCTCGTGAGTAGCGGCTCACACTTACAATTCAAAATTATCACGATGAAAATGAACTGTCAAAACAAAAATTTGGATATATTAGACTATCTTGATCGGCGATCCATAAGCTGTTAAGCTGCTAAGTATGGATATAAAGGCTCTTAATGTTGGGGATGTCTACAGTCGTCCTGTTTTGATATCGGCATTTGGCGGTTCTTTTATGAGAGGCATGAATGTGTGCAATAAAACTGGCACTCTTGTTTTAATTAGCAAACATACCAGGAATCGCATTTATGGCGATACTTTTAAAAATGACTTGATGATATACACTGGTGAGGGTCAAAGGGGCGACCAAACGCTCACTGGCGGAAACAAAAAACTCAATAACTCAACAGCAGAAAACACGCCCGTCCATCTTTTCGTTGTTTTTAATAATTCCGAATACACTTATTACGGGTTAGTTAAGCTAATAGATAATATCTATTATGAAGACGAGAATGATGTTGATGGGACAACGAGAAAGGTCATTCGCTTTCCATTAATGAGACTCAACAGAGGAGCTATTCCGATGAGTAAGGAAGAGCAGGAGATGAAAATTGTTGGTGGGAATAGCCTCTTTGTCAAACCCATATACAATGTCGTCGGGGCGGCAATAATTAAAGAAGGAAAAGTCTTGTGCGCTCAAAGGGGGCACGGTTCTTTAAAAGGGAAGTGGGAATTTCCGGGTGGAAAAACAGAGGATGGAGAGTCTCTTGCTGAGGCACTAAAACGCGAGATAAAAGAAGAGCTCAATATCGACATCTCAATTGACGAGAAAATCGATGAAAATTCTCACGAATACCCCGATTTTAGAATTAATCTCACAGTGTATAAATGCGGTTTATTAAGCGGGAACCCAACAAACACTGAGCACAAGGAATTGCGCTGGGTCACAGATCGCGAACTAGATACGCTCGACTGGGCTGATGCTGATAGACCTATAGTCGACGCTTTCGTTGAATCGTTGCCAGCGAATATTACGTCCGAGGCATCATTCAATTACTTTGAAAGCAAACCGGTTGAGCCTGGCGACGTTGATACTCGCAGAGCTCTCCAAGATTATGAGGCCTCACAAAAGAAAAAAACCGCAGCTGGCAAGGCGGCCGAATTGGCAGTTATCCGATATGAGAGAGACAAGCTTAACAATATCGGACGTCCGGATCTGGCGGATAAAATAATCCAAAAGTCGGAAAAGTCAAGTGACGATGGATATGACATTCTATCTTATGAAGTGAAGAATGGAGTCGCACATGAAGTGCATATAGAAGTAAAATCCGCGAAATTAACTAGCGGATATATCGAATTCTTTATTTCTGCAAATGAATTGAGAAAGTTTAAAAATGATAATGTGTACAAAGTCTACTGCCTATTTAGGAATGGTCGCGCTTACAAATTACACGAGGTGAATAAAACAAACTTTTTCAGTAATAATTACCTGAGTCCTCTTACATATCGGGTTAGAATACGAATCGCTGAATAGAAGTGCAATGAAGCCCTTTTAAATAATGGCGACTGAACCATCTTCTTTGACTTCTAAAGTATCGCCCGTTTTGACTGTGTTCAAAAACTCTTTGCCGAGTTGATCGATGGCGATGACTTTGCTGTCTTCCCAAATGCGGGCGAGGACGATGCCGCTCGCGGCAAGGCTGTCGATATGCTCGCTGAAGAGGAAA
>JBAZED010000013.1:0-25887 GCA_041654095.1 Bacilli bacterium
GACGCTCTTCCGATCTCTTTACATTGCCAATTCCGTCGTTAGCCAGACGTTCATCCTGACGGCTATCGGCATCATCATCGGCCTGGCTTTAACCCTCCTCTCAGGCTTATTTTTAGCGGGAATCGTCCCCTTTGCAATCAACATCTTGTTCTATGCGGTAATAACCGCATCCTTTTTCGTCTTCGCCATCGTCGGCGGCCTCTTCTCCGTCCGCGCGGTCCTAAAAATTGATCCATTGAAGGCGATCAGTTGAGGTAACAATCATGAAAACACTTATAGAAATGCAACAGATCACGAAGGATTTCCTGCAGGGCGACGACGTCGTCCACGCTTTGAAAGAGACAAATTTCAAAGCCTATGAAGGCGAATTGGTTGCCATCATCGGTCCATCGGGCTCCGGCAAGTCGACGTTTTTGACGATTATCGGCGGGTTGCAAACCCCGACCACAGGGCGCGTCTTGATTGGCGGCGAACCCTTTAGCCAATTAAATATCAAAGAGAGATCGCGAGTTCGCTTTGAAAAAATCGGCTTTATCCTGCAAGCTTCGAATCTCATTCCCTTCTTATCCATCTCCGATCAGATGTTCCTCCACGACCGCATCAGCCGGCGCAGCCGCAATATGGAGCGCATCGAGGAATTGTACCAGCGCCTCGACATCAAAAAACTCCGCAACAAATACCCGAGCGAACTGAGCGGTGGTGAGCGCCAGCGGGTGGCGATTGCCAAAGCCCTTTACCACGATCCCGTCGTCATCCTCGCCGATGAACCGACGGCCAGCCTCGATACCAACCGGGCGTTTGAAGTCATCAAGTTGCTCGCCAAACAGACCAGAGAGCAAAAAAAGGCGACGATCATGGTCACCCATGATGAACGCCTCACTGAATTCTGCGATAAAGTGTATGCTATCGTCGATGGCGTGATGGCACAAAGGAAATAATCTTACTTTGTAAGAAATTCGTAGACAATCGTCTCTCGATATGTCGAACCGGCTGCTAATCGGCCGGTTTTTGTCTGCTCAAAATCGCGGTTGATGGCATCAGGGACGTATTGAGGTTCAAGTGCTAACTCTTCGTGTTTATGCAAGACCAATCCGTTGCGCATCTTGCGCTTCGTCGGATAATTGCCGGAGTAAAAAACGAGCGCCGGATCAGAAGTGTAGAGATTCAAGGCGACATCGCCCTTTTCATTGATGAGAGAGGCGACTGGTTTGTTCGGCTGTGTTTCATTGAGGATATAAGGGTGGTCGTATCCTCCGGAGGGTTGTAGGCGCGGGTTAGCAAGGTGCTGTCCAATTGCCTTCCCGCTTCGAAAATCCATGATTTCATCGACCGGCAAGATGCGTTTTGGCAATATTTCGGCATCGACTGCGATGAAGCGATCGGCATCGATCCACAGGCGATGGTCTTTTATCGTCCCTCGACCATCGAGGTTGAAAAAGACGTGGTTGGTGAGATTGCAAAGCGTGTCTTCATCTGCATGCGCTGAATATGTTAATTCGAGCTTGTTTTCGCCGCGGTAAAGATAGTAGTGGGCTTCGACATGCAAAGCGCCGGGAAAGCCGCCTTCGGAAGCGGGGCTTAGATATGAAAACAACACCCAAGTTCCGTTCTCATCAGACCCTTGCTGCGCGGCAAAGGTTTGAAAGGCCAGACTCTGATCGCCGCCATGCAGACCATGAGAAGATTTAGACTCTATAACCCGATATCTCTTACCATTAATGGTAAACACACCATTATATAGACGTCCGGAGTTGCGCCCGATGGTCTTGCCGGAATAGTCGCGGGGATACTCGCTGCCAGGATCCTTTTTTGGGGCGATGGTGATGGAGCGCCGCTCGCCGCTTTTCAAAAGAAGGGAAATATCGACAAGCGCCGCGCCGAGCGGAGATAGCAACACTTCCATTCCACTGTCATTTGTTAAGAGGATGTGCTTCTTATCCATTAGTATTATGATATCGCACTTCACAGTTTATTTGCGTCATAACAAATAATGATTATAATTAATCGAAGAAATGATGGGGGCGTCATGGACAAGATTCTCGAAGTTGAACACCTAAAAAAATACTATGGTCACGTAAAAGCCGTCGACGACATTTCATTTTATGTTGAAAAAGGCAAACTCTTTGCGTTTTTAGGTCCGAACGGAGCGGGGAAGTCGACGACTATTGACATCATCTGCACTTTTCTTAAACCGGATGCCGGCTCGGTCGCGATCGACGGCCACATCCTCGGTCGAGACGACGATGCGATCCGCTCCTCGATCGGAGTCGTTTTCCAAGATGGTTTCCTCGATGATTTGTTGACGGTCGAAGAAAATATTAAATATCGCGGCAGTTTTTATGGTCTAAAAGGCAAAGAGCTGCAAGCGGCCTTTGAGCGAGTCGTGGAAGCGACCGGGATCAAGGAATTCTTGAAACGTCAATATAAAAAGTTGTCGGGCGGTCAAAAAAGGCGTGCGGATATCGCTCGTTCGCTCATTCACACCCCGAAGATTCTATTTCTCGACGAGCCGACGACCGGCCTCGATCCACAAACCCGCAAAAAGGTGTGGGAGACGATCGTCACGATGCAGCGCGAATCGAATATGACGGTTTTTTTGACGACCCATTATATGGAAGAAGCCTCAGAAGCCGACTACGTCATTATCATCGATAATGGACAAATCGCCGCTCGCGGAACGCCCTACGATTTGCGGAAGAAATACGCGAACGACCTTCTCCGCATCGAATATGTCAATCAAGAGGCTTTACAAGCTGTTCTCGATGATAAGAAAATTGCCTATCGCCTGCATAATGGCGAAGCGCTCGTGCCGCTAAAAAAGACGCTCGAAGCCCTCGATATACTTAGTTTGTGCAAGGATAATATCGAGAGTTTTGAAGTGTTGGCCGGGACTTTGGATGATGCATTTATCAATGTCACGGGACGGGAGATTCGCGAATGATCATCTTTGCCATCCGCAACTTTAAAGTCTTTATTCGCGACCGTTTGGCCATCTTCTTTTCCTTGCTTTCGGTTTTGATCATCTTCGCTTTATATACCCTGTTTTTGAATAATGCCTGGTCTTCGGCTTTGCCGGAAGGCGTTGAAGGCGGTCAAGCCTTGATGGATGGCTGGCTGATGGCCGGGATTCTGGCCGTCGTCTCTTTCACGACGACCCTCGGCGCATACGGAACGATGGTCGACGACAAAGCCAAGAAGATCTACAAAGACTTTTCATCTTCGCCTCTCAAGCGCTCTTCACTCGTCGGTGGCTATGTGATCTCTTCATACATCATCGGTGTGATCATGAGCTTAATCGCTCTCGTCTTTCTCTATTTGTATATGTTGATCAGGGATGGATATTCTCTTGGTTTAATCGAAACGCTGCAAGTCGTCGGCCTCATATTTATCGTGACGCTCGTGAATAGCGCGCTCGTTTTCTTCATCACCGTTTTCGTCAAGAGCATGACGGCCTTTGGCACGATCAGCACGGTCGTCGGTACGCTGATGGGCTTTTTAGCCGGCATTTATATGCCGGTTGGCAATTTCCCTGATGGTGTTCAGACGATTATCAAAGTCTTTCCGGTCTCCCATGCCGCCTCGCTCTTTCGGAGGGTGATCATGGGTGATCTCGTCAGCGATGTATTCAGCGGTGCACCCAGTGAAATACAAGCGGATTTTCTGGAGATTATGGGTGTTGATTTCGCCCTCGGCGATTTTGTGATTCTACCGTGGATGCAAATCGTCTTCCTCGTGATCACGGCCGTAATTTTCTATGCCCTCTCCCTCCTCGTCGTCACTTTGAAAAAGCAATCTTAATCTCATAGTGTCAGCAAGTCATAGAAGTGGTATAAAACCGACTTTTATGCTATGTTGTTTACTTGTATGAAAAACAAACTATTCGAATTGTTTTTGACTTTTCTCAAGATCGGGGCCACGACCTTTGGCGGCGGCTATGCGATGATTCCGATCATCCGCCATGATCTTGTCGAGAAGAAGAAGTGGCTCGATGAGGACGAACTCGTCGAAGTAATGGCAATCGCCGAATCGACACCGGGTCCGATCGCGGTTAATTTTGCCACTTATACAGGCTATAAAATCAGCGGCGTCGTCGGCAGCATCCTCGCCACTTTAGGTGTCGTCCTTCCGGCTTTCATCGTCATTACCGCCATCTCGTTTCTCTATGCTTATGTCAAAGACAATGAGATCATCGCCGCGGCTTTTATGGGCATCAAAGCGGCGGTGGCACTCCTCATCTTAATGGCCGGAGTCCGACTTTTTCGCAAGATGAAGAAAACGTGGTACACAGCAGTTGCAACGATTCTAGCGATGTCAGCTCTGATTGTTTTTGATTTACTCGCTTTATCCTTTTCGTCGATCTATCTCATTCTCATCGGGGCCTTCTTCGGCCTTTTTATCTACTATTTAATTCCTTTGATAATAAAGAAAAAGAAAAGGGAGGATAAGCGATGATCTACCTCATCCTCTTCTTGGAATTTTTGAAAATCGGTTTCTTTTCCTTTGGTGGCGGCTACGGCATGATCTCCATGATCAAAGAAACAGTTCTCGTCCGTGGTTGGCTGACTGAAGCACAGCTGCTTGATTTCCTCGGCATTGCCGAATCGACGCCGGGTCCTATCGCGATTAACATGGCGACCTTCATCGGCACCTCCCAAGGAGGCATCCTCGGCGGGGCGATCGCGACTTTCGGTGTCGTTTTGCCGTCATTTTTTGTCATCCTGATTTTGGCCATCATTCTAAAAAAAGTCATCAAATCCCGCCCTTTTACAGCGATTATGTCCGGAATCAAGCCGGTAATTGTCGGTTTGATCATCGGAACCGGAATCATTTTTCTCTATGGGCTGATCGGCCTGGAAAGCGCGGCAATATTCGCGTTTGACTATCGCAGTCTGATAATTTTTGCCGTTTTATTCGTTATTTCCATTTCCTATCCGCGCATCTTCAAAAAAGGTCTCAATCCTCTGCTTCTAATCGCCTTTTCAATTTTCTTTGGCATCGTTTTATTTGCCTTTTAAACAAAAAGAAAACCCTGCTTTTCGGCAGGGTCATCTTCATGCTTTTTTCGACTAATCGACATTTGGCAGCGATGGTGAATAGCTGCGCGATAGATGCTTGGCATCGATGTGGAGCAAGGCGGCGACGTCGCCTTTTGTGAAGTCGTACATCAAGATGTTGTCGTGGGCGTTTTTCTCTTCTTCGCCTTGTTCTTTGATGTACCACTGTAAGAAATCGGTCGTCAAATGGTCTTTTTCGGCTTTGGCAGCCTCGAGGATGTTTTCGATGCTGACCGTGACGAATTTCTCGTGCTTCAGAGCCTCGACTAACGGTTCGCGGGCATCTTTATAGACGAGGACCGGCTTGTCGATGATATCGAGGATTGGCTTTTCGCCGACATGCTGTAGGTAGCGGATGAAGCCGAGGGCGTGATCTCTTTCTTCTTGAGCTTGGATTTCAAACCACTTCGCGTGGCCGACTAAACCGATGTCGTTGTAGTATAGAGCCATGTCTAAATAGAGATAGGCGGAATAGAATTCGCGTTGAATTTGCAGATTGAGTAAATTGACAATTTTTTTGGTAACCATGTAAATACCTCCTGTGGATTACTTTTATTACACTTTAATTCTATGTTAATTTTAGGTGTGATTAAAGTCTTATGCTCAGCAGTCATAATCGTTTATTTCTCGCCTCTTTCATGGGATAATACGAGCTATGGAAAATACCGGTGTTCACATTATATATTTGGCCGGGGGCTGCTTTTGGGGAATTGAAGAATATTTTCGGCAACTGAAAGGTGTTCTTGTAACCGAAGTCGGATACGCGAACGGCGATCGCCCTGACCCGCGTTACGAAGATCTCATCGCCCATCGCGTCGATCACGCCGAGACCGTCAAGGTCATCTATGATAGTTCGATCATTTCTCTCGCCATGCTCTTGGAGCACTTTTTGCGAATTGTCGATCCTTATTCGCTGAATCGTCAAGGGCATGATGTCGGAATCCAATATCGAAGTGGCGTTTATTATATAAACGAGGAAGATCATAAAGTCATCGCGGATTTTTTCGCAAAAGCAAATCTTCACCCGTCGCGGCCATTTGCTATCGAAGTTCAAGCCTTGCGCAATTTCTATCGCGCCGAGGAATACCATCAAGACTACTTGCTCAAAAATCCGTCCGGATACTGTCATGTCGATATGCGAAAAATAAAAAAAGAGGAGCGGAAATAATATCGCTCCTCTTTCCTTTGTCGGCCTAGTTTTTAAAAACGATGTTTATTGCGCCGTTTTCGGTGCGGACGTAGAGCAGTTTATCGGCGGTTGTCGGAATCTGCGAATTATATCCGGAGAGATTATTCATGCCGTTCGTCGTGCGGCTGTCGACATCGTAATCGCTCGACGGTCCTTTGACATTACCCTTGACTTCTCCGTTGACCGTAATCAATCTAATCTCTTTATCGATATCGATACCGTTGACGTCGACTAGGCCGTTTGTCGTCGTGAGAGATAATTTATTCGTCGATCTGATCTCATCAGCATCAATCATGCCATTCGTCGTTTGCGAGTCGATATTCGCGGCCTCCAGATTCGTCAAGATAATGGCGGCATTATCCGATTCGGTGGAGATGTCTCCGGGAGCGGTGATGTTGGTGAGTTCAATTTTGGAATTGGTCGTCCGGACGGCGACATCAGATGCTACCGTCACATCATTTGCAGCGATTAAACCATTGACGGTCTCGAGATCGAGTTCGCCGACCAGAGAAATATTGTCGACATCGAGTTCGCCATTCGTCGTGTTGATGTCGAGCGAGCCATTATAATTTGCAGGGATGGTGACCGTCATCGCCCGCGGATTGACCGGGAAGTAAAAAATGCGCTTTGGCCACGGAACGTCATAGTGGTAATTAATCGTAAAATCCGTTTCGCTTTCGGATGAAACATAATATTCGTATGTGTTTTCAAAGACGCTGATAGAAACGGTGGTCGCCGCCTCTGAGCCGACGACGACGACCTTGTTATTAACTTCGTTAACGATGATGTCAACATCGTTGGCTTCGACATTGATGATCCTTTCGACGTAAGGCTCGGCGGTCGAAAGAAAAGCAAACCCTCCAGCCGCGGCGGCGCTGATTCCGGCAATTGTGCCCCCGAGCACAATCAAGGCGCCGGCGACGATGAGCGGGACGAGAAGAACTTTTTTAATCATATGGTTGGCCTCCTAAAGAACATTTTCTTGATTGAATGAATTAACAAATCTAATAGTTTGATGATACCTTTTGTCGCGTAAATAGAAAGGATAACGGCTAGAATCGAAAGGCCGATTAACGCAAAGCCAACTCCGATTGAGAAGAAGCCCGTCGCCACTTGCGAAGTGGCAAAAGCGACGAAAGAGGCAGCGAATAATGCGATGCCGCTCGCCCCGATGGCGATGCTGATGGCCCAGATGGCGACAATCAGCGATCCGACAGCTGCAAAGAGACTGATGATTACTCCGAGCAAACTCATCACAAGTGGAAACCAAAATGGGAAGAGCAAGACGAGGATGATGATCAGCGCGGCATTGTTCTCGGAATTCGGGCGATTTTTGAAATCCTCCACTTTCCGTTTGATAATTGTCGAAAAGGGCTGATTCGCCAATAGATCACGAGCGATTGCTTCTGGCGAACCAAGCGAGGCAACAGCATCATCCTCGGTCGCTCCATCTTCCATGCGATCGGAGATGATTTCCTCGTAATAAGTGATTGTTTTTTCGACCTCGTCATAAGGCAGATTGCGTATTTCCCGCCTCAGATTATCTAAGAACTCTTTTTTCTTCATAGTTGCTGACCCCCTTTGTTCATTCCGCTGATAAAGGAATAAACGCTCATTACTTCTTCCCATTCGCTGAGAAATTCTGTAATTTTCTTCCGCCCATCTTCGGTGATGCGATAGTAGCGGCGGAGCCGTCCATTGTGCTCGACAGAAAAGACGCGCAGGCAATTGCTGGCTTCTAGGCGCTTCAGAATCGGATATAGAGTCGATTCAGAGATTTCCACGACTGCGGAAAGGTCCTTGACGATTTGATAGCCATAAGAATCGCCCTTATCCAGTTCGGCGAGGACGCATACCTCAAGAAGACCGCGTTTCAGTTGGATGTCCATTTGGTTTCCATCAATACTATATAACGCATAGTATTATGTGTCAACTACTATTTAGAAAAAAATATAAAAATTGAAAAGCCCGATAAATCGGGCTTATTCTCGCAAAATGTGAGTTAACTGATTTGTGAATCCTTCTTTTTATAGCGTTTGAGCAAGAGAAAGAAGAAAGCGTTGATGGCCAAAAAGTATGCAATCATGATCGCATAAGAAATCCATAAGGAAGGCGAGGAAAGTCCGAGCGCGTAATCATTATATATATAGCCGGTCAAGAGCAAAACAGGGAAACCGAGAGCGATGGCGAAGGTGCTGCCATAGACGAGCGTCTCGGCCGCCGGGGTTTGAAAACCAGGATCGATTTCGCGAAGTAAGGCGATGCCGTCAGAAGCGGTGCCGGCCAAGTTGCCATAGAAGACGACAAATCCTTCGTTTTGGTATTTGGTAAAGGCCCGATCGGTCATGAATTTCGTGTAGATGAAAGTCACGACGGCCCCGATTCCGCAGACGGCGATGAGCGAACCAATTAATCCCCAGTCGGCGAGGTTGCGGAAGTCGATCGTCAGAATCGAAGCGATGATCATCACGTCAAAGACAAAACCGGTGATGCGGTCGAGCAGGAAATTGTTGACGTATTCGCGCTTGATGACTTTTTTCTTCTTTAAGCCGGCCAGCACTTTCTTGATGAGCATGGCGAAGATGGTGGCGAAGATAAAATTGAAACCATAGAGCAGGGGGACGACTGTTTTTGTGACGAAATTTCCTTCGCCGAGAAGCTTGGCGGCTTCTTGGATTCCGTAGATGACACCAAAGGTGATGAGATAGGTAATGGCGATTAATGCGATCTGAATCGTCATTTTATCAATCGATTCGGACAGTGGTATTTCGCCTTCTCTTTCGATTAATTCGTTTGATCGAACAACAGATGTCTCGTTGTCGCGGCGTTTGATTAATCCTTTTTTGGCAGCGTAATTAAGATAAGCAACGCCGCCGATAGCGGCCGAGAAGATGCCCATCGTGGAGATGGTCACCCCATAGTCGAGTCCGCCGGCAAAGCCACCTTCGTTTTGGAAGATCGTGCCGATATTCATCGCTTGACCGGGACCTTGGCCGTAGCCCATCGGTAAGAGCAAACCGGCAAAAGGCGAGACAGAAGGAGAAAAGAGGCTGAAGATAACGGTGAGGGAGACGCCGACGATGCCTTGGATGAGATAGCAGCCGATGATGATCAAGCCGGCTTTTAAACCGTCGCGGCCCATTTCCTTTGATTTTGCCCTTTGCTCATCGACCGTCTTTAAGCCCAACGCGATAAAACCGATGGCGAGGGCGTGATAAGTCAATACTTGTAATACGGCGGTGAGACCGTTGGCGAGAACCGTCGCTCCCGTCACATTAAATTCGACATATTGGAAAAGAACTTTGAGTCCTAAGCCAATCGCCCCGCCGATGAAAGCGACAGGGAGTAGGGACTTCCGCAAAAAGGGAATCGCCCTTCGAAGGGCGTTCGATATTAGCAAAAGCGTGAGAATGATTAAAATGGCGAGGACAATCGACCAAGTCGTAGTAAAACTTCCGGGCTCGAATTTCGCAGTCTCAGAAGCTAAGTTTACGATGGGAAAGAGGCGCATAGTTGTCAATTCCTTTCTTCTTGATGTTTTCAAATATCTTAAGTGTTATATAGTATTGGTAAATCGATATAGTTGGTTTCATCTTGATTATAATTGTCGGTAGCGAATATGAGTAGAGGACCAATTTTCTCTTCTGTTGGCAGCCATATCCCCTGAGATCGCTAAACGGAATCGTGAAGTCGGTTGTTTTGCCGACGATGTTAACGCCATCGCGATTCAGCGAAAAAGTGCAAGCCGCGTAATAGCGTCGGCGCTTGTTGCCCCAGCATACTTTGATGTCGACATCTTCACTGAAAATCTCATTGGCATTTGCTATCACATATTTTTCGTATTCATCGATCATCGGCCGAGCTATTTCATGAAGCTGATAAGGCTTGTTATCGATAGTCAAATAGCCTCTTTCATCGTATTTACCCTCAAAATCGCAGTTTTTGCAGAAGAGAATGTCGCCCCGAGATTCCAAGACGTGGTGATGATGGCACTTCGGGCAGAAGAAGAACAACCGTTCAAGGCCTTCGGCGATCGCGTCGCCTTTAAAGAGAGCCCCATCATTTTCATATGGATCGACACTGAGATTTTTGCGGATTATGGTTTCCAGTTCTTCGAGTGGCGTACTCGCGACTTCTTCCTTGCTGATCACCAAGCGCATTTTTCCGCGCGTCGGACCGCGCTTTCGGAAAGCGCTCCAGCGCGGATTGGAAAAATAGGCGCCGTTTATATTATAAATGATGACATCAACACCCAGCAGTTTGGCTAGTTTTCCGGGATTGTGAAGGTTAAAACAGGTTTGCCCATCATATGTCGAATTGGCTTCGGGAAAAACGGCGACCGATCCCCCTTCCATGACAACGTCTTTCATGCGGCGAATGACATTGATATCAATCGTCCCTTTTTTGATGGGAATCGTGTTCATGAAATGTTTGAGCAGCCGCCCATAATATGGATTTGTGACGATCTGTTCGTTAGCTATGATGTAAAGAGGCGCCTTATAAACGAAATAGAGCAAGAAGGGATCGAGTTCGCTTTGATGATTGCACAAAACAAGGTGCGGCGTGTGAAGTTCCTTGACAATTTCTTCGCCCTTATAACGATATTTAGATCGGATGATATTGGCGACGACGAGACGGTTTAACCAGGCATAGAAATAATGTCTGGGACGAACTTCGCGATTAAATCGATTTTTCCGTGGCATTGTAAACAATATTATATGTTTTCAAGTAAAAGTCAAAAAAAGAAATATTTTCGCAATTCTCGGTTGTATTCGCGTCTGCATATTATGTTATACTCAAAATAAAGAGGTACTTATCATGAAAAGGAATTTGCTCCTTTGGCCGGCTTTCTGCCTATTTTTGGTTGGATGCAACGGTCAAAATGATTCGTTTTTAAACGACGAATACAAGCCTAAGGGAATGGCTCCGACCCACAAGATAGTCAAGGCTTTGACCGACGATGAAATAGCAATTTTTGATGCATCAGTCGTGGCCGCCGATGTCTATGTGACAACCGCTAATGAGTCTTATGAGCATCGCGATTTCGAGAAAAAGATTTTAGCGAGCCATGCGACGAGCGCAACATGCGACATACGCTACTCAGATACGAATGTCTTCAAGCGCTATGATAACGACATAGCGGTGGAGAGTTTTTCTTTTTTGTATGAACGCGTTTATACTGGGACGATGGTAAGGTCGACTTATGATGACAAATCGTATTCTCAAGCTTCGTCGACTGAGATAACGTTGACGCTCGATATGACCGATGAGAGCTTGAAACGAACGGTCACATCCAACACCAATCCGTATAATTCCGAGACGGATTACGGAGAATATTTTGTCACTGATCTCAATCCTGAAGTCTGGTCAAAAATCGGCGATGGTATCATCGGCTTTGCTGATGGT
Source organism: Bacilli bacterium (assembly GCA_041654095.1). Classification (GTDB taxonomy): domain Bacteria; phylum Bacillota_I; class Bacilli_A; order RFN20; family CAG-826; genus UBA1424. The sequence continues at coordinate 11,650 of JBAZED010000013.1, forward strand.
GGTCTCATCGCCAATATCGATGTGAATACCGAAGTGACGCCCGTAAATAATGGGTATTTGGCCGACGATGGCAGCCGTTTTATCGTCGAGAGAAATAGCATTTTCGAGGCATATTTCACGAAAGCAGTCGATGCTGAGACGGAGACAGCCTTTTATTATCCATCTTACGTTCGTGCCTATGGTGAAAGTTTAATCCTTTCAGAAGTGGTTCCTAATGTCGCAACTGAACCAATTACGTATTTGAAGAAACCAGTTCTTCTAAATTATGAAGAGTTTATTTTAACGACGAGTCTGGCATCGAATGGGAATTTCGTTTCGAGCGATATTCCCGAACCGACCGAAGTATAGGAGGAAGTAGCCATGAAAAAAAGTAATTTAATAATCGCCATTCCTCTGATGACCTTGTTATTTGGATGCATCGCGACGGATTATAATCCGTTCGAGGAAGATGAGTATGTCCCGATCGGTCTTCAGACCGAATCAATCGTCCGTGATTTGACAATTGATGAACAGGATATGTTTGATAATGGGGTGGCGCGCTTTAACGACTATATCAATGTCTTCGAATCGACAACGCAAGCCCGCTCTTATCATCATTCCTATTTTGGAATCGATGCCCCATCTTCGACAAATGAGACCGATTATTCCGGTACGAGCGAGCAAGAAGGTAAGACTTATGATAACGATGTGTATGTGATGCAGACATCTGATACCGAGAGATATATGGGCGATCAAGTCGATTACACAAATATCACCGAATCGACGCATTGGACATTTTTACCAAGTCCGACGACGATTGAAACGCGCGTCTCCGAAAGCGTCAATGATGGCGAAGCCGAAGTCACATCGTTTGGAGTCAACGCCTATGAGGAGGCGAATGATTACGATGTATCGTTTGGCTTTGGCGTTTTGTCCTTCGTCACCGCCTTCCTCACCATCGCTGATTTTACCGGCATGAATGCCGATGACGAAGTCGTGGCTTTTTATCGCAGTAGCACTTACTCGCAGATGTCGCTAGCTCGCAATGGCTATGCGATGACGACGAATAACCAAGTTTTGGAAGTGAAATTTCGCCTCTATGAACCCGAAGACGAAAGCGATCCGCTCTATCTCCCCGTTCAATCCCGCTTCTACACGGAGGTGCGCATTACCACGGGAATCTATCATCAAAGCGAAGTGATGACTTATCTCAAGAGGCCGATTATCGTCGCTTACGATGAGGGGATTATCTCATACTCCTCACAATCTGACATCGGCGATTATACGGGAGAAATTCCTGAAGTCCCCGCCCCATAAACCAAGCGCCCCATGAATTTCCTCTTCCTACTATTTTCAGGAACGAATAATACTTACGAAATCGCTCGCCTTTTAGCGAACGATTTTGGTGTTAAAGGCCATCAAACACAAATCATCAAAATCGATATCGATACGCCCGCCATCGATTTGAGCGAGTACGATTATGTCGGTTTTGGCTATCCCATTTACGCTTTCAACGAACCGCGTTTTTTCTGGCGCTACATCAAAAAGCTCATCCTGCCGACAAACGTCAATTATTTCATCTTCAAGACATCGGGTGAGACCTTGGCCCTCAACAACGTTTCGAGCCGTCGCATCCTCCGGCGCTTGAGGCGGAATAACTGTCGTGTTTTGGGCGATTATCACTTTGTGATGCCCTATAATATCCACTTTCGCTTCGACGATGCTTTCGTCAAAGAAATTTTGAACTACAATCGCAAGCTGAGCCGCATTCTCGTCGCTAGCGTGCTGCGGGGGCATGAGCATTTTCTGCCGTCGAGCTTCATCTACAATTTTGTGGCTTGGGTCATCGGCATTCAGCGGCTGGGGGCGACCATCAATTCGCATTTTTATCGCGCCGATATGGCGAAGTGCATCAAGTGCAACAAGTGCATTCGCGATTGCCCCGTTCATAATGTTTATGACAAAGGCGGGAAAATCGCTTTTCACCATCATTGCCAGATGTGCATGCGCTGCTCATTTTATTGCCCGTCAGACGCCATTTCGATCGGCTATATCAATTCATGGCGCGTCAATGGAGCCTATCGTTTTGCCGAGATTGAGAAGAACAGCAGCTTGAAGCTTCCGTATATCACGCCGGATTCCAAAGGATTCTATCGCTGTTTCATCCGCTATTTTGCTGATATCGACCGCCGATATGAGGAGCTGTCTTTGCGCGGATAAAATCGCTCTTTATAAACCGCAAGGCGATTTATTAAGACTTGACTGCTTCTTTTTGCTATATTTATGATATGGAATTGACGATTAAAGGTCAGCAAATCATTTCCTTGCCACTCCGTGCGAAGAGTAAAATGGCGCGCCGCATCTTTGAGATTGACCTCCTCCGCGGCATCCTCATCATCTTGATGATCCTCGACCATCTCGCCTATGATTTTGGCATTCTTGCCCCTGATTTTTTCATCGTCTCAAGCGCTCCGACTTGGCTGGCTGATTTATCGGCGTGGTCCGAGCAGTATTGGTATGAAGCGTGGCGCCTCAACTTCCGATACGTCATCATCGTCTTATTTTTCCTTCTCGTCGGTTTGAGTTCAACCCTTTCTCGCAATAGTTTAAAAAGAGGCATGTTGATTTTCGGTTTTGGTTGCGTCATTTCAATTTTTGCCTACCTCGGCGCGACGGTATTCGAAACGAACATGTTCATCTTTTTTGGAATCATATCCTGCTTAGGTTTATCTTTAATCGTTTATTCCCTGCTTCGAAAATTAGTAGTTTTGTTGACTGGTTCAGCCCGAGTATGGAAGTGGTTTGCCCTCTTTCTCGCCTTGCTATTCATGGCATGCGGTTATTGGATGCGGAGCGAAATCGCGACCATCTCGCTAAATAGCGAGAATTGGTGGCTCGTCATCAATGGTCGGTACACGCCGACAATCCCGACTCATGGCTATGTGATGAATGAATTTACACCCTTTGATTACGATTTTGCAACGAAGCTCGACATCATTTTGGGGCGGAGTTGGTACGGAGTGGACTTCGCTGGTTTGTTTCCTTATCTAGGCTACGCATTTTTAGGAGGTTTTATCGGTGAGCTTCTATACGTAAATAAGCAGAGTCTGATTTTTAAATCTGCGAATTTGCAAGAGCACATCGTCGAAAAAATCTTCCGGCCTTTAACTTATATCGGTTCAAAGACAATTTACATCTACCTCCTTCATCAGCTGGTTTTGGGCTTGTTTGCCTTTCTCATTTTTTACTCCTGCGGCACCCCTCTTAGGTAGAAAGAGACAGCATGAAAAAAGAGAGTACTTTATATCAATCGCTTCTGGACGTGAGCCGCGCTTATCCGCGCCGCACGGCTCTTATTTACCTGTCTAAAAAAATTAAATACAAGGCTCTCATCGATGATGTTAATCGCTTGGCGGCAGGCTTGATCGAAAGCGGCGTCAAAAGAGATGATGTCGTCTCCGTCTGCCTTCCTAACATCCCCGAGACCGTCCACCTCTTATATGCCATCAATCAAATCGGAGCGATTGCCAATTTGATTCACCCCTTGATGAAATTCGAGCAGATGGAGAGCATTCTAAAAGAAACAAAGAGCCACCTTCTTTTTGCTCTCGACATCGCCTATCGCGAATTTCGGCCCTTAAGCCAAAACGATGTCCGCGTCATCGCTTGTTCCCCTGTTAAAAACCTCAATATCATCCTAAAAGCCGGCTATTTCATTCAAAATCGCGCAAAGCTGATCAAGGTTCAGAAAAATGATCGGATAGCGGCTTTTTACAACAAAAACAAGCATTTTAAATACGATAATGATTACAAAAAGGACGCTTTCTATCTACATAGCGGCGGAACGACGGGAAAGCCAAAAGTCATCGCTCTATCGTCATTCAGCGTCAACGCCTTGGCCGCTAACGGGATGGATATTTTGGGAATTTCCGATCCGGAGAACAAGTATATGCTAGCCGTTTTACCAATCTTCCACGGCTTTGGTTTGTGCATGGGAATGCACGCGTGCTTAGCCCATGGTGCGTGCAATACATTAATGCCAAAATTCTCTTCTAATCAAGTCATAAACTACTTGAAAAAACGCCGGATTTCTTTCATTATCGGCGTTCCAATCCTGTTTGAGGCTCTCTTGCGCAATCGCCGCTTCGAAGGTCGCTTTTTACAAAATCTGCATATCGCTTTTGTCGGCGGCGATTTCGTAGCCCCGTCGCTAATCGAGCGCTTTAATGAATGCATGTCGAAATATGATTCTCAAGCCCGCCTTTACGAAGGTTATGGGCTGACCGAAGTCGTCACGGTTTGCTCAGTTAACAACGAGGCTCACCACAAGGCCGGCAGCGTCGGCAAACTTTTGCCGAACATACAGATGAAGGCCGTCGATGTCAACTCAAAAGTCGACTTGCCATCCGGACAAGACGGCGAGCTCTATGTCAAGGGTGAGACGATGATGAATGGCTATCGTTTTCTGAACGATGAGAAGGAGCAGCCTTTTGTCATAGACAAGAATGGTGATGTCTGGATTGCCACGGGTGACTATGGCTCAATCGATGAAGACGGCTTTGTTTTCTTTCGCCAGCGCATAAAGCGCATCATCAAAGTCAGCGGCATCAACATCTTCCCAAATCAGATTGAAGGCGCTGTCATGGATTTAGGCGCGGTCCACGAATGCGCGGCTATCGCCGTCAAAGATGATAAGCTCGGCAACGCCATCAAACTTTTCATCGTCCTCGACCGCCGTTCTCCAAAGCGAAATATCGACGAGGAGATCAAAAAAGCGATCGAGCATCGCTGCGGCATTTATGCCGTCCCTCGGGAAATCGTCTATCGGGAGAGTTTGCCCAAAACCCTAGTTGGCAAAGTTGATACAAAACTGTTATCCTAGCCAAAGGCGTATATCGTTTAGTTTACTGTGACTTTTGTTTTATACTATAAATACAAAGCAAGAGGATATCATTATGCAAAAATATCGTTGTCTGCGCTGCGGTCAGATCGTCGTCCCTGAAGAAGACGGCACTTGTCCGGTATGCGGTGCGCCTTTTGAAAAGCTGCGCCCGATTGAGGAACCGAAGAAAGATAAATGAATTGGCCCTTCAGTGGTCAAGTTTGGAGGCTTATATGCGTATTTTATTACAAGATGCTCGAATTCTGAGCATGACTGATCGGCCGATTGTCCGCGGCGATGTCGTCGTCGATGGCAATCGAATCGTTTACATCGGGGGGAACGGCTCGAAACACGGTCCTTTCGACCGCGTCATATTGTGCGACGGCAATGTTCTGATGCCGGGTTTTAAAAACGCCCACACTCACGGCGCGATGACTTTTTTAAGAAGTTACGCTGATGATCTCGCGCTCCGCGATTGGCTTTATAACTTCGTTTTTCCCATCGAGGCTAAGCTCCAACCTAGCGATGTCTACCATTTGTCAAAGGTGGCTTTTGCCGAGTATTTGACGAGTGGCATCACGGCTAATTTCGATATGTATTATTTTCCGAGGGAAGTCGCGCGAGCGGCTGAGGAATTCGGAATGCGCACCGTAATTTTAGGAACGCCGACTTCTTTTAAGGAGTCGATCGCCGGACTTCGCGATAATTACGAAGCGATTAACGGCAAGTATGATTTAGTCAACTTTCGGCTCGGATTTCACGCCGAGTATACAGCCACGCATGAGATGCTGACTTCGCTTTCAGAATTGGCCAACGAACTCAAAGAGCCGGTTTTCACGCACATCAGCGAAACGGAAAATGAAGTGCAGGGCTGCCGCGATCGCCACGGCGACACTCCAGCCGTCTACTTTGATAAGCTCGGCTTGTTTAACTATGGTGGTGGTGGTTTTCACGGCGTCTACCTGACTGATGAGGATATGGCAATTTTTAAACGCCGAAACTTGCACCTCGTCACTTGCCCGAGCAGCAACACCAAGCTCGCCAGCGGCATCGCACCTATTCAAAAATTTATGAATTACGGCCTCGATCTCTCAATCGGCACCGATGGTCCGGCCAGCAACAACTGCCTCGATTTTTTCCGCGAGATGTTCTTGGTGACCGGTTTAGCGAAATTAAAAACGATGGATCCGACATCGGTCAATGGCTATAGCGTTTTGAAAATGGCGACGGTCGGAGGTGCAAAAGCGATGGGCTTAAACGATTCTGATACCCTCGAAGTCGGCAAATTAGCCGATCTCATCATGATCGACCTCAAGCGTCCGAATATGCAACCGATCAACAATATCGAAAACAACATCGTCTACAGCGGTTCAAAAGACAATATCAAAATGACGATGATCAACGGTCGTATTTTATACGAAGACAGCAAATTCTTCTTGAACGAGCCGATTGAAGATATTTATCAGCGAGCCCAGGAAGTAACCGACCGCATTAAAGCCGATAGCGCGAAATAAAACAGTTTTATATTCATATCGATAGGAAATGGCCTTCGAGTAATTTAATATTTACTCGGAGGCAATTTATTTATGGAAAATCGCAAAGTAGTAATTATCGGTGACGGCGCGGTCGGCTCTTCGACGGCTTTTACCCTTTTACAAGGGCATACCGTCAACGAAATTGTCATCATCGACATCAATAAAAGCAAAGCCGAAGGCGATGTCTTGGACATGCAGCACGGCATTTCGTTCGTCTCGCCGAAAATCGTCAAAGCCGGCGACTATCGCGACTGCCGAGATGCGCACATCATCGTCATCACGGCCGGCGTCGCCCAGCGCGAGGGCGAAACGCGGATCGATTTGCTGAAGCGCAACATCACAGTATTCGATTCCATCATCGAAAACATCCGTCCTTACCTCGACGACGATGTCATTATCTTGGTCGTGACTAATCCGGTTGATATCTTGTCCTACTACGTCAATAAGAAACTCAACCTCAAACCAGGGCGGGTTATCGGCAGTGGAACTGTCCTCGACACTTCGCGCCTCAAATACTTAATCAGCGAAGACACCGGCGTCGACCCTCGCAATATTCACACTTATGTCATCGGCGAACACGGCGATAGCGAAGTAGCGACCTTTTCGATCACGACGATCGGCGGCGTCAATCTCGAAGATTATTGCGCGAGCTGCAAGCGCTGCTCGTGCCACGGAAGGCTGAAATTCGCGGAATTGCTCGCGGAAGTCAAGCACGCGGCCTACGACATCATCTCCAAGAAAGGGGCGACTTATTACGCCGTCGCTTTAGCGGTCGCCCGCATCGTCGAGGCGATCGTCAACAACACAAACAGCATATTGACCGTCTCGTCATTAATCGAGAGCGCCTACGACGGCCGAATTTTTGATGTCTATCTTTCTCTTCCTGCCCTCGTCAATCGCGAGGGCGTCTCGCGTTTGATCACCCCTGAGTTCTCGAAGCAGGAGATCGACGATCTCGTCAAATCTAGCGACGAACTTAAAAAGTTAATTCGCGAATTAGAATTCTAGTTGTAGAAAACGCGATTGCTCATCGCGTTTTTTGTTTATTCGTCGACGTGGGTGACCATCTCGAGATGATGGTCGAGGAAGGCCGCGATCAGCGGGTCGTGATACACGGCGGCTTTTTCATATTGCCATATGCGATAGGAGTTGATGACGGCGGTGTCGGCGGTGGAAATGCTGAGACCTTGCAAAACGCTCGTTCCGGCAAATCCGTCGAGATATGAGAGATTTGAAAGGCGCTCCGATTCATAATAGCTGCTTTCAATCGTATAAGCGTCTGCCATCGCTTGCGCTAACAATGAGTCATTGAGGTAAACGGCCTGCGACTTAATGACTTCGCCATTTGTGGATGCGCCATCTGGTTCAATATATTGAAAGGTGGGGACAAAGCCGTCAGCATATCCAAAAACGGCATTATTTATTAGTGATAAACCGTATTTATCCTTGAACGCTTGCCACTGCGCTTCTTGGTAGGTGCCTTCGCCGTTCAGCTTGATGCCTTCGACGTCGGCGTTGACGGCGTAAAGCGTTTTCGTATTCTCGAGATTAGCTAAAGCATAGTCCCTCAACATGTTTTCTCTTAGAAAGAGGCTTTCGGGGCTCTCATCGTAATACACGAGGGCAAAGCTGGCCGCCTGCTCATAAAGACTTTCCAAATCGGTCAGCGAAATGCTGAGAACAGTCGGAGCGATGACCAGTTCCTCAAAATATTCAAAAAACGCTTCTTTGCTCTTCCAGATATTTAAGGACGAATCATATTCGCGGGCGACTTTGGCTACTCCATCTTTATAAAGTCCAAAGGATTGCGAGGAAGCGTTTATCTTCATTCCCAGAGTATCGAGCTGGTTGTTCTGATCATCAAAAAACTGCCGATATGGAATTGCGTATGCCTCGACGCGATAAGCCGCGAGATAAGGCTTGAGAATCGAATCGCGGAATGTCGTCCAGCACGTGCAATTAGAATTTGGCAGCGAAAAGACGAGGAAGTTTTGCTGAGCGGCGACCTTGTGCGAAAAATCATCATAAGTAATCGTTTTTAACTCGCCGTCTAGCGCTCCGTAGATCAAGGGCGTCTTGTTGGCGTTTCCATCGCAGCCGGCGAGGAGGGCGAGGGGCAAAATCGAGATGGCGATAATGAATCGTAATCGTTTCATGTTCTTTCCTCAAACTAATATTATATCGACATCCGTGCAATATGCTAATAAGAAACGCTTCTATATCGTAAATATGGCTTTTTAAACCACCGTCGAAACGACTTGCAAAAACTTCGCTAAAACCTCTGCGCGTCCTTTTTGCCAAAATGAAAACAAAAAACATTTACATTATCCGATTGAAATTGCAGTGGGTAATAAGACGAAAAAGCCCGATATAATCGATATAAAATGGTCAAAAAAACATTTGGGAAAAAGGCGTGAAAATATTTTCTCATTTTCTCGCTAAAAATTTGTTGTATTTTATGCGAATATTGTCTATATTTTTAATCGTAAAAATTCAAGGGTGTCTCCTTCAAAATGCGCACATGGCGCGAGGTGTGGTAAAAATGGCCGAAAAAGAAATAATTATCAGTCTGAAAAACGTCACAAAGGATTTCGACGGCACGGTTGTCGTCGATAATTTCAACCTCGATATTAAACGCGGGGAGTTCGTGACGATTCTCGGCCCATCGGGCTGCGGCAAAACGACGACATTGCGGATGATCGGCGGTTTTGAAATGCCGACGAGCGGTGAAATTTTCCTCAATGGCGCCGACATATCGGCCCTCCCTCCGTATAAACGCCCGGTTAACACCGTCTTTCAGCGTTATGCATTATTTCCCCATCTCGATGTTTACGATAATGTCGCCTTCGGCTTAAAAATAAAGAAAGTTCCGGAAGTCTTCATCGATAAAAATGGCGCAGAAGTGACCAAAATGAGGCATCTGACCATCGAAGAAATCGACGAAAAAGTCGCCAAGGCTCTCAAGATGGTCGATTTAGAAGAGCTCGAAGACCGCGATGTTCAGACCTTGTCGGGTGGCCAGCAGCAAAGAGTGGCTATCGCCCGCTGCATCGTCAACGAGCCAAAGATTCTCCTGCTCGATGAACCGCTCGGCGCCCTCGACTTAAAAATGCGCAAGGACATGCAGCTCGAGCTCAAGGCCATGCACGATAAACTCGGCATCACTTTCATCTATGTCACACACGATCAAGAAGAAGCTCTGACGATGTCGGACACGATCGTCGTCATGAAAGACGGCGTCATTCAGCAAATCGGTTCACCGATGGACATCTACAACGAACCCGCCAATGCTTTTGTGGCCGATTTTATCGGCAATTCCAATATTTACAACGCGACGATGGTCGGATCGAAAGCCGTCCGCTTCATCAATGCCAACTTCCCGTGCGAAGATGATTTCCCAATCAATGACAAGGTCGATGTCGTCATCCGCCCTGAAGATGTCGAGATTCTCGCCGATGCTAAAGGGATGGTCGAAGGCAAGATCATCAACAAAATTTTTAAAGGCATCCATTTCGAATATGTCGTCATGGTCGGCAAAAATGAAGTCATCGTGCAGAGCACAAAGGATTTTCCGGTGGATAATTTAGTCGGCATCAACATCGATCCCGAGAGCATTCACGTCATGAAAAAGGAATTCAGCATCAACAGTTATTTTGATGCTTGGATCAATAAAAATAACCAAGTCGTCATCGGCAACGTTCCTTTTGACTGCTGCATCACCGACCTGGTCGCGAATTCGACTTTGGATGACGACGGCTATGTCGTCGGCAAGAAAGGCGTCCGCTACGATTTCAATGACGCGGAAGTCGTCGCCGAGATTCAACTGGGGGATATCGAACTATCTGACGATATCGAACAAGGTCAAACAACCGGAACGGTCATCTCGTCTCTATATGCTGGCGACCACTATCAATACACGGTCCGAACCGACGAAGAAGAGGACTATGTCGTCGACACGCAGGACGTTTTTAACGTCAATGATGTCGTCTCCGTCCGCGTCGCTCCCGCCAACATCCGCCTGAGGATTAAAGGGGATATCGCTAAATATGAAATTTAAACGCAAGTATTTAGCCATTCCCTATTCGGTCTTCATGATCTTGTTTGTCATCATACCAATTATGCTCATACTCTACTACGCTTTTTCGGATACCGCGACCGGGGAGATTTCCTTTGCGGCCCTCGTCCGTTTCTTCTCTTCAACAACTAAGTTGAACGTTTTGCTCGTCTCCTTTTTCATCGGCGTTCTCAATACCGTTTTATGCCTGCTCATCGGCTATCCTCTCGCCTTCCTTTTAGCTCGCAAGCAATACAACACGAATACCGTTCTCGTCTTGCTCTTCGTCATGCCGATGTGGATCAACTTCGTCCTTCGCACCGGTGCGACGCGCGACCTTTTGACGTGGTTTAATATCAGCGGTGGTCAACATCCCTACTTAGCGACGATGATCGGCATGGTTTATAACTTCTTGCCCTTTGCGGTCTTGCCGCTTTATTCGACGATGCTCAAACTCGATCAGAGCCAAATCGAAGCCGCGGCCGATCTCGGCGCCAATCCCGTCCAAGTTTTTACCAAATCGATTTTGCCGCAGTCGCTGCCGGGCATTGTTTCGGCTTCGACGATGGTTTTTATGCCGACGATGTCGAGCTATGTTATCTCCGATGTTCTTTCCGAAGGAAAAATTTCGTTATTTGGCAATTCCATCTACCTCAATTTCTCAAATTCGCAATGGAATGATGGTTCATTTATGGCCTTGATCATGCTGGCGATTGTCGGCATCACCATGCTCGTTACCCGCCGTTTCAACAAAGACGATTTTGCGTCGCGGGGAGGTAACTTATGGTAAAGGCCAAAAAGCTCTTCGCTGGCATCTACATCTATCTGCTTTTGTTTTTAATGTATCTCCCGATTCTCGTCCTGATCGCCTTTTCCTTTACCGAAGCGACGAATGTCGGCGTGTGGACGGGCTTTTCGCTCAACTTGTACAGCCGCCTTTTTAGCGACGGCGAAATCATGGTTGCGCTCGGCAACACTCTGATCATCGCCGTGTTGAGCGCCATGATCTCCACGATCTTGGGAACGATGGGCGCCATCGGAGCGTTCTATAGCAGGACGCGGACGAAAAAAGCCATTGAAGGCGTAACGCAAATTCCAATCGTCAACGCCGAAATCGTCATGGCTCTGTCGCTCACGGTCTTGTTCGTCTTTGTCGGCAGCATCATCTTCCGCGGTCAAACGATCTTTGGCTTTTGGACTTTGTTGGTCGGCCACGTCGTCTTATCTCTGCCCTTTGTCTACATCTCGGTTCGCCCAAAGCTCATGCAATTGGATCCTCACCTTTACGAAGCCGCTTTGGATTTAGGCGCGACTCCCCAAAAAGCGCTTTGGAAGGTCATCATTCCCCAAATTCTACCCGGCATCCTGTCGGGCTTCTTGCTATCGCTAACCTTGTCGCTTGATGATTTTATCATCACGGCGTTTACTAGAGGCGCCGGTTTACTCAATGGCGAAGGCACCATCGAAACTCTTTCGACATTGGTGCAAGCCAAGATTAAGAAAGGCCCAATTCCCCCGGAGATGCGAGCCTTGACGTTAATCATCTTTCTCGTCGTTTTGCTCGTCGTCGTCGGCATCAGCGTCTATCGCAATAAAACCAAAAGTGTTAAAAAAATTCGCAAGGGGAGGGAAAACCATGAATTTTAAAAAGATTATCTCCGGAACATCAGCTGTCTTCTTTTCGGCGCTTCTTTTAGCGGCCTGCAACGGCGCCGTGTCCCACGAAGGCGGAAGTCAAGTCCTCCGCATCTTGAACTGGGAAGACTACATTTATCTAAATGATCCAGAATCCGGCTATGATGCCAAAGATCTAGTCGATCAGTTCGAGGATTTTATGCTGGAAAATGAAGGGCAGGAAGTCACTGTCGTCTACGATACTTTTGATACGAATGAGACGATGCTCAGTTCCCTGCAAACCGGCAAGTCGGTTTATGACTTGGTTTGCCCCAGCGATTACATGATTCAAAAGATGATCGCCAACGACATGATCGAACCTCTGGATGACGTGGCGACTAACGTCCCGAACTACGATCAATATGCCTCCCCTTATCTCAAGGATATCTTTGATAATCTCGAAGCGACAACCAAGGCGACCGACGTCGTTCACCACGTCTCGGAGTATGCGGTCGGCTACATGTGGGGAACCTTTGGCATGCTCTATAATCCCGCCTATCCAACATATGCGAGCCGCGGCCTTACCGATAGTGTCGTGATGAAAGATATGGAAGATTGGAATTCGCTTTGGGATGTCAAGTACAAAGATACGATTTCGGTAAAAGATTCCATGCGCGACACCTATGCAGTCGGTATCATGCGCGTTTTCGATGATGAGATCCGTGAATTGCAAGATATCTATCTTGATGATTCAAAAGCGACGTACGATGTCGTGGAGTATAATTCGCGGCTGACCGATATTTACAACCGCTCAGACGAGACGACGGTCGCTGCCGTCAAAGATCAGCTCCTAGCTCTTAAAGAAAATATTTATGGTTTTGAAAACGATTCTGGCAAGCAGGATATCGTCACCGGTAAAATCGGGATTAACCTCGCGTGGAGCGGTGACGCCGTCTATGCGATGGATCAAGCCGACGAAGAGACGGACATGACCCTTTATTACTCCGTACCTGAGACGGGAGGTAACGTTTGGTTCGACGGTTGGGTCATGCCCAAAAGCGATTCGTTAAATAAAGAATTAGCGCAGAGGTTTCTAAACTTTGTCTCCGATCCCGTCAACGCCGCTCAAAATATGGATTACATCGGCTACAGCTCCTTTATCGGCGGTGAAGAGATCAATACCCTCGTCCATGAGTGGTACGATGTTCGCGGTGAAGATTGGGAGACGCCCCTCGCCAATCCCGATGACTATATCGCATATGATTTAGCCTATTTCTTCGGCGATACCGTCACGACCGACCCGATTATCTATATCGAAGAAGATAGCGTCGGCCGTCAGCTCTATGCCCAATATCCAGAAGCCGATATGATTCCGCGCCTTTCGATTATGCGCGACTTCGGCGACAACAACCGTTACGTCCTTGCCATGTGGGAAGAATTCAAAGCGAGCAGCCTCCCGACCTGGGCGATCGTCTTAATCGTCGTCTGCATCGCGGCGCTGACCGGTTTCGGCGGCTTTTATTTCTACCAAAAACAGAAGAGCAAAAAGAACCGCAGCGCGCGCCGTCGGCAAGATGCCGCCTCGAGCCGCTAGGTCTTTTGAAGTAATTTATTACTTATTGAAGGTTCAAACGCGCTTTGCTATAATTACTTGCGCTGGTTCCTTAGCCAAGTGGTAAGGCAATTGACTGCAACTCAATGATCGTCGGTTCAACTCCGATAGGAACCTCCACTTTATTTCTTCCTTGTATAGTATTAGCCTCGTGGTTTATATTATATGAGCCGCCATTTTTGGCGGACACGCGCCCGTAGTTCAACTGGATAGAGCGTCAGACTACGGATCTGAAGGTTACGGGTTCGACTCCTGTCGGGCGCGCCATTGTCGGGATGTAGCGTAGCTTGGTATCGCGTCTGCTTTGGGAGCAGAAGGCCGCAGGTTCAAATCCTGTCATCCCGACCATGAATTCTATTAGCTCTGATAAGAGAGCATGAAGGGGTTATAGCTCAGTTGGGAGAGCGCTTGGTTTGCATCCAAGAGGTCAGGGGTTCGAGCCCCCTTAGCTCCACCAAACGAAATGGCTGCGTAGCTCAGTTGGCTAGAGCAATCGGTTCATACCCGGTGGGTCGAGGGTTCAAATCCCCCCGCAGCTACCATTTTCGGACCAATAGCTCAA
>JBAZED010000014.1:0-24159 GCA_041654095.1 Bacilli bacterium
TCGCTCTTGGCGTTTCCCTCCTCGCCTTCATGTTCCTCTTCGCTTTCTCCTATCCGCTTCTCGGCGATCCTTATGGTCTTTTGTTGATGGGGATATTGCCTTTGCTAATCGCTCTTGTTTCTTTGGCGAACAAGTTATTGTTTATGCGGGGTCATAAAGATAAAATTAAAGGCACAGGAAAGGAGCGATAGAGAATGCTTAAATTTCTGCAAGTCTTCGGCCAAGGTCTTCTCTACGTCGTCCTTTCACCTTTTTTTATCGCCATCTTAGCTCTCTATGTCGTCTACACCTCAATCGTCATGGTCTTTTCATATTTCAAACTGATCATTCTCTTCTTCGCCGGAAGAAGTATGTATAGCGATTTGCCCGAAGATCTCGAAGCCAAGAAAATCCTCGACGCGCATCGCGAAGCGCGGCAAGCCCAACTCAATCCCCAACCACAGCCATATCCTCTGCCGCCTTATGGCTACCCCGGTTATCCATATCCACCTCAACCTGGTCAAGTCATCAATCAGCCCGTTGTTCAAGAAATCGAAGCCAAGCCTGTTGATGCTCCTGAAGAAAATAAGGATGGCGAACAATGATTCCCTTTTTAGTGACCCTTTCCGAAAACGAAAAACGGCTGATCATCGGCCTCTTGATCGCCGTCATCCTCGTCTTTGTCTTGATCGGCTTCCTCGGCTTGCTCGTCAAGAAAATCATGTCTTCGCAAGCTCGTCGCGCCGATACATTCATGTATGATTTAGTCATCACAAAAACGCTTAAAGACTCAAATCATTTTCGACGCGTCGCCAACATCAAAAACCACCGTTTGCTTTTTAAGCAAAGCTGGCTTCCATTCTTAATCCTCTTGGCGTCCGTGGCCTTCCTCCTCACTTTCATGGGAATCACAAGTCGTTGGAATCTCAATGTCTTTGATTATTATGGAACGAACGGAACGGATGGCGAGGGCTTCACGACCTTGCTTTTCATCTTCGATTTTCCAAACGCTCCCAAGACCGAGTTCTTCGGTATGACTATTATCTCAGGTTGGCCGCCGATTCTCTCTTCGCCTTATCTATCCGTCAACGCTTGGCCTTCCTATGTATTTGTCCCTCTATTCGCCACCGGCGGTGTCTGGTATCTCGCTTGCGTCCAAGCCTTCATCGCCCGCTCGTACCGCATTTTGGTCCAATCGAAAAAGGTGTTTGAAAAGCGCCTCGACAATTACGACGCGACCAAGAACCCGTTGGATAGTCCAATTCCGCCGGTTCAATAATTTAGAAAATTATATTTTACTTATATCGTGCCGATGGCGGCCCTGATTATTTCGATGATTTCATATAAGACGATGCCGGCTAATAAAATATCAATCACGACAAAAAGATAGAAGATGCGGCGGCTCGACCGAGCTTTTTGCAATTGCTTCTCTTCGCTGATTTCAATTTCCTTATCGTTGTTTTCGCTCATATTAATACTTTAAAGCATTTGCGGAACGAGGGTAAGGCTGAACATCGCGAATGTTATTAATTCCGGTGATGTACATCAAGAGGCGATCAAAGCCGATGCCGAAACCGGCATGCGGACAACCGCCGTACTTGCGGAGGTCGAGATACCACTGCAAATCAGGAAGGAGATGGAGAGCTTCCATCTTTTCTTTTAAGATTTCATAGCGGTCTTCGCGTTGCGAACCACCGACGAGTTCGCCGACATAAGGAACTAATAAGTCGCACGCTGCGACGGTCTTCCCGTCACCATTTTGATACATATAGAAAGCTTTGAGGTCTTTGGGATAATCGATTAAAAAGACCGGGCCATTGACAACTTTCTCCGTAATGTAACGTTCGTGCTCGCTTTGGAGATCCATGCCCCAGGCGATATCGGAGTTGTCAAATTTTACTCCGTCTTTGACGGCTTTGAGCAGTAGGTCTATAGCTTCCGTATAAGTCATCTTTTTAAATTCGGAAGTGAGGAGGCTGTTCAGGCGTTCCTGCAAAGTATGAGATTGATCGAGGATATTATTGAAGAATTCCATCTCTAGCGGACAGTTCTCTAAAACGTGTTCAATACAATATTTGATGCAAGCTTCGATCAATTCCATATCGTCTTCTAAATCCGCGAAGGCAATTTCGGGTTCGATCATCCAAAACTCACTCGCGTGGCGTGGCGTGTTCGAATTTTCAGCCCGGAAAGTCGGTCCGAAAGTGTAGACATCGCGGAAGGCCATCGCGAAAGCTTCGACGTGGAGTTGACCGCTGACGGTCAAGGAAGTGTTTTTCCCGAAGAATTCATTGCTCTTCTTTTCGCCCGTGACGACTGAGAAGATCGCTCCCGCTCCTTCGGCGTCACTACCGGTAATAATCGGAGTGTGGACATACATGAAGTTCTGCTCTTGGAAAAACTGATGGACCGCGAGTGACAAGGCATTGCGCACTCTGAAGACAGCGCTGAAAGTGTTCGTCCGAGGACGAAGATGAGCGATGTCTCTTAAGAATTCGACGGAGTGGTATTTCTTTTGCAGCGGGAAATCGTCCGCGCAGTCGCCGACGAGCTCGAGTTCTTTGACGTGAATTTCAAAGGGTTGTTTGGCTTCGGGAGTCAACACGTACTCGCCGACGACGCGAATCGACGAACCGGTTTTGAGTTTCGAGATGGCGTCGTAATTGCCCAATTGTTCGCGGGAGTAGACGAGTTGGATACCCTTGAAGTTCGTCCCATCGTTAAAATCGATGAAACCGACGGCTTTGTTATCGCGATTGGATTTTATCCAACCTTCGAGAAACACGCCTTGTTTCAATTTATCCTTGAACTCTTGTTCATCGCCATAAGTGATGAGATAGAGATCATAAACAGTAATGCTCAATGGTTCCATAATATACTCCGCCTGCTTGTTTTTTAATTATAACAATTAACTTGTCCTTTATCACTGAGAATCAAAATTTATCAAAATTGGAAATTCGCCAGTTGGGGTCGACACCGACATCAAGTGGGGCGAATACTTTCTTCGCATAGAGACGATCAGCCAGTTTGGCGATCATCGCGGCATTATCCGTCGTGGCCCATAGCGGAGGGATGATCACATCGATATCGGCGTGAGCAAAATGATTCGTTATCTGTTCGCGTAAATACGAGTTCGCCGACACTCCGCCGGCTAAGACGACTTGCTTGACCTGGTAGCGTTTCGCGGCCGCGATGGTCTTATCGACGACCATGCCAATCGCAACATCCTGAAATGATTTGCACATATTTGGAACATTAATATCTTCGCCTTTTTGATGCAAGGAATTAACTAAATTGACGACCGCGGTCTTAAGGCCGGAATAGGAAAAATCGAAGCCGCCGTTTCGAAGCGGAGTCGGTAGTTTATAAGTCGGCTGCCCGAGTTTGGCGTTTTGATCAATCGGCAGGCCGCCTGGATATGGAAGGCCTAAAATGCGGGCGACTTTGTCGAAACACTCGCCGACCGCGTCGTCTTTCGTCTCACCGATAATTTCAAAATCGAGGTGGTCGCGCATGTAGACGAGTTCGGTGTTGCCGCCCGAAACAACCGTGCAGAGCATCGGAAAGATAAAGGGCTTGATGTATTCGTTCGCGTAGATATGCGCCGCTAAGTGATGAACCGGTATCAAGGGCTTCTGATAAATCAGAGCGAGGGTTTTTGCCATCTGCATCCCGACGTGGAGTGCGCCGATTAAACCCGGACCCCGCGTGAAGGCGAAAGCATCAATCTCATCGAGTTTGACACCGGCTTTTTCGAGGGCTTCTTTTAACACGATGGTAATATTTTCAGCGTGGAGGCGCGCGGCCATCTCCGGCATCACTCCTCCATACTTTTTGTGCATCTCGATTTGCGTGGCGACGACGTTGCTCAAAAGGACGCCGTCCCGCGTGATGGCGACCGCGGTTTCGTCGCAGCTTGATTCGATGGCTAAAATCATCGCCATAGCTAGATTAATCTCCTGATCATGTAGAGGGCATCATCGCCATTATCGTAATAATGAGGCTTTATCAAAATAGCCTCAAAGCCATTTTTCTCATAGAAGGCGATTGCCGCCTTATTGTGAATGCGAACTTCGAGCGTAATCGTCTCAACTTCCTCTTCCAATTCCTTTTTTACGTGTTCGAGCATTTTATTCAAAAGTTTTGTCGCGAGATTCAAGCGCCGATACTTTTTGGCGATGGCAATCTGCGAGATAGTGCTCGACGAGAAAGTGATCATGAAGTCGATGAAGCCGGCGATTTCTTTGACACCATCTTGTATGACTTCCACAACATAGATGACATTAATCGGGTTTTCATTTAATTCGTATAGGAGATCTCGTCTCCGCCACGGCACCGCAAAAGAATCATTTTCGATGGCTAAAACGGCATCAAGGTCATCTGGTCGCATCGGATGCATTTCGTAGTTTATACTCATAGCAAGTCCTTTAAATAAATTGGCTTCAAAGTCAAAATATTGGGAACAGGTAATGACGACTTATGAGCCTCTAACATCCCCGATAAAACATCAGGTTGATGAGCTTTGATGCCTAAGTATTTGGCATCGCCGGAAACCGATAAATCGCGATTGGCGTCAATCCACTTCAATAGTTCGTCGTTAGGCCATACTTTTTCCTCAACTAAGGTCTTGCCATCGCTTTCATAAATTGCGACATAGCTCCTGCCACTACGCGCGTTTATGACGGAAATAGTGCGTAAAAGCGGGGCTTTTTGTGCTAATAATGAGGAAATCGCATATATTTTTAGATTTAGAGCAAAGGCCAAAGTTTTAGCGACTGTCAGGGCGATGCGGATGCCAGTATAAGATCCAGGGCCGATGGTGACGACGACTTCTGATATGTCTTGAGCGGTTATTCCTTGCCGTTTCAAAATAGTATCAATCTCCTTGACCATCAGCTCGCTTTGCCGCTGCCAAGCCACATACGAAATGCGGTCGACAATTTGACCATTGAAGGCAAGACCAATATTTAAGTCGCGATTCGCGCTATCGAGGATGAGGCTATACATGGAGATGTTCTCCTAGGCTATTAAGCATCGCATCATAACGGCTGCCAAAACTTTCAAAAGCAATCCGTCTTTTGTTTTCATCTAGCGTCTCGATGATGATGTGGAGCCGTTCGCTGGGAATGAGTGGTTTGATATAGTCCGGCCATTCGATCAACGTCACACCATCGCCTTCGATAAATTCATCAAGACCTAATTCACTGTCGCGGTTTTCGAGGCGATAGGCATCGATATGAAACAGCGGCAAGCGACCATGAAAATAGCATTTTAGAATATTAAAAGTCGGAGAGATGACGCGTTCCTCGACATTCAATCCGGCGGCGATGCCAGCGACAAAAGTCGTCTTCCCGCTTCCGAGTGGCCCTTCGATGGTGATGACCGCGCCCGGAAAGAGAAAAGGGGCCAAGCGCTTCGCTAACGCATGGGTATTTTCTTCTGACATTGAAATAGATACTAATTTCAAAATCCGTCCCAACTTTCGTTAGCAATTATAACAAATAACGCGAAGTATAGTATAATACTTCCTAGGTTTATGCTAAAAGTCATTATTATCGGAGCCGGTCCAGTCGGTCTGCATCTCGCCGGACGCCTAAAAGAGGCTCACCTTTTGCATATCGTCTTAGAAGCTGGCGAAAATGTCGGAGGTCAGCTGACGGCCCTCTATCCGGAAAAGGAAATTGTCGACTTGCCGGGAATTCCCAGCATCTTAGCCAGAGATTATATCGCCAAGTTAAAAGAAGGCATCGATCTCAACAATTTTAGGTTCGTGCAAGAAGTCGTCGATATCAAAAGCTATGATGACCATGTCGAAGTCATCACCAAAAACGAAGTCATTTCCGGTGAATATGCCATTATCGCGACCGGTCTTGGTTTTTATAAACCAAAACCATTAGGATTGGAACGCGAAAGCGAATTCAGCAACATCATGTATGCTCTGACGAGTTTTGACTTTCTAAAAGATAAGCGCGTCGCCGTTTTTGGCGGCGGCGACTCCGCGCTCGACTGGGCAAAGGAAATCTCCAGATTGGCGAGTAAGTTATACCTCGTCCACCGCCGCCGCGAATTTCGCGGCAATGTCGCAACGATTCAAAACATTCAGAATATCGATGTCCTAACTCCCTATGTTCCCGAAAAATTAATCATTGAAAACGATGCGCTAAAAGGAATAACCATCAAGAATGTCGAAGACGTATCGCGGCGGGATTTGAATGTCGACTATATCATGGTCAACTTCGGCAATATTCCCTCGCCGGTCGCCTTCGATATACCGAAGCTAAATACCGGCATCATCTGTGATGAACATCGCTGCGTCTTGAACCGCGTCTATGTCGCGGGCGACGCCATCGGGATTCCCGGCAAGGTCAAAAGGATTGCCGATGGAAATAGAGATGCCGATATGGTATTAAAAACTATTTTTAAGATTTAACTTTCGTAAAGTGCTCGTTGAATTCGTTATATAAGGCGTAGATCTCCTCATCGATAAAAGGGAATTCGCGCTTTTTTATCATCTCGTATATTTTGCTGACCGAGATGGCTAAGGCTTTCTTGATGTCATCGCCATATTCCAAGGCATAGGCGTGCCGCTCGTACTCGTTTTGATCCAAGAGCTTCGTCGAACCGCCGGGAAAGAGCTTGATGTCGAGATCGTAGTCGATGTATTTGATGCAGTCGTCGGCGATGATGGCCGGCGAGGCGACGTTGACGTAGTAGGAGATGTCTTTATCTTTGAGCATCGCGATGACGTTGAGCCACTCCTTCTTAAAGAAGATGAAGACGGCCGGTTCGCGGGTGTGCCACCTCCGCCCGTCGTGTTCGACGACGCTGGAGCGGACGGAAATAAAGGTGATGTGGCTATCATTATCTTCCAAGACAAAACCATGGCTCCAGGCCCGGTGTAATTCCCCATCATGTTTATAAGCTTGGATTCTCAGCCAACGACCTTCGTGATTCATGTGTCAACTTCCTAATGCGGTTCGGAACCCCTGTCGTCCCGTTATCGCTCTCATTATAGCATCAAAAAATATGCGGATGGTAAACCACAAATATCATCCGCAGTAAAAAAGAACGAGGTTTGGCCGAAGACCAACATGTTAATTAATTGGGTGTCGAGCGACGATGATCTTTGATTTTGGTGCCATCGCTTTTGGTGTAGCCTTTGACGACGACGATCTTCTTGTGCTGTGTTTCATAGCAGCTGGATTTTGTTTTAGCCATCGATATCACCTCCTGCTTGCAGTGTACATGTTATGTAGGTAATTTGCAATCTTAGTGTAATCTTTTTACATTAATGTTGTAGAAATATATACAAGCCCTTATAATTTGGATAGGAGGGTTTGGCAATGCTAAAGCTTTTTAAAGTTCAAAACTTCAAGAATTTCAATAAGGAGTGCGTGGTCGATTTTACGAAGACGAGAGAATACGAGTTTAATAAAAATTGCATTAAAGATGGTTTAGTTAACAAGGCTTTGCTTTACGGCGCAAACGGGAGCGGAAAGACGAATCTCGGCCTGGCGTTCGCCGATATCTCCGTCCATCTGTCCGACAACCGCCGCAACATGCGCCATTACGATTATTCGCTCAACGGCGATACGGCGATGACTTATATATCGTTTGAATATGTTTTTGACTTCAAGGGCGAGGAAGTCATTTACCGTTATAAGAAAAGTGAAATTATGGAGTTACTCGAAGAGCAGATCATGCAGAAGGGCGAGGTCGTCTTTGAATATGACTATAAAACAAATAAATTTAACAGCACCTTGCCGGAGATAGAAAACTTCAATACCAGTCTGCTCATTGGGAGAAATCTTAGTAATTCAGTTATTAAAACCATTTATGGTTATTCGAGCACTCTCCCAGATAATTCGCCGATTAAAAACATCTACGAGTTCGCCAATAACATTCTGTGGTTCCGATCGGTCGTTGAAGGTATCCAATTCATGGGTAGTATTAGTCAAGGTGAAAATATTGAACAATTCATCATCGGCCTCGGCGAAAAAGGTATCAAAGAATTTTCTGCATTTTTAAGCGAATGTGGGCTTCAATATCAAAAGCTTGAAGTACAAACCATTGGGCAATCACAGCACATCGTCGCTTCTTTTAAGAACAAAAAATATCCCTTGGTCAGCCTGGCATCTACGGGAACCAAGGCCTTGTGGGTCTTCTACTATTGGATGAAGAGATGCGAAAACAACATTTCCTTTTTATACCTCGATGAATTCGATGCTTTTTACCACACCAAACTAGCGAAAAAAATCCTCGAGATGGTCCTTCATAACGAAAATTATCAAGCCATCGTCACGACTCATAATTCGTATTTGGCTGACAATTCCATCCTGCGGCCCGATTGCTACTGGATTCTCAAAGAGGGCGAAGTCAAGAGTTTTGCCGATCGGACTTCAAAGACAATCAGGGAAAGCCACAATCTCGAAAAAATGCTGATGAGCAATGAATTTGAATGAGCAGTAAACGCGTTTTATTCGTCGCCGAGGGCAAGACCGACATTAAAATAATCATCGGCCTTTATCAAAAAGTCTTGGGGCTGCTCGATGAAGAAATCACCACTTTTAGGTATAAGACAAATATTTATGTGCTTTACGATGATATCATAGAAAATCCTGACGCGACTTTTCTGTCGCTTCTCTGGGAAAAAGATAAGAGTCAATTTCCCGATGATATAATCAAACCAGATGATACCTTTTCATCCGTTTATCTCATTTTTGACTTCGAGCCACAAGATCCTCTTTTCAGCCTTATGAAATGCCAATTTCTAATTAATTATTTCGCTGATGAAACGCGAAATGGAAAATTATACTACAACTATCCGATGTTAGAGAGCATCTATGATTTTACTTCGCTGAATTTCCGATACTTCGAAAATCGGCTCATACCCTCAGCAAAATGCAATAGCGACACCTACAAAGCTTATGTTCACACCACTTCAAAGCTGTCAAAAAACGGCCACATTCCCACTAAGTTAGGAAATCAAATCATCTATGCGGTAATTCTTCTTCATATGCGAAAACATGATTGTTTGGCAAAGCGGACATATAATCCGCGTTGGCCTCAGCCAAGTTCGCAGGAACAAATTTTAAAAGCCCAAAAGAAGTGTATGAAAAATGATGAAGTATCAATTATCAACACATCGGTGTTATTAATACCTGATTACAGTATTGATGCACTGAACGCACTAAAATTGATTACTTATTTGACTAGATAAATAAAATCGGATATAGCAGATAAGTCATCTTTATAACTGCGCGTCGCTTTGGGATTAAACGGTTTCTCTAATGGCAAAACCATTAAAATGTCGTCATACCCAGCACAGACAAAAGTCTTGCCCTTTTGAATGGCGATAGCGACATCGATTAAAATGTCGTCCGTCTCGATCTTCCGCAAGGCGACTTGGACTTTTTTGTTGACGAATTTAAGAGCGTCTCTGCTATTGGAGTAAATGCCCATTGTACCATCGTCGCTGACGACGGTTAGATCGGCGACATTCGTCGGCGGTAAGGACTTGGCATTACCTTTGAGGTAGATGACGATCGGTTCTTCGCCGTCATAGCTGTTCTCGGCCATGAAGTATTTGCCGACGAAAACCGGGACGAGCTGCTTGGCGCCTTTGGTCTGACCAGCGGCGTCGCACACCGAAATCGGCATGCCATCATATTTATAAGTCGTCAGGTTACGGCTTCCGACTTGGATGACGTCTTTATAGATATTGTTTTCCGTGAACTGAACCGGTTCGATCTTGCCTTCGACATTGAAGTTCACTTCCGTGTACTTCTCACCCTCAAAGACGAATTCGGTCGTGTTTTTATAGAAGATTTCAAAGTATGTTTTCATCTTCCCGTTCAAGTAGCGCCGGATGAAGAAGTTATACGCCAAGATCATGGCGAGGGAAACACCGATGGCGATAATCGCCAAATACGTCTTAATCGGCAAGAGGACGAGCCAGCCGACGACGATTAAGGCCAAGGCTCCAAACGAGACGAGCCACTTCACGTAATTTTGAAGTTTGTATTGCTTTAAAAAGATGGTGCGGGCCGCTTCGATGTTCTTGAGGTTATCGGTCTCGTATTCGATGGGTTCGGGTTCCGGTGTCGGCGGAATTTCCTCGATAATCGGTTCCGGAGCCTTTTCTTCTGAGGGCTTTTCCTCGACGGCATCTAATTGTTTATTTTCTTCGTTCATAACGTTCTCCAGCACTTATCAAACATAAAGTTTGCAGCGAATACAATATATCATAATCACCGGTTAACGAGTAAAGAAAAGGTTTTGTTTAAGACTCTAAGCGCTGGTTGAGGAGGCGGTCGGCCCGGATCAGCGGGTCGTAAAGAGCGACTAAGACGACGAGGACGATGCCGGCACTCGGCAAAATATAACTGATGTTATATAAGAGCGAGGCCCAGAAAGTGTATTGGTAATATATAATTCCCGAAAGCGTCGCGGCCAAGAGTCGGCCGACGATCGAGATGAAGATGCCGAGGATTAAGAAGAGCATGCCCTTAACATTGAATTTCGTGATGTTGGGATTGAAGATGAGCGGGGAGAAAATGCCGAGCAAAGCTAGCGAGCCATACCCAAGCAAATAATCAAATGGGTAATAGACTAGTCCCCAGCCGTCGAGAACGCAAGTCGCAAAACCGTAGACGATGCCGCAGCCGATGAACCCTTTAATCGGCCCTTGGCGGAGGGCGAGAATCAAAAGGGGTACCATCGTCAGGCCAATCGATCCCCCGGCCGCGCCAATTCGAATTTTGAGACCCGGTAAGTCAAAGACGACTGCTAAGCTGACGAGCATCGCCATCTCGACGATTTGATAGGTGGTAAAGGCGTGTTTAGCATTAGCTAAAATAAGAGCTAAAAGGGCGGCCATAAACGAAAACATGATCGAGGCCACATGGCTCGTTTTAATTAGGCTGAGGGCTAAATCACCGTTGACGAAACCGGCAAAATCGGGGAGCATGATCAAAGCGAAACCCGCTAAGAGAAAGAGAAGCGTGGCAATCGATTCCGAGTATTTGAGCTTGAGCAATAGAAGCGTGGAGCCGATGGCCGGCAATAGGAAGGTCAAGAAACTGAAGATATCGAAATTGGCAACTCCAAATCCGAGGATGATTTGGACACCGACAAAGGCTTGATCAGCATCGGCGTAGAGCGGAAGAAAGAAAAAGAGAGCGATTAGGTAGCCCGAGCCGATTGCGACATAGCGAATGATATTTACTGTTTTATCCATATGGATTTCCGTTCTAACATCCCTGTAAAGTATATGTCGTTTAATTATTCCAGACAATCGCATCGACACCATGGCGAGTGAGAATGTCGTTTGCCTTTGAGAAGTGGCGGTTGCCAAACCAGCCCCCGCGATTCGCGCTCAACGGCGAAGGGTGGACGGAAGTTAAGATATGATGGCTGGGATTCAAAATCTTTTTGGCGTATTTTTTTGCAAATCCGCCCCACAGCAGAAAAACGATCGGCTGAGAAAGGGCGTCAATGTAATCGAGGACGTCGTCCATGAATGACTCATACTCTGGCAAGCGATGCGACAAGGCTTCGCTTTGGCGAACCGTCAAATAAGCGTTGAGGAGCAAGACGCCTTGCTTGGCAAGGTAAGTCAAATCGCCGTTGTTCTTCATCTTGACGCCGAGGTCGCTTTCGATCTCTTTGTAGATGTTGATCAGACTCGGCGGAAGGGGCGTCGAAGAGGGAACGGAAAAAGAGAGGCCCATCGCCTGATTCGGTTCGTGGTAAGGATCTTGGCCGATGATCACGACATTGATCTTATCGGGGGCCGTCAAATTAAAGGCGTTGAAGACGAGGTGCCGAGGCGGGTAGACGATTCCTCTGGCGTATTCCTCATCCAAAAAAGTCTTTAGCTTTTGGGCGTATTCTTTAGCGGCGACTTCTTTAAAAAAAGGTTCCCAGCTCATGGTTATTTGCTTTCCCAACATTTTATTATATTAGCATATTGATACAATGTATAATTAACATAGGATTTTGTCATGCACGTCTTATTCATCTTCAACCACCCCGCTCCTTACAAAGTAAGGCTCTTCAACGAACTGAGCGAGGAAATCGAAGTCACCGCCCTATTTGAGCGCCTCAAAAACGGCGACCGCGACCCCCGCTTTTACACCGGCGAAAAAAACAAATTTCACATCGCCCGCATCAGAGGCATCAATCTCGGATGCGAAAACCATCTTTCGAATGGCATTGCTAAACACCTTCAAAATCATCGATATGATTTAATCGTCATGAACGGTTGGCATACCTTCAGCGAGATGGCCGCGCTCCGCTACTTAAAAAAGCACAATATTCCATATCTCTTCTACATCAACGGCGGCATCATCCGCGCTAAAGAACCGCGGTTTATGAGGAAGATCAAAACGAAGTACATCGGTGGCGCGAGCCTCTATTTTTCGCCTGACGAAAACTCTAACCGCTACTTAGCGTATTACGGAGCGGATCTCGACAAAATCGTCAACTACCCCTACTCGACCATCTATGAAAATGAGATTTTGACTCTACCTGTGGATGCCGCGACCAAACAATCGCTCCGCCAGGAACTGGGCGTCGCCTCCGACAAGCTCTTTGTTTCATGCGGTCAGTTCATTCTGCGCAAGAATTACGAACGGCTCATTAGCTACTGGAAAACGCAGCCAGCCAATTATCGCTTAGCCATTATCGGCGGCGGCAAAGAAAAGAATAAATACCAGAAACTTATCAAAGATAACAATCTCCAAAACGTGACGCTCATCGATTTCGTCCCCCGAGAAAAATTGTTTAAATATCTACAAGCTGCTGACGCATATATCTTCCCGAGCAAAGAAGATATTTACGGACACGTCATCAACGAGGCTCTATCGCAAGGCCTCCCCGTCATTTCAAATAACAAGGTCAACTCCGCCCTCAGGTTAATTGATAACGGCGTGAACGGATATGTCATCGACATCGAAAAGGACGAAGAGATCAGCAATGCAATCAACAATGTTTTGAAAAATATGAATATGCCTGGGGAAGCTTTGAAGACCGCTCGTCAAAACACGATTGAAAGAATGGCTCGCGTCCATATCGATAACTTTAAGAAATGGATGAACAAATAATGACAATCATCTATGCCTCTGGAGCGATGGAAGATGGAGATTTTAACGATTGCCAAAAACGCGCGACTTATCATCTGAATCCCAGCAATCAAAATTTTCATTACCGCTTCCTCAAAGCTTTGAGTACAAAAACAAAAGTCGAAGCTTTGACACTGCGCCCTTTTTCTCAAGGCTTATTTAAAGAATCAGAAATAACACTGGATCACGCCCAAGACGAAAAGATATCGTTTACTTACCTACCCGATAAAATCGGGCGTTTCTATCGATATTTTTCGCGTCATCACAAGTTGGTAAAGCTCATCTCTCAGGATATCAAAAAGGCTGGTAAAGATGTCATCATCCTCGTTGATTCCATGAAGTTTGCATTAGCAAAAGCGGCGATTCGCGCCGCTAAGAAAAACAAAGTCAAGATTTTTGGAATCATCACCGATAATCCCGCTATGCTATCTAACGAATCGCGCCTCTATGCGATGTCGATTAAATCGCTTTATTCAAAATATGATGGCTTTATCGCCCTCACAAACGGCCTTGATAAATTAGCGAATAAAAAAAACAAACCAGCTTATATTTTTCACGGCTTTGCGGAAGCGATCACCCCTCAAAAAAACCTTGAAAGTAAACCATATTTCTTCTGCTGCGGAGCCCTGTACGAACGCTACGGTATTTTGAATCTAATCGAAGCTTTTCACCAAGTCAAAACCGATAACGAACTCCTGATCGCCGGACACGGCCCTCTTATCGAGACGATCGAAGCGATCTCCAAAGACGACCCGCGCATCCGCTATCTCGGACTGTTGTCTCGCGAAGAGATACATCGATATGAACAAAACGCTGATCTCAATATCAACCCTCGCATTTACGATGCCGAACTAGATAAGTATTCAGTTCCGAGCAAAGTCTTGGAATACCTCGCCAGCGGCACGCCCCTTCTCTCGACGATGCACACCACCCTTCACGATGAATTTTGCGGCGAAGCCATCTGGGTTAAAGACGGTTCGGTCGGCGAGCTTCGCAAAGCGATGGAATTATTCCTTCAGATAAAAACCGAGGATATGAAGAAAAAAGCCCTCCTCGCCAAAGA
Source organism: Bacilli bacterium (assembly GCA_041654095.1). Classification (GTDB taxonomy): domain Bacteria; phylum Bacillota_I; class Bacilli_A; order RFN20; family CAG-826; genus UBA1424. Next base: position 14,167 of record JBAZED010000014.1, read on the forward strand.
GAAGGTCCTCGCTCATTATGGCCTTGAAATCCAAGGTCAAAAAATCTACGAATTCTTAACAGCCAACAGCTCTTTTTCTAAAAGCTGAGCGACCCGCCTAAGTTCGAAGTTCTCCTCGTAAAATAGACGGTTTTTCTTTCCCATCGCTTCTTTTTGTTCAGCGCTCAGCGCGATTATCTCTTGCATCGCTTTAGCGATGCCATCCGCGCTTTGCTCGGCGAGAATCGCACCACCGCTCGTCACTAAAATATCGCGGCCGTCGCCGCTGATGGCGCCAATGATCGGTTTTCCGTATTTCAAGTAATGAACTAATTTATTCGGGATGGTTTTGCCAACTGTCGCGCCTTCTTTTAAGGTGACGATTACCGCATCGGCGTTTTGATATAGCGTCTCGGCTTTTTCAAGAACTAATGGTCCGTGGTAGGTGACGATTCCTTGCAGGTTATTTTCTTCGATATAAGCTCTTAATTTCGCTGACTCGCTGCCCATCCCCGCTAAGTGAATTTCGATATCGCCGCAATCGCGGAGGAGATTTCCGGCTTGTGCGAGTTCGTCGATCAACTGGAGATGCCCGATATTGCCGACATAGACGAAATTGTGCTTTTTCGAATAGACGACAGGTGGCAAAGTGCTCGTCGATGTCAACGAGGGTTGGGGAACGTAGGCGAAAGGCTTGTCCTCAATGCCGAGCACATCGCGAAAATATTCGACAAACGAAGGCGATGAGACGAGTATTTTATCGCAGCCTAAATAGAGTTTGCGGCTCCACTTATAAAGAATTTTGTAAATCAGAGAATCTTTCTTGACCGCCCCGGTCGCAACTGTCGATTCCGGCCACAAATCCAGGCAGTGCAAAACGTGTTTGAGATGATGTTTCTTAGCAAACAGAATCGCCGGAGCGATTGAGATGACCGGCGAGAGCGAGACGGAGAGGACGATGTCAAAGTCTTCTTTGAGACGGCGGACGAAGGCTTTTGCATTCCGGTGATATGATAGATAGTTCCGATAAATCGAAAGGCGGCTCATCTTGCGCGGATATAAGTTGACACGGTGAACTTTGACACCTTGAATGACTTCGTAATTGACCTTTCGATATTCGGGCAAGATTTGATTAAAGCAATAGTTCGGCTTCCCAGTCACGACCGTGACATCATGGCCCAACTCGACGAGTTCAGCGCAAATATCGGAAACCGTGAAGCGCTCCGGATAATAAAATTGGCAGATGACGAGAATTTTCATGCGGCAGGTTCTTTTTTACTATCATATAGTATCGCATATTTTATTTAGTGCCCTCATAAAAATCGAAAAAGGCAATGAAATTTATGTGTTAAGCACATATAATTTATATGATTATGCACGAGACAACACGGACAAACGTCATTGTCAACCTCACGCGAACGATTGTCTTAACGATTCTTTCGTTCATCACTTTTCCATTCGTCTGCCGCGTCTTGGGCGATCAGACGATCGGCTTATATACATGGGCTAATACTTTTGTCTATTACTTCTTGATTTTGGCCCGCATCTCAATACCGAACTTCGCGATTCGCGAATGCGTTCGGGTTCGTGATGATAAGGTGGCCTTGAGCAAAAAGGCTCAGGAGTTTTTCATCCTCCAATCGATCACGACGATCCTCTCGTTTGGCTTGATGCTCTCCTTCGTCTTTTCAGTGCCTGAATTATTCACCAATCGCGAAATCATTTTCATCTTATCCATCAACTTTTTGACCGGTGTCTTCTCCTTTGAGTGGATCTTCATCGCCCTCGAAAAGCATTTTTATATGGCGATGCGCTCCATCGTCATCTTGACCATCAGCGCCATCTCCATTTTCGTCTTCGTCAAATATCCCGAAGACATCTATATCTACGCCTTCTTCACAATCGGGGTGACGGTTCTAACCGTGGTCAGCAATCTCATCTATTTACCCAAGTTCGTATCTTTTAAGAAAACCGGGCCTTATGATTTTAAATCATACATTCGCCCTTTATTGGTTTTATTTGCCATCTCCATCGTCCTCTCCCTCTACAACCAAAGCGACACGTTTATCCTCGGCTTTTTAAATGCCAATAAAGCCGAAGTCGGCAGCTATTCCGTCGGGCTTAAAGGCGTCGATGTCATCATCGCCATCACCACTTCCTTAAGCGTCGTCTTCATGCCGCGGGCGAGCTACTACTACCAGCTCGAAGACAAATCCTTTTTCCATAAGCTCACCAAATACTCGATGAACATCACCCTTTTCATCGCCGTTCCCGCGATCGCCTCGATGACGACGCTGAGCGAGCCGATCACCCGCTTGATCTCCGGCAACTACCTCGAAATCGGCGGCTACTTTCAGGAGTCGTGGACGATTTTGGCGATTCTCGCTTCCTTGATGATCACTTTTTCGCTCGGTGACATCATCTACACCCAGGTGCTCATCCCCATGAAAAAAGAGAAGATCTACCTCTATACCGTCTTGATTGGCGCAGCCCTCGATATCGCCCTGTCCGTCATCCTCGGTTTATATGTCTTCAAAGATCATCCAGCGATTGGGGTGGCTTTGGCCACGGCGGCGACCGACGCTTTTATCATCGCCTTCCTCATCGTCAAGACATGGCGGTGGACCGGCCGCGCCTTATTCAATCGCAACACCTTAAAAATCTTTATCTTAGGCGGAGCCGTCGCTCTCATCTCCTACTTTGTCGGCCCCTTGCTTTTCGATAGCTTTCTCATCCGCTTTGAAAACGACTACACGAGCGCCTACCTCGCCGAACTGGTCAGCGTGGTGGCCATCGCCGGAGTCGTCTATCTATTCGGCCTCCTCGTCTTAAAAGAAGACTTGGTGTCTTCGTTCGTCCGCAAAAAACCGCAGGAGATCAGCGGTAAATAGATTACAAAGTAATAAAGATGAAAATGACGCCGGTCACAAGCGAGAGCGCGGCGGCGATATAAAACGGCAGGCAAATCGCCCAAGTATGGTCGACTATTTCCTTATCCAACGGGTTGTCCCAGTCATGCAATTTTTGACGGGCGATGGCTTTGACGATGTCCTGCCAGACGTAGCCGACGAAGAGGAGGGCGACGCCGCTGAAGAGCATGATGTAATCGTAATCCCAGACAAAAGCCGGGTCGGTATTTCGACCGACAAACAGGGGAATAAAAGCAATACCCGCCGCCAGAAGATATAATCCGAGAGCAATTGCATAAGTTCTCCAGTGTTTAAAACTCTTTTCCATAAGAACCTCTATTTAGTATTGTATACTATCAGACTTTCCGCGTTTGTAAAAATGAAAGTTTGAGCATATACTATTTTTACAAAAGATATGCCCAACCCCAATTTACATGAAAATAAATTGAAACGCGCCTTGTATGCGCCGTTTCGCAATGTCGTCAAAAAGCTCTTTCCGGTCTTCTTCGTCAAGCAGCAATATCGCTACATCACGCATCACAAATTAAACTTAGAAAATCCCATCCGCTATACCGAAAAACTTCAATATCTGCGCTTATTCGTCTACCCCGATGACGAGTTGGTCGTCAAATGCGCGGGTCGCGCCGGTGTCCGCGAATACGTTGAAGATCAAGGATTTGCCGGTAATTTAATACCGATTTACGGCCTTTACAATAATTTTAACGACATCGACTTCGGCCGTTTGCCCTCATCCTTCGTCATGAAGGCGACACACGCCTGCGCTTATAACGTCATCGTCCGCGACAAGAGCAATCTCGACCTGATTCCCTTGAAGAAGAAATTCGCCAGATGGCTCGATACAGACTATGGCCAAAAGACCTTGGAGCGGCAGTATTCGCCGATCAAACCTCAGATCATCATCGAGAAATATATCGGGCAGATCGATTCATTGCCCGTCGAGTATAAAATCCACGTTTTTAACGGCGTCGCCAAGAGCATGTATGTCGTCACCGGCCGCGGCGTCGACATCCGCTACAACAACTACTACATCGATTGGAAACCGTTCGACGGCTCGCAGTTCAACGGCTGGAAAAAGCGCGACGAACCGATTCCGATTCCCGAAAGCTGGGACGAGATGGTCAAGATGGCCGAGAAACTCGCCAAGCCTTTTCCCTTCGTCCGCGTCGACTTATATAACATCGACGGCCACATCTACTTCAGCGAGTTGACTTTTACACCCGCGAAAGGGACGCTGATCCTCGATGATGATCACTGCGATTTTGAAATGGGGGAGTGGCTCGATATCAAGCCTTTGCTCACCCCATATCCCAAACTAAAAAAGAATAGATAAACTCTGTTTAATTCCAAGTTGACCGCGGTAAGAGCACTTCGTAGAGCATCAAGGCGAAGTGGTCTTTTCCGGATGTATCATCGCGGTCGATGGCATAGTCTTCGTATGATTCTGCCAATTCAAAGGTAATCGACATCCCCGAGGCCCGCTTTAACAGATTGAGATCAGCGCTCATCGCCAAGGAGAAATAGAAGCCGACGATGGTCGTTTTACCCCCTGAGTTGGTCATGATCGGATAGTTCTGCATCTGAAACAGATACGGAACATAAAGAGCGTTCACGTGATCATAGACATAAAAAGTGACGTTGAGATTGATATTGACATCGACGTTGCGGGCTTCGGTTTCATCTGCGCCGCGCAGCGAGACGGCAAAATAGGTGTAAGTATTCAATTCTTTTGGGAACAGCGTTCCATAGCCACTGCCATCGATCTGGACGCGGGTTTGGGCAAAAGTAATACCATCGCAATGCACGCGACCATCGTATAGACGCGACAAGAAACCACGGGCAAAGGCTGTATCGATCGAAATGAGATTATTGCTCGGACCATAACCATAGCCAGCATCTTCGTGAGGGGTGTCGGCGACAGTTGAATACAATTTCTGATTTGCGACATCATAGTATTTTTCTTCGGGGAGCCACAATTGTTCGAGGTCGGCATCTTCGTTAATTTGAAAACCCTTTGAAAGCGGGATGTCGTAAGTCTTGCCACTCGTGGCGATTTTGCTCTCTAAAGTCGAATCCCACGTCGAGTAGTAATTGAGTTTAAAATCGCCGGTGTCGTAAGCGTGGCCTTCATATAGCTCGGAAACGTCGTTCATGCAGCCCGTCAACACGAAGGTAACGGCGACTAATAGAGCGATTGGGAATCGTTTATTCATAGCTTGATTTCCTCCTCTTCATCGTCGGTTTTTGTGATTGTAACGCCTTCTCCGGCACGCGTTAGCTCAAACGCTTCCGGCTGTTCCACCAGCGGTGTCCCGCGAAGGGGATAATATGCATAGCCGATGATGAACAAAACAATTAGATATGGCGCGCTTCTAAAGAAGGAGAAATAGTAATCGTCTTCGTAGACCAAGGGAAAAGTCTGCCACAGGAAACTGCCGTGCAGCAAAGTGGCAATCAGGAGCGAGATGATAATCGCTTTAATATACCCCGGATCTTTGCTCTTCGCTGAATAGCGGGTGACCGTAAAGATGACGAGGAAGAGAAAGGCGATTATGGCGAGGAAGGCGAAGAAGCCACCTTCTTTGATAATTTCAAATTCGAAGGCGCCGGTATTGGCCACCAAGCTCTCGATGAAGACGGTCGGATAGCCGAATAGACCTTGAGCGGTGAACATGCTCATCAGCACATCGTTGACCGGTGACATGATGCGATTTGTATTAAAGAGCCGGTTTAAAAAGGCGTTGCCGGAGATTGCGTTGCTTAAGAAAGCGACACCAGCCGCGTTTAAAACGGCGACTAAAAGCGCGATGCCGGCGATGCCGACAACGGCAAAGAAAGCGTATTGGAGAATCGCTCCGGCTTTTTCACGAGCTTTCACAAAGCGGTAGAGAAGAGCAAAAAGGGCGACGGGAATAAGGAGATATAGAGCTTCGAGGTTGGGAATTAGGATGACCGACAAGAGACCGACCGCGCCGATCGCGGCAGTTATATAGAATTTCCGCGGTTCTTGGCGCGGCGAGATGTAGAGCAAGCCGACCAAGGCCGTGCTGAGCATCGTCCCGAATAAAGCGACATAATTGGGAGAGATCTCGGCAAATGAAAAACCGAGCAGCCACTTGGTTTCGTCGCTGACGATGAAGAGGCGACCATCGTAATAGTAAACCATGCCTTGATAGATGGCCGCGTGGAACGGACCATATTGATATAGCGAATAGACGAGGCTTAGAAACACTAAAATAGCCATGGCTGCGCCGATGGTTAGCAAGGCGATGTCGATTTTAAATTTTTTGACGCGGCGAACGGCAAAGCCGAGAAAGAAGAAAGCCAAGGTTCCGAGCAACACCGAAGCGTTGTCGAGAAGGCCGAAGCCCATCGAAACCGTAAACGTCGAGAAGCCTGTCAAAAATGCGATGATGACCAGCGGAATGGAGAAGAGCCCCAAGGACAGCCATTCTTTCTTTGATGTGAACATCAATGCGAAGGGAATGAGCGCGAAGGAGATGAGGAAGCCGAGATAGCGGAAGATGATATTCGCGTCGGCGAGCGAAAATGCCGTCAGCGCCAGGCACTCGATGACCAAAAAGATGATCAGCGAGTCGTATTTATCGACAAGAGAATATAATTTTTCCTTTAGTTTCACGCTTGTGCCCCCTGTCCTTTAATCTTATATAAGATTGTCATTTTTTCAAATTTATTCGGCATTTTTTCTTTGTTTTGCGAATGGTAAGGGCAAGATCATCCACGTCTCGTCGCAGTATTCTTTAAAGCCGGTTTTGTAAGTTGTGAGGCGCCTTTCCGCCATCGGAATGGAGATGACCATGAACATCAAGGTGTTGATCAGAGCCCCGAAAAACGTGAACCATAATGCGGGGTTGAGGGCAAAGACGATCGCATAGACACCCCACCACATCATGACTTCGCCAAAATAGTTGGGATGACGATTATGCTTCCATAAACCGACGCGGATGATCCGCCCTTTGTTTTCGGGCACGCTTCGAAATAATTGCATTTGAACATCGGCCACCGTTTCAAAAAGGATGGCGATAATCGCCAGCGCGATGCCGATAATTGCCAGATAACTAAATGAAGAACTGCCGAGATTCTTGACGTAGAGGAGCATCGGGTAGATGCAGGTATAAACGACCATCGTCGGAAAGAGGTGGATGCCGAAGAGGTTGACCAGCGGATAAAGCTTTCCGCTCTTTTCCTTGAGCATCGCATAACGCCAATCCTGATAGGAAAGGTCGGTGAAGGTATAGACAAAATTCCCGGTCAAACGAAGGCTCCAGATGCCGACGAGCACCAGCAAGAGAATGGCGCCAAAATCCCACACTTGAAAGCGAATCATAAAGGCGAGGAGGATGATGAGAGGCTGGAGGCTCCAATACGGATCGTAGAATGAAGCCGTTTGAAAAATTAAACCGACACCCCATACGAACACGGTCGCGACGACATCGGCGATTAAGACAGCGATGAGAGTATCAACCCAAGCAAAGGCTAGGTGATACGCGATTAATCCAACCGCAAAAGCGAGGATATAGGTGACTAGCAAGACGAGTAAGCCAGGGAGTTTATTATGTTTCATTATCAAACCTCATGAACGAAAATATTATATCAATAAATTGATGATATTTCAGTCACGAAATTTTACTTGGTGAAGTAGACGATGCCGACGCAACCCGGTCCGGCGTGCGTTCCGACGGCCAAGCCGATCGAGGCCTCGGAATCAAGGGGAAAATCCGGTTTATGAATCTTGATCAAATCGGTGAATTTATTAAACATTTCAGGGTTATCGGTATGGCCGAGAAAAGCCGGAAGCGAATAATCGACATCGCAATCGGCTAGATGGTAGACAATGTGATTTAAAGCCCGTTGCATGCCGATGACTTTCGCGGACGAATGTATTTTGCCGTCTTGCATCGTAATGATCGGCTTCATATTGATGACGGAGCCGAGGACGGCGAGAGCGAAGGGAATGCGCCCCCCCATTCGCAAATAGCGAAGATCGTCAAAAGCGGCTTGCACGACGATGCGACCGCTGATCTCTTTGAGTTTCTCGACAATCGTGACGGCGTTGTCGCCCACATCGCGAAACTGAACGGCGGCGTGGACGAGCGCCAATAAGCCGAGCGTCGCTTGACGAGTATCGAAGAGGACGACATTACTGCGGTCGAGTTCTTCAACCGCTAGTTTAGCTGACGAGAACGTCGCGCTCGCGTCGCTTGAAATCGTCATAATGAGGATTTCATCTTCGACGGGATGCTTCTTCATGACTTCGAGAAAAGCGTTGGGACTAGGCGCACTCGTCTTCGGCAAGACTTTGGCGGTCCGCAACTTTTGAAAAAATTCCTGATTGCTGATCGTCAGGCCATCGACATAATCGACGCCGTCGATGCTGATGTGGATCGGGACGACGTCAATATCGAGTTTGTCCGCGGACAATTGGCTGATGTCGGAAGCGCTATCGGTAATAATGTGAACTTTTTTCATAACTAAATACTCCTAAATTAATAATAATTTATTTCTTCTTTTTGGGAAACCAGGGGATGAAGATGCTGACACGAGAAGCGTATTCGGCAAATCCGGGCCGATCTTTAAAAGCTTTTTCCAGCAGCGGGACGCCCGAGACGAAGAGGAGCAGCGAAGTGATGAGCAAATACGAGATGAAGCCGATATATCCAAAAGCGACCGATAAGCCGACGATGCCTAGGCCAAACCACATCAGTGATTCGCCGAAGTAATTCGGATGTCTAGTCAAGCTCCATAGACCGCGGTCCATGATCTTGCCGCGGTTTTCGGGTTTGGCGATGAAGCGGCGCAGTTGGGCGTCGCCGACGCTTTCAAAAAGAAAGCCGATGATCCATAAGACAACGCCGACAATTGTGAAGCTAAATACTAAAGTATTATTAGGATAGATAGCGCCGTTAATAGTGACTAAGATCACGGCCGAAACGGCGATTGAAAGAGCGGCTTGCGACATGAAAATCTTGAGAAACGCCAAGAGCCTCGGATGTTCTTTCCCGACGAGGTTCTCGCGCATCTTGACGTAGCGATAATCTTCGGGCCGATTCCAGTTGCGCTTAAATAGGTACGTTGAGAGGCGAAGGCCCCAAATCGTCACGGCGATAGCGATGATGAGGGCCGGAATCGACGGCCAATCGTTTTTGAGCAATGAAGAGATGATTAAAGTCGACCAGGCGTTAACGACGAAACTCGCGCCCCAGACGATGTCGATGTAACCATAGTTCTTCTTGGTTTCGGCGACAAAGTAGGTGACGGTAAAAAAGATGGCGACGAGGATGGGGGGAATGAGATAGCCGAGAAACGTTAAATCCATGGTCTAAACCCCCAATAAAACGGCGAGATAGAAGACGATGATCGAGGTCGCCGTCGATACGAATGTACCCCAGATGATATCGGCGATAGTCACGTTTAGCGGCCATTTCTTTAGAGTCGCGAAGTTCGTCAGGTCATAAGTCGAGTAGGTGACGAGGCCAAAGACCGCGCCGTAAATCAGGGCGTGGCTCCAGCCCGAGCCACCGAGATAAGCTGGTCCGCTGACAAAAAGGGTGATGCCGATGACAAAGATCAGGTAGAAGATGATGGCCGGAGCATAATTGACTTTTTCAGCCATTAAGTGGCCGAGATTTTTCTTGTAGAAACGAGGGGATATCTTGATTAACCACACAAGATCGAGAAGTAGAAAGACGACGAATGTCAGGCCGATTAGAACAAGGTATTTTACGAGCATTTTGAAATGATCCTCCATCTAAAATTTTACATATGTCATATTTATAAAGATATCGAATTGCTCAACTTTTTTCACTAGGTAGTAATTATGAATAATTGCTATACTGCTAGTATGAAACCTGAAAAGGCAAGCAGGTTCTCGACCAGGGGAATTGTTTACGGAGCTCTCTTTTTGGCGATCACCGCGATTATTTTCGTCTTCGCCGGATTTAGCGGTGAGGTGTCTTCTTCACAAAGTGGTTTTGTCGTCGACGTCCTCAATGCCGTCCTGCGCTTTTTTGGTATTTTCTTAACTGATATTCAGATGGATTCATATGCCTTTTTCGTCCGGAAATTC
>JBAZED010000015.1:0-23277 GCA_041654095.1 Bacilli bacterium
TCGTTTTTGTTCATTTTTCGCTGTTTTTAAGCGAGTAATTAAAGACAATTTTGGCAGGGGCGGCAGGAATCGAACCCGCATAGTTGGTTTTGGAGACCAAAGTATTGCCGTTATACGACGCCCCTAGTTAGCCCTTACGATTATATTGTACGGGCGAGACGATTGACAAGTCCCATATCAACTTTTCCATCGAAGTTGGTTTTGAAGTGCTTCATGATCGCCGGAATGGACTTATCGCTTTGTCTGTTTATTTCATCGCGTATCTCTTGTTCGCTTAGCATTCGCGGAAGGTATAATATCGCGACCTGCTCTTGATGTTCGATGGCTTTGACCATCTCGAGATTGTTGACTTTGACATAACCGTCTCGTTCTTCGCTGAGCTCTTTGACGACTTTGGTGATGACGCGGACTAGATCGGCATCCCCGACCTCGTTGTGCTGGGTTCGCGCTTCGATTAATAGCTGGCGATAGCGAGTAATAATAATTGTCAATATCGCGCGAGCTTGATGGTCACGCGTCTTTAAAGCCTGGATATTTGCCTGTTCAATTTGTTCGATTAACATAAGTGCCCTATTCCAACAATTTACTAAATTGTTTCCTTTCTCATAATATCACGGCCCAAGCGCAAGAACGAATAATAAACCGCGATGATTTCCAGACGTCCCACGAACATCACGACGCTTAAAATCCAAAGGATGGCGGGATTTTGTCCAGCGTGCGTAATGCCGGCGCTTAAACCGGTGTTTGTCAAAGCGCTCGATACTTCAAAAAAGGCATCATCGAAGCCAATTCCCGCTGGCACGAGAGTAACGGCGATAGTCCCGAGGAAGAGTATGAGGACATAGAGTATGACAAACATGACGGATTCGCTGTAATGCTCAAGCGTAAATTCTTTTTCCTCGCCATAGCGAGAGAAGTAACGAGGCCGAATGATCCTCTTTGATGAAATGCGATCCACCAACGAATAGTAGACGCCCTTGATGACACTGGCGACACGCAGCTGTTTAATACCGCCAGATGTCGAGCCGAGCGCGCCGCCGAACATCATCAAAACGCCCGACATGAAAACCATCGCCGGGCCGAGGTTGACAATGGGCTGAAAGCTATTAAAACCCGTCGTCGTAATGGATGAAATCATGTAGAAAGAGCCAAGTCGCAAGGAATCGAAAAAGGACAGATTGCCAAGTTCGGGACTATGAGTGAAATATGCTGACAGCGAAAAAAGAGGGATAAAAATGACGAGGAGGATGAGCAAGAAGCGGACTTCCATGTCGCGAAAGACTTTTTTGAATTTGCCTTGAATCAAGAGAAGGTGAATGACGAAGTTCGTCGCACCGGCGAGCATCAAGCAAATCGAGATGATCTCAATGGCAATCGCGTTGCCGCCAACGCTTAAAACTCCGCCCGCACTCGTCGAAAAACCACCTGTCCCCACCGCCGTAATCGCATGGTTAAGCGAATCAAAAAAGTTCATACCAGCAACCATATAAGCAACGGTGCCAAGCAAGATATAGCCCGAGTAAATCGAAAGGATCAAGCGCGATGATTTTGCTAAATTAGGAATTAGCCGATCATTATGTCCTTCTGAAGCATAAAGGCGCATCCCATATCGATCGGAAAGGGCGCTGACCAAGACGAGGACGAGGCCCACCGCCCCGAAAAAGATGAGAAGGCTGCGATAGAGAGTATAGATGTGGTATCCAGAAATATTTGGATCCAAATTATAGACGGTTAATCCCGTCGACGTAAATCCGCTCGTCGATTCGAAAATGCTCTGTGTGAAATTCATATCGCCGCGCATATAAAAAGGGAGCGCGCCAATGACGATGGCAAAAATCCATATCAAGACAAGCAAGATGAAGTCTTGGTGCTTGCCCAGTCTTTCTTTCTCGCGGCCCCTCAGCAAGACAATTGATAAAATGAGACCGCTGACGATGGTCGACAGACCGACCACATAAAAATTAATTGCCACTCCGGTTTCAGCTGGAAAAAAGAATAAGGCGATTAGAGGAAGCAATATGATTGATCCGATGAGGATGAGGAAAATACCTAAATAACCAAAAATTAATCGATATCCTGCCGCTATTTTTTTCATGATTACTTTGTGGCTTGAATGAATTTGACGACTTTTTCTTGATCGCCTGGTGTCGAGATGACCACGAGTTTGTCTTTCGGTTTAATGATCGTTGAACCATTCGGGATAATGACGTGGGGTTCGCGGTAGATGCAGCTGATCGTCGCGCTTTGCGGAAAATTGATATCCATGATCTTTTTTTCCGAAATGCGATAGGTGGGGAGAATAACGATTTCCGTAATAACGATTTTATCTTCCTCAATCGAAAGCGTTTGCAAAACATCTTCCAGCGAAGAAGCGGATTTGATGGAATTTGCCAAGAGGTATGTTGAAGAAATGACGCTGTCAATTCCGAGTTTCTTGAAAATGTCGACGTTTTTCGGATTGGCGACCGTGCAGATGCATTTTTTGACATTGAATTCTTTTTTGGCCAGCATACAGGACGCATAGTTATCGGCGTCTTTCTCGCCTAGCGCGATGAAGATATCGGCGTTTCGAACACCGGCGTCCTCCAAAACAAAGCGCTTATATGGCTCGCCGACAAAGACGGCGACTTTATTGCTTTTGACGATATAATCAGCAAAGTTTTTATCGGAGTTGATCACGACTAACTCTTTGGCCTGATCTTTGAACATATTGATGATGAAGTCGGCTTCGTGTTTGCCGTTAGCAATGACGATTTTCATTACAGGTTTTCTCCCTTCATCAGATTGAACTTGTTGATTGAGAGTTCGAACGGATAAATGGCTTTGATATTCAAACCTTTTAAAAGAGCGCCCCGCTCCGGATCGTCAAGGCGGACGTAAATGCTCGGCACTTCAAAAATAGTGCACGCGACGTGAGCTAAAAACAAATTGACATTGTCATCGCCGGTGGCAATCACTACTTCCTTCGCCGTTTTGATGAAAGCTTCATCGAGCAACGATAAATCGGTCGCGTCCCCGACGATTTTATAGCCGGCGAAAGATTCCGGCAAACGATCGAAGGCATTGGCATTGCGATCGATGACGAGGACATTTTGTCCTTTTTCGGAAGCTAGAGCCGCAATATTGGCGCCCAGTCGTCCACAACCGATGATTAAGATTTTATTGCGCATATCGTGCTGACCTCAAAGTTAGGGCTGCGTTTACAAAACGCTAAATGTATTATACAACCATAACAAACTAATTTAAATGAACGTTTTAACACTAATTGTAAACATATCCAATTTCTCACTTTTTCTTTTTAAGAAAATGGTCTAAACTATTTAATTGCGTGGAAACGCGCAGAACAATATGAAGAAATATTTAAAACTCATCAGAGAAGCGATGCAGGGAATTGGCAAGATTTACATCTTCCATATCTTCGTTCTTTTGGTCTCGGTTTTTTTCATGGTTTTATCGAGCTTTATCAGCAAAATATTAATCGATACCATCAAAGGCGATATTTTTGATGCTCCTAAAGCTGGTTCATTAGAATTATTCGTTGCCACTGTTTTTGGCGGACCCCAATTTCTAAGCGAGAATCTGTGGGTTTTTGCCATCATTATCATCACCATCGCCATCGCCGTGTCGCTCCTCGCTTTTTCGCGGTTTTTGATCCGCTCTTACATCGGACCGGGAGTGGCGCGCAACATGCAGCTCAAACTCTTTTATCACATCGAGCGCCTCCCTTATACGTTCATGAAGAAATCGCGAAGCGGAGATGTGATTCAAACATGTACGCGCGATGAGGAGGTGTTCCGCCGCTTTCTGACCGGCGATACCTATTCAATCCTCTACACCTTCTTTATCGTCGCTTTTTCTTTTGTTATCCTCTTTTCAATCAACTGGAAAATAACCCTTGTTTCGATGATCTTACTGCCCTTTTTGTTCATCTACTCATTTTTTGTCATTAAAGAAGTGCGGGTCCGCTACCGCCGCACGGACGATTCCGAAGGTTTGATGACATCCAAAATCGAAGAGAATCTCGCTTCTGTGCGCGTCGTCAAAGCCTATAACAACGAAGCTTACGAAATCGCGAGTTTTGAAGAGAATTTGTCGGATTATCGCAAAAAGTTCATCCATTGGCGGAAATTATCGGCTTTCTTTTTCTCCTCGAGCGACATCTTTGTCTTCGGCCAAATTCTATTGACGACACTCTATGGCATCTATCTCGCCTACACCGGTGAAATCACGGTCGGAACGCTCGTCGTCAGCTTCACGTTCGTCAACATGATGGTGTGGCCGATTCGCGACGTGGCGACGATTTTATCGAATATGGCCCGCGCTGTCGCCTCGATGGACCGCCTGATGATCATCTTGAACGAACCCGTCGAAGATATTGCGACGGGCGTAACCCCGAAGATTAACGGCGAGATTACTTTTGAAAATGTCGCCTTTCAGTTCGACGATGCCGACAAGCCGGTGCTCCATGATGTTAATCTTAAGATTAAAAAAGGAGCCACTGTCGCGGTGTTAGGTAAAACAGGGGCCGGCAAATCAACGCTGGCTTACCTCTTGACCCGCCTTTATGATCCGACTTCAGGTCGCATACTCATCGATGGCACGGACATCACATACATCGCCCGCTCGCACATTCGCCAAAACGTGGCAACCGTTCTTCAGGAACCGTTTTTGTTCTCAAAGACGATTCTCAGCAACATCCGCATCGCCAACCCCAACGCCAGCGAAGAAGAAGTGTACAAAGCGGCGCGCATCGCCGATATTCACGATAGCATCCTCACCTTCAAGCAAGGATATGAAACCCCGGTCGGAGAGAAAGGGGTCACGCTCTCGGGCGGGCAGAGGCAGAGATTAGCCATCGCGCGAACGATTATCAACAAAGCGCCCATTCTCATTTTTGACGACTCGCTAAGCGCGGTCGACACCGAGACGGATATCAATATCCGCACCGCATTAAAAAAGCGCTCTGAAGAAACGACGACCTTCATCATCACGCACCGCATCGCCACGGCTAAAGACGCCGATTTTATCATCGTCCTAGAAGATGGCACGATCAGCGAGCAAGGGACACATGACGAATTGATCAAAAAGAAAGGGCTGTATCAGCGCGTTTACGAGATACAGACGAAGATCGGTTAATATGGCAGATTTCTCATTCGAAGAAGAAAAATTACCGACCAAGCTCAACCTCGGCGTCTGGCGCAAGATGTTCCGCTATACCTTGCGCAACTGGCCGCTTTTGATCGTTTTAGCTCTGTCGATGCTTTTGACGACCTTTTACGATTCGAGTTTCATGCCGCTTATGAACGCCGCGGCTATCAATGTGATTTCGTCGGGGGAAACAAGCGCCAACATCGCCGATATGGCCATCAAGATAGAGCTTATTTTTGGCATCCATTTCAACATCGATTTCGTGGGTTATGCCCTTTTATTTGTGGCTGGTATCCTCATCCGATCCATGAGTATCTTTGTGACCTTCTTTGTCACCAATTATTTCGATATGGTCATCAACACATCATTAAGGCGCGATTCATTCAGAAGAATTCAGGAGCTGAGCTTCTCGTATTTTGATCGGACGCCTTCGGGATGGCTCATCGCCCGCATGCAAAACGACACGGCCTCAATCAGCGATATCTTGTCTTGGGGCGTCATCCGCATCGTCTGGATCACTTTCGAGTTGATCTTCACGCTGATAACGATGTTTTCTGTTGACGTGATGCTATCGCTCATCATTCTCTCCACCGCTCCGATTTTGGTGATTGTCATGCCCCTTTTCCAACGCGTTTTGTTGAAGGCTCACCGCCGCGCCCGCAACGCCTATTCAAATTTTGTGCGCTGGCTCGCCGAATGCATCAACGGTGTCAAGACGATTAAGACCCTCAACATCGAAGACAAGATGTATCACGAAGCTGATGAAGTCACGCTAAATATTTATAACAAGCGCCGGAAAGCCTTCAAAATCCATGCCTTTTTCATGCCTTCCATCATGCTCATTTCATCGATTACGACGGCTTTGGTCATCTTGTTGGCGACTTCAAGCCTCAACATCATCGAGGTCGGCGATGCCGGAGTGGCGATCTTGGTCCTCTTCATCGGTTTTGTCAAACAAATATATAATCCCATCCAGGAATTTTCCGAAGTCTCCAGCGAGTTCATCGCGACGCAGGCCAGCGTCGAAAAGGTTCTGTCCCTAATTGAGACAAAGCCGGAAATTGTCGATAAGCCCGAAGTTGTCGAAAAATATGGAACTTTGTTCGATAACAAGAGGGAAAACTTTGAAGAGCTTGGAGGCGATATCGTCTTTGATAATGTCAGTTTCTCATATATCAAAGACACGGAAGTCCTGCACGATATGAACCTCCATATCGAACAGGGAACGTCGCTCGCCATCGTCGGCGAGACGGGATCCGGGAAATCGACGACGGCCAACCTCTTGTGCCGCTTCTACGAACCGACGAAAGGGCAAATTCTCATCGACGGCATCGACTATAAAGAGCGTTCGGTCGGGTGGCTGAGGAGCAATATCGGCTACGTCCAACAAACGCCTTTCGTCTTCCGTGGAACTTATTTCGATAATATCCGCTACGGTCGAACTGATGCGGCGCTTGACGAGGTCATCAAAGTGTGCAAAATCGTCGGAATTCACGATTTTATCATGACGCAAAAAGATAATTACATGAGCGTTCTCGATGATGGCGGGAGCCAGCTATCCGGTGGCCAAAAGCAGCTCATCTCATTCGCTCGCGCTATCATTCGCAATCCGCGCTTGCTCATCCTCGACGAAGCCACATCTAGCATCGACACGGAGAGCGAGGGCGTCATCCAAGATGCCATGCACAAAATTCTTCGCGGCCGGACGAGCATCATCATCGCCCACCGCTTATCGACGATCGTCCGCTGCGACCGCATTCTCGTCATGTCCGACGGCAAAGTCGTCGAAGACGGCAGCCATCGCGAATTAATGAACGCGAAAGGCCACTATCACCACCTCTACATGAATCAATTCCGAGAGTTAAATCTCGAGTCGCAAATCACGACCTACGAACAGCAGATCGAAAGCATGGATGTCAAATTGTAAAATCAGGTGCCCGTCGAAGTGGACACCTGATTTTTTTATTGATCGTCGTCGTCGGGCGGGAGATTGACTTCAATGACCTGCTCGCCATTCGCAATTTTCTTCGGCTGGCTTTCTTCGAGTAGGTTTTTGGCGACATCAAAATCGCGAATAATTTTTTGTGAGGTCGTATCGATCTTCTTCACATCTTCGGTCAATGCCAAGACGCGGAGGCGATGTGTTTCCCAGCGGCTGCTGAAGAGGCGGAATTGATTTTCGAGTTCGACGATCATCGCCAGCCTCTCTTCGGCCTCGTTTCGCCTTTGATAATCTTCTAGGACGAATTTGAGAATTTGGATGATCGTAATAATCAAACTCGGTGAGGCGATGATAATTCTCTGTTTGCGAGCTTCTTCTACGACGTCCGGAAACTCTTTAAAAATATCGAGGAAGACGGCTTCGGCGGGGACGAACATAACAGCATATGGCGCAGTCTTGCCGTCAATGATGTATTTTGATACTTCCTTGATTCGCAGTTTGACATCGATCTTAAATCTCTTGCGGGCCTCTTCGCGTGCTTCAGGGGTTAAGTTCTCATCGAGGAGTGGCAAGTAGTTAGAGTAGGGAAACTTTGCGTCGATCGAGAGGGGCAAGACGCCGTGGTCGGTGACCAAATCGTACACAAAATCAACGATGACATCACCCTTTTCACCTTCTTCGTCCTTCGTTTGCTTGACGCCGAATTCCTTGGATAAATTGACTTGCTCGCGATAGAATTTGCCGGCGGCATTCTCGCCAAACACGGCGAGAAAAATATTCTCGAGAACGTCTTCCCCAAAATTTCCGCGGGTTTTTTGATTGCTCAAAATATTGTTGAACTTGGCGATTTCTTTGCGCAGATCTTCAATTTGGCGCGCGGATTCTGAAATCGCGACGGTCCGGGCGATGAATTCCTGAATCGCTTTATCGTTCTTCTCAAAACCTTGTTCGAGCGACTTGGCCACTTGATCTTTCAAAGTCTGGATTTGATCGCTGATGCGCTTTTGCGTCGCGAGGTTCTGGTCGTTGACGTTCTGATTGTTCTTGGTGTTGACCTCGTTGATTTCGGCGAGAATCTTGGCCTTTAATTCGCTGACATCTCGGGTCGTCTGGGCTATTAAATTTTTGATATTTCCGAGGTTTTGCTCTTTGACTTCGGACGACTCTTTATTGAAATTAGCCTGCAATTCGTTGAGCTTCGTCTTCGTTTCATCGAGATATTTATATAAGTCTTGCTGATTGCTCTTCTGGGCATTAAACATCCCGTTGGTGATGGCTTGTTTCAAAGCGTCGATCGCCGCATTTTGCTTGGTGACGCTCTCATTGAAATCTTTGAGGGTGTTGACGCGGTAGTCCTCGAGCAATTTGCGAACTTCTTCGCTCGAAACGCCTCCACCGCCGCCGACGGAATTTCTCTTTTTGAATAGGACGGCTAAAAGAGCGGCGATCGATATTAACAAGACCGCCAATAGAACGATGGCGACAATCAACAATTCATCAGTCATAGACATTCCTCCGAATTTTGGTTCCTTTGTTATTATACATTAATTGTCTTGATGAATCTCGATATCGGGCGCATAAAAATTGATGACAAAGCGCGGGATGCCCATCTTGTCGATAAATAAAAAAGGCGGAATGCATTCCGCCTTAGAAAGTATTCTTTCCTGCTGTTTCTTAAAAGAATTTGGCGCGAGCTTGATCTTTGGTCTCTTTGCTTGCTGAGAATGGAATTCTCGTCGAATAACCAGCTTTGGCGGCGACGATCATCTTGGTCGGCCACGCAAATAAATCCTGGTTCCATTTTAAGACGGTGTCGTTATAAACTTCGCGAGCGGCCGTGATTTCTCTCTGCAAATAGCTGTTTTGCTGCATCGCATCAGCGAGCGAGCGGTGAGCTTTGAGATCCGGATAAGCTTCAAAAGCCACGCGAATGGTGCTCATCGCGCTGTCGAGTTGGCCGGCGACTTCATTCCGGTTCGTCTCGTTGGGATTGGCGCCCCCGCGGAAAGCGGCGACGGTCTTCATCACGTCTTTATCGAGATCGATCGACTTCTCGACGATGCCGACGACGTTTTGCAGAATTTGCACTCTCTGCTCGAGATAATTATCAATCTGCGAAGCATTGTGCTGAATCTTCTGCTGCAACTGCCGTAAATAGTTGCGGGCGTTGATCTTCATGAACAAAAAGATTAAGCCGGGGATGATTAACACCCACAGGATAATTTCAAATACCAGCGAGCCGACTCCGACTTTCACCGGGATTTGCTTCTCGATGACATTAACGTCGCGACCTTCTTGATTGACTGGTCCAGTCATTTCGTCTAATTCGTTTGCCATTTTAGATACCTCTATCTCTATATTATATATATAACTCGACAAATATTACTTATTTTTTTTAACAATATATGCGAGGAATAATCCGACGCGATAAATATCGCCCTCATCGGCGAGTTTGCCGCTGCGAATACTTTCAAAAGCTTTGCGGAACTTATCGGCATAGCTCTCCTCCTTGGCTTCCTCGATGACGTTAATATTGACATCATTCGTCTGCGAGACGGGAATGTATTCAACCCAGTTGACCGGGACCATGTGCGCCTGCCCGTCGCCACCCGCGACCGAAATATAATCGGTGCGGTTGATCGTCTGATAGCCATAGGCCGTCACGCGAATCGAATCGCAGAAACCACCGCTCTTGACGATCGATGTTTTCAAAATATTTCTCGTGGCTGAGAGAGGGTGTTTGAACTCTTCGGCATCCATGGCGTTGACGACGCGCTCATGCTCGTAAAAACTGACATAACTGTCATAAAGATCTTTATAGATATATTCATGGGGTTTATGCTGCTGATAGAGCGGGATGGCCAAAATCGGGGCAAAAGCGAAGAAGACATGGCGGAAGAACGCATCGTTATAATTGATGAAATTATTGCGGACGACATCGTAGTCAAAGCCGTGATAATATGAGGGGCTCACATCGAGGCCGATGCGGCCCAGGTGCTCCGGATAAATGATATTAATCATCTTGTGCTTAACCATGTCAAAATCATCGCCGAAACCTATTTCTTTGTCTTTCATAAGCTGCAGCAATTGCTTTTGGGCTAACGGCGTGAACAAGAGGCGGAACTGGACTTCATCGCTGCGGTTGGCGGCTCCGAACAACACTTCGAATTCGGAGTTGCCCATCACGGTGTAATCACCGCCATTTTTAATGCTCTTTTCCGATATCTTATTCAACTTTTTGACTTCGCGGTTTACTTTTTTCTCAATTTGCTTGTCGTTGAGAACTTCAGCATCGGAATCTTGGCGGGTGAAGGTGAGATCAGGTGCGGCTTCGTTACCATATAGCAAGTAGGGCTGTTCATGATAGTACGGACACGGCTTTGTGACGCTGGCCCGAAGGGTTTGGGTGTGATAGTTGGTCACAGTGCGACCGTTGACATACGATGTTGTCGTCCAGTGGATGACGAGTTCTCCATAGTAGGTTTTGGTGCCGAGGTAGTGAACTAGATCATTGGCGATGAAAAAGGGGTTCCCGACGATATCGCCGGACTGAACATAGAGGCTCGAGCGGTTGACATCGTGGACTTCCGCCAAGCCGAATTTGTTGATTAAGTAATCGAGGCGGCGACTATCGAACATCCGATCGAGGTTGATGATCGGAACCGTTTTTTTGAACAGCTCGATGCTCGTCCCGCGCACAAATAAATCATTTAAAGGCGCCATCTGGGCCCACGCCTCCGTTGTCAAATCGCTTATTTTCTTATCTAAAACAGATTTGAAACCTCGCAATTCCTTGAGTTTTGGATTGATTTTGATAATGAGCAAGACGATGAAGAGAATCGGTAAAAGAAAGCCGAGAACAATCATGAGAATCGGCGCGAGAAGTGAGGCAAAGGTCGACTCGACGATGAAATAGATGCCGAGAGCGGCGGCTACAAACCCGGCGACGGTCATGAATATAAGAAAGCCTTTGAGGGCGTTTTGCTTGCCAATTTTTTTGACAATTTCGTTGCGTTCGCCTTCGGCTTTCTTGATTTTGCGGTTCGTTTCGCGATTGGCTTCGATGTCGATCTGCGATTTCTCAACTAGTTTATCAAAATACTCAGTCGCGTTTTTATGGAACAAATCTTTATAGACGTTTTTATAGGCGAGCAGCGGCTCAAAAATATTCTCGCCGTCGAAGCCTTCGAAAGCACCGATGTTTTCCATAACCAAACCCCCTCGCGCGTTTGAGCCTTTAGGCTGATACCTTTGTTATTGTACCACACGAAAATGGAGATATATCGCAAATTCAATATGGAAAATGAGATAGAAGTCTCAGAGTGCTGCTTAAGAAAGCGGAACCGTATAGTAAAGGATGATGAAAATGACACCGAGTGCCAGGTAGACGCTCGAAACGATCAACAAAGCGACGGGAGCCGGCTTTCTCTTCGCTCGCTGGAGGGCTTTATACTCCATAAAAGTTTGAGGCATGCTCTTTTTGTAATTCGCGTCATACGTAGCCCGAAAAACGCGTTTCACACCGTAGATGATGATATCGAAGTAGCCCTCGCGCGAAATATAGAGCAGCAAGGCTCCTAAAAAGCCCAAGGTGCCCGCGAGCGACAGAGCATCGCCCAAGAGTCCAAACGGATTTTGAGCGCTCGGGCGCGTTCCCGAGAAGAAGACCCACACACCGATAATAATCGCGACGGCCAATAAGGAGGCGCTATATAAAATAAAAGGTAAGGATCTTGATTTTTCTTCTTTCATCCTAGTCTTTCAATTCTCGCTGATACTTATCAAGTTCGGAGTCATTAGCGTAGATGAAGTGGTCGGGTTTGATTTCGTGCATCTGCGGCTTGCTCGTGCGATAATCGTGGACTTGCGAAGGATCGTATGGAATTCTCTTGCGCGTCTTCTCATAGATTGGATCGGGTCGCGGAATCGCCGATAAAAGAGATTTGGTATACGGATGCAAGGGGTGCGCGAATATCTCGTCGCTCGACGCCAATTCGACGATCTTGCCATAATACATGACGGCGATGCGATCGCAGAAGTATTTGACGACCGATAGGTCGTGAGCGATAAAGAGAATCGTCAGTTCAAGCTGATTCTTAAGGTCGTTGAGAATGTTGATCACCTGCGCTTGAATCGAGACGTCGAGAGCGGAAATCGGCTCATCGGCGATGATCAATTCCGGTTCCATAATAATGGCCCGGGCGATGCCGATTCTCTGCCTTTGACCACCGCTAAATTCGTGCGGATAACGGGTCGAGTGCTCAGGGAGAAGGCCGACTAAATCGAGGACTTCATTGACTTTTTTGGTGATGAGCTCATTGTCTTTAATGCCGCGGATGCGCAATCCTTCGGCGATGATTTCCTTGACGGTCATCCGGGGATTGAGCGAGGCGATCGGATCTTGGAAAATCATCTGCATCCGCGACATGATGCGATCTTTTCTGGCTAATCGCACATGCTCGCGAACCTCGAGCTTCAGTTTCTTGTATTCAATTTTTTCGGCATCCGAAAGTTCGCGATTTTCATATTTAGCGAGCACCGGCTGCCATTTTTCAAGTTCGAATTTAGCTTGCGTTTGACCGAAGACGCGATCGACGTATTTTTGATCGTACTTCGCTTTGCGAATAACTTCGCGCTGCTTGCTGATCGTCTCGGCGGCTTCCTCATCGATTTTTCGAATTTTGTCGGCCGTTTCTCTTTTGACGTCAGTCGTTATTTTCTGCAGGAGCTCAATCTCATTGCGATTGTACTGTTCGTTAGCTTTTTCGAGGGCTTCTTTTTCTTCTTTTTTAACCGCTGCGATCGCTTCGCGAGCCCGGAGCAGAGTAAACTTTATCTCCTTCTCATTCCATCTGGTGCCGGCGGCGATGCGCGAGCCTTTGAAGTAGATGTTTCCGGAAGTGATGTTATAAAGTTTGATGATGGAACGACCGGTCGTGGTTTTGCCACAGCCCGATTCACCGACAAGACCGAAAACTTCGCCTTTATGGATCTCAAATGAAATATCGTGAACTGCTTTGTTATATTTCATCGGCCCTTTGCCGGGGAATTTAAAATATTGTTTAAGATGCGAAACCCTGAGGATGATTTCGCGATTGTCTTTATTTGGCATCATTCAATCCTCCATCTTTCTTGTTTAGGGTTTTTTGATACTCGCGCAAATCGGCAATTCTCTGCTGAACGATTTTGGGAGGAATAGCTTCAGGAGCATTCGGGTGCAAGAGCCAAGTCGCTGCATAGTGATTTTCGCTGACTTGAAAGAAAGGCGGCTCTTGTTCATAATCGAGCAATAGGGCGTATTTATTGCGCGGGGCAAAGGCATCGCCTTTGGGCGGAATGATCATATTTGGTGGAGTGCCGGGGATCGCTTCGAGGCGTTCTCTCTTGCTCAAATCCGGCATCGATGATAAAAGAGCCCAGGTGTAAGGGTGCTTTGAATTGTAGAAAACATCGTTAACACCGCCGAACTCGACGATTTTACCAGCGTACATGACGGCGATATCATCGGCCATATTGGCGACGACGCCGAGGTTGTGCGTAATAAAGATGATCGATAGATTGCGCTCAGCCTTAATCTTATTGATCAAATCGAGGATTTGGGCTTGAATCGTCACGTCGAGCGCGGTCGTCGGCTCATCGCAAATGAGAATATCAGGGTTGGCCAAGAGAGCGATGGCGATGACGATTCTCTGCCTCATGCCACCCGATAATTCAAAGGGGTACTGCCGGAAGCGCTTATCGGCGCTGGGAATACCGACTTCTTCGAGAATTTCAATGGCTTTCTTCTTGGCGTCGGCATTGGGAAGACGGAAGCGACTATCGGCTTGTTTCTGAGCGAGCAAAGCGAGGACATCGGCGCTCTTGCGATCGGCGTCCAACACTTCGCGATTCGCTAAGATATCGTTTAGGTCAGCGATAAACTCGCGGAATAGTTCGCAAATTTGACTAAAGACATCAGTCGGAGTCAAAACAATCTCGCTGCCAAACGAACGAATCTTCAGCTCAATTTTCGACGTATCGATGCCCTTCGCTTGTTTCTCGGCGATTTCGGCTTTGACCCTTTCGCCATTCGCCAAATCAGCTTCGGCGATCGATAATTTCTTCAAAGCAGCGCGCAGTGACGCTTGGAAAGTAAAAGCCAAGTCGTCCTTCTCTTCGGAAAGAGGGTCATCGACATCGGTATTAATGTTGGTCAAAGTCGCGACATATTCTTTGAATTCGCCGCGATTAAATGATTCAAATGAAGCGAGATATTTGTCTTGGGCGAGCGCCAATTCATCAACGACGCGTTTCACAGAATTCAAATAATTGTTCTCCGTATCCTTGACGACGCCTGACAAATGAGCGAGCAAATAAGACCGATCATCTTCGCTCAACGAGTTGACGTTTTTGCACAGAGCCTTGAAAATGGCTTCGACTCTTTTGACATCAATTCCATCGGCTTTTAATAGGTGATCTTTTAAATACTTTGCGATTGTTTTAAAAACAAAAGAGGAGTTTTCACGCACCGATTTATTCTTTAGAATAAGAGCTTCGGTCATTTGCTTGCCGACGCGCATGATGGGGTTAAGAGAGGACATCGGGTCTTGGAAAATCATCGAGATGCGGCTGCCGCGGATATCCGTGAACTGCCGGTCGGTCAGTTTCAATAAATCGTGACCGTCGAACAGGATGTGGCCATCTTCAATAATTTTGTTTCCGGCCAGAATGCCCATGATGGCTTTGGAGGTCACCGATTTGCCAGAACCGGACTCGCCGACGATGGCCAGCGTCCGCCCCTTGTACAAGTTGAAGCTGACGCCGCGGACGGCTTTGACCGTTCCGTTATTCGTCTTAAACGATATTCTCAAGTCTTTGCATTCAAGTATCTTTTCTTGAGCGCTATTCAATCTGTTATCCATAGTTATTCTTCCACTCCTCTCAGCGAAGGGTTGAAAGCATCGCGTAGGCCATTGCCAAAAACGTTAAATGAAATCATCAATAATGAGATGAAAACAGCCGGGAAGAAAATGGCGTGTGGCGCATACGTCATAGCAGCTTGGCCGGCATTGAGGATCGCCCCGATCGAGGTGATATTCGAACCCGTCAAGTCGACGATGCCTAAATAGGAGAGGATCGATTCCGAGAAGATCACCGATGGGACCATCAAAATTGAACCGGTGATAATCGTGCCGATGGCATTGGGCAAAATGTGGCGGAAGATGATACGAAAATCAGAAGCCCCTAAGGTTCTGGCCGCCAATACATATTCTTGCCGTTTATAGCGGTAGAATTGCATGCGGACGCGAGCAGCAGTACCGATCCACCCCGTCAAAACAAAGGCGAAGAGCAAGGCTGGTATCGGCCCGACCTTACCGGCGAAGTGAATTTGAAACAAGGTCAAAAGAATGATGCTGGGGATTTCATATAAGATATCGGCGATGCGCTCCATAATCAGGTCGGCAGCGCCTCCATAATATCCTTCGATGGCACCGTAGATAACACCGATGATAATGTTGATGAAAGCGACGGAGAAACCGAGGGCGATCGAGAGGCGAGCGCCCGATCCGAGCCTGGCGAAGATGTCGCGGCCGAAAGAGTCGCTGCCAAACAAATACAAGGGTTCTTTACCATAAAGGTAAAGATAATAGGCGTCGTAGTCGACGCGCAATCGATAGACGTTACTCGTCGTGGCCGTATGATAAATATATTCTCCAGTGCCTTCATCGACGTCATAGATGGGAATGATATTTCCTCCCTCATCGAGAATCGGCATCATATCGGGCATGAGCTTGTAATAATAATTGGCCTCGTTATGCATCGTAAGCAAGCGTACGTTTGTCGTATACGAAGTATCGAGTAGCGGATATCGAAGTTGAGTGCCCGTATCGATTTCATATTGTAAAAGCCTATCATATGCGCTAGCTTCGAGATTCACAAACAAAAAGCCGCGCTTGTAGGTATCATAACGATATTTGTAGTATTTCATCGGGGTCGGATTTGTCTGTTCGTATTCATCGTAAACCTCGACGACCGCACCGTGCGATTCATCGTAGATGTACTCCTTGATACTGGCATCTTTGACTTTGGTTCCGTCCCAAAACCCGGTGCCTTCGAACAATTTGGCTTTTGGCAGTAAATATTGATATTGCGTATATTGTTCATTGACGTCATACGTCGATATCATCGGAGCAAAGACGGCAAAGGCGATTAATAGCAAGAGGATGATGCCAGCGACGACCGAACCTTTGTTCTTGCCAAAGCGCAGGAGAGCATCTTTAAAGTAACCGATCGGTTTGGTCTCGAATTTTTGATCAAAGCGAATTTTGTCCTGAGGAGCAAATTCGAATTTTTCTTTAGCGATATTTGAGTAGTCGTTTTTCATTCTGCTTTACCTCCTCCAATGCGAATTCGCGGATCGACAAAGCCATAGGATAGGTCGACCAATAAAGCGGCGACTAAGCCGATTGCGACATAGAACATCGAAACGAACATGAAGACATCATAATCAAGTTTTTGAATAGATGTTAAATACAATTTGCCGACGCCAGGGACGGCGAAGATATTTTCAATAATGAGCGAACCGCCAAGGATGCTGACGAATTCGCCGATGATCATCGGAAAGATGGGAACCATCGAATTGCGCAGGGCATGGCGAATCGTAGCTTGAGTGCGCGTTAAACCTTTAGCGCGCGCTAGAAGCATAAAATCAGAAGTGAGAACTTCGGTCAATTCGGCACGAGTATAGCGAGTGAAACTGGCAATTGAGCCAACGGCGAGAGAAAAGACGGGCAAGAGAATCGATTTGATCGTCTCCCACGAAAACCAACCCGCCTCGTCGGTAGCGGTCATGATAGCTGGGAGCCAACCTAACTTCGTATAGAAAATGTACTGCAATAAAAAGGCGGTCACAAAACTGGGAACCGAAATTGAAAGCATGACGCCGACCGATATAATCTGATCTTCAATCTTGTTTTTGCGAAGTGCGGCATATATCCCGAGGCCGAGGCCGACCGGAATGCTGATGAGCATTGCAAACACGTTGACGTACATCGTCGAGGGAAGGCGTTCAAACAAAACTTGCGTAACGGGTTTTAACCACGAAATCTGCATCGAAAAACCCCAATCAAACTTAGTGATGAGGCGCCATAAGAAAATGCCATACTGAATCAAAATAGGTTCATTATAGCCCATAGCTTCACGGAGTTTCAGCGCATATTCGTTGTCGGCGCCAGGTGCACCCGCGACAGTAAAAGGCAAAAGCCTAATTAAAATAAATAAAAACGTCATTATCACAAAAAGTGATAAGAGCATGAGTCCAAGACGTTTGATGATGTACCTGCCCATATAATATCGTTCCTTTCTTTTAGAAAAGTATTATATAACCTTTCATTTTATAATGAAACCCTAAATTATAAAAAAAGGTTATTTAATAAAAAGAGATGGGCATTTAATTGATGCAACTAAATGCCCATGAGAGTAAAAACTAGTTTTTAAATACGTTTACTTGGTGTAATCGAGAGTGTTGTCTTTGATGTACTTGGCCCAAGCAGCATCATCGTAATTGTACGTCATGAAGCGGATTCCGCCGTAAGCGACGAGATTGACATATTCGATGGTCGCAAACTTAATTTTGTAAGAGAACATCGAGGCGTTGGAATACGCATAGACGGAGGCAAAGACCCATTTTTGGACAAGGGCCAGTTCCATGGCGGCCAAGATGTCGAGGCGGGTGTCGAGTTCAGCTTTGCTAGCCGAATACGTTCCGTTGCCATCATTGAGCTCATAGTTCCAGTCAACCCAAGTGAGAGTGACATCGACGCCACCGACATTGATCGTGAGTTCTTCATTCTCAGTGTCGAAACCATATTCGTACTTAAGCGTCGGATCGGTGTAGACTTGCATGATTCCAAATGGATCCATGGTCGCACCGCCCCAGGTCGAGAAGCACATATCTGCGCCACCGGACTGCATACGATCAGAATAATCGGCATCGACTTGTCTTTCGACGGAAATCTTACCTTCTAACGGAGTGCCAACCGCAGCGGCCTTAATGGCGGCATCGAGGAAGTTGGCATAGTTCGTATAAATATCGTCTTCACCATAAACCCAGAATGTCAGCTTGACGCTGTCCGAGGCTTCTAAGTGACCTTCAGCGGTGTTTGCGAGTTCTTCGCTATAAGCTTCAGTCAACAATTGACGAGCTTTAACGAGGTCGTAGCCATTGGTATTGTCGCCAAAGACTGTTTCAACAACGCTTTGTCCTTGTTCGGTGTTGCGATACGAGACGCCGGTGACGGGATCCGAAACATAGAGATTGTTAATCGGGACTAAGTACGGAGTCGAACCGGATGTCAGTGATTGAGTGAAATCTTCACGGTCAAGAGCCCAGGAGAAGGCTTCACGGAATTTGATGTTTGTCAAAATGGTTTTGTTGATATTCGTTTCTTCTTCTTGTCTGTTTTTCAAAGAAACCCAGTCAGTGGAGAAGGTGACTTTACGAGTGTAAGATTCAGGTGTAAAGAGAAGATTAGACGAGTTTTTGTATTTGTCCATATCGGCAGCGACTAAACCGATATCATCAATCTCACCTTTTTCAAACATTTGTAAGGCCGTAGCGTGCGCTGGGACGATTTGGAAGCGGATCACATCGGTCTGGAATTGACCAACGTGTTTGCCATCTGAGTAACCATACCAGTTGTCGTTCTTTTCAAGAACGTATAATTTGTCGAGTTGATATTGTGTGAGTTTGTACGGACCAAAGCCCATGTAATTATTGAGGGCTGTGCCGTAGTTAGTCTTGGTGATGCCGCTAACTGGGGATTTGCCGGCTTCGTAGAGAGATTCTTTAACGAGCCAGTTACTTGAAAGGTTGTATTTCAAGAAGAAATCGGTAATTGGAGCAGCCAAGAGGAGCGTAACTTGAAAATCTCCAGATTTGACGAGACCGACAGCCTTTTCAGTACCATCGAAAGCAACTTCGTCATTGACGCCAACACATTTAAAATAGATGTATTCGGCATATGCGGCGAGGTCTGCTTCTTCAACGCCATAACCAGCTGATAGGTATTCATAAACGATTGCCTGAATGGCGGCAGCGTTCGCATCGGTGACTTCAACCATCAATGGTAAACTAGCTGTTCCATAGACACCGGACGCAAAGGCGGCGGCGCCCAGTGGGAAGTACTCAGCGTAGTCGGTGTAGTCAACGACCATTGAGTATCCGGTTAGCGCATCAAAAGCGGTTGGCTCAAACATCGAGAAATAAGTTTTGCTATCGATTGAATCGCCAGGTTCGGCGAGGTTTTCATATTTCTTGAGACCACCATAGCGGTAGTCGCGAGCATTACCGAGAGTCAATGTACCGGCGTAGAATGAGTCGGCACGGCGGTTGAGCATCAAAGGATTGAGCATCTGCTGCATTGAGTAAATGTAGTCATCAGCGTTAATCACTTCTCCGTCCGACCATTTGGCGTTTTGATTCAAGTTAATTTGCCACTTGAGACCTTCTTCGCCATCTCCGACACCATAGCGGGCTCTTTCGGCATCGGTCAATGTGTTTGAGACGTCGACCGGTTGACCATCAGCCATTTCTGGGATGATGTCATAGCCGTCCTTTTCTTCATTAAGAACGAAATCATAGAGGCCCATTTCGGTGTATCCGATGATGATGGAGTCCGTGTTGGTTTCCCATTCATGGGGGTTCCACGTATTTGGAGAAGCGACGTCAAACGTTGAATACGTATAACGACCGACTCCTTCGTTGTTTCCATCACAGCCGACAACCATTGAAACGACAGCTAATGAAAAAACAGCGAGTTTTGGGATCTTTTTCATTTTCTTCCTCCTTTTCTCTAAAAGTAAAAATGATAGAGATATAGTAACAAACCAAACATAACCATTCAATTATTGATAAATGAAAGCGTTTTCCAAATCTTGAACAATGGCTCTACTAACGTTTTTGTATAGTAAAGACGCTTTATTTTAATAATAAACGGTGATGTTGGTAGTTTATTTTTGCATAATTATTGACTTAATGCAAATATTTTCTCAAAATTTTTTTAACAAAATAAATGCGATGGCGACGCGGAAATTTCAAAAAGGCGACGAGAATGGCAAAGCGAGCGGCAATAATTGGGTCTACGTACGGGCGCCTGTGCAATTATTTTTAAGTTGATAGAAGTATTCGCCGGAGGTCGAGAACTTGATCGGCAAATAGCGGATGTCCATGTAGAATTGATAGACCTCGTATTTGTCGTAGATCTGAATATCGCCGCCGATATCGGCGGGCAGATATTGAATAATTTTGTTCCGGAATCCATACTCGACTTCCGCGCCGCGATCGGTGCCGCGATAAATATAGAAATCGCGATTGAGGGAAATGACGCCATGACCGCTTTCGGCTAAGCCGACGCCTTTATATCGCACCAACCGAACCGGAGTCTCCAGCTTAAAGTTTTCGTCTTCATCGATAAGTTTTTCGAGAGCTATCCTCTGGCGCTCATAGTTTTCAAACACGCTTTTGCCATCCAATAAACCGTATTGGTCATAGATTAGTTCGTGGTTGCACTCCGGGCAAACCAGCCGATCGTAGGAGCTGACTAGACCTTCGCGGCCGCAATTTGGACATTGATAAATGAGATTTTCCAAATTGGCGATATCGTTGATTTTGTAATGCAGCTTCTGCTGCGCATTCGCCGCTCCGGCATCGTAGAACAAGGCCTTTTCAACCGATGAAAAAATAGCTGATTCATCGAATTCGGCCAGCTGTTTGGGAGTGAACAAGTGGTTCATCGACGTATATACTTTTCCTTTAAAGACCTTATTTGTCCAGGGCGGAGCCATCAAATATGCATTGCGGTTTTGAACGACGTAGACATTGACGCTGGCTCTCTTTAAAAATTTAGCGATGGAATAAGGGGGCTTTAAGCTCGCGCCGTGATAGGAAATTTGCCCTTCAGGGAAAATGCCGATGATGCCGCCGTGTTTTAAAACATAGAGGGCGTTAGCGACGGCGTGGACATCGCCCTGAAAAGAGCAAGTCGGGATGGCGCGGGCCAATTTGAGAAACGGCCTTCTCTCCGGCTCATAAAACATTTTAGCGGCCGCCATGTAATTGACGCGATGGGGATAGGCGGCGGCCGTCACATAAATATAGTCGCGAAAAGAGGCGTGGTTCGACAAGATGATCGCCGGTTTTTTAATTTTGATTTTGTTGGTCAAGCGGTTGCCTTGAAGATAGGCGGATACTTTTAATATGCCGGCTAATGGCAACCACAAGAAGGGATTGGGCCGTTTTATCATGAATTTGATTCCGTCTGGACTTGTTCGGCGCTGATCTCGCTGATGACTTCTTGCATCCGGTGCTGCTCCTTGGCGTCAATTTTGTAGCGCCAAGACACGATCATGCCGAGACCGATCAGCAACAATGGCGTAATCGCCATGATGATGCGAAGGGCTAAGAGGGCGCTATCGGGTTGCGATAGGACCGCGGGTCCGCCTAATTTACTTTCGGTAAAACCAGCCCAGCCGAGGATGACCATGACAAAGGCTAGGCCGAGAGCTTGAGCGATTTGATTGATGAAATTGGCAAAGCCGCTCATCTGCCCCTCGACTCTTTTTTTGAATTTGATCTGTCCCGCATCGGCCACATCGCCAAAAATCGCATGAGGAATCAGACCCGGAGCGCTGATGCCAAAGCCCATCACGACTGCAAATACGTAAATTACCCATGGGTCGACATTGGCGGGTACAAGAAACAATCCGAGGGCTGAAAGGATCCAAATGACAGCTCCAATACGATAAGTAAAAGCTTTGCTTTTCAATTCAATCATTTTCAGATAGAAAGGCAAGGCCACAATCTGCGTAAAAAACATCAGGGCAGCGGCGATGAGACCAACATTGTTCGGCGTTTCGTTGAGAGTTAAGTCCTTAACAATATAAAAATTGATATAAAAGAAGAATATTCCGCTCATCACCGCCATCGCAATCTGCGTAAACAAATACATCAATAAATATTGGCGAAATGGTTTTAAAGATAGAGGTTCGAGCATCGTTTTGAATGATAGTTTTGTTTTGATGACAGGGCTTTGAATTTCTTCTTTGGCAAATAAACCACTCAGCAAGATGCTGATGCCAAAGAAAACGCCAAAGGAAAGGCTCATAACCTGATAGCCGATCGGGTCGTCGCCAAAGGCTCCGACAATCAGCGAAGGGATGGCGACACAGATGATTGACGAAAAGATGCTAAATCCTAAGCGGTAGGAATTGAAAGAGGCTCTGCTTTGATAATCTTTCGATATTTCACTCGCAAGTGAAAAATATGGAATCATAATGCTCGACTGAACGACGACGAAAATTAGATAGGAGAGGAGCACGGAGATGATGCGCAAAACGTCATTTGAAAAACCGAAAGGGTAAAAAAGGAGAAACATCGCCGCGACGATTAATGGCGAGCAGACGATGAGATAAATCCTCCGCTTTCCAAAGCGCGACTTAGTCCGATCTGAGAGCCAGCCGATAATCGGATCGATGATGGCATCGAACACGCGGGCAAACAAAATGATGAAAGCCGACCAAAAGGGGTTGATGTGAACTGCGAAAGCCAAAAAACCGGGATATAGGAAATTGATGATGTTAAACGATCCACCCCCAAAAATATCAGCCGAGGCAAAGGCTAATTTTCTCAAGAGATTACTTTTCTTTTTCATGTTCTCGCTCCGTGATACACGCAACTCAATCCTCATCATTATATAAAAGAAGTTCGGATGTGACTATACAAAAAAGATTATTGGATTGGATGATCATCGCCGGTCAGCGAGAGCAAATCTTTAATAGACGAAATTTTCATATATTACAAATGTTTAGCTTCATTTTGTTTTCAAAACACCGGAGATGAAGGCGATTTATTCGACAAATCATCGCTCTTGGACGATTTTCGATTAAAAAAAATAGTCGGCGTCAATCCGCTATTTTTTCCTTAAATTTGCGCATCGACAAGGAAGATAATCAAGCGCGTAGTTTTCTTTTAATCATGCTGATGATTTGGAAGATGACGAATAAGACGAGAACCGATAGTCCGAGATATAAATACATATAAGTGCGGTCAACCGCGGCCCCGAAGAGGTTCAAATTGAAACCATAACTATTTTTAATTTGATTAATCACTTCAATAGGAACCGCCCCCTCGAGCTGCTCAAAAATGGGGC
>JBAZED010000016.1:0-16755 GCA_041654095.1 Bacilli bacterium
GTCTTTGCCAACCTTGATAGCGAGTGCCGTTGTATTCGACCGTCGCGAGATATCTCATAGCATAACGCTCCACGTGGTGATGTTGAAAATCATGGCGATGTAGTTCCAATTCATGATTGAGGTGACGATGACGGCGGCGGTTAAAAGCGTGACAAAAACAGTTGAAAATGTGTCGCCCATACTCCAATGCAAATTCCGGTAGCGCGTCCTCTTGGCCCTCGGATTATAACCGCGGGCTTCCATGGCGTTTGCCAGCTCTTCGCTCCTTTGAAATGCCGACATAAAAAGCGGGACAATCAACGATAAAATCGCCTTGATTTTCTCTTTGGCTCTGCCGTGTTCAAAATCGACGCCGCGCGAAGCTTGCGCGTTCATGATGCGCATCGTCTCGTCGAGCAAAGTCGGTATGAAACGCAGGGCTATCGATATCGTCATCGCGATTTCATGAGTCGGGAACTTGATGAGTTTGAGAGGGTACATATACCACTCTAAAGCATATGTTAAGTCGAGAGGCTTCGTCGTCGCCGTCAAGATCAAGGTTAACGAAATCATCATGACCAAGCGCAAGATGATCTTCGCGCTCTGCAGAATCGATTCCCAGTAGATGTTGAAGGCCCCGATGCTAAAAGCGATGCGAGCAGATCCAATCGGAGGAACCAAAACGTTAATTAAGAGCAAAATGATAATCATTATCCAAAGCGCTTTAAGCGATGAGAAGAGCTGGCGAAAGCTGATTTTCGAAACGAGGAGAACCACCAAGATAATCAGGAAGAGAAGGCCGCCCATGACAAATGTCATGACTTGGCTTGAGTAACCATAGAAGATGGCGACCATCATCAAAATCAATATGAAAAGCTTGCTCCGCGGATCAAGGCGGTGCACAAAGGTGTTAAAAGGCGCATAGCGACCTAGTGTCAAACCCTTCATCGCTTCTCCCCTTTGGCTTTCACAATCGCTTGGGCCAGCGAGTCAATATCCTTGATCATGGTGATATCTAAATGGAGACCGCGGTCAGATAGCGATTTCACAAGCTTATAGAGGAGCGGCGTCTCGAGTGAATAGCGGTCATTTTCCTGATTGAACAATTTTAAAGGCGTCGTCACTTCGCGGACTTCGCCGTCTTCCATGACGATGACGGTGTCGCTATATTCGAGGACGATGTTCATATCATGGGTGACGATGATGACGGTCGAGCCCCGATCGTGGAGGCCCTTAAAAAGGCTCATCATCTCTTTGGCGCCCCGCGGATCGAGGCCGGCTGTCGGCTCATCGAGGACGAGGATCTGCGGCTTTAAAGCCAAGATGCCGGCGATGGCGACTCTCCGCCTTTCGCCGCCTGATAATTCAAAGGGCGAGCGCTTGTAAAAGCTTTCGTCTAAACCGACGAGGCTCAGCGCTTCATGAGCGTTGTTAAGAGCCTCTTCATTTTTTAGACCGAAGTTCTTCGGGCCAAAGGCGACGTCTTTTTCGACGGTCTCTTCAAACAGCTGATATTCGGGAAACTGAAAGACGATGCCGACCAACCGGCGTAGCTCTTTGATCTTCTTGGTCTTGCGCTTGCGATTTTTGGTGACGACATAATCGTTGACGACGACTTCGCCTTCCGAAGGGACGAGCAAGCTGTTCAACTGCTGAATGAGCGTCGATTTTCCGCATCCGGTCTTGCCGACGATGGCCGTGAAGGAACCATCTTGAATCTCGAGATTGACATGGGAAAGAGCCTCATAACTAAATGGGGTTTTGTCGTTATATGTAAACGAGACATCTCGATACTTTATCGGCATAAAAAGTCCGCCATTTCCTCGAGATTTGCGAGGTTATCCACATCAATTGCGCGCAATTTAAGGGCTTTTTTGAGTTTTTGAACAAATGGTAAATCGAGGTCGATCTTCTTGAGCACATCCTCTTGGCTGAACACTTTTAGAGGCGTTCCGCTGATGACGATTCGGCCTTGATTCATGACGATGACTTCGTCGCTGATCGTCGCTTCTTCGATATCATGTGTGATTGAAAGAATGGTCAGGTTGGGGTTCTCTTCGCGCATCAAGCTCAGCGTCTCTTTGACTTCTCGTTTACCCTTGGGATCGAGCATTGAGGTCGCCTCGTCGAGGATGACCAAATCAGGAGTCATGGCTAAGATGCCGGCGATGGCGACGCGCTGCTTTTGACCGCCGGAGAGGTTCGCGGGTTCGCTTTCTAAAAAGTCGCTCATATGGACTTTGGCGGCGTACTTCTGAATGATATCCTCCATATCCTCGTGAGGGACGCGGCGGTTTTCTAAACCAAAAGCGATATCGTCCTTGACGGTCGCACCGATAAACTGATTGTCCGGGTTTTGAAAGACGATGCCGATTCTGGCGCGGATGGCGTGGACGCTCTGCATCGTCAAGACTTCATCGAATACTTTAACTTCGCCTTTTTTAAAGCTGAGGAGGCCTATGATCAGTTTGGCGAGGGTCGATTTTCCGGAGCCGTTATGGCCGATGATGGCGACGTATTTGCCGCGCTCAACCGAAAAAGAGACGTCATTAACGGCGTCGTGTTTACCATCGTAGGAAAAGGAGAGATTGCTGACTTCAAGAGCGCGCATCACTTTTTCCTCCGCGCATAGAGTTCAAGGAACAAGATGACGACGATGTAAACGACGATGGCAATGCCGGCCAATAGAAAGAAAAGCCATAGTTTAATAACATCGGGAAAAGCATAATGAAGCGATGACAAGATGATGACTAAAAAGAGCGTCAAGGCCATCGATCCGATAAATAGCTTTCTAAGTAAGGCTTTCGTTTCTTTTTTCACGATTACACCATTTCGATCTGGGGAATTCTCCCTTGGTATTTACGAATTTTGACACCGGCGAGATGCAGCAGATGAATACTGGCCTTCGTCATCGTCGTGTCTTCATATTTGTTTTCGGAGTAGACGACTTCTTTGATGCCGGTTTGAATGATGGCTTTTGCACATTCATTACAGGGAAACAAAGTCGCATATAATGTGCAGCCGTCGAGAGCCGAACCATTGCGCGTGTTGAGGATGGCGTTAAACTCAGCGTGGCAGACATATAAGTATTTGGAATCGAGGCCATCGCCTTTATTCCACGAGACTTGGCTTTCGTCGATGCCGCGAGGCATGCCGTTGTAGCCGATCGAAACGACCTTGTGGTCTCTGTCGACGATGCAGGCTCCGACTTGCGTGCTCGGATCTTTGCTACGCAAGGACGAAAAAATGGCGATGCCCATGAAGTATTCGTCCCAGCTGATCGGTGTTCTCAGTATCATATCCGTCTCCTCATAAAACTTTTCTAATTATATCATCGCGCGTGACAAATCATTAGTAAAACAATATCCAAAATTACATAGTAAACGAAGCTATTAAATGATTTCTCAGCGCGTCTTGATCAACGCGCCTTCAAATGGTTCGAGATATAATCTATTTTCGTAGCTTGCCACCGTTTTGTAGTTGGTGATGGCGACTTCGCCGCGGAGCGAGAGAGGATTCTTCTGCCGCTTTTTCGAGAGGTTGAGAATGACGGCGTATTCTTCGTTTTCGTACGTCCTTAAAAACGCCATGATGTTTCCATTTGTCTTAAGTGGTTTAAACTCGCCATAACAGAGGGCCGGCGCCTTTTTCTTGAGGGCGATTAAGCACTGATAAAAATGGTAGATTGATCTCTCGTCTTGAAGACTCTTTTTGACATTGATTTCTCGGTAATTGGGATTGGCGGTCAACCAAGGTTCGCCGGTTGAAAAACCAGCGTTTTTGCTGTCGTCCCACTGCATCGGCGTCCGGGCGTTGTCGCGGTTGATATTGCCGACTAATTTCAGGGCGATTTTATGGGGTATCCTCATCTTGCGAAGGAGGCTGTAGACGTTGATTGCCGAGATATCCTTAACGGCCGACATGTCGCGAGTACCGAGATTGGTCATGCCGATTTCTTGGCCCTGATAGATAAAGGTTGTTCCTTTAAGGAACATAATCATCATCGCCAGCATCTTTCCGGACTTGAGATAGTACTCTTTCTCGTCGCCGAAGCGCGGGATGCTCCGCAGCTGATCGTGGTTTTCGAGGTAGTTCGTATTCCAGGCGACATTGCCTTGCCAACCAAAGAGGATTTTCTTCATTCTCCACGGTGCATATTTACGGGTGAAAATCGGCGTTTTCTGGCGGTCGACGTTGACGTGATCAAACTGGAAGACCATGTCGAGTTCGCCGTCGATGAAGCGGCGCGCGTTTTCATAGTCGACCATGTACGTTTCACCGACGGTCATGCAGTCGTATTTCGACAAAACTTCGTCGTGAATTTCGCGGAGAATCCGGTGATTTCCTTCTTGATTGAGATAGTGTTCTAAACCAGTCTGATTAATCCTCTGACGGCCGTTTTTCAAGGTCGTCTTAAAGATTTGATTGATGACATCGCAGCGAAAGCCGTAGATGCCGCGGTCGAGCCAGAAGCGCAGGATGTTTTTAACCTCTTCCATAACCATATGGTTATGGAAGTTCAAATCGACTTGTTTATCGCCGTAGAGATGGAGGTGCCAGAGACCGACTTCCGCGTCGTATTTCCAGGCTGAGCCGGAAAACATCGACTGCCAATTGTTCGGAGGCTTTTTGTTATTTTTGCGGCCTTCTTTCCAATAGTAGTAATCGCGATAAAGCGAGCCAGGTTTTTTCGATTCGACGAACCATCGATGCTCATCGCTCGTGTGGTTGACGACGAGATCCATGATGATGCGGATGCCGCGCTTCTTGGCTTCGCTGATCAGCTCGTCCATATCCTTGAGGGTTCCGTATTCGGGATTGATGTCGAGGTAGTCGCTGACATCGTAACCCATGTCCTGATTGGGCGATTTGTAGACCGGCGAGAGCCAGACGATGCCCACTCCTAAGTCTTTTAAATAGTCGAGTTTGGAGATGATGCCGCGCAGGTCGCCGATGCCATCGCCGTTCGAGTCGCAAAAACTGCGAGGGTAAATCTGGTAGACGACGTTCTCTTTAAAAAAACTTTTTTCCATGGTTTTATGGTAGCACAAAAAAGGCGATTAAAAGGTCATAAAGCAACATTTTTATGCGATGACTGACAAGATTTTTTACTAATGATTGCTTTGCGTTTGACTAAGATGATCAGGCCAAACAAAACGATAATCACTGAGCAGACCAAATAAATGGAAGTCGATGCCGCATCACTATCGATATTTAAGGCCTTGCTAGGCTCCGAAAACTTGTTGGATACATAGAGCCATTTATCGGCGGTCGAGACAGCTTCTTCGCGAATCGATGAACCGGGCATCTCGCCGATATCGTTACAGTCATCTAATGCGATTATTACTAAGCAATCAAACGAATCCGCACCGAGAGATTGATAGGCGGTTTGTAAATCGGAAAATCCCGCACCGCTTCCGCACGAATCAAAGGTTTCCAAGCTGCGCGCAAAAGAAGAAGCGGACGCGATATCAGCTGAAGAAAGGCCATATATGCGAATTCTCTTTATATAAAGAGGGTAGTTCGTGGACTGGCTGAATGATATTTTGATGTGCCCCATTCTTGAAACGCCGCTGTCAAACGCCAGCAAATCGCTGTCCAGACCGTCGCTAAGCGCTTGTGGCGTCGATAAAGTATTCGTCCCCACCGCCACCGATAGCAAAGCACCCCCTCCTTCGTCAGTCGAGGTGTTGAATTCCAAGCGGGTGATGGCAAAATCCGGAATGGCTGAGCGGAGTGCCAAATTACTTGGTGCGTCTCCCTCCGTGCCTATTTGCAGCCCTCTATCCACAATATATACTTGATGATACGATGGCGACTGATTATTCCATGACGAAGATACTTTCCAGTCTAGATCCGCGAGAGTAGTATTTTGGCCATTGTTATCGACGCCGTTTGAACCTAGATCACCAAAGGTGAAATCATGTTCGTAGACGAGAGTCTCGAGGAGGTTGTAATTAATCTTAATACTCGAAATATATGCATAATCCCCTGTTTTAAATTTAAAGAATGCGCATGTGCCAATGGTTGATAAATCGAAAGTCACTACTAATCCTGAGATGGAGGGGGACAAAATTACTGTTTCACTATTTGTCGACGAGGAACCGGCGTAAGTCGTGGAAGTCGCTAATACGGAAGCAAAAACGCTCATCGTCGCCGTTACTTCGACGCTTGTGATGTCAAGGCCAGATTCGGTTGCCGGGAAAATTTCCAAAGAATGCTTTGCATAAATTCGCATTTGGGCATAAGAAGTAGCGATATTATACGTCGAATCATTCTTTCGATGAATTAACGAAAATTCACCCGCGTCATAACTTCGTTCCGTGTTTGTGGTTATCCACACTCCATCGCCTTTTACATACGTGTAGGTTTGATCGTCGGCTTTTCCTTCGACGCCGTTATTGACAAAGGCCGTCAAGGACAGACCTAGTCCTAAAACGCCGATAGCTAAAGCAAAAGCCGTCTTTTCCAAATACTGCATGGCCTTTCCTTTCTCAAGACCGGACAATGTTATATTTGTCACGTCTATAATGATGATTTCATTATACAAGCGACAAAATTAATAACAAGTACCAAAAAATCATAATGGAACAAAGCGTTCATGTATTTGGAAAATTAATTATATTAAAGGTTTATCGATCAAATGATGAAATAGCAACAAGATGTTCTCAGCTTATTTAACTAGATTTCTTTTCTTTTCCGCAGATAGAAAGCCGCGCCGACAATCGAAAATCCAATCAAAGCAATCGCAACGATCAGGTGAATATTGGTCGATGGGCTGCTGTGCGTGACTTGTGCGGGATTGACTATCAGCCACAGTGTACCCGAGTAATTTTTGATGTAGTTCGTCAAAGAATACTTATTGACGATGTAGGTGTATCGCTCCTTGGCCGAGACGATAGCTGTGTCGGCATAAGTGTAGAAGTAATTCTTTGCGTCGGCCGAAAGATTTCCATAGGAAGTGTCTAATGTCGTCCAGGCATTGCCGAGATCGGTCAAATTCGTCGACCCGTTGCTCTGGCAAATACCACCTGTTGAAGTCAGAAAACCATTCGCCCACGCAACGGCGTCGGATCGAGCGTCGACGGGGATGATTTCGATTGAATCGATATATGTCGTTGATCCCCCATTCGCAATATAGAAGAAGCCCTTGCCGCTCGAGAAGGTATATGTGTAGGTCGTATCTGCCTGATCGGCGGTAATCGTCGAGCCGGTTGACGGCTGAATTGAAGCGCCTTCTTTTACGACTAGATTATTGGCGTAAGCCGCAGCCGTCGCCCCTGTTCTGATGACGATTGAATGGATGGCGACAAAATCGGTCGTGTTATACATATAGGCGTTAGTCGCTTGCCATTGCATAACCGGGTTTGTCGAGTTTTGCATAATTGCATTCGTGTAATAGCCGATGCTTCCGACAGCATCAGCTGAATTCTTGCTATGCTCGCCATTATTGGCGGCGTAGCTGGTCGTGTTAAAATCATCCGCACCGGTGAGTAGCAGTGTGTATTCGGACGTCGGAACAGCGTAAACGTCGACGGGAAATGTCGTCGTCTTCTCAGAATAGGTGACCGTCACCGTTATTCCTATCCCGATCTCTTCAGCCGTGAAAACGTGCGAATCGTAATCGGTGGTAAATCCTGAGTAATACATCGTCGTATTAGCGATTTCCTCATTCTCGTCGTCATAGCCGACCAGCACGAGCCCGGTTGAAGAGAACGTCTCGCCAACGAAATATTCAAATTTATTCGGCGAATCGTAGACAGCGATATGATCGAGCGTGCCAAAAGTCAAATCGACATATACTTTGACGGTGTCGATATACATGCGGTTAGCGGCATTGATAAGCGTGTGATTTATCCTGAAGTAAACCGTCGGCTGATTGCCCGATAATTCTGCCGGCATCGCGGCCTCGATCGTCGAGGCTGTGGTCGAATAGGTGCCCGTTAATGTCATCGCCGCCCAAGTCGAGTTATTCAGAGAATATTCGACGGTCATCGTGCTGCCGGCGGCATAAGCTTTTGTCGCGAATGTTACACGAGTGAGATTGGCGAATGAAAACTTTGGATATGCCATGCCGATTGTCGAGTTGCCGGCATAAGATCTTAATTGAATTTGTTGGGATCCGGCGAGAGGCGCGGTCGTGGTTGCGGTTCCCATAATCGTCCCCCACTCGTAGTCGGTCGGTCCTTGCACTCTTTCAGTGGTGTTATTGTAGACTGTAGAAGTAGTAAATCCTTCTCCCGATTCAAATCCCGTGGAATAGTTGAGGGCTTCCTCTCCTTTTGCTTCGAGGATCAGATTGGTGCCGAGCGTCAATCCGACGCCGAGAGCGAGGACGCCTGTCGTTAAGAACATTCCCATCTTTTTGAAAAGTCTCATACATTTACCTCACATTCATGAATTAATTGTGTTCTTAAAATTGAAAGGAGCATCACACTTTTATAACTATACCAATTCATAAATTAGTGCAACAAAAAACAATATATATAACAGTGTCAATCTATCTATTCAAAGAATAGAATGATAGATGATTTAGTTATATTAATAACAAAAAAGGGCGAATATTTCGCCCTTAACATGTTTTAAGCAATTCGATCTCTTTCTTTTTTGTCCGTTTTGAAGAAGCGATAATTCACAAATAACCATGGTGACCCATATCTTTTTGAGATTGTTCGAGATGGAGCATTCATAATCAGCCCTCGGAGTGATATAATGCGACTATGAAAATTCGCCGTGGCGCAATCATCTTTGGAGTGTTTGTCCCTTTGTTGATGGCCAACTCTCCTTCCCCATATCCCTTTCCTGATGAATACTCGGATTTCACCATTCAGAACGAAACGGTGAACATCGCCGAAGAAGGAACCGAAAAAGAGATTACAATCACTGGTGAGATCGTCAATAATGGCGACGGCATCATCAGCCTCGAAAACAGCGATTTAGTCTACATCTTAGAAGCCGAATATTACGGCATCGTCTTATATGAGTATGGACGAGTGCAGATGATGCAAGGCATTTTGCCGGCGCGGATTTTTACCTATGAACAAACTTTCCCATATACGGGATCTTCGCCCTTGGGTGAGATCACCGTTTATACTCGCGATGAAACCGTTCGCGGCTTTGCTTCTGATTCGTTCATCAATGACATTGTCGTCACAAATGCCGCAATTGGTAATATGACATATCACGAAGAAGAAGAAAATCCGTTTACGAACGCCCACCTGACCTTTGACTGGGACAATCCGAGCGAGACGTCGTCTTCCGTTTTCTACGCCTCGTTTAAAATCGATGACATCGAATACATTATTTACGAGGAAGAAAACCTCACAAAGAACGATTCTGGTGACGCCGATATCATCATCGCCATTCCCGGCGATGTCGAAGGCGAAGAAGCGACCGACATAACGTTCACTTTTTTACCGCGTCATCCTTATTACGACAATAACGAGTGGGGTAATTTAGTGAGCGTCGTCATCGTCGTCATCGTCGTCGTCGCTTGCCTGTTGCTCTTCGGACCGATCATCGCCATCGCCATCGTCTTGGCGGTTCGGGCTGCCAAAAGGAAAAAGAACCTTAACTGACCTTGTCAAATAGCGTATTTGAGATATTAATTTTGTATTTTTGTTTTGGTGTTTTCGAATGCCGCTAATAAGATGATTGTCGACTCGATGACGAAGAGCCCGATTACGATGATCGGAATGGCAAAATAAACGCTCGTAACGGGCCAAAGATGATTGATGGCTAATCCGATGCCTAAACTGGCTAAATTCGCCCCTAGTGCGATAATAAACCCCTTGTAGCGGATATTCTCGAACCAGAAGAGGATGAAACCTTCGATAATTATGATAATTATCTCCATAATCGTTAGAGATAGCGAATAGTCGTTAGTAAATACGAAAATCAAAAGCGCGTTCATCGCGAGGTTCAAAACGATATTCATCGCATATACCGCGAGCAAATAAATGAGAGACTTTCTATTAAAGAAAAAATAGATGGGAGCCTCGATAACAAGGGTCAGCAAGACCGACGATAACAAAGTAAAGAATATTTCCATTATTAAAATCTTATCACAGCGCCTCGAAACAAGGGGAAAACTATTCATTTATTACTTCTTACTCAGTCATTTTAGAAGAATCAATGCTATTTGCATAGAGAGAAAGAAAAGGACCGAGAATTGCTTCCTGGTCCCGAAGATAATTCCGTTAAGAAGATTTTATTCTTCTTTTTTCTTTTTGAGGTAGAAGAAGGCGCCAACGACGGTCAATCCAGTAACGGCAACAATAACAATCGTGTAAATGGATTGTGTGCCAAAGTGATCAACCACTAAATTGGATCCAGGAATCTCTGGATATTTTGCATCGAGAAGCGCCCATTTTTGTGCGGCGGTGAAGGAAACGTTTTGAGTGCCTGTGTGAGTAACATTGCCATTAGCGAAGTCATAAATATTTATCGAGCTCAGCGCTTCTTTGGCTGTGCTTGATAAGGCGTTGTATTGAACTCGTAAGTCGGCAACATTTGATTCGGCATTCACTCCACAACTGTCGGTTTTTTCAACTGCAGCAGCAAAGTTTGTAGCTAAACCGGTGTCGGTTGCATTGGAATCGGCAAATACTTTAATCCCATATAAGCCACAACCAGCAGTTGTACCTTTAATGACAATGTTAACGTGGCCAAATAAGCCAGTTGCGGACGTAAAGACCATTTCTTCGCGACCGGCCGGGGCACCAGCATACGCATTATCAGTATAACTTAATTGGACACCGTCAATATCGACGGTAACAGTGCCAACTGAAGTTGAACCATTGCCAGAAATATCAACGATAACTTTCGTTACTTTGTTCGCACCATCAATTGAAAGCAGACCGGATTTGATTTGAACGGTATCAAATGGGTGTGTGCCTGAACCAAAGGTAATTCCATTATAGTTGCCTATTGAAACCAATTTTTCTGCCTGCGGTGTATAAACCATGTTCCAAGCTAAACCGGACATCACCTTATACTCGGAGGTGGAAGTGACGTTAGCGCTTGAACTAACATATGTGAATTCAACTGCATCGGCAGCCACGAAATCATGGTAGTAGGCCGCAGCGGCGAGAACGGTGATGTTATATGATGTCGTCTTTGTGACGGCGCCACGAGTGTATGAAACGGTAACAGAAACAGTGCCGACATCTCCAGGAACAAACACGTGGCTATCATAATTTGTCGTGAAGCCATCATTAACCGCCATCGTTCTGCTTAAAGTATCGGTGGCTGTCAAGGTTAAACCGGTGGATGAGAACGTTTCGCCAGTTTCAAACAACAAGTCAGAAGCCGGATTATTAATCGCAATACTAGCTAAAGTTCCGAATTCTGGAAGGGAATAGACGATTGAAAGCGCATTGAAATAGCAACGCTTGGCAAATACTATTTCGACTGAATTGCTTGCTGTAACATCGAAAACATAATTACTAAATGAGGTACCAGATGCAACGGTTTGAGCAGTTCCACCATTGATCGCAATTGTCGTTACATCGCTCGAATATTGAACAGCAGAGATAATGAC
This sequence comes from Bacilli bacterium, assembly GCA_041654095.1. Taxonomy (GTDB): domain Bacteria; phylum Bacillota_I; class Bacilli_A; order RFN20; family CAG-826; genus UBA1424. The sequence continues at coordinate 11,522 of JBAZED010000016.1, forward strand.
TTTTGTCGCGTTATTTCCATTTGGCAAATTGAATTTTAGAACGCCGTTGACACTAGTTGTGCCAGTTTTCAATTTTCCGACAGCCGGATAAATAGAAGTAACTGTGGTATATACCATTGATGATGCATCGCCGGTTAGGTGACCGGCTGAGTTAGAAGCGACATCATCAGTAGTCAGGGCTGTGCCTGAGTCGCTTGTTGCTGTGCCTTCGTGACCCATATCATAGAAATTGGCATATACATTAACGCTCACAAAAAGGGTGAGGCTCGGATTAGCGGTAGAAGTAACGGTAATTGTCGCTGTGCCAGCGGAAATTCCGGTAACGACTCCAGCAGAAGTAACCGTCGCTACTTCCGTATCGTCGCTATCAAATGATGAGCTATTGTCAGATCCGATAGGGAGTGAGGACACAGATATTGTTTTGGCTTTAAGAGCGCCAATGCCCATATGCAAAGATGAAGGATTAGCCGAGATGCTTGTCGTGGCAGGAATTGATACCGTCACAAGACATTCATCATATGCATTGTTAGGAAGTGTGGCGCGAATTGTGGCTGTGCCTTGGGCGAGACCAGTAACAACTCCGTTAGCAACGGTTGCAACAGATTCATTACCCGAAGTCCATGTCACTGTAGACGAAGAGCCTTCAGGACTAAATGTCGGGGTGAGAGTTCCGGTAGATCCGCGATCAACAGCTAGCGTTTCAAGAATGCTAATTCCAGTAGCCGGTGTAGAGGTTGACGAATATCCGATTTCAAGAGAAGTGATTCGAACTTGGTTTGTACCTGTTGCGACATTCTTCACAACAACAGATGTCGCATCGCTCAATGCGGTTTCGACGGCGGAACCAGTAATGGTAGTACCTCCGTCAACTGTATAACCACTATTTGTGCTGGTATTGACTTTTACGCTTTTCATGGCAAAACTGCCTGTCAACGCAAAAGTTAACTGACCACCATTGCCATCTTTGCCATAAAGTCTTGTCTCGCCAGCACTATTATTAAAAATCGAGGTTGTAGTACTGTTATTTTTGTGGAAGCTAGCAGTTATTGTTGCTCCACCAGTATTAGAGATGGACATTCTTTCGGCGGGTATTACCCCATCGCTAATTCCACTACTATATGATCCGCTTGTATCAAAAGTATACAAAAAGTCTCCGGCAGCATTGACTTCATTGGCGATACTATTTGCTGTTATCCCAACAGCCAAAGCCATTGCTCCTATAACAATCGCAAAACCTATTTTTTTGAATAATTTCATTTAATGACCTCCATTGATAGGTTATCGTCGCCATTACATGCGTATATGACAACTTTATTAAATATTATATTTTATTTATGTGTTTATTCCAACTCAATTATGGAAAATATCTTCTTTATTAATTGTCAAATAGCATTTCAAAAAAACAAACGAAAAAGTATTTGAGGAGAAATCTCCATGACAATTGGAATGAGTAAATGATCGTTTTGTTCGTTGAAAAAGGAATATTGCGAATAATCAAATCACGAGCGACAGCTGACGCTGAGCAATAGGCGGGCAAAAACAAAAAGGACGACATGTCGTCCTAAATGTTTAAAAAGCAATCGAGTTTTAATTGGATCTCCGTTTTTTGTTGAAGTAATAATAACTGATAATAACGGTTAGTCCAACCACGCTGATGATTATTACCAGCGGAAGGTAATCAATATCATTTCCAATCAGACTATAAGGCGAATAAACTTGTTGGATGTCGAGATTCATAAAATCAGGAAAATCATCAGTTCCATATTTAGTGATGATGATGATGTAACGAGCAACCGCGTTTTCGGCATCGTTCCCATCTTTATCGGGCGTCAGGTTGGTAAGATAGGTCTTCGCCTCGGTAGAAAGCGCATTATATGAAGATTCAAGATCGGCCCAAACATCGAGTAGCAAGCCGCTGTTTGTGGCGGAGCAGCCGGCATTTGTCGCACTCAAGAAACTAGTTCCATAGGCGATTGCATCATCGTTTTCTTCAAGTGAAAGAGCCATCTGATATACGATGGTGATTTCCGAAAAGCGCATATATATTTCAGTAGTAAAAGTGCCTGCGCTTGATAGATATATTTTGATAGAGTTAATATTTGCCGGATTTGCTGGTTTTGCAACAGAAATAGATGGGCCCTGTGCATAATTAGGGGCACTGCTTGTCAAAATAGTGTCACCAGTTCCACTGGAAAGTACATTTTGACTAGCGTCGAGCAAAGCGACAGCAAGAGTGCCTTGTTTGCCTGTTCCACCATATGTGCCGACTTTAAATGTAACCGTGATGTTTGAATCGAGGACATAGCCCGTTCCAACGAGATTAGTGAAAGAAGTGGTAACAGAATGAGAAGTGGTAGCAAATCCTATATACGTCGCTTGAGTGTTATTCGTTACTTCTTGCCAGCCGTTGTCTTCAGCACCGGAGCCAAAACCGACAACTCTAGTCAATGGAGCGGCGTTAACCGTAATACCAGATATTGTCGCCGTCTTGGTCACTTCACCTTCAGCAAAACTGACAACGACTGACTCGGTTCCTTGGATTAGCGGATCAGGGGTATAAGTGCAAAGATTAGTCACGTCGTCATCATCGCTGTCAGAGAAAGAGGCTGTAATAGTGATGCCGGCCGGTTCAAAAGAATCGCCACTGTCGTATACTTTTTTGGTTGGTTCGCCAGAAACGATAATACCGGTTAAGGTCCGCGGTGGTGTTTGCTGATATGTGACAACCAAAGAAGTGATATACGCGGCGTTACCAGAAGTGTTTTTTACTGCAAACCATGTATAATTAGTGCCTTCTGCCATAGTATATGACGATGTAAATGTCGAACTGAGGGAGGTTCCTCCAGTTACCGTATAATTTGCTTTTGTGCTGTTCACTAGCCGCCCAGTTGATCCTGCATATAGGGTGTGGTTTCTAGACGTTCCTGATAATGTCATCGAAACGCTGAGTATTTTTCCTGATAGAGCTTCCGTGTTATAAATAACGCCATTGCTGGCCTGCATCTGAATGTTTGTACTGTTTTTCATCACCGCTTTTGCGGCGATGTCAAGATCATTCGCAGTACCGGTTTTTTCTTCGCCGTCATTATAACTTGTGGTAATATTTGTCCCAAATGACGCTTGGTTAATTGTAATCGTGGCGGTTTCTGCTCTCGCCTCATTCACCGAATAGGTGTTGCGGATGATACCGCTCGAAACGGCGATGCCGATGGCTAGAGCGATGCCGGTGATGACGAGCGTCGCTGTTTTTGATTTCTTCCTCATTGTTACTCCCCTAGTAATTGAAAATTAATATTAAGACGTTTCTATAAGAATAGCAAAAAAACAATCCATTCACAATAAGTGAAAGACCGGTCAGCAGATATATCGAGTTGAAATATATTTTACTACGTTAAAAATCAGACGATTAAAGTAGCCAAACAGCGATTGATAGACCGACGATGATCGCTAGTATGACGATGATGAAAATGAGCATCCCTTTGGGGTGGCGAATCTTGTTCTGAGCCTTTTCTTCGTCGCTCAAAAGGGATTCGTCGATTTCCAATTCCTTCGCTGGGCGAGCTTCGATCTCTTCTTGTTTCTTGTCTTCGTTTTCCATAGCTATTAATTTCCTTCGTATTTGATGTAGAGGCGCGACGACAACACCAAGAGGTAAGAAGTCACAAAGGTGTTGAGGGGGATGTTGATGAAGAGGACCACCGCTTGCGAGAAGAAAATGAACATGAAATCGACGCCGAAGAAGAAGGCTTTGACAATCGAGCCGACGATCAACATCAAAAGGATCTCGGAGACCAAGCAGACGAAAGCGACTTGATAGGGGGTCGCTAACAGGGTGCCGCTGATGTTTTTCTTGATGAAGAAGCGGTTCGTGTAAAAGATGGCGACGCTCATCAAAACCGACAAGACAAAAGAAAGAGAAATGATTAGCGATTTACTCAAGGCATCGAAGCGATATATCGCCCCATAAAGAGTGATCGAGTCATTGAAGACCAAGAAGAAGACGATGAAGAGCCAGATCGCACCGATCGCCCCGAAAAAAATATAAGGCGCGCTTTTCTGCATCTTGATCTTCTTGATGACGAAGAGGGTGACCCATGGTAAAACGCCGAGCAAAACATAGTTTAAGGTGATGAACGGATTGATCATAAACCCTTGAGGATTAGGCACGAGCAAGATGCCGAGGAAATCGCTCAAGCCGCCGATGACACCGCCGTAGATCGGGCCGAGCAAAAGGGAGGAAAAGATGATTAAGGCTGGTCCTAGGGAAATGCGGACAAAGGGAATCAAGGGTATATACTGGATCGCCAAAAAGCGGGTCAAGATGATCACCAAGGCGATGAAGATGCCGGATAAGGTTATTTTTTGAACGGAATCGAGTTTCATAGTTCTTTACCTAATAAATACCGCCTCGCTAAAGCGGCGAAGGCCAGCGAGCCGGTGATTACGATAATATCGTCAGGATATTTTTCCTGCAACTCTTTTATCGCTTGTCGATAGTCGTCGTAAAAAGGATACTCGTCAAGGTAGAAGAAATATTCATCTTTAGTTCTCGCACGTTTATGATCAAAAGTTGTCAAGGCGATCGAGGCGGCGTCGCGGCTCAAAGTCGTCAGCATCGCCGAGTGGTTTTTGTCGCGGAAAGCCGCGAAGAGGACGTGAAAGGGTTTGGTCTCGGTTTCGAGCAGCGTATCCACGAGATTTTCAATCGCTTCGGGATTGTGCGCGCCATCGACGATAATATTATCGCTAATCCGCTCATAGCGGGCCTCTAGCGGGCGAATTAACAAACCTTGACGGATATCATCTTCGCCGACCTTAAACGCGTCAGCGAGGATTTTTGTGGCCTCGATGGCTAGGCAAGCATTCTTGATCTGATACTTGGCTTTGGTGTCGAGTTTTAAGTCGTGATAGGGACGATAATCGAAGGTAATTTGATCCTCAACTTTCTCATTATGATAATCATCGACGATAAATAGAGGCGAACGGCATTCCTTTGCGGTCTCGCGAATCGCGAACAAAGCGCTCTCTTCAAGCTCACCGACCAAAACTGATGAATGGTCTTTTATGATCCCAGATTTCGACTTGGCGATTTCGCTGACCGATTTGCCGAGGTAGTTCGTGTGCTCGAGGGAGACGCTGGTGATGATGGCTAAGATGCTAGTGAAGATATTCGTCGCGTCGAGATAGCCGCCCATCCCAACTTCGATGATGGCCAGGTCGGGTTTCTGCTCATT
>JBAZED010000017.1:0-15997 GCA_041654095.1 Bacilli bacterium
GTGGGAGTACCGTCTACGCAAACAACTATAAAGAATCGCATATTCGTTCATGGTTAAACGATAACTTCTATAACACAGCCTTCAATAATGAAGAAAAAGCGAGAATCCTAACTACGACTGTCGACAATAGTGCTGCCTCAACCGGAGATATCCCAAATAATTACGCATGTGCAAACACTAGTGATCAGGTGTTCTTACTTAGTTATGCTGAAGCGACAAGTGAAACCTATGGATTAAGTACGACAACAGCAAGACAACTGCAACCAAGTGCTTACGCTCAATCTCAAGGAGTTGGTACATATACCTCAAACGGCAATTCTTATTGGTGGCTGCGGTCGCCGGTCAGCAGCTACGCCTACATCGCGCGGTACGTGTACGACGATGGCCGTGTCTTCTACAGCAATGTCAACTACTCGAACTACGGTGTCGTCCCCGCTTTGTGGATTTCACTTTAGGGAAATCTTCGAAATCAAAATAGTAAAATAAGGAGTAATATGATAAAAACAACGTCCAAACAACTTTCAATGCTTGTTGATGATCTTGCCATTCTTGAAAAACACGATGAATTAAATGATAATGATAATTATTTTGAGATTACAGGGATAAACAATGCCGAAATTAAGCATAGTAACTTCTTGAGATGGTTATTCGATCAAAAAGCGGGCCACGGTTTGGGATACAATATTCTTCGTCTATTTTTCACAAGGATTTCAACTTTAACAATAAATAACGAAAATGGCGATACACTAATCGAACAGTACTCAAAAATCGAACAATCAGATAGTTTTGAAATTAGACGCGAGTGGGAACACATTGATTTATTACTGCTTTGTCATAAAAAACGTTTTGCTGTGGCAATAGAAAATAAAATATACGCCAAGGAATCAGAGCACCAATTATCTGACTATCAAAAAGTGCTTGAAAGGGAATATCCAAAATACAAAAGAAAATACATATTTTTGACTCTTAACGGCGATCCTCCAAGCGACCTAGATAACTGGCTGATTGCTAATTATCGAATGATATATGATTCAATAGTTGGAAGTCTATCTCTATATCCAAATATTCCGTTAAAATACAAGATTATCATCGAAGATTATTTACTATTGATAAGGAGAAAATACATTATGAACAAAGATGATGATTTAGTTAAGACAGCTCGGGAGATTTACGGAAAACACAAGGCGGCAATTGATTTTATCGTTGATTGGAAACTCGACAAGATTGCTAATGTTCAAGAACAACTTGAAACATGGATAGTTGAAAACCAAAAGAAATATAACATCTACTATGATAAACAATGCAGTCAAAAAGGATGGCTGCGTTTTACAACCAAATACATTAATGGTGAGTTACCACGAACTGATGGTAGAAGTGATTCTTGGGGAAATGGCTTTCGCTTAATGTATGAACTTGTCGTGAGCGAGAATAGCGTTGTCTGGCAAGCGACTGTTTCCGATAAAAATGATATCAAAGTAAAGAAAATCCTCGACTCTTTGTCAAATGATGCAAAGTCTGATTCTAAATCTAGCGGCGGTTCTCGTTGGGCTTTTATTTCAGAGCCGGAAACCATTTTCTATGGAGAGGATCTTCAAGATGAAGAAAACCTTTCACATTCTTTGGATGTCAAAATGAATCAAGTAATGGAAAAAATAAAAGCGCTCGAAGATTTACTAAAAACTACTATTTAAAAAAATTCTATGAAAGGTAAAAACAAAATGAGCAAAATTCTGGAATTACCAGTCGATATTAAAGAAATGTTGAACAAAATCAATGACACAGGACATCCGCGTGGAACGTCATGGAATCCTAATCTATTTCGTCGCGAGTTTCTATTGGCATATCTAAATGACAAGAATTTCCGACAATGGATATCATTCCTTAAAGAAAATGGCATTGCTTTCGGAGTTGATGAATCTGGCTACCCCTTGATTGAAATCATAACAATGATGAGCCAAAGAAAAGCAATTGCTTTCTTTCTCGACTCTGCTTTAGGTCACAATTCATTCTCAAGTTTGTATAAGGAAAGGCTATTTTCTCAACAGAAATCATTCACTTTGCCAAGAGTATTAATAAGGTGGGATTTTAAAGACGTAGCGAAAAGGCTTGAAAATTACTATTTGAATCTTGTGGCTGATAATCGCAGTAATTTTGCGCGTGTCATGCCTCTCATGTTGTGGCTTCAGACTGATTGCCATTCATATTCTTCGACTGCGCAACCGGATGATTTTGATGATTTTGATGCCGATTCCGGTCTTGGTTATGAAAGCAAAAATACGATAATCGAGTTCCATGAACCAGGATCGTTTTATATCATAGGCGGGTTTGATGTCCCAACAGTCTATAATCTTCAAAGGATTGATTATTATGAAATTGAAGCTGCATTGCACGAATTCTACGAAGCGGTTAATCATCCAAATCACGAATATTCGATAGTTTCCAACCGATTTGTGAATTCAAACGATGGTGTTCCTCATGATGCCTACGATGAAACTGCGTTTATTTATTTCCTCAGAAAAAAATATCCATACGCTGATATTCGGTTCGTCGAACAACTGTTACCAGTTTTAGATACATACAAGCCTTTTAATATCTCAGAAACTAATTATGGTTACGCACATCAAACTGACTTGCCAGACAAGTACAAAAATTGTCCTTGCATAGATATAGGTATTGGTCATATTTACAAAACAGAAGAGTTTTTTAAACGTCCATAATTTGTATTATTTGACACAACCTTTGCCAAAATTGTCTTTAATTGCTCGCAAAAAATAAGCATTAACGACCAAATTGGTCGTTTTATATTGTTCGAAAGTGTGCCGTGTAAATCCATGCATAACAAATCGAACGATGATAACACATTTGTATCGTAAAATAGCGAACTTACGTTAATGCGACAGATAACACGAGCCCTGGCACATTCTCGTTGTCAATTGGTGAAATTTTGAAACCAAAGAGAACACTAATACGCATATATTTTACTAAGTTGATTATGGCTAGAACCAAAAACATAAGTGATCCGAACACTCCGAAGATGCCAACGATGATGCCAAAAAAATTACCCAAGCTATACTGATTTTCGAAGATGCCCAACTCTCTCAGTATGCCCATGACGGTCACATATCCAAAATAGAAACAACACAGCGCAAATAAAACGAAATAGATTATAATTTTTATTAATACATTCGTTTTTTCCATACCGACAATAGTATATTGGACGTGCAATCCGATTGCCACACATCATTAATCGCAACTCAATTTATTATACTCAAATCATCAAAAGTCAAAATTGTTCAACATCATCGTTAATAAGTATGGATATGATGACTTTTGTAATGATATCAATCCTCAATCTCAAGGAATATATCGCGGCGAGGCTCGAAACGCTATGAGTATCGTAATCATCGCCATCAGCGGATTATCTTTGGCCCTTTACTTGATACGAGCAAAAAACATTAAAAAAGGCAATGCGGATTTTTAATGAAATATCTTATTTGTTGTTTTGATACAAGGTTTGACAAAGTGTCGATCGCTGCGTAGCTGCCTAAACCGTCTTATTTCGTACTTTAAAATAGCCGCAAATGTTACCTTATTGTCTAAATGTAATTGATATATGGTGAACATTCGCTTTATCATAAAAACGTTAGGTCACATCACTTTGATGAAATCTAATAGAAAGAAGTAAGTTGAAAGAATCAATTTACACAGTGGAAAATGATGAGAATATTACTAAAAATCGTCATGGTATTACTCGGCATCGCCGCTTTCTTCACGATGGGCGGAAGCGCGGCTCTATGGGCCTATGGGCAATACGGTGTGCCGCTGATCGACGAGCAGCTCCAAGCCCTCGAAGACCAAATTGAAACGAGCCTTGAAGAAGATAATCCGGGAATGGCCGTTACCATCGATATCACCGATATATATTACAAAGTCGAAAACTGGTCGCCATCGGTTGCCTTTGCCGTCTATTCATTGGTCGAAACCGAACTTGGCGGTGCCGATATTGAAGAAAAGACGACCTATGCCGTCGTCGATGTCATGAGCATTTTCTCGGGAGAGCCCACCTTTGAAACCTATGAAGAAAGCGAGTGGGAAGATGTCAATGGCGGATTTAAAGCCGCTCCCGAAATTCTCTTTGATGCTGAAAAAGCCAAACAGACCGGGATGCTGTACTTCATTATCGCCGCTGTCGTTTTTGTGGGTAGCATCGTCGTCAACGCCGTCTTTTTAAGAAAAAGGCGCCTTGCCCTCTAGATGATCTTGCTTTTACGATAATATCAACTTCAGTGTCTATTTGATTAATTGGTGAAGAACCTGCCTAATATCCAGTCTTGGAGCTTGGCGGGCAATGCATTGAGCAGTCTCATCTTGAATGAATTGTGGACGCGATAGGAGAGGCGCGGATGCTTTTTGTAAATAGCTTTTTTAAAGACTTTGACGATCTTCTTCGGATCCTTTGCGCTTTTGATCTCGCCAATCATCAGCGACTCCATTTTCGTCAATGGTTTCTTAAACAGTTTTGAATCGGTCACTAGGTGCGCAAATTGGTTTTGAATATTGTCGACCATATTCGTTTTAAATGATCCCGGTCTTATTTTTATAACCTTGATTCCGAAGCTTTGAACCTCTCTTCTCAGGGAGTCGGCGTAGATCTCAAGAGCGTGTTTTGACAAGGTGTAGAAGGAGTGAAATGGGAGGGCGAGCAGCTTTCCGTATTCGCTGCTGAGAATGATGATCCGGCCCTTGCTGTCTTTGACAAAAGGAAAGAAGGCGTGGTTAATTTTGTATGTGCCGATCAAGTTGATTTGAAGAGTGCGGTTCAATGCCTCCGGCGAAACCTCAATCACGGATCCTAATTCGACGATTCCAGCGAAATTGATGATGACATCGAGAAAACTCGTCGCCTTCTTGATTTCATCGCGAATCGCTTCGATCTGCGAATAATCGGTGATATCGCAAATATAGGTATGAATACTATTAACACCTCGATATAAATCCTTGATGATCGGATTTTTATCCAAGGCAAAAATAGTGAACTCATCTTTGAGCGAATCGATTACACTTTGGGCGAGTCCGGAGTAAGCTCCGACAATTAAGGCGTATTTCATAATTCGTTTTCCTATTCTACCACCGATTGATGAGATAAGAAAATCCCCGAGAGCGATGCCGTCTCGGGGAATCAGCGCAAAGAATTCTTCTTATTTAAATTTTGCTTTGTTGCAAACTAGTTGAAGTTTTTCGGTTCCAAAAGGATTGAACACGTGCTTTTCTTCAACGAGGGCAGTGATGGTTATTTGCATTTTGGGGTTTTCGCTGATGAATACTTCGTTGACGGCGATTTTATCATCTTCGAGATAGACAATTTCATCACCCAAAACCAAAAAATGATGTTTCTTAGGCAAGAATTTTTTACCGTATTCAACGAATTCTGGTGTGGAGTTGGCAAATTCCTTGGCTAGGAATTCCCGGCGGTTGGCGAGCAACAACTCTTCTTGACTTTTTTGCGCGAAAAAAGGTTTCTTTTCTTCTGGCATTTACAGCACTCACTTTCTAGTAGCAACGACGTCACTACTATAAATTATAAGACAACGTCTTTATGTCGTAAATTAGAATAATGCATTCGGCAAAAGAAAAGCACTCGGATTATTTCTTTCCCGAATCTTCGCATACTGTTCGCGGCGCTCGTGATTCGCGTTTAACATTGACAATCAAAGTGATTGCTCGCAAAAAGACTTTAAAAAATGGCATCGTTCATGGCGCAGTCCCTTTTTCTTGTTTATGCAACATAAAATAATGTTAGAATATACATATAATGCATAAGGAGATAATATGTCCAAAATCCTAATTGTCGCTGGCGATTTGGCTGCCGGTAAGTCAAATCTCGCCAGAAAGCTTTCGGCGCATCTGAAAGTGCCGTACTTTAGTAAAGAACACATCAAGGAAATTCTCGGTGAAGAAATCGAGTATTCCAAACTGGAAGACAACAAGAAGTTATCGAACTCGGCGATCGATCTTCTACTTCATATCCTCGAGCGGGTCACCGCGGTTGGAGAAAGCGTCATACTTGAAGCTAATTTCCACAAAGATGAACTAGAAAAGATCAAGCAGCTCTGCGAGTTCAATAACAGCAAGGTTGTCCTTCTTTATTTAACGGGCGATATCGAAGTCCTCTATGACCGCTTCCTATATCGCGAAATGAACAAGAAACGCCACCCCGTGCATCTGACCCACCCCCTCCGCGATGTTAAGGAATTTGAAGACTACATTCACAAATGGCGGAATGAAGAAGAAGTCTTACCTCGCAATTACATCGACGTATCCGGCTGCGACCGCGATGTCGTCTTCGCCAAAGCACTTGAAACACTCAATGCCCTCGAAGAAAAGGGCCTCTAATAGATAGGAAGGAGTACTATGGAACCAGAAAAAATTCGCAATATCCTCTTTTTGGGCCACCAGGGGAGCGGCAAAACAACTTTAGTTGAATCCCTGGCGAGCATTATCAACAAAACGGCAAAAGGCGCGGTGGAGAGCAAGAACACCATCAGCGATTACACCGATGAAGAAAAGGCGCGCCTCAGCTCATGCAACCTCTCGGTCTTATCTCTCGACTATAATGGCTATCGCCTCAATCTCTTGGACGCTCCCGGCAACGACGACTTCGTCTTTGACGTCATCGGCGTCCTCGATATGGTCAAAGGCGCTGTCCTCGTCATCGATGCGACCAAGCGCATCGAGGTCGGCACGATCAAGCACTATAACTTACTAAAAAAACACGGCGTTCCGACTTTAATCTACGTCAATAAGATGGACAAGGAGATGATCGACTTTGATTCCTTGCTCGAAGAGATCAATCAAAAGCTCGGCAAGAAAGCCGTCTCCTTCGTCTATCCTATCGGTCATCAAGACGCCTTCGATGGCTTCATCGATGTCGTATCATTGAAAGCCAGAAAATACGATGGCGGACAAACTGTGGACGATATCATCTATGATGATAAAAAAGAGATAATTATGTCGCTGCACAATGTTCTCGCCGAACAAGTAGCTCTCACCGACGAAGCTTTGCTCGATAAATTCTTCGGCGGTGAAACGCTGACGATGGAAGAGATTCATCGTGGCTTGCACACGGCCGTCATCAGCGGCGAGATTACACCCGTTTTGGTCGGCAGCGCCAAAAAAGATATCGGCATCGACACGATGATCGACATGTTGATCGAGTACTTGCCGAACCCGACGGAGCTAAAACCATATGCCGGCGTCGATAAAGATGGCAAGGAAATCATCCGCAAGACGCTTCCCAACGAACCGTTTAGCGCCTACGTTTTTAAGACGTTTTTCGACCAATACAAAGGTGCGATTAATGTTTTGAAAATAGCTTCCGGTACCCTGAATCTCGGCGACGCCATCTTCTGCCCGAATACGCAGTCGACGATGAAAGTCTCGCAGATGTTCTCGATTCTCGGCAACAAGCAGATGGCGATTACGACCGCGGTCGCCGGCGAGATCATCGGCTTATCGAAACTCGATAATGTCATAACCGGTTACACTCTATGCGATAAAGCCAATCCGATTACTTATCCGCGCGCCAAGTATCCGACGAGCGTCTATTATCGGGCCATCGTGGCCAAAGTCGCCAAAGACGACGAAAAGCTCTATGGCTCACTCACCAAACTGCAGATCGAAGATCCTTGCCTCGATGTGTCGCGTAATAGTGAGACCAAGCAGCTCTTGGTCGGCGGATTGAGCGATTCACATCTCAACTATATTCTCGAAAGAGTCAAGAACATCTTCAGCATTCAAGTCGATGTCGCCGCTCCGAAAATTCAATATCGCGAGACTGTCAAAAAAGAAGCGACCGCCCCTGGCCGTTACATCAAACAATCGGGCGGCAGCGGTTTTTATGGCGTCGTCGAGATGAAATTCGGTCCGAGCGGAAGCGATAAAAACGTCTTTGAAGAAACCGTCTTCGGCGGGGCCGTTCCTCGCAACTATTTCCCAGCCGTCGAAAAAGGTTTCATCGAATCGACCGAGCACGGACTTTTGTCCGGCTTCCGGGTCATCGGCATCAAGGCCGTATTGCTCGATGGTAAATACCACCCCGTCGATTCCAACGAATTAGCATTCAAAATGGCTTCGATTCTAGCTTTTAAAGAAGCCTATATGAACTGCGGACCGACGCTGCTCGAACCCATCATCAAAATCACCGTGCGCGTCGGCAACGAATTCACCGGCAACATCATGAACGATTTGAATCAGCGCCGGGCTCGCGTCTTGAGCATTGACGAAAAAGGACACGACCAACAGGAAATTACGTCTCTCGTTCCCGAATCGGAAATCCTCGATTATGCCATTCGCTTACGCGTTCTATCGCAAGGCAGCGGCTTCTTCAATCGCGAATTCGATTCATATCAAGAAGTTCCTTCCTATCTCATCGATACCATCGTCAAGCAATACGCTAGCGAGAAGAGCGAATCCAAGTAATGTTATCTCAGTTTAATATATAAGGGGTGTTGCCATGAAAAACAAATTTGTCAATTTTCTAAAGGAAGCCTGGCGCCCGACAGTTTTGATCGGAATGGTGTGCCTCCTTATCTATCTCCTTTCGCTTTTAGCAAAAGGAAGTAGCTATTTTATCTTCTGGGGCGATTTAGCAAACAGGACAGCAGCTTCAGCGCCATTTGCGTCGGTGCGCTCAACGGCGGAGTTCAACTGGACTTTTATCTTCATCTTTGCGGTCGTCGTCTTCGTCTACGTTAATGAGCTCAAAAACAAGAACTACCGCGGAATCGTCGCCGGCCTCTCTCTATACGGTGTCCATTGGCTTTATGAAATCGCCAACGCGATTATCGGCAAAGCGACCGGATACGCTCTGTGGACCGTCTCATCATTGAGCACCTCGTTCATTTTGCTAATCGGCGTTTCATGGGAACTATCGATGATGTTTGCATTAGCGGGCATCATCATGTCCAAGCTCCTTCCCGATGATCCTCACAAAAAGATTTTGGGAATTAACAATCGCTGGCTTTTTGCCATCGGTAACGCGGCCTTTTTCGCACTGTTCGAAATCTTCTTAGCGGGTACGCCAGCCTTCATCTGGGTCTATCCGTGGTGGGGCGCCATCCCCGTGTTCGTGACGACGTACATTCCGTTCTTTCTCGCGGCCTTTCTCGTCCCCGATGCCAAACCGAAATACCAGCGCATCTTCCTGATGGCAACGTGGGGGATGGTCGTTATTCTGCTCGCCGTTTTGATTCCATTTGGCGTTATCTAGCCTAAACAAAAACGGATTCGAGATTAATACCTCAATCCGTTTTTTAATGCAAAACGCGCGTATTTGGTCGCTATTGCCGCGATTTCGTCGGCTTATTTTCTGCTGTTGCGCGGTGATTGGCGGGCTTTTTCAATGCGGTAAAGAATATTTTCCATGATTTGCAGATACAATTTTTCGCCGAGGATTTCGTCTTCCCAATGGTGGTCGATGCTCGGATTATCATTGACTTCGATGACGTAGACCTGACCGTCTTTCTCCTTGACATCAACGCCGTAAAAACCATCGCCGATCGCATTCGCGGCTTTTAAGGCGATTTCGACGACGGCAGGGGGAGCGTCTTCGACAAAATATGTCGCGACCGGTCCGACGCTGGCGTGGCTCTTGTTGGCGTTCCAGTTATAGATTTGCCAGTGGTTGCGCGCCATGAAATACTTGCACGCATAGAGTGGTTTGCCTTCGAGAATGCCGATCCGCCAGTCGAAAGGACTAGGGATGTATTCTTGGGCGATCAAGAGGGCGCTGAGGCGGAACAGCTCCTTGAGTTTTAGTTTTAGTTCATCGAGATTGCTGACTTTAAAGACGCCGCGCGAAGATGCGCTATCGGGCCTTTTCAAAATGATTGGGAAGGCTATTTCCTCAGCGATTTTGTCGATCGGTGTTTTGGAACTGACGATAATCGTTTTCGGCGTCTTGATATTTTCGCTCTTCATGCATTCGTGAAAATATAATTTGTTGGCGCAGCGGAGGATTGACCACGGATCATCGATGACGACGAGACCCTCGGAATACGCATAGCGCGAAAACTCATAGGTGTAGTTATCGACATTTGTCGTCGCGCGGATGAAAAGGGCATCGAATTGGGGGAGGCGCGAATAATCCGCCTTGGTGATGAATTCGGTGTAAAAACCGACCTTGTGAGCGGCGACCACAAAGCGATCGAGGGCCGTTTTTCCGGATGGTGGCGCCGGTTCCTTGGGGTCGACTAATATCGCTAAGTCATACTTGAACTGTTTGATCTTCGAGATGGCAAAACGGTTGCATGTAAAAAACCGTTTTGCATCAGCGATGATAGCATCATCGATGACGATATCATTCAAAGTTAAGATCTTGATTCTGTTTAATAGCCAATGCGTTCGCTTGACGAATTTCACATCGAGGAGAGGGGCCTCAAAAAGCCGTAAAAGGGCTTTACCCAACCGCTCGAAACGCGGAGGTTTTGTCTCGCCGAACAGAATCTTGAATGTAATCTCTTTGTATTTCGAATTTTTAAATGTGTCCTGAATGAGATCAAAAACCTCGTCGCCCAGCGATTTGGTGATCGTCTCATCAGTCGCGTCTTCCAATGTCGCGACGTTGGGGATGGCGCGAAGACCGCGCGCGGACGCTAATAAGGAAACATAATAGCCGATGGTTTGGTAACCCAATTTGGTGCAAAAATTAAAGACTCGCAGTTCTTTTGCGTACTGGAAGCTGTCGTCGTTCAAAAACGTTTCGGCGGTGACGATTTCGAGATTGGGGATGCGCTTGAGCCAGTCGTGCTCTCTATCGACGATGGCGATGTTGGCCAAATATCTTTTTTCGGTAGGATTTTCTCGTAAGACGAGAAGCATTTTATCGGCGTGCTGACCGTCAGCGTAATAATTTTTTAACTTGTCGATCTTGCGAAAGCCAAAAGATTGATACCAAGCAATTGTCGCTTGATCGTCACTGTCGACCTCGAGGCTGAGGTGGTGGATGTTTTCGCTTCTGGCGAGATTGATGATGTACTGGAGCAAGGCGTGGCCGAGCGATTGATGGCGGTGGGACGGAAGGATCGCGATGGAGTAGAGGCGCCACGTCTTGGGAAAGCGGAAGATGGTCGCGCTGCCGACCGAAACGCCTTCGACTTCGATGATGTATAAATCCTGGTGGGCGCTCGTTAAGCTTCGTTCAAGAGAAGATAAAGAAAAACGCCGATTCAGGGCGAAACACCGTTCTTCTAATGTCTGTAAAAATATTCGATCGTCAGCGTTGGCTTTTCGGATTTTGAGCATAAGGTTGAGGCACAGTAATGATGATTAGGTGTCATTGCCTCTTATCACCTCGAAAACACCTGAGAATATTATATGCTCTGTCAAAAAAGAGAGCGACAAAAATTAGATAAAAGAAAAGCGACCTGATTTCGTCGCTTGATTCGATATATTAACTGGCTATTTAGGGCTTCTCCCCATCCTCTTTTTAAAACAGGGACCACAATAACCATATATCTCCATTTTGTGATTCGTAATCGTGAAGTTCTTATCGCTGACCAGCGGTTCGTAATTGATGAGTGGACAATTATTGATCGTGAACATCTTGCGGCAATCGAGGCAGATGGCGTAGTGGCTATGCTTATGCGTGGTCAGTTCATAAAGAGCGGAATGACTTTCAGTCAAGGCGATGCGGCGCACGACTTCGGCGGTGACGAGCGCCTCGAGATTGCGATAGAGAGTCGAAGGCCAAACCCGATCGTTATCCTTGAGGATTAGCGATGTGATATCGAGAGCCGAAAGCGGTGTTTCAGCAGTGCGAAGAATATTGACAATCGCTTGCCGGACGCGCGTTTTCTTCAACTTTTTAGGCCAGCTTGACTCATTCATTGCTTTTCCTCAAACGCCGAAAGCGGATTTTATTAATCAGCCATTTAATCAAGACGATTAACACGAATATTATAGCACCGATCAAAACGATGGTCGCCCCAGCTCTTTGATTCGCGTAAAAGGCCACGAATAAGCCGATGATGGTGTAGACGAGGCCAAAACCCACCGATAACATCAAGGTCGCAAAAAACCCCTTTTCAAATTGCATCGCGCAGGCCGCCGGCAAAATCATTAATGAGGATACGATGAGGGCTCCCACCGTCTTGGCGGCGATGCCGACGGTGATGGCCGTCAGGAGCGCAAAGACGAAATTGATGATTGAGACTTTGACTCCGGACAGTTTCGCCAAGCGCTCATCAAGCGTGATTAGATACAAATCTTTAACAATTGTTAAAAAGACGAGCAAGATGACCACGGCAATCGACACGATCAAGATGAGATCGTTCGTCCCGACGAGCGAAATGCTTCCGAACAAAAAACTGTTAAAATTCATGCCGCTCGGAATATGCGTCGAGAGGAGGCCGGCGACGGAGATGCCAATCGTCAAAACGACCGCCATTCCTAAATCTTTATTCTTGGGAAGCTTTTTTTGGATGGCTTCGATGGCAAAGACGGCGACAACGCAGGCGACAATCGCGCCCACGATCGGGTTAAATCCAATTAGTAAACCGGAAGCGACGCCGGCTAGCGACGTATGCGCCAGAGTATCGCCGATCATCGAAGAGCGCTTCAGCACCATGATCAAACCGATTAAGGGAATGATGATTGCCAAAGCAATGCCGACGATAAAGGCTCGTTGCATGAAAGCGTAATTAAAGATATTTAACATGTCGCCTCCCGCAGGTGTTCACCATCTAGATTCACGATGTGGTCGCAGTGTTTATTCGAGCAGAGCAGGCTATGTGTTGAAACGAGGATTGTCGTGCCTTTTTCAAGGCTAATTTTCTTGAGCAGAGCAAAAAGCGCCGCGGTCGAATTGTGGTCTAGAGCGCTCGTCGGCTCGTCGAGAATTAAGATTTCTGGATTGTTGACGAGGCACCGGGCCAACAACACTTTTTGCATTTGTCCTCCCGATAATTTAGCGAAGAGGCGGTTTTGATACTCCTCCATGCCGACGAGCTTGAGCGCGTCGTAGACGCGTTGGCGCTGCTCGGCGTTGAGAAATTTTAAAAAGCCCAATTCACTATGCAAGTTGGAGGCGACAAGTTCCTTGACCGTCGTCGGAAAACCGGCCGCGTTTGAAGTGGCGTTTTGGGCTAGATAGCTGATCTTCGTCCACTGCTTGAAAACCTTGAGATCTTCTTGAAAAATGCGGATCGAACCCCCTGTGGGCTTAAGTTCGTTTAGAATTATTTTTAATATCGTCGTCTTGCCCGTCCCATTTGAACCGAGAATGGCCACGAACTGCCCGCGCTCGATATTGAGCGAAATGTGATCGAGGACGTGGTGCGCTTCGTATGAAAAAGACACGTTATCGACTTCGATTACGCTCATAATGCGCTGAATCCTTTCGCGATGGCGAGGAGATTGGTGTTCATCACGCTGAAATAATCTTCGCCAGTCGTCATCTGTTCGGCTGTCAATCCCTCTAAGGTATAAAGAATCGCCAATTCGGCGTCGGTTTCATCGATGACCGTCAGCACCGCGGCGCTCGGCGTCATCGATTCGGCATAGATATAGCGAATACCGTTTGCCTGGACGATGCTGATGACGTTGGCTATATCTTGCTGCGTCGGTTCTTGTTCGCTGTCATATCCACCGATGGGAAGAGCGACGAGACCATATTCGTTCGTCAAATACCCAAACGCGGAGTGTCCGGTGACGAGGTATTTGCCCACACCGGGAGCTAGAAGCGTTTGATAATCTTCATCGAGACGATTGAATTTATCAGCAAATGATTGATATCTGTTTTGATAGTATTCTTGATGCGCGGAATCGACTTCGATCAGGGCATTCATAATGTTTTCCATTTCCTTTTTGGCATTGAGCGGACTGAGCCAGGTATGAGGATCTCCACGATAATCATCCGCCAATAAATCGATTCCGAGACTTGCTTCGACATAGCGAATTTCGGTTTCGGGAATCGCCTCTTTCAAGCCTTCGACAAAGTGTTCGAGTCCTGCGCCGTTATAGACAAACATATCAGCGTCGTTTAAAGCGACGATGTCGCTGGTCGTCGGTTCATAACTATGAATCTCACTACCTGGTGGGACGATGCTTTGAACTGCGACATATTGACCTCCGACTTTGCGAGCCAGATCTTCCATGGCGAAAAAGCTCGTGTAGATTTGGATTTTGTCGCCTGCGTCAGAAATATCGCACGAGATAAGGCTAAGCAATAGAAAGGGAATTAATAATTGAACATTTCTCGTCATAAGGTAAATGGTAATGCGAATCATTCGCAGTTAAACCTTAATCCTTTTCCCTTTCTTAGTCAATTGCGACGCATAAGAAACTTAAGTATGAGTACTTCACTTTGTAATGAGCGTTTCTTCGAATATGATGTAGGCAGAAGTTTATTTTATTAACAAAGAGGAAAAAGAATATGAAAGTATTTATTGTCGGCGGTACCGGTCTCATTGGGAGCGAGGCGGCTCGCGAGTTAATTGAGCGCGGGCACGAAGTAACCTCAATCGCGTTACCGCCTTTACCGAAAGGCGCAGTCTTGCACCCGAAGATGAAAATCGAATTCGGCAACTACATGGAAATGAGCGATGAAGAACTTCGCCGCCATTTGCAGGGTATGGACGCCCTCGTTTTCGCCGCGGGAATCGATGAGAGAGTCGAAGGGAAGGCCCCTGTCTATGAATTCTTCAAGAAGTATAATATCGATGCTCTTGAGCGGCTGTTAAAAATCGCCAAGGAAGTCGGTGTCAAACATGCCAGTATCTGCGGCTCGTATTTCTCTTATTTTGCCAAAAAATGGCCAGAGCTCAAATTGACGGAGTATCATCCATATATCAGATCGCGAATCGACCAAGAAAAGATGGCGCTGGCGTACGCCGATAGAGGATTTGATGTTTCAGTCCTCGAATTGCCCTATATTTTCGGGGCTCAGCCCGGCCGCAAGCCAGTATGGGTTTTTCTGGTCGAGTCAATTCGCGCGATGAAGAAGAATACGCTCTACACCAAAGGTGGCACGACGATGGTGACTGTCAGACAAGTCGCCCAAGGGATTGCCGGCGCTCTTGAAAAAACGAAGGGCGGAATCGCCTATCCTTTTGGATACTATAACTATGAGTGGAAAGACTTTTTAAGGATTGTCCATAAGCACATGGGCTATCCCGAGACCCGCAAGGTCATAACGATTCCCAGTTTCCTGTTCGCTCTTCAAGGTCTCCAAATCAATAAAGCCCATAAAAAGAAAGGGACGGAGGGCGGTCTCGATATGGTCAAGTACACCAAGCTTCAGACTTCCAATCTCTTTATCAAGCCTGAAGAAGGGGCTTTCGAACTCGGCGTGAGTGAAGATGACATCGATGCGGCGATTGGTGAATCAGTCAAGCTCTCGTTGGAGATTCTCGATCGCAAAAGTGGCGATATCGTCGACATGAAAGGCCAATAACGATCGCGATTCGATTATTTATCGCGCATATATTTACATATGTAAAAAACGGACGTATAATTTTATTATAAGCGTTGTCTTATGCCCTAAATCATGGGCTCGGAGGAAAAAAATGATTAAAGAATTTGGACTTCCCTACATTGTTCACCTGCTACTCGTCATCTTCATCGGTCCGTTATGGGCCGGCATCATCCGCGTCGTCAGAGGAAAAGTTATACTCGGCATCCTCTATATCATCTCAGGTGGTTTCTTCGCTGTCGGCTGGATTATCGATATCGTCATGATGCTGACGAAAAAAGATCTCTGGGCAATTTAATAATTATTATCTAACTTAAAAATTGTACATGCTTTGCATGTACTTTTTTATTTGCGTACATCCTTTAAAAATGTAGTATTCTATAGTGATTAATAACAATTGGAATTGTTATAATTGTAAAGCAAAGGCGAGGGCCAAAATATGATTGAATTACGAGGAATAACCAAAGACTATGTCAGCGCCGATAACGTGACCCACGCTTTAAAAGGCATCGACTTAAGCTTTCGCAA
>JBAZED010000018.1:0-14513 GCA_041654095.1 Bacilli bacterium
CGAGAGAATCGTCAGTTACCTAAAAGACAGCCCAATTCGATACAAGGCCAAACTCATACTGATGAAGGCGTGATATAATGGTAGCCAGTTCAATAGGATTTAGTCCAACCTATTGGGGTAAGTACATATAAAAAAATCCTGGAAATATGAAACTGGGATTTTTTTATTAATCGTCGAGTGATACTCCTTATTGTTCTATTGATAATAATATGATGATGTAATACAATGTAGTACAGTTGAAGGAGAATAGTTATGATCACTTCGATAAGAATGTCAGAAGAAGAAAAAGAATTAGCGCAGAGCTATGCCAAGATAAAAGGGATGTCGCTTAGCGAAGCCATCAAAACAGTCTATTTTCAAGCGATTGAAGATGATTTTGATATTGCGTTAACAGATAAAGCGCTGGCCAACTATAAAAAGGACCAAAGAACAATCTCGTTGGAAGAATTAGAGAAGCTACTCGGCATATGACAAACAGAGTTCATTTCTTGCCCTCAGTCGCCAAAACCCTAGAAAAATTCGATAAGTATACCCAGAAGATACTGATCGGATGGATTAGAAAGAATTTAGAAGATTGCCAAGATCCGAGAGTTCATGGCAAACCGCTTGCATCTAATCGCGTCAGCGAGTGGCGATACCGCGTCGGCGACTATCGAATCATCGCCAAAATCGAAGATGCCAAATTGATCATCCTCGTCATCGCGATCGGCCATCGACGCGACATATATAAATAAATAATCGATTGTCACAACGATTTTTACCTAATTCTACTAAGCGGAGAGGCGAATCCTGAATTCTACTTGCGGATGAATCTCTCTCTTTTTTTATTCTGAAGAATAGGTTTATGAATTTTCCCTATCGTCTACACTGAAAACATGAGGTGCAGATAGATGAGTGTCACTGAGTTCAAAACGAGTTTCGAAAAGCAATCGCTACCGAAGTATTCGGATGGTGAGGAAGTTTTTAATTGGGTCAGCCACGCGGTGGGTGTATTGATTGGTCTTATCACACTCGGTTATTTTATCGCTATGGCAGTGGTGATGAATTTTACCGCCATTCAAACGTTGTCGCTCATCTTTTATTCGCTATCAATCGTCCTTCTTTATGCGACATCGACGATTTATCACGCCCTTAACAAGACGAGCACCTGGAAAAAGATCTTCCGCCTCCTCGACCACAATACAATTTATCTCTTGATAGCTGGCTCGTACGCCCCTATTTGTGCGTTCGCCTTTGGCGGAACCTATTATGGAATCATCATTTTTTCAATCCAACTCGTCGGTTTATTAACCGGAACAATCATGAATTTCTTAAACCTGAATGGCAAGGTTACGCAAATTATTACCGTCGTCCTCTACGTCGTTATGGGCTGGTTGCTCGTCATCTTCTATCCAGCCATTTCCCACGTGCCGTTTCTGACGACGCTCTTCGTTCTGTTGGGTGGCGTCTCCTATACATCAGGCGTCATCTTCTATGCGATCGGTCGCAAGATTAAATGGATGCATAGCGTCTTCCATCTTTTCGTCTTAATCGGAACAATCGTGCAACTAGTCGGAATAATCCTCCTTATAAACTAGCAGCCGGACAAACGCCATCTATCCTCTTCTTTGCTTTTTATCTTAGACGGATACGAATAAGAATGTGGATGTGTTAAAATTAGCAATGCTAAATGGTTATGGAAGAAATTAATACCGAAACCCCGTTAAAGGAAAAGAAGAAAGTCGGTAAACGCCGCTACTTGATATACCTGATTCTAGTCATCGTCGTCACCGGACTAGCAATTTTTCTATCCTTGAAAGACAACTTCGACGAAACTGCTGAGGCGTTGCGGACGAGTGATTGGCGCATTCTTTTATTGATCATCGGAATGGTTATTTTTAGTTACCTTATCGATGGTTTAATCATCTATGTTTTCGCGCGCTTATACACGCGTCGCTACAAATATCATCAAGGTTTAGCCACCTCGATGGTCGGTGCCTTTTTCAGCTCCGTGACTCCTTCGGCCTCAGGTGGTCAAATCATGCAAGTCTACACGATGCGCAAGCAAGGTGTCGAGCCCTCAAACGGCGCATCGATCATGGTCATGTCTTTTATTCTCTACCAATTTGTTTTGGTCATTTTAGGTATTGTTGCCGTCTCGGTAAAATGGCCGCTATTGGCCAGCATGGAAAACTTCAATATCGACATCGGATCGCTCTCGATTAAAAACATCCCGGTCATCCTCTTTACGGTCCTTGGCTTTGTGATCAACCTCTCGGTTATCTTACTGCTTTTTTTGATGTCTTATTCGCACAAGTTCCACAACTTAATCATGCATTATGGAATCGGCTTTCTCAGCAAGTTTAAAATCGTTAAAAACCCCGATAATGCCAGGGAATCACTGCGAATTCAAGTCGAAAACTTCAAAATCGAACTTCGTCGTTTGCAGTCAAACATCCCGGTAACTACCTTGATTATTTTCCTTTTTGCCATCTCTCTAATCAGCAAATACAGCATTCCTTGGTTAGCGGGCATCGCCCTCAATGCTTATAATCCGACCGTCACAGGCGCTGTATCGTATAGCGGTTTCTGGGATGGTGTCTTCTTATCGTCATATCATCAGATGATTACCGGCTTAATCCCACTTCCCGGCTCTGCCGGTGTCAGCGAATATTTCTTTTTGATTATTTTCAACGGTTTCTTTGATACGTATTCCAATACCGTCGCCGCGCAGATCATCTGGCGGACATCGACTTTCCATATCGTCGTCTTGATTGCCGGATTAGTAACCGCCTTCTATCGCTCTTCACCGAAAGAACACCTCGAGAAAGCCGATCGTCAAACCTTTATCGATTTGCAACTTTCTACGTATGAAGAACGGAAGAGGAGCGCCGACACTCTATACGAGACCGCTCGTCTATCTCGGAAGGATATCCAAGAGAAACTCAAGAACTTTAGCAAGATGTTGACGCCCGGAAAAAAGCACAAAGAGATTGAAGAGGCGTTTAGCGATGAGACGATGATCGAGACGCGGAAAGCCAAAAAAGAACGCAAAAAAAAGAAAGCGACTCAAAAAGCGAAACCATCAGAAATACAAAAAGCCCCTTCCAAGAAGAAAGCCAATGAATCTTGGGATAACATCGAGATTAAGTGATAATTAACATATGAACATCGCCCTTTTTTCTGATACTTATCCTCCGGAAATTAATGGTGTCGCGACATCGACCCGCTCCCTTTTTAGCACGCTCGTGAGCCACGGTCACCAAGCCCTTGTCATCACGACGAATCCGACCACCAAGGATGTCACTTACATCGATGGCATCTTGCGGATTCCCGGCGCGGAACTCAAAAAGTTGTATGGTTATCGCATGTCCTGGATTTTTAATTCCAAGGCCATGAAAATAATCCGTGCATTTCAACCCGACGTCGTCCACATTCAAACCGATGCCGGCATCGGCATCTTCGGACACATCGTCACTCGCCTCCTCAAACTCCCCAAAGTCTATACCTATCATACTATGTATGAAGATTATACCTATTACGCCACCAAAGGATATTTTGATCGCTTCGCCAAAAGCGCGGTTCGCACCTTTGCCAAGAGCATCATCTCCGGCGTTGACGAATTCGTCATCCCCAGCGTCAAAACCAAAGATTACATGCGCTATATCGGCGTCGACACGTATATTAATGTCGTGCCGACCGGCACCGATTTTTCGAAATTTGCCATCGAAGGCATCAATCAGGAAAAAATGGCTGGGATTATCGCTAAATATAAACCTGATCCAAGTGTCGCCACGCTCCTCGTCCTCGGGCGAGTCGCCAAAGAGAAAAGCATCGATGTCTGCTTGAGATCATACGCCGCTTATCTAAAGGCAAAGCCGCGCCACAAGACGCAGTTGATCGTCGTCGGCGGCGGTCCAGCTCTCGAAGAATTGCGCCTTTTGGCAGAAGAACTCGGCATTTCCAAAACGACGACGTTTGTCGGTCGAGTGCTGCCTGACGAAGTTCAATATTACTATCGATTGGGCGACTACTTCTTTTGCGCCTCGCTTAGCGAGACACAGGGGCTGACCTTTATGGAAGCCATGGCTTCGGACTTGATGGTCATCACGCGCTACGACGCGAATTTGATCGGTGTCATCAATGACGGCGAGACGGGTTTCTTCTATCAAGGAACGGACGATTTTCCGTCCGTATTCGAGAAGGTTCTAGCCTTGCCCAAAACCAAGGTCAAATCCATAACCAAGAAAGCTAAAGATGGCATCGAACCATATTCCATCGAGACGTTTTATCAGAGTATTATCAAGGTGTACCAGCGTGCCATCAGAAAAAAGTGGTAATGAAATTACCAAAATTAAAGTTGGTAAAGTGAAAATCACTGTTGTTTTCAAAGCGGAAGAGCTTAAGATAAGCCCAGATACCTATACCGAGTTACGCCTCTATGAAGGCAAAGTGCTTTCTGATCAAGAGCTAGCGGAGATCAAAGCCCGCGAGCAAATTGATAAGCTGCTGAAAAACGCCCTCGTCTCAGTGAGCAAAGGACATCCGACTAAGAAAGCTCTCATCGCCAAACTAGAAGCCAAAGGAGCGAGCCGATTGCAAATCGACAAAATCATCGAGATCCTGACGAGGAGTGGCCTCCTCGATGACCAGCAATTTCTCAATGATTATCTCGAATATGCCAAAAATAAAGGCTATGGCAAAGAGCGCATCCTCCAAGGTCTATATGAAAAAGGTGTACCTCATCACCTCATCCAAGGAGTAATCTTTGATTACGGCGAAGAGTTTGAAAGAGCCGAAAATGTCTTGCCGAATCTCGAGCAGAAATTCTTGCGCTACAATTATGTGCAGAGGAAAAGGCGAATTTATGAAGCCTTGCTAAGGCTAGGTTATGAATCCGGAGTCGCCATCAAACTCATCGATAAAATCAAACGAGGAAGTGAAAAAGATGAATTCGCACACCTGCGAAGCGATTTGGAAAAAGCGCGCCGCAAATACGAAGACAAGGGACGTAAAAAAATAGTTGAGCATTTGCTCGCTAAAGGATATCGCTATAAAGACATTGCCCAGATCATGGCGGAGGAACAAAACGATGAAATGGATTAAAGAATTACAAGAAGGCGACTTGCTGCGCGGACCACTTTTGGTGGTTGTAGCCAATAAGGGTGTGACCAATAACAGCCTTGGCTACATGAATATCACCCTTCAAGACAAAACGGGTACGATCGACGCCAAGAAATGGGATTTGAGCGACGAAGATGCCGCGATTATATCAGTTGGGAACGTCATCTATGTCGATGGGGATGTCATCAACTACCGCGATAATCTCCAAGTCAAAATACGCAGCGTAGCTGCTATCAATGATGGCGAAGTCGACACGAGTCGCTTTACCATCGCCTCACCCATCGCCCTCGAAGAACTCGAACAGCGCTTGGATGTGTATGTTAAGTCGATTAGGAATAATGACGCCGCTTTGATCACTAAGACCTTAGTTGACAAATACTACAAGAGCTATGTCACTTTTCCAGCGGCAGTACGCAATCACCACGAATTCGCGTCCGGCCTCCTTCACCACACGGTGCAGATGGCGGATTTGGCCGAGGCGATCGCCAAGCTCTACCCGAGCGTCGATCGCGACATGTTGATCGCCGGCATCCTCCTCCACGATTTAGGCAAGACCTTAGAACTCAGCGGACCGATAATCCCAAAGTATACTCTGGAAGGAAAACTCCTAGGTCACATCTCCATCACCCACGCTGAAATCCAAAAGACAATTCAAGAATTAAAAATCGAAGGCGAAGTTCCGACCCTCCTTTCTCACATGGTCCTTTCCCACCACGGAAAATACGAGTATGGCTCTCCGGTTCTGCCGTTGACGAGAGAGGCTTTTCTCTTGAGCGTGATCGATGATTTAGATGCGAAGATGATGATGCTCGATAAAGCTTATGAGCAGACGGCAGAAGGCGAATTCACAACGCGGATTTACGCCCTCGATGACCGCTCATTTTATAAACCTAAGAAAAAATAAAAATCCGGAAATTATCGCGGATTTGCATTAATTATTGAAGATTTAAATCGATTTTGTCGATTGTTTATCGATGTACATCCGGTCGTCGATAATCTCGAGAAAGCGCGTCGGAGTCAAGGCTTCCGCTTTTTCGTACAAGGCTGAACCGATGCTGAATTCGATTGTGTGCGTCTTGTTCTCGTTGCTATTATATTTGTCGCAAGCTTGGCGAATTTTTGCAGTAAATCTTACAATCTCTTCCTCATTTTTTACGTCGGCGATGATGACGAATTCATCCCCTCCGAAACGACCGATATAGTCTCGTTTTTCGGTGACACCGATCAAGACGTTTGAGACGTCGATCAGCACGCGATCACCAAAGTTGTGGCCGTATTTGTCGTTGATCGATTTGAAGTTGTTGATGTCGAGCATGAAGCCGGCGAATTTATCGCCGTTGCGCAGTTCCTTTATCTTGGCTGCCAAGAATTTGGTGATGTTGCGGCGGTTGCACAAACCGGTCAAAAAATCGGTGACGGCGTATTGATGTTGAATATCGAGTATGATGATGATGAAAGAGACGACAATGCCCATTAGCGACAGGGAATAGTTCACGAAAAAATACTGGCCGATGATAGCGACGATGGGAATCATGCTGAAATTGAAGAAAGTCAGTGGATTTCTTTTGCGGTTCATGATCTTCCACTGCATAAAGACGACGACGAGCGAGGCGACGAAAGGAATGAGCAGTATCGCGGCGTAAATAAAATAGAAGCGACCGAGGTGCATGACGTGATTTTGAATGATGAAGTAAATATCGGCGCCGGGTATGACCGAAAGTACGACCAAGACGGTGTTTGCCGCAAAAATAACCGCCGCGATGATATAAACGATCCAGAGTTTAATCGTTAAGTTCGTTGCGCGGCAAGTGTAGATAAACCACAATAACGCCAATAGTGGCAACATGATACACCCGATGAGAATGCAAGTCGTGCAGATGGCATCGTTATAGATGGCATAGGAATGGTTGATCCGCATGACGGCATCGGCGGCCAATAAAACGGTCGTGATGATGAAAATATAGCGGAGTGTGCGATGGCCGAAATCGCCCCTCGTCAACTGCCGGCGAATGTACCAGTAAGCCGAGATGAGGACTATAAGAAGAAAAGCGTTGGTGAGAACGCTGGTGATAGGATCCATTTAATTAATCACGAGCTCAAGACCATAAGGTTCGATTTCATTGCCCCCCCGACAAATCAAGTTCTTCTCTTTTTTATATAAAAAAGGAAATCCCTTACATAAGTGAAGAAATAATATCACAAATCAATAAATTATTTAAATAATTTCTAGAATTATTCCAATAATGTTGATGTCAAAAAAAGGAAATGCTTCGATTTAATCAATACTTTCAAAGATTTTTGACATAAGTAAAATTTTCATTTTCATGATGCGTGCGCCTAGTTTTCTTATCCTTTTTTCCGATTTAAAAAAGAACTTTAAGAAATGTTGACATAGCTTATGGAACTATGTATGATTTTTGTAGAAAAAGGCAAAGCTAGAGCAATCTAGTGACGCAAAACTATAGGGTCTTAATTTAGGTTAAGGTAGCCAGTTACCTGCTTATGGAAAAAGAGGTACGGGGCTATTTTTTAGTTTCTAGGGCAAGAAATGAAAAATAAACTTAACATTATAATCACGAGTGGAATCGCCATATTAGTGAGCGGTGTTTTGCTCACGGCCCTCACTTTTGCTTGGGTTCTCAACCGCCAGAACATCGATCAAATCACCCTCGTGGCTGGACGAGCCGAAGCGCGGGTCCAAGGTTACATGTTCAAACGCCAATACACCGGACTCTCAACTTACGCGAATGCGACGCCAGATTTGAATGCCGCGCAAGTTCCGTCGTCGAGCGGGCAGCTCATCTTCACTTTTGAAGACACGGCAGGAACGGTTTTCGGCGATCTTGATTTTGAAGATCTCTATTACGATGAAAACAGTTTGAATGCGTCAGCCATCCCCTCTTATTACGTCGAACTCCAAGTTCGCACCGTCGTCGAAGATTCATATATCCGCGCCACGTTGTGGCTTGAAGACTATGATGCGGGGGAAACCGAGCCCGATTTTACCGATTTTGCCTACCGCTATCATATCGCCGGCAACAATCCGACGACGCCGATCGACTATGCGACCCCCGGGAATGTGGCGACTCTAAACAGCAAAACGCTGAATAACATCGAGGATGATTATAATTCGACCACCGGCATTCCAATCAGCGATAATGCCAATAGCTACATGCAAATTACGATTCCGCCGGCGCAAGTCGATTTCTACGATTCGCATTTTGCGCGAAGCGCGATTATCGAAATAACCCCTGACCCTTTGGCTCTGTCCTGGTTTCTTAAAGAAACGGATGGCTTAGTTAACAATCAGCAAATCCTCGGCTGCAGGTTAGCCGTGACTTTTGAGTATTCAACAGTCCCCTTTGGAGCATAGCGATGAAAAAGAAAATCACCCTTGTCATCTACTTGATCTCCAGCATCGTCATCGGCACGGCGGCGACGGTCGGTTTTGCTCACGCCGCTTACGTCTACAATCGCCAATACGAAACGCCGGTTGAATACAACGCCGGGGTTTTGAGCGAATATTTCGAGAGCGGAGATGGATCTTCATCAAATCCGTACTCAATTCGCTATCCGGATCAATTGCGCAGCTTGCAGCGCCTCAATGTCTTGGGCGTGTTCAGCGAAAATACACATTTTAAGCTCGACGATAATATTCCGGCGGCCGGCCTCGATTGGGATGTGACAAACTTGCTGCCTATCGGCAGCGAAGACTATCCTTTCTATGGTCATTTTAATGGCAATGGCAAAAGGATTAACAACTTGCTCGTCAATGGTTCGCAGACCAACGATGTCGGGATGTTCGGCTATGTCGCGATGGGGAGCCGCGTCGAGAATTTC
Source organism: Bacilli bacterium (assembly GCA_041654095.1). GTDB lineage: Bacteria > Bacillota_I > Bacilli_A > RFN20 > CAG-826 > UBA1424. The sequence continues at coordinate 8,944 of JBAZED010000018.1, forward strand.
CTCTTGTCATCTCCGACGGTCAAAGTGACGGCCGAAAACAACGCATCGGCCGCCTCGAGCACGAATCCCTTTGCAGCCATTTTTGCCAATCCCTCAAATAATCTAGCCGCGACCCTCGGACTCAACCTGACGCAGAAGTCAGGCGGGACGCCGGCGTATTTTACGACGACCAAGTCGACGCTGACCGGCGGTGGAACGACCTATGATATTTACTACAAGAGCACGAACGAAAGCTTGCTCAAATATCAGAACAATCGCTGGGAAGTTCAAGTGCCAGCGGGCGGCGAAGAAGGCAAATACTATCCCGTCCAACTCTCGGCGCGAATCTATGGTGTCTATGAGAATAAGATCGTATCTTATACGCTTGAAAGATGGCATGTCAACGTCACCTATAACGGCAACGTCAACATCGCCGATCCCAACAACGACATTCAAATGGGCTATTGGAAGACGCTGCACGCGGCAAGCGATGAAGGGCTCGGGCCCCATAAGACCTATGTCGGCTTTTTCGTCGGCCACCTCGATGGCGAAGCCTTTTTCCTCGGCCTCTACGGAGGGACGGGCAGCAGCACGACGACCAACGCCAAATTAATTGTCCAAGGTCGTCTGGTCAGCTCTTTTGCGGCGCTCGTCGGCCGTTCGGTTAACGACAATTTAAAAGACGACGCGAATGGAACATTCGCAAGTCGCGACTTCGACTTCGACTACATCATCGACCACACTCCTCCCCCGAGCAATTCCAACATCTTCACGTTGCCGAGCGAGCCGACTTCGAGCAATGGTGTCAACTCGTATATGAGCACGATGAATACTCGTTCTCGTTCGCTATCGACATATTATTCGCTTTCGACGAGCGAACTCGATTTCATGCGTTTCTATCCGGCTCTTTCAAATGCCTCGACCACCTACTACACCGGTCAGCTTGATGAGCATGATCACGAAATCCAAATTACGCAAGATGCACTATCTCTTGATAATAAGCCACTCTCAGCTCACGTCTTCAATGCGAGGCCGTGGTACTTTTTTGGATCCAAAGAGCGGCAGAATTTCTTCTTGCGCAACGGAATATGGATGTATTTGAGCGCGCCTTCAGCAACTGGTTGGGGCGGCTTCTTCTCTCGCAAGACAAATCGCTATGAAGCCAAAATAAGAGTTACCTACGTAGCTTCTGGGGATACCGGCAATAACTTCCAATTTCTCTACAACGCTTGGAATCCGAGCGCTTCGGGTATTCCTTATGTCAGCGAACACGTCGCCCTTGAGCATTGGCAAAATCTGACGACCCTGACCGATGATGCGAATCAACCGATATATAAACCGTCTGATTATCCGGTCGTTCAACTCGATGATGATCTTCATAAAATCGAAAATAGGGTCGTCGAACACGAAATAGCTTTTGAACTGAATCTCGACAAGATCTCCTTGTCAACCGACTTTCATCTGATGCTGGGCATGGGCGTCGGATCGACGCTAGATGGAAGTGACAGCGACTGGACGGTCAACTCATCAAACACTTATTTCTTCTCTAATGAGAAGTTTTCAAAAGTCGGCAACTTCTCGTGCCGCATTCTCAAGCTCGACCTCTTCTTCACCTCGCTCGACGGCCAGTACAGCCGCCAGATTACCAACGTCGATTATCTGTATTCGATCCCGACTTACTCATCGGGAACGTGGAGCAATTGGAATAAGAACTCGGAGACCTGCGTCTATTTCGATGTCGGAAATGGCATCCTCTCGCCGGGCACCAGCGCGACTTATCGCTTTTATCGTTCGTCCGCGGCTGTGTGGACGGCCTCGCGCGTCTATGGATATTACTCGATTCCGAGCGGATCGGGCTGGGAACTCAAAAATACGTATGGATATACGGGGGCGGTGTTAGCAAGTGGTTAAGAGAATTAGTCGTATCTCAATGATTCGCGCACGTTTGATAATGTCGATTATTTCGCTTGCGGTCGCGACCACGGCTTTCGGATATGTTACCTATTCCTGGTTTCGCTTTCAGAAATCGCAGGATTTGAATGTCATGAGCGTTTCAGTTGAGAAAGGATTAACTTATTCTTTGAAGTACTTCGTGGAAAATGATGAAGAAGGATATCCTAGCCCTTCATTTTCGCCGACCGATGTCGATGTCACCGTCAGCAATTACGGAACGCAGTTTCAATACGTGTCACCAGGTTTTCATGAAACCATCAATCCGCTTAAACTCCCATATTATCGCCTGACATATGCCTTGGAAATTTACGCTGAGGCAGCCGAAGTCGCGCAGACGATCGACGTCGTCCTGACAAGTTTTGATGCACCCGCGTCACCTTATTACTACGATGTCGATAGCGAAGAAGCGATTTCATTAGCATCGGCCATCGACATCTACACGACGGTGATCGACGGAGATTTGAGCGATGCTGAGAAGACGTCGTTAGCCAGTGCTTTTGTCGCTTCTGCCACACCGGGAAGCGACTATTTCGATGGCGCGGAAGGTTCCGAAACGATCGCGACATCAGCTCTTGAGCCCAACGCTGTCGACCAAACGCGAATCGTCCTTTTTACCATTGAATTTAGTGGTCACCCTTCAACTTTTTATACTTTCGATCATGAGAGCGACGGCCTCTCCTATTTCGATAAGTCGACGAGTGGAAACTCAAACGTCTACCAAGGGTTGCACTTCACGATCAACAACATCATGATCGCCAAGTCAACTAACGCGTAATCTTTGTCAAAAATTCGTAAATATTTATCGAAGTATACACTCTTTGTTATATATAACAAACATTGCCCTTGCAATTAGTGTTAAAAGTATTCTATAATAATGGTGCTTGATCCAACTGCACCTCCCTCGTATGGCTGGAATCAAGGAGCGAATTGCCCGCTTTTGAAGCCGATGTCTCATTAACATTGATGCTTCACACCCCTCAAAAATGAAGGGGAAATCACTTGGAGGATTTTTATTATGAATAAGAAAAACAAAGTTCTACTCACGTCTATCGGTCTCGCTCTCTTCAGCGGTATCGCCGCCACCAGCACCACCTTTGCGTGGTTCTCAACCGTCCAAAACGCTTCTGTCTCATTCTCTAATGCAACAGTCACCACAGAAGACAACAGTCTCGCCATCGAATACGTTTCGTCAAGAAATGATTTGAGCCACTCCGAAACTGTTTCTAACGATCTCGAACTCAGCGGTTTGAATAAGATCACCGACGTTTCGAGCGAAGGTCTCACTTTCCTCAAACCGGAATGGACCCCGTCCAATCCCAGCGTCGCCTATGAAATTAATGAAGTCGGCGCCTCTGATGCCGATGGTTTCTACATTGATTTCACCATTAATATCAGCCGTACGGAAGTCGGAACAAATGGTATGAAGGTCTATTTAGGTGAAAACACCCTCATTTCTCCAGTCGGCGCAGCCGATGCTGAAGATTTGCTCGCTGTTCAAGCCGCTCGTATGGCCGTTATCGGCTATAGCGATGGCAGTGCCTCGACTGGTACCGAATCTGTTAAGTTGATTTACGCACCTGTGGCCGAAACGGTAATGGTCGAAGAAGTTGAAACTCCCGACTACGATTACTTAGCCATTGGTGATGAAGAAGATGCAGCTTACGGATTGGATGGCTACAAAGTAGCCGACATCGCCTCACCTGTCGTCAATTCCTTTGTTTCCTATAACGATATCGCTGATGTTGGCAGCACCATCGCGATCGCCGATTTGTCGACCGCTACTAGCGTTGATGTCACTTTCCGGGCTTGGCTCGAAGGTGAAGATGCCCAAGCTGTTAACTCAGCTATTGGCGGAGTCTTCAACATCGCTCTCGACATCTACGGCCTCACTGTCTCTGCCTAATACGAACCAGATACAGTTTTAGCAAAATTCGAATAAGCTAGGGTTGTCGGAGCGTTTCCCGGCTCCCTAGCTTGTTTATTTAATAGAGCGTGATTATCTGCGGAAACATTGTTTATTAAATTCGAAAACAGCGAATCGAATAAGCAATCTCTCCGGAGCATAAGCATCGGAAAAATATACTGCAACTATGGGCAAAAAGAAAAGCATCTTATTAATATCGGTTGGCCTCGTCTTATTTACCGGCATCGCCGCGACGAGCACCACTTTTGCGTGGTTTTCGACTGTTCGGAACGCCTCCGTTTCATATTCGAATGCGAAAGTGACGACCGAGGACAACAATTTGTCAGTCGACTTTCTTTCATCGCGGAATTCCTCGATGTCGGATAGCGTTTCCGCTGGTGAATTAGTGTTGGGCGGATTTAACAAAGTCACGGATATCTCCGGCGATGGGTTATCGTTTTATAAACCGGCCTGGACGCCGTTTAATTCCGCGGTTGCCTACGATATCGAAGCGGTCGGTAATAGTATTGCCGACGGATATTTTGTCGATTTTACCTTGACGATCAGTCGCGGCGACACCGGCACGGGCGGCATGATGATCTACCTAGGTGAAAACACATCGATCAAACCGATGAATCAGCTTCTTAACGTCGATGTGCAGACCGTTAAAGCAACGCGCCTGGCCATCATTAACTATGATGACGGGTCAAGCGTGACCGGCGAAGAACAAGTCAAGCTGATCTATGCCCCCGAACACAACGGCGAAGCGACATACAAGTGTCTGAAAGTGAATGCAAGCAGTTCGGCCTACGGTTTTGATGGCTATGAAATAGCCACCTTAACGAATGTCAAGGATGATGCGTTTATTACATATAATACAAACGAAGATGCTGTGGCGGCTGGTGAAGTGGCCATCGCCGATCTTTCCGAGACAACGGAGAGCGAAGATGTGACCGTTCGGGCCTGGCTCGAAGGCACCGACGCCGAAGCCCTCAATGCGGCCATCGGCGGCGTTTTTACGATTGAATTAGACATTTACGGGCTAACCGTATAATTCTTTCTATTTTGCGACCAAACAGCTTTTTTTGTTGATATTATCTAGTGAAAATCGATAAAAATTACATTTGACACTCTTGGGTAATTCTACTACTATGATGATGATATACGCATTTTTATATCTCGGGGAAAATACACATGGATTCGAAAATTAGTAAATTTAAACTACCGTCTTGGCTGAAAATTGCCCTCATCGTCCTTGAAGTCGCTCTGACCGTCTTCCTAGTCACTGTTTCGATTATCGTGATGGCTACCTTAGGAAACTCCACCGGCTTCATCAAATGGCTCTCTCTGCCGCAGAACGTCGTCTGGTTCTTCGTCCTCATCGTCCTCCCGCTCATCATCATGTTCTTGTTTAATGTCTTCCTGCTCATCAAGGCGATCACCGCCCAAAAAGAAGGAACCATCGATACGACCGGCATGACCAAAGAACAATTGCTCGAAGAAGCTCGCCGTCAAGCTCGCGAAGAACTTGAAGCCGAGATGAAAAATAAAGTCGACGCGCCGAAAAGCGAATAAGACGCCCTAATCCTCAAAATGAACTGCCGCACCTCGCTGTGGCTTTTCGACTCTCTTAACTAAATGGTGGGGTTTTGTGGGGTAGACGATAAAACCTATCAAAACTCTTAACTAAAAGGTGGGGTCATGGGCACGAGCAAAATCGCGCCCTTTTCTTATG
>JBAZED010000019.1:0-13406 GCA_041654095.1 Bacilli bacterium
TTAGAAGCCGTTCAAAGCGCGCATTGGCAGAATAAGTCGTGACGCTCAGAATATTGATGAAGGGGGCAAATGCTAAAGTGATAGCAGTGATTAACGACGTGCCGCCGATGATTTGGCCGTGCGATAAACGCCACGGCCTTTTAATGATTCGGACGATGGATAAAGCAATTAATGCTAAGCCTAGATAGAAATAGGTGCTGGTCGCCAGCGTAAACCCTTGATTGATCAGGGCCACGACAAACTCATAAATGAAACCGGCCATAATCGCCAAGATAACATAAGGCCAGTATTTGTTAAAAAAGCGAATATGTGGATATTCGCCTTCATAGTGCTCGAGAAAGAAAATCATCGCCAAGGAGAGAAAGGCCGTGACGAGAGAAGACACTAGATAGATGATCCCGTAATAATAACGATTCGCAAACGAAGTTATAATGTAGATTATTAATATCGCTGAGAAAATCATGATCAGCGGGACGATGATGAAAGCGAAGACCGTCTTCCACACTTTGTGGTAATTGGCATCGCTCATCTCGTCTTCCAGTTTCGGAAGGAAACCGACGAACACGGGAACGGCTACTAGGCCGATAACGGCAATCAAAATTTCAATATAAACATAGTTGCCGAAATGAAGTCCGAAGAGAGCTTCGATGCTGGCGACAATACCGAAAAGACCGCCATAGAGGACGACGGCATAGAAGATTGTCACGAATAATTTAGTCAGCAAATATACTAAATAATGTGCAAAATTAGCCCTTTTAGGAAAATATTGAACGACGAGAACCAATAGAATGGCAATCACCCAAGCCGCGGACATGCGAAGAATATTAATGCCATCAGTTGTTACAAATACGTGGTGAATGAATAGGTAAAGCGAGATCGTGATAGCCAATGCCGCCGCGCTCAAAAGATAATTCCACAAGAGCTTCAGACCGATTTTTTCGATGAGCAAGGTTTTAAATAACAGCAGCGGCAAAGTCAGCCATAAATACGGCAAAATTTCCGCCAGCCAAACCCACGAACCCCGAAGCTCGAGATTGATGATTCCGAGAATGACGAGCAGAACACTGAGCGTGATTGAATCAGTGAAGCGCCGGAAACTGCGAATGTAAGGATCGACGAGAGACGTTTTTAAAAATAGCGCAAACTTATTCATATTTCCCCCTTATCGCGACAGCAAAAAAGAAAGAAATATTAACTGCCGCGTCGACTAGTAACGTTACTTCTTTGCGGTTTTTGCTTCATGCGACTGTTCTGACGGCGAATCTGATTGCTGCTTGGACCTTGCATGAAGGTTGGAATTTTATCTTTTCCGCTTTTAGCCATAATGACACCTCTTTTTAAACTTTAGTTTTATATTAGCACATCCGACGATGGTGCGCGCTTACCATTGCATAACAGAAAACTAGACTTCCATGCGCTGTAACTTTACATCGGCTTTTTTACGAAGGGGCAAATAAAGCGCTAGCGCTAGAAGGGCGTTGACAATAGCTAATAAGGCGATCGGCAGCGCCAGAGACTGAACGGGTATGAACAATAGAACATACACGATGGCCCCCTCAAGAATGAGAAAGCCCATACCGGAGAAGACGGCGATGAAAGCCGACATGCTCTGCTTGACGATTTCGGCTTCGGTTTTAAAATCAAAGCGCGGGAAAAAAAGATTTAGCCACGCGAAGAAAATCGAAGTGAAAACAGCGAAGGAAATGACGGCTAAGAAGCTGCTGAGAGCGGTCCACAAATCAAGCTCGGTGGCGAGAACCGCGAAAGGAAACGTCACGATGACGACAGGTATTTCCAAAACGAGGTTGAACATCATCTTCGCAGAGATGATCGTCTCGCCCTTAATCGGCAGTGTCTTGAGCAAGGCAAAGTTGTTGCCCTCGAGGGAAAGATTGATGGCCGGCGTATAGACGGTAATGAGACAAAAGGCGTAAGCGATCAAGAGGGCAAAGGGTCCAAAGGGTCCAAGCACGGCCATCAGTTCGCTCTTAAAAATGAAGGCCGCCACCGCCATCACCGCCATCATCAAGAGGCCAAAACCACAGTTGAAGATATAAATAGGTGTCCCGGTAAAGCGCCGCCACTCCTTTTTAAGGAGAGCCAAAAAGACCGGCATTTTCTTGCGCTTGTTGCTCTTGATGATTGCCTGCTTTCCCGAAGTCCTGTTCTGATTCGTCTTGACGCTGAGCTTAGCCAGCACGAACAAGAAAATCGTGAAGAAACCGACATGGCTTAAGAAGAGATAAAGGAAGTGGAGGTGGTTTTGATCATAAACCGCTGAAGCAAGCCATTCTTCCGGAGGATAGAATCGCGATATTTCCTGCATGATTGCGACGGGTATCAGCGAGCCTTGCTCCTCAGAAACACTGCCGAGCATCGAAACTAAGAAGATGGCGATGAAAACCGCGAACATCAAAATCGTTTGGATGAGGTTGGCCTTGGCGAAATGCTTTGAGATGCGAGCGATTAAAAGCGACAAAAACGACCCGAGGATAATCGCCGGTAAGGGGAAAACCAAATAGCCGAATAACAGATAAATAAATCCGATGATATTAAAGGGCACGAACATGTAGTAGACGATGACGAGCGGCAGGCATAAAGCGGTCGTGATGACATAGATGAAAACCATCATCGTCGTCAGCTTCGCCATCAGCAAAACAATCGGTTTAATCGGCAGAGGTCCGACTACCTCATAATCTTTGAAATGAAAGAGGAAACCATTCGCTTGGAATAGTGCAAAAAGAAATCCTAAGCCAGTGGCATAAGAACCGATGTACAAGAGCAGTTCGCGTTTCAACCCGAGTGTATAAAACGCCATCGCCGAAGAAAAACCGATGCTTATGAAGCCATAGGCGAAAAGGAAAACGAAGAGGAATATTTTGCCTTTGGAATTCGCAACACGACCGCCGAAGAGGCGGCGCGCTCCGAAATTTTCTTTAAGAAATACTTTTAATAGTTTAAAAAACACGTTAGGCAATCTCCATAAAGACATTTTCGAGCGAGCGATCTTTTAAGACATCGTGGGTCCGACCGTCGGCGATGATCTGGCCTTGTTTGATGATGGCGATTTTGTTGCATAATTTTTCCACCACTTCCAAAACGTGTGAAGAGAAGAGGATGATTGCGCCTTGGTCGGTGATTTCCTTAAACGTCTGTTTCAATGCAAAAGCGGCCTTAGGGTCGAGCCCGACGAATGGTTCATCGAGCAAGATGAGTTTCGGTTCGTGGACGAGCGCCCCGATTAAAGCGGTCTTCTGCTTCATGCCGTGCGAGTAAGTCGAAATCGGCTTGTCCAAAGCGTCGAGCAATTCAAACTCAGCAGCGTATTTGCCGATTAGCTCGTTGCGACGATTGAAACTGACATCAAAAGCATCGGCGATAAAATCGATGAACTGCCGACCCGATAGCGATTCATATAAATCGGGGTGGTCGGGAATGTAGGCCATCTGCCTCTTAAAAGCCAAGGGGTTCGCGGCGATCGTCGCGCCATTAAGGTTGATTGAGCCCACATCGAAGCTGATGATGCCGGCGATCGATTTTAAAAGCGTCGTCTTGCCGGCCCCGTTCGGACCAACAAATCCATAGAGGTCGCCCGGTTCCAATGACATCGAAATGCCGTCGATGGCAAGTTTCTTTTTATCATATGATTTACTGACGTTTTTAATTTCTAACATAGATGAACCTCTTTTTCATAATAATCGTATCTAAAGATTGGCCGCGTTTCGTTTATGCATATTATAAATATGCCAACATCTAAATCCAAAAACAGAGTCTAGATATTATTGATGGTAATTGTGCTTAATTTCCTGATAAAAAGCGTATTTGGCGAGTTGGACTTTCGGTTCGACCCAGAAGATGAGGATGCCGCCGGTCAAAAAGACGAGGAAATACCAGCCGATGTGGCTGAGGTACAAGCAGAAGAGCCGCCACTTATTGCCATCCATGATTTTGCGGCTGCGGGTGATGACATCTTCATAGTGCATATCCGGATTGTCGAGTTTGATATAGTAAATCATCGAATAGGAATAGGACTTGATGATGCCGGGAATGATAAAGAGCAGCGACCAGAGCATCAAATACACTTGGCTGAGAAGTCCGAGCAATATCAAATCGGTCAGACGATCGCTAAATCCTTTAAAAAGGGTATTGATATTCGGCCGTTCGCCCCGATATATTTCATCGATGAACAAAGCGTAACCAAACATCAGCGGTCCGCCTAAGATGAGCATGCCAACCCCGCCGATTGAGGTGATAAACCCAACCACTAGGCTAAAAATGAAATATCCGATGGCGGCTTCGCCCCACTTCCCGCTCAGCTTTTCATCAGCGCTTCTTCTAAATTGATTTAGTTCCATAATAATTTGCCTCTGAAATCATTATAAACAAAAATAAAAATCGTGATTAAAAAAATCAACGATTCTCATGTTTTTTTAATTCGCGCTAGAGCGGGCAAGCGGTATTTTTACTCTCCTGCACTGCCGGATTCGACAATAAGACGTCGGCATAGGCTTTCGAATTTTCCATGATGTCTTTAGCAAACGGGCAAGTCGGGATGATTTTGAGGTGGTTCTGGCGGGCGTACTCGACGACTTTATCGACGAGTGTTTTGCCAATCCCTCGTCCTCTTAACGAGCGATTGACGTAGGTGTGATCGAGGATGATAACGTGATCTGAATACTGCTTAAATGTGACTTCGGCGAGGGCGTTATCTTCGCTTTCACCGATGTAGAAGCGGTCATTGTTCTTTCCGAAAAGCAATTTTTCCATAATGGGACCTCCTAATTGATAATGTATGGCTAATCTCTTGTGAGATTTTTTGTCTAACTATAATTTATAGCATGGAAAAGCGCTAAATCCAGCGACATGCTTTAGCGCGTCGCGAATTAGATATCTTGCTTAGCGAAGTTTTTCACCGAATTGAAGAATGAGATTAGCGTAAGAACCGCATATAAAACTAACCCGATTCCGAGGAAGATGAGTTTGTAGCCCCAGAAAAGAGGATCGGGAGTATCGATGACATCGCGAAGGAAAGGGATGATGTGAACGAGAACTTCGGCGATTGACATCACGACGAAATAGACGACGCTAGCGACGATGGCCGCGACGCCGGGCTTTTTAACATTTTTATAATAGATGGCAAAGAACACCAAATTGAAAAGTCCCAAAATGATGAGCGCGATGCCAAACATCGCCATATTCGCATCCATGCCCACCGTGTTCGGCATATCATAACCGGTGCGGATGATCGTGAAAGGAATCGCGATAACAATTTGCGCCAGCTCGACGAATAGGACGTAGAGGTAGCGAGCTCTGACGATTTCGCTCTTGCGAATCGGGAGCATTGCGGAGAAGAAAACGTCATTGTTTTCGCGGCCGTTTATGCAGGTAAAAAACACGGCCAAACCACCGTAGAAAAAGGCCACATAATAAGGGTAATCCGGAATCAAAATCATCGCGGCCATCGCCACAAAAATGGCGGCTGTCGGATGAAAGGACAGGAGAAATTCTTTTTTGAGTAAATTTTTCATTGTCCATTCTCCTTTTCGATGTGGACCATGATGGCGTCGAGGTCGACTTTGACGGTTTTTCCGCCGCTGATGGAGCAGGCATCTTTTCTAAATAGCAAGGAGACACCATTTTTCGTCCGGCGATGGCCGATGGCTTTGTTGAGCAAATCCACTGGCACATCCTTTTTCAAAAACTCATGGATTTGATAGCCACCGACAAAGTTATCGAGCTTGTCGTGCGCGATGATCTCGCCCTCTTTTATGTAGATGATATTGTCAGCGCAGTAATCGAGATCGGAAGTGATGTGGGTCGAGAACAAAATGGTGATTCCCTGCTCGCTCAAATCGAGAAACAGGCCGAGAATTTCATCGCGTGAAACGGGATCGAGACCGCTGGTCGGCTCATCTAAGATGAGAATTTCGGCACGATGCGATAAAGCGAGGGCCAAGGCGTATTTTACCTTCATGCCCGAGGACAGTTTGGAAATCGTCTTGTTCTCATCGAGGCTGAATTTAGCTAAGTAGTCGCGATAGGCGTTGTCGTCCCATTTTTTATAGAAGCCTTTCGCGGCATTCGTAATCGTCTTGATTTTCTTGTTCGGATAGTAGTTTGCGGCTCCGAGCACGAAGCCGACTCGGCCTTTAATCTCCAATTCGTTTCTGGAAAATGGCAGATTAAATATCTCGACATCGCCGGCGTCAGGATGGACGAGATTGAAAAGGGATTTAAGAGTCGTGGTCTTGCCCGCGCCATTGCGGCCGATGAAACCGGTGATCTTCCCTTTTTCCAATTCAAAACTCACGCCTTTGAGAGTGAACGTCTCATATCTCTTCGTCAGGTTCTTGACGCTTAATATCGGGTTAATTTCATTGAAATTGTCGGTCATAATTCTGGACTTCTTCCTGCTTGATATTTAAATACACCGGCGAGACTTCGAAAAGCCCTTTTTTATCTTTTAAAAAGCCGGGCTCGAGTTCATAGGCCATCATCGCGTCGAGATACGTGCCATCGGGTTGGGCAATTTCAAATTCCTTACACCGCCGAAAACCAAATCTTGGATAGTAGTCGGGTTCGCCATAAATAATTATGGCTTTAAATCCAGATTTTTTCGCTAATTCTACCGTCTCGCGGATGAGGAGCTCGCCGATACCTTGCCTCTGATAATTGGGGTGGACACCTAAAGGACCAAAGGTTATCACGCTGTGCTTTCCATTAAGGCAAGCAATTTGCGACTTTGCATAGAAGATGGCGCCGACGATTTTATTGTCGCACACAGCAATGCGCGTTAAATCCGGGAGAAAGTCTTCGTGAGTTCTTAAAATTTTAGTCAGATAATGCTCATCGCAACCAGGCTTGTAAACGTTCCAAAAAGCTGACCGAATCATCTTTTCAACTTCTCGATAATCGCCCGGCTTTTCTTTTCTTATTAAAACTCCACGCAAATCAATTTTTTTATTCAAGGTCGGTGATTCCTTTGGTTAGTTCCATTTTAAACTCGATGTCCGTTTTCTCGCCGACGACGCGGATTCGCGTCCATCCTTTCGGCATTCTGACTATGCGAGTGCCTTTTGATGTCTCCGCTGTCAGGTTTGTTAGTTCACGCCCCCGAACGATGATTATCTTGGCCCTGCCTTCTTTGATCAATAACTCATAATCGTAGCGGCAAGAAGTATCCTTGTTCATCCAAAAGGCGCCAATTGTCTTCACGCCGCTAAAAGAGCCGGTGCGAAGTTTGATCTTGCGACCGAACTGCCCGCCAATCATCACTAAGGCTCTAAGGCGATTAACGTGGCTGGCAAGCCGTTGCTCATCGTTCCAAATATCCATGCAAATGCTCCTTTATTATTGTAGTACTCGATTCTTTTGCTTAAAAGAAATATTAAAAGGATTGCCCCGTTAAGAACAATCCTCATCGCATAAAATAAGTATCTACTTATCGCCCATCGTCATAGCCATGACGGCTTTGGCGGTGTGCAAGCGGTTTTCAGCTTCTTGATAGACGATTGAGTGCGGTCCGTCGATAACTGAATCTTCGACTTCGTTGCCGCGGTCAGCGGGAAGAGCATGCATATATTTTACGTTCGGGCTCGCCAACTTGATCATCTCTTCGGTGCACTTCCAGTCTTTTAAGGTCTTGATGTAATCATCGACGACGACGGTCGATTGGTTCTTAACCCAGCTGCCCCAGTTCTTCGGGATGACGATGTCGGCATTCTTAAAGGCTTCCTTCATATCATGAGTGATGCGGAATGAACCACCGTTTTCTTCGGCGTTCTTCTTGGCTTTTTCAATCGCCCAGTCGGGGAGATCATAGCCTTCGGGATAAGCTAGAGTGACATCCATCGCATAGCGAGGGAAGAGCAGAATTTGCGATAGCGGAACGCTGATCGGCTTTTTATGGCTTTCGGCATAGGCCCAGATAATCGAAACCTTGACGTGCTTTGCGGTCGGGAATACTTCCTGAATCGTCATCAGATCAGCCAGGGCTTGCATCGGGTGATAAATGTCGCATTGGAGGTTCATGACCGGAACGGTTGAATTCGCAGCCATTTCCCGAATATACTTGTTGCCCACTCCCCAGTTGCAGTAGCGGCAGGCGATGCCGTGGCCGAACGAAGAGAGAATGACAGCGGTGTCTTTAGCGCTTTCGCCGTGCGAGATCTGCATCATCGAAGTGTCGAGGAAGGTCGCGTGTCCGCCGAGTTGGGCGAGACCTGATTCCATCGAGTTTCTCGTTCTCGTGGATTGTTCAAAGAACATCAAGAAGCCCGTCTTGTTTTCGAGATAGGGGGTAGGGATGTTTTTGTAGAATTTGTTTTTTAAATCGTAAGATACTTCGAGTAACTTGTCGATTTCTTCTTTCGTCCACTCTTCCAAAGTGATGAAGTGACGACCCTTGAAGAGAGGTTTTAATGTCCGTTTGTAAAACAGTTTCTTCATGTGTTTTTCTCCTTATTTTTTGAGTTGGCTCAAATACATTAACGGAACGGCGGCATAAAACGCGGCTGCGATGACGAGATCTTCTTTTCTCGTTTTCTCGTTCGGAGCGTGCGCTTCTTTTTCGTCACCGGGCCCAAAGCCGATGCATGGGATGCCATAGCGGCCCATAATGGTCACACCATTGGTCGAGAATGTCCATTTGTCAACGACCGGGTCTTTTTTGAAGAGGCCTTTGTAGGCTTCGACCGAGGAGGTACAGATGACATGGTCTTGCGGTATAACCCACGTCGGGAAATAGGACTCGGTTGGATAAACTAATCCGGTATAAGACGGGCGTTCGTAAGTATACATTTCGACAGTGGCTCCAACGGCTTTAACCGAGGGTAAAGCGCGGATTTCATCGAGAGCGCCTAAGTGCGTCTCGCCCATCGTTAAACGACGGTCGATGGAGATCCAACAACTGTCGGCAACCGCGCAACGAGATGGCGAGGTATGAAAGATCTCGCTGATCGTCATCGTGCCTTTGCCCAAGAAAGGATCGTATTTCAACCGTTCATTGAGCTCTTTGATTTCGCCGATAATCGGCCCCATCTTATAGATGGCATTATCGCCTCTTTCGGGGGCGCTGCCGTGGCAGGAGATGCCGCGCGTCGTCACTTTGATTTCCATCCTTCCCCGATGGCCGCGGTAAATGCGGCAGGAAGTCGGCTCCGTGATAACGACGAATTCGGGACGAACCTTGTCTTCCTCAATGATATATTGCCACGGAATTCCGTCGCAGTCTTCTTCCTGGACGGTTCCGGTAACAACTAAGGTGTAGTCATCTTCTAGACCGAGATCTTTGATGATTTTTCCGGCATAGACCATCGCCGCCATGCCACCCTCTTGATCGCTGGCGCCACGGCCGCCGATGTGAACATCGTTTTCGTATCCTTTATAAGGATCAAAACTCCAGTTGCGAATGTCGCCGATACCGACGGTATCAATGTGCGCATCCATACCAATCAGGTGCTTACCGTGACCGATATAGCCGAGAACATTGCCCATTTTGTCGATGACAATGCGGTCAAAGCCGACTTTTTCCATCTCTCTTTTGATGCATTGAATGACTTCCTTTTCCTGACATGATTCGCTCGGGTAAGAAATCATCTCTCGAAGAAAGGCCGTCATCTCTTTTTGGTAGGACTTTGCCTTTTTTAGGATTTCGGTAAAGGGGACGTTTTTGCTCATTTAGTTTTTTCCTCTCATCTTTTGAATCTTTTGATTGTATTCGAAGACTTTCTGATATTCCTCTTCCCAGAATTCCGGATGTCTCATCGAATCGAGATAAGCTTGGGAATAGCCGAATTTCAACCAGTCATTCTCTTTTTGTTTGAAGAGGCGTTCCTTGACGAGGGGAAGGCGAGCATCTTCGATGTAGGCGTCTTCGGCCCCGAGGAAAATATCTTTGTACCAGCGCTCCAAGACATAATCGGCCGTTTCGAGTTCCCGCTTGTCAAGCAGTTCAAGAACGCTTTCGTAGCGATCGTAGCCATCGGTGGCGATGGTCACGACGTTGTCATCGGGGCCAAGCCTTAAGTGTTTCGCCATTTTAATGGCACCTAAGATATTGCATATACCGGAAACGCCGAACAGTTCGCGCATGCTCTCGGCCACTTTCTTGTCGACGCCGTGACGCGCTAAAACCTGGGGGGCATCATGGATGATCTTCAAGCCGCGAACCGATTCGTCATCTTTGATCAAGGCGATGAAGTCAGTCGTCAAGATGTTGTGAATCAAAGTGCACATCTTATCGCCGATGCCTTCGATGCGGTGCTGGCCGCGGCCACCATTGGTGAGAGTCGAACATTCATATGGTTCAAGGGCGGCGATTTTGCACTCTGGAAAAACGGCTTTGATGCCATCGCCGGCCGCTAATGTGCCAGCACTTCCCGGCGCGGATGCAAAGCAAGCGATACGACCATTGCCGACGCCTTTGACAGCTTCGACGCAACTATTGCCGGTCACGTGGCGATGAAAACGATAATTGGGCATCAACTCAAATTGAGCTAACGTGCGGTAATTCGGATTTTTCTTTAATTCGTAAGTCCGTTCCAAAGTCAAGATGACGTCGGATTCGGAACCGGGCGTCAAATCGAGTTTCGCGCCATACCGCTGAATTCGGTCATAGCGCTCTTTGGACATGTTGTCGGGCATGATGACGATAGCGTCGTACTTCATCAAATTGGCGATGTAAGACACGCCGATACCGAAGTTGCCCGTCGAAGGACCTAAAATCGTGTGTTTTCCGGGGATGATATCGCCATCGATACACCCTTCGATCAGGGTTGAATAGGCCGGTCCGACTTTATGCGATCCCGAGGGGAACTCTTTGCCTAACAGCACGACGATGTTGGCTTCGACGCCGGTTAGGGCTTTCGGCAAAACGATTTTGCGGACTTTGCCTTTGTCGTCTTTCCAATTGATGTTGAAAAGGTTGATGGGATCTAATTCGTTCTCGCGTTTGGCCTTTAGAGCTTTAGCGCGAACTTCCGGGTCGATGCGGTCCGGATGGAGCATCTCATCATAGGTTGGTCCAAATGGAATTTTTGTCATGTTTATTTGACTCCTTTTTCTTTCAAATATTTGTGTAGGGCCTCGATGTCAGGCTTTAGAAGGACGGGTTGACGAATCGCTTTTTGCGCGTTCGTCGGGTCTTTTAAGCCGTTGCCAGTGACGATAAAGGTCACCGATTCATCAGGCTTGATCAAACCTTTGTGTAGAGCTTCTTGGACACCCGCCAAGGCTGTGACGCCTGCCGGCTCTCCAAAGATGCCTTCAAGGCGCCCTAAAAGCGCCATACTCTCTAGTATATGCTCATCACTGACACTTATAAAGTGCCCACCGCTCAATTTGACGGCATTCAGACCTTTATCGGGGTTGCGGGGAATGCCGACGGCAATCGAGTCAGCAATCGTGTTTTCGTCGGCTTCTTTCAATGGTTCTCCACTTTCAAAAGCGGCCACAAATGGAGCGCAGCCCGAACTCTGCACACCGAGGATTTTTGGAATGCGCTTAATCAATCCTAATTTGAACAAATCATAAAAACCTTTGTAAACACCGCCGACGCTGCAACCATCGCCCACGGAAATGGCCACCCAGTCCGTCGGTTCAAAGTTCAACTGCTCGGCAATTTCGAGCGCCACCGTCTTCTTTCCTTCGACGAGATGGGGGTTGATCGCCGCATTTCGATTGTACCAATGGTATGTTTCAATCGCTTTGCGAGAAAGGTTATAAGTATCTTTGTAATCGCCATCGACGCATATGACGGTGGCTCCATAAATAGACAGTTGCGTCAATTTGCCGATGGGAGCTCTTTTCGGAACGAAAATAACGCTCTTCAGCCCCATGTGCGCTGACTGGCAGGCAAGGCTTGATGCGGCGTTTCCGGTCGAAGAGCACGAAATGGTTTCGGCTCCGGCTTCGATGGCTTTCAAAACGGCAACTCCACTAGCGCGATCTTTGGTCGACCCGCTCGGATTGAGTCCTTCATCCTTAATATACAAATTTTTAAGGCCGAGGTAATCGGCAAGTCGCTTCGATTTATAAAGCGGTGTCCACCCAATTCTCAACATCTCACCGATGTGGTCTTCAGGGATGCTGATTAACGGGGCATAGCGCCACATCGAATAATCGCGATTGTTTTCGAAATAATCAAGCGTCACCGTCTTCTTAAGTTTTTCGTAATCGTATTCGACATCGAGGATGCCTTTGTCGCCGCAAACAGGGCACGTGTAAATAGCCTCATTAGGTGAATAAGCACGGCCGCAAATCGTACAGCGATAACCTTTGAATTTTTGCATTTTCTACCTTCTTTACTTCATACTTGTGATGAACATTCTAACGATGTTATTAGCGACTTTGCGACGATAATTCTTGTTGGAGCGCTGGTCGTCAATCGGAGCAATCATGTTATTGCATTCATTTAAAATTCGCGGCAAATCGTTAATTATTTGGTCAATTGGCTTATTTTTCAAGGAATTTTCCAATTCTTTATTCCGCGCCACCGTCGCCGAGACCGAGCCAAAGACCAAGCGGATGTCAGATACCAAGCCGGAGTATATCAAATAGCTGCCGGCGAATGAAACCTTGCTGATCGAGTCGGCGCGCCGACCGCCGACTTTGACCCATTTGTAACCGGTGAGTGGGATGAGCGGAACGATAATTTCCTGAATCAGTTCATTGCTCTTTAAGTCGATGCGGCGAACGCCAGTGATGAAATTCTTGATGGGGATGATCCTCGTGCCATCCACGCTCAATACTTTGATTTGAGCATCGAATAAATACAGGCCGACGAGGCTATCACCGGCCGGAGAGGCATTGGCGATATTTCCACCTAAAGTGCCGCTGTGGCGAATGCTCGGACTGCCGATTTCGCGAATAATATCCTTAAGTAAATCCGGAACACCGGGATGAAGGCGAATGTCTTCGAGCTTTGTCGCTGCGCCGATTAGCAAAGCGTCTTTCTCATCGTTAAATTTAATATAATTAAGCTCATCGAGATTTGCGATGTACAAGACGTCTTTCGCAAATTTAGGAGGGGTGCTGGCTGAACTCCTTTTTTGAATCATCAAATCCGTTCCGCCAGCCATGATGTGAAATGGCCCCTCGTTTAAATAGTTTAGGGCTTCGCGCAAATTGTTAGGAATGATGTGTCTCACCATAATCCTTCTCCTAACTTAGCGGCCGTTTTGACAGCTTTGATGATCATGTTGTAACCGGTGCAGCGGCACAGATTGCCGGAGAGTCCAATCCGAATTTCTTCATCGGTGGGATGAGGATTATCGGAAAGTAGACTTTCCGCAGCCATGATCATTCCCGGCGTGCAAATTCCGCATTGTGAACCGCCTTCGATATGAAAGGCATCCTTAAGAACTTGATAGCGCTTGGTTCTGGCTAAACCTTCGATTATCAAAACT
>JBAZED010000020.1:0-12125 GCA_041654095.1 Bacilli bacterium
CAGGAAGGAGTAATTCGGTCAGTTAACCGAATAACAGGAATGGGTCGCCCAAAAGGTAGTGTCAGCAAGGAACGTATCATCGACGCGGTAGAAGTTTTGATCGCCGCCAAAGGGGTCAAGAATTTTTCATTGCGCGATGTCGCCCTCAAAGCCAATCTTTCTCCTGGAACAATTTATTATCACTATGCGAGTAAAGATGATTTGGTGTTCGACGTTATTTGTACGCATATGAATCGCCTCAAACAAGAATATCTAGATTGGCTCGCCCGCCATGAATTGGATTTAAAACCCGACCGCTTTCTCAATGTCGTTTTTCATAAGGGTGTCAAGCTCTTCGACCGCGCCAAAATGCACATCTTTCTCATCAACGAATGCCTAGGGGGTGACGAATCCCTGCGCAGCAAGTTCATCGAAAAGTATCACGAGTGGCAAGAGACTCTATTTTTTGGCGTCCAGCGCGTTTTCGCAAATGTCGAGGATCCCGAAGCCTATGCTTATGCTCTCATGCTCATCATCGATGGCTTGGTCATACAAGAAATTCTCAACGGCCAGGATTTTAATAACGAACGATTGCTGAAAATCATGATGAAAGCTGGCAACGCTCATGGATGAGAAATTATTCAACAGGATCAAAAAGGAACTAACTGATTTATTTCCTCAGATAACAGTCAGCGATAAAGAGGGTTGCGTTTTGCTCGAGGGCGAACTTGACAGTTGGCAGCAGATCGTCGAAGCCGGCTACTTAGCCGTCAAAGCCAAAAGCGAAGGCGTCATCAACCGCATTTCTCTAAAAGATTACAAAGAACCTCCACTTCGCATCAGTCCCATTTCCGACAATCGATACGAAGGAGTAAAATGCGACGTCTTGATCATCGGAGGCGGCATCGTCGGAACGGCCATTCTGCGCGAATTTACAAAGTATCAAGTCGATGCCGTTTTGATCGAAAAGGAAAATGACGTCGCCTTGCACGCGAGTAGCCGCAACGATGGTTGCATCCACGTCGGTATGGATCTTTCCCACCGCTCCGAAAAGCATAAATACTTGCGCCGTGCCGCCGCGATATACGAAGACCTCGCCAAAGACTTGGGCGTTGACTTTGTAAGGTGCGGACAAACGCTCGTTTTCGCGAGCAAGCTAGCCAAGATAGCCATGCCCTATCTTTTTAGTTCCGCTAAAAGGAAAGGGATCAAAGGCGCGCAATTACTCAATCGCGATGAACTCTTGAAACGCGAGCCGAATATTGATAAAAGCGCGCAATTCGCAGTCTTTTTCCCCGAAGGAGCAGTCGTCTCACCATATAATATGGTGGTTGCCCTGGCGGAGAACGCCATTGAAAACGGCGGTCGCATCTTTCTAGACACCGCGGCATTAGACTTCGAGATGAAAGACCGCCGCATCGTGAGCATCAAGACCAACCGCGGTGCGATCTATCCGCAAATCGTCATCAATGCCGCCGGGGTGTTTTCCGATGTCATCGCCCGAAAAGCCGAAGACCAATTCTTCACCATCCACCCGCGCCGCGGGGTCGAGATGGTCCTCGATAAAAAAGCCGCCGAGAAATCGGTGAACTCAACCCTTTCTTTCTACTTTGGATCAAGCGACAAGAAAGCTCATACAAAGGGTGGCGGCATCATTCCGACCGCCGATGGCAATATCGTCATCGGCCCGACCGCTTCCGAATCTCCGGATCGGGAAAACTATGAGACCAACGACAATGAGATAAATGCTCTATTTGAAAAGCATTCGCTAACGCTGCCGACTTTGAGCCGCGCTGACGTCATCACGTATTTCGCGGGGATCAGAGCCTCGACATATGAGGAAGATTTCGTTATACGCAAGGGCAAGTGGACGCGCAATATCATTCATGCCGCCGGCATCCAATCGCCGGGTCTCACGGCCGCTCCCGCCATCGCCGAGGAAATCATACGGATCTACCAGGAACTAAAAGGCGAAACCTTAGAACCGAATCCTCATTTTTCAAGGAAAAGAAAGATTCGACCGCCATTAAAAGAAATGGACAAAAAGGACCGCGATGCCCTCATAAAAGCCAATCCTGATTACGGCCAGATAATCTGCCGCTGCGAAGAAATATCAAAAGGCGAGATAATCGATGCCCTTCATCGCCCACTCGCAACAAATACCGTCGATGGGATCAAGCGCCGGATTCGAGCCGGGATGGGACGTTGCCAAGGCGGATTTTGTCAGCAGTTAATTGTGCAAATCATGGCTCAGGAACTTCATGCTTCACTTTGTGAAATAAAGAAAAAAGGCGAAGGAAAAATCCTCCTAAATCAAACTGAGGAGGGACTGTGATGAAAACGTATGACGTAATTGTCATCGGTGGTGGCCCCGCCGGTTTGGCCGCAGCGATTAAAGCCGATGAAAACAAGGCTCGCGTCTTGCTCATTGAACGGGAAGCAAAACTAGGCGGAATCTTAAAGCAGTGCATTCACGATGGTTTCGGACTTGCGCGTTTTAAGGAAAAGCTCAGCGGCCCGGAATACGCCGCGCGAGAAATTGAAAAACTGAAGAGCACAAAGGTGGAAACCTCAACGCTCACATATGTGACAAACATCGCGAAGATAGATGACAATTTTGAATTGACACTCGTGACAAGACAAGGAATCGCCAATGTTGTCGCGCCAAAGATTATTTTGGCAACCGGTTGCCGCGAACGAACTTCTCGCCAGATTTTTATAAATGGAACTAATCCGGCCGGCGTGATGACGGCTGGCGCGGCCCAATATTACATAAATATTTTAGGGCAGATGCCGACCAAAAAATGCGTCATTCTCGGAAGTGGCGACATCGGCTTGATCATGGCGCGGAGAATTACCCTTGAAGGCGGACAAGTCCTCGGCGTTTACGAAGTTAAGCCGACACCGAGCGGCTTGACGAGAAACATCGTTCAATGCCTTGATGATTTTCAAATTCCGCTCCACCTATCGCACACCGTGACGAGGGTCTTTGGAACCGATCGCCTGCAGGCTGTCGAAATCGCCAAGGTCGATGAGCGGATGCGGCCCATCGACGACACGAGGAAGATCATCGAATGCGATGCTCTCATCGTCTCGGTCGGATTAATCCCAGAAAATGAAATAGCCGAGCAATTAGGAGTTAAAATTAATCCGCGAACAAAGGGCCCATTCGTCGATCAAACTATGATGAGTATGGTTCCCAACATCTATTCGTGCGGGAACGCTCTGCATGTCAGCGACCTTGCCGATTTCGTCTCGGAAAGTGGCGAAATCGCCGGTCAAAATGCCGCGAAAACAAATCAAAAAGAACGCAAATTGCTGGAAATAGCCGTCGATTCAAAGCTTCTTTATTTCGTTCCATCCCACATTGATATCAATCAAATTAACGATAATGTCGTCGCCTATTTTCGAAGTGCCGGCGAAGTCAAAAACGCGACGATTCTCATCAAATCCAATAACGTTGTAATATTCAAAAAAACTTATCAAAGATTGCGACCACCGGAGATGGAAAGAATCACAATCGACTTTTCTGGGCGGCGCGCAACCGCTTCTTTGGAAGTGCGTTTGGAGGTCGCAAAATGATTAAGAAAATAACGTGCATCGTCTGTCCGAATGGATGCCAACTCGAAATCGATGAACTGACTCACCAAGTGACCGGCAACAAATGCTTGCGCGGCGTCACTTTTGCCATCAACGAAGTTACGAACCCTCTGCGCAGCGTGTCCTCGACGGTCCGGACGAACCTTCCAGAATACCCAGTCGTCTCCGTTCGGACAAACGGCGAAATTCCTAAGGATCAAATGCTTGGTTTAATCAAGCTTCTCAAAGGAGTAATCGTTGATGATTATCTCCCAATCGGGACGATAATAATTCATAATGTTTTTGGTAGTAACGTCGATGTTATCACGACGGCAAATATGCAAAAAGGAGATTTATGCGTATGATTGACAATCCTCTCATTTTGACTTTCGACTGCGGAACGCAGAGCATCCGCGCCCTTCTCATCGATAAGAAAGGCAACATCGTCGCCAAGGAACAGATTGCGTTTGTCCCTTATTATTCGCTCCAACCCGGCTATGCCGAGCAGAAACCGAGCATCTACGTCGACACTTTAAAAGAGGTTTCGCGCCGCATTCACCAAAACAATCAGCAGCATCTCGGCAGCATTGTCGCCGTCACGATTACAACGATTCGCGATACATGTGTCTGCGTCGATAAAGATGTTAAGCCTTTACGCGATATCATCGTCTGGCTCGATCAGCGCGAAGCGAAATGTGAAAAACCTCTACCGCTCGTCTCGAGATTAGCCTTTGGTCTAGTCGGCATGAGCGAGGCTCTCCAAGATCAAAGAAAAATAACCAAGAGCAATTGGATTAAAGAAAACGAACCTGAGATTTGGGCCAATACTTATAAGTACATCTTGTTAAGCGGCTATCTCGTCTATCAATTGACCGGTCAGCTGATCGATTCGACGGCGTCGCAAATCGGCCATATCCCATTCGACTATAAAAACAATAAGTGGTACGAACCATCAAACATCAAATTTCCCATTTTTGATGTCGAAGTGGAAAAGCTTCAGGAAATCATTCCTCCGGGATCGACTTTGGGGACCATTTCCAAAGCCGTCAGCGACGAGTACTTAATCAAGGAAGGTTTGCCCGTCATCGCCACCGCTTCCGACAAAGCTTGTGAAACCTTGGGTTGCGGCGTTCTCGACAACAACCTCGCATCGCTCAGCTTCGGAACAACGGCGACGATTCAGACCACACTTCGCAAATACGTCGAGCCGCAGCAATTCATGCCGGCTTATCCGGGAGCGACTTCCGGTACGTGGAATCCCGAAATTCAGGTTTATCGCGGCTTCTGGATGATCAGTTGGTTTAAAAAAGAGTTCGCCGAAAAAGAAGTCGTTCAGGCCCCTAAACTAGGCCTTTCCCCCGAAGAACTATTAAATCGCCGCCTCAAGGAAATCCCCCCGGGCAGCGACGGACTTATCCTGCAGCCCTATTGGGCTCCGATGCTCAAGCAACCCGAAGCCAAAGGCTGCATTATCGGCTTCTCGAGCGAACACACTCGCATCCACATTTATAAAGCGATCATCGAAGGCATCGGTTACGGTCTGATGGAGGGAATGCAAAATCTCGAGAAAAGTTCCAAGCAGACCATCGACGGCTTAACGGTTTCAGGCGGAGGTTCACAAAGCGAAGAAATATGTCAGATAACCGCCGATATGTTCGGGAAACCAGTCTACAAAATCCAGACCTATGAAGCTTGTGGCCTCGGCAGTTCGATGGTCGCCTTCGTCAGTTTAGGCATCTACAAAGACTATCGCGAAGCCATTGCCAACATGGTTCATTACACCAAGACTTTCACCCCAAATCCCGAAATTCATAAAATATACGAGAGTTTGCATGCCCGCATTTACAAGCGCATTTACAAGCAGCTGCGACCTCTCTATTGGGAGCTCCGTTCAATCATAAAAGGTAGGGAGGACAAATAATGTCAAACAAACCGTACAAAGGCTTCTCACCTAAATGGGTCGATACTCCGGCCGATCCGCGCAGTTGGCGCTCGATCTTCCGCTGGGGCAATCCTCAGTATTTTAAATGGCCGAAAGAAAATCTTTACCACATCATAAAGGAAATCTTCAAGATGAGCGATGAAGATTTTCAAAAGTATGATGGAAGTCTCGGCTTTGGCCCCGTCGACTATTGTCTCCCATCAAACCTAGCGAGCGAGCACATCGCGGCTTTCAAAAAAATCGTCGGTGGTGATTATGTGAAAACCGACAACTATTCGCGCTTGAGTGTTGCCTATGGCAAAACGATGCACGATGTCTTGCGACTTCGCCAAAAAATCGTCGAGAATATTCCGGATGCCGTCCTCTATCCCGACACTCGCGAACAAATTGAACAAGTCGTGGAATATTGCGCAAAACACAAAATCCCCGTCTATGTCTATGGGGGTGGGAGCAGTGTCACCCGCGGCGTCGAATGCGTCAAGGGCGGCATCAGCCTCGACATGCGTTTACGCTTCAATAAAGTACTGGCCTTTCATGAAATCGACCAGACGATTACCGTGCAAGCCGGTATGAGCGGACCGAAACTCGAGGAAACCCTCAATAATGCTGTGAAACTATTCGGGGCTAAAAGAGCATATACATGTGGCCATTTTCCCCAGTCGTTTGAACATAGTTCGGTCGGCGGTTGGGTCGTCACTCGCGGCGCGGGTCAAAACTCGACTTACTACGGCAAAATTGAAGACTTGGTCCTCGAGCAAAAGTACGCGACCCCGATTGGAAATATCATCACTTCGCCCTATCCTCGCGAAGCGACCGGACCATCTCTCAATCATATCATGATGGGCAGCGAAGGGGCATTTGGTGTCCTCACCGATGTCACATTGCGCGTGTTCCGACTGACCAAGGAAAACCGCAAATGCTTCTCGTTTATGTTCCATAATTGGGAGGACGCTCAGGCTGCGACACGCGAGATGATGCAGTGCGAAGCGGGTTTTGCTTCGGTCTTCCGCTGTTCCGATGCCGAAGAGACAGATTTGATGATGCGCCTTTACGGCGTCGATGAATCACCGCTGTCCAAACTATTTACAATCGGTAGATATCGCCCGATGGAGAGGAGCTTGTTCCTCGGGTGGAGCGAAGGCGAAAAGGGCTTTGCCAAAAACGTCGCCAGGAATATTGGGCGCATCGCCCGCAAGCACGGCGGCATGAGTATGACCGGCTATGTGACTAAGGCGTGGGAAAAGGGCCGTTTCAACGATCCATATCTTCGCGACTCGATGCAAGATTTCGGAATTTTGACCGACACGCTCGAATGCTCGGTCTTGTGGTCGAATATGGCGGAAGTCCATCGCAGCGTTCGCAAATATTGCCATTCGCGTCCCAACACGGTCGTCACCACGCATTTATCACACGCCTATCCTCAAGGGGCGAATCTCTACTTCATCTTCATCACGAAAATGGACAATATCGATGACTATATTTCCTACCACAGCGGCATTCTCGATGCGATTCAAAAATCCGGAGCTTCGATGTCGCATCACCACGGCATCGGCAAGATGTTCGGGCCCTGGCTTGAAGGCTCGTTAGGAAAAACCGAGTACTCAGTATTAAAAGCTTTAAAACGGCATTTTGACCCCGATAATATTATGAATCCGGGCGGCACCTTGGGCTTTGATATTCCCGAAGAAAAGAAACATTTTTTAGGTAAATAAGCTTTATTTTGCTTTAAAAAGCCGCGAAATTCGCGGCTTTTTGCTATATTCCATAGATTAATCGAAGATGCTAAAAGCCAGGAAGATGTAGGCCATCAGCGAAGCCACCAAGGAAACGACGGTAATCTGCGTGTTAATCGACGGGCCGGCCGTGTCTTTAAACGGATCGCCAACGGTGTCGCCGGTCACCGCGGCCTTGTGCGCAAAACTTCCTTTCCCGCCGTGATGTCCGGACTCGATATACTTTTTGGTATTGTCCCAGAGACCACCGGAGTTGGACATGAAGAGAGCGAGGAGCAAACCGACGACGATATTGCCGACTAGGAATCCGCCGATAGCTTTAACGCCACCGATAAATCCGACGGCGATGGTCACGGCGATGGCAAACAAACCCGCGATGACTAATTCGCTGAGGGCCCCTTTCGTCGCGATGTCGATGCATTTGTCATATTCGGGAGCAACGCCTTCCACGCCTTCTTTCAGACCTGGAATGTCGTTGAATTGGCGATGGATTTCTTTGATCATGCGCTGGGCATTGCGGTTGACTCCGAGCATCAGCAAAGCCGAGAAAACGGCCGGCACTGCCGCTCCGACGAGAAGCCCGAAGAAGATGATGGGATTCATGACGTCAAAACCGAGGAGTCCGGCGCCGAGGGCGTTGGCCTCCGACATGAAAGCGCCAAGTAAGGCGATAACAGTCAATCCGGCAGCCCCGATTGCAAAGCCCTTTGTGACGGCTTTAACCGTGTTGCCGGCGCTATCGAGGCGGTCGGTGATTTCTAGCGCTTCCTCACCGAGATTGCCCATCTCGACCAAGCCGCGGGCATTGTCGACAATCGGACCATAAGCGTCGTTTGAAATAATCATGCCAACGATGGAGAGCATGCCGACGGCGGCCATCGAAATGCCAAACATCCCGGCCGTGGCCGAATCAGTGGCGATTCCCATCGTCAAGAAATACGAACCAAGGGCGGAGACGCCGATGCCGACCATCGCGGGGAAGACGCTTAAGAAGCCATAGGAAACACCTGACAAAATCGTAAAGGCGGGTCCTGACTCCGAAGCTTCTCCCACCATATGAACCGGTTTTCGGCTGTCATCCGTAAAATAGTCAGTCGCTAAACCGATGATAACACCGACGAGCAAGCCGAGGACGGCTGAACCCCAAATATTCCAATAAATGTGCCCCGTTCCAACATCGAGGACAAAATCAAAGATGACCGTGATAATCGCCGTCAAAACAAAATAGATAGCGGTCGTGAGATATGTGCTGCTATTTAATGCTTTCGTCGGATTGCCATGCTTGCCGATATTAGCGGTTGCTACGCCGATGATGGAAGATAGCAATCCCGCTGTCGCAAACAAAAAGACTAACGGGATAAATTTTGGATCAAGGGCGATAGCCAAAACCAAAGCGGCCGCCAAGGAAGCGACGTTGGAGTCGAATAGATCAGCTCCCATGCCGGCGACGTCGCCGACGTTATCCCCGACATTATCGGCGATGACGGCGGGATTGCGCGGATCGTCTTCCGGAATGTTGAGTTCGACTTTTCCAACTAAGTCGGCGCTGATGTCAGCGGTTTTCGTGAAGATTCCACCGCCGGCTTTGGCGAATAAGGCTAAGGAGCTCGCTCCAAAGCTAAATCCAATTAAAATTCGAGCGCTCTCGACCCAGCTGTAAGTGGCCCAGAAAACAATCGTGACGCCCAATAAGCAACTGGCGACGACGGCCATGCCCATGACTGCTCCGCCGCGGAAACCGGCCATAAACGATGGTTTGATTCCTCTGGTGGCGGCTTCCGCCGATTTGATGTTGGCAATCGTCGCGATATCGATGCCAATTTTGCCGGCTATGGCCGAGAAGACCGTGCCAAATAAATAGGAAATGCCCATCGCGATGTTCGGGAGGGCGGCCGCGATATTGGGGATATTCGAATCGACCTGCCAAATCGGTTTTGGGAGGAAGATGACGATGAAGACAAAGAGGATTCCGGCGAAAATGGCCAAGATCATATATTCGCGTTTTAGAAAAGTGTTTGCCCCGCGTTTGATTAAATTCGCCACGTAAGCGATTTTTCCATTTCTCGACTCGAGTTTTTTGACCCATAAAGCCATCCAGATAGCTACCCCGATGGCAATCAGTGAAACAGCAATTGCGATGAGATAAGCCCATAATTCATTCCCCATACTGTGCTCCTTGCAACATTATTTGCTCGCGCTATATTTAATTATAATGCAATGCTAATCCGCTGCGAATAGCCCTCTTTTTTACAGGGCGGTTTTTAAAGGCCAATTCGCGTGGGTCGCGATCAAGGCCTTTGGCATATGCCGCCGCAAAACTAAGGCGGCAATCGCTGAATATTACGATGAGATTATAAAACGCGTATAAAAAATAAACCCGCTTCGTCTTTTACAATGTAAAATAGGAGTTAAAGGAGATGGGAAGATATGAATGATCTCAGCAACTTTTTGGATACGCCCCTCGCTCATCGCGGACTCCATGATGAGCGTTTTGACGAAAATAGCCTCAGCGCTTTCAAGGCCGCCGTCGACAAAGGATACGGCATTGAACTCGATGTTCATCTTATCAAAGACGGCACGCTCGCGGTCGTCCACGATAATTGCTTAAAACGCGTGGCCGACCTCGATCGATTGGTCAGCGATATGACAATTGAGGAATTAAAAGCGACACAGCTCCTCATTTCCAAAGAAAAAATCCCGACTCTTGACGAAGTCCTCAAGGTCGTGGCTGGTCGCGTTCCCCTCCTCATCGAGATGAAAGTCGACGGACCTTTTAATCCATCACTCCCTAAAACGATCATCAAATCGCTCAAGGATTATCCGGATACAAATAAAATCGCCATCGAATCATTTAATCCCTATGCACTTCGCTGGCTCAGCAAGAACTATGCGAAATTATACCCATATGGCCAATTGATATCTTTTGGACTAGAAAACATCAGCAAGTTCGCTTTATGGATGTTCAAGTCGCTCAATATTCGCCACGTCTCCAAACCATCCTTTCTGGCCTTTGACATCAACTATTTGCCAAATAGAAAAATACGCCGGCTCCGAAAACGCGGTCACTTGGTCGTTTCGTGGACAATCGATAGCGAAGCGAAGCGCTTATTGGCGATACGAGAAACCAGCAATTATATATTTGAATCAATAAGGCCGTAAAAAGGCCTTTTTTGTTGGTTTATCTCATCCCGTTTGTGCTAACATTTTAGGTGGATATGCGTTAACGACGCACAGGAGAGGATTATGAAACTGAACATTAAGCGAACCTTTTTAGTGGGCTTAGCCTTTTTGATCATCAGCATGTTTTGGCAAATATACGACGGCGTCATGTCAATCATCTTGGTGAACAACTTCGGGCTCAATCAAGCTTCCTCGGGCATCTTGCTGGCCCTCGATAATATCCTGGCTTTGGTTTTCCTACCGCTTTTCGGAGCGTGGTCCGATAAGACCACAGCGAAGATGGGCAAAAGAAAACCCTATATTTTGATTGGCACAGTCATCGCCGCCATCATCTTTGTCGCGCTAGCAGTCGTTGATTACTATCAGTTCCAAGCAGTCCGCGCCGATCAGATTTCAGCGATGTTAGAAATCAAGGTCGACGGCGTCGTCACCGGCTATTATTTCACTGTCAAAGGTGTCATCCAAGAGATTCTGACGCTCGATGGCAGCGGCTACACATATATAACCGAAGTCGCCGACAAAATTTCGGAGCTCAGAGCCGCTTATATTTTCAAAGAAATCACGCAGCCCAATATGATTTATCTAGGCTCGTTTATCGGCATTTTGTTCATCGTCTTGTTAGCTATGTGTTCATTTAGAACACCAGCTGTCTCGCTCATGCCAGATGTCACGATCAAACCACTTCGTTCCAAAGCGAACGCAATCATCAACGCGATGGGCACCATCGGCGGTGCTATTTCTCTCGTTCTTATCATGGTCTTGGGAACGGTTAAGACGGGCAGGACGGGCAATTACTGGTCCTTTAACTACATCCTTCTCTTTGCCATTGTCGCCGGCCTCATGCTCGCGCTCCTCGCCATTTTCATGTTCCTCGTCAAAGAGGTCAAGTGGACGAATGAGATGCAGAGCGTGTCGCGTGAACTCGGCCTCGAAACGGAAGAGGACGAAAAAGTGGCCAAAGGCAGCCGCGACCACAAAATGCCCAAAGACGTTAAAAAGAGTTTTATCTTGATATTAATATCGATTTTCCTCTGGTTTTTTGCCTATAATGCCGCTTCAAGCAAACTGACCCTCTACGCTCAAAACATCCTTCAGATCGAAAACTATACATTCCCAGCTATGGTCGGTTTTGTCGCTGCGCTCATCGCCTTTTACCCAATTGGCATACTCTCGACAAAAATCGGGCGCAAAAATACAATTCTCACCGGTATCATCGTCCTGATTCTCGGTTTCATCGCCGTCTTTGTCGCCAGTCTTTTATCACTGGGCTGGCTCATTTACGTCGCGATGGTCATCGTCGGCTTTGGCTGGGCAGCCATCAATGTCAACTCTTACCCGATGGTCGTCGAAATGTCGAAAGGTCCCAATATCGGCGTCTTCACCGGCTACTATTATGCGGCCAGCATGCTGGCTCAAGCTGTCACGCCCGTTCTTTCGGGACTTCTAATGGATGAGTTCGGAATGCTTCCGGTTCTCTTCCCCTATGCCATTTTCTTCTCCATCGCCGCCTTCGTAACTATGTTGTTCGTCAAGCACGGCGAGCCCAAACGCATTGACAGCGAGCCGACCCACGCGCCAGCCACAAGCGAATAACGATCAATCAGATAATCAAAAACCCGCGGAATAAACGGACTCTCTTAACTAAATGGTGGGGTTTTGTGGGGTAGACGATAAAACCTATCAAAACTCTTAACTAAAAGGTGGGGTCATGG
>JBAZED010000021.1:0-10970 GCA_041654095.1 Bacilli bacterium
ATTGATGACTTGACCAGGTTGAGGTGGATATGGATAACCGGGGTAGCCATAAGGCGGCAGAGGATATGGCTGTGGTTGGGGATTGAGTTGGGCTTGCCGCGCTTCGCGATGCGCGTCGAGGATTTTTTTGGCTTCGATATCTTCGGGTAAGTCGCTATACATACTTCTTCCTGCGAAGAAGAGAATAATCAGTTTGAAATATGAAAAGACCATGACGATTGAGGCGTAGACGACATAGAGAGCTAAGATGGCGAGAAAAAACGGCGAAAGGACGACATAGAGAAGACCTTGGCCGAAGACTTGTAGAAATTTAAGCATTCTCTATCACTCCTTTCCTGTGCCTTTAATTTTATCTTTATGACCCCGCATAAACAATAACTTGTTCACCAAAGAAACAAGAGCGATTAGCAAAGGCAATATCCCCATCAACAAAAGACCATAAGGATCGCCGAGAAGCGGATAGGAGAAAGCGAAGAGGAACATGAAGGCGAGGAGGGAAACGCCAAGAGCGATCAGGACTTTCCTGCCTTTGCTTGCGATGTGAGCGAAGACGATGAAAAACATGAAATAGAAGGAGCCCGCCAAGAATAGATAAGCACCGCTTGGCAACAAGAATCCCAAAGGGATGATCAATAGTAAGATACCCAACAAAATCAGTGAATAAAGACCGGTATTGAGGGGGCTGTCATTAATCTCGTAGCCGAATTTATTGATTTCGAAATAGATGACAATGTAGGAAAAAACCATTTGGACCAAGGCCAAGAAAAACAAGAAGGTCGGAATAATCAGATTGATGTTCGGCGATGTTCCGACTTGGAGGATTGTCTTGAATGTCATAATGACATCGACTTGAAATAAAACATCAATTAGTGGAATCGTCAAAGCTGAAAACAGACCTTGGGTGATACTGGTAATTAAGATGATCCAAATGGCGTGAAGTTTATATTTGATGAGCAATCCGAAGAGATATCCGGTCAAAAGCGAGGGCAAAACATAGAAAACTGTAAAGGACACATCAAAAAGGGTCACGACCAAACAGATGGCGGCGGTGGCAACGGCGTAGATGACATAGTAGCGGTGGCGGCAGAATAGAAAGACGATCGCTGAGCTGAGCGGCAAGACGATCATCAATAAAAGAGATATAACTGGGACGAGGGCGGCGATTAACGAAAAAATAGCGTTGACGGCCGCCATGATGGCCATGTAGGTGATGTTTTGGACGAGCGTTTCACGCTTGGTCAATAGACTCATACCGCTATTTTATCACAGATGGTAAAAGTAACGATTGGCGTTTAGTTGCCTTGAATTCATCAAATTGTGCCAATCATTTTCATCAAATATGCGAGTAAATAACGGTCGCCATCTGGCGAATCATGTAACTCGGCGCATATTGGAAATGGATAATACTGCATCAATAATAACAAAATTAGTGCAGTAAATATTACTTTGCGATTGAAATACTGCATCAAATAAGTTAGAATAAGTGCAGTAAAAGGAGCACGAGATGAGAAAATTTGATTATACCTTTCTTAAGAATATCAGCATCGACAGCCAAATAATGATGTCGGCAAGTTACATAGAAGCGATGAAGACCGATGTCCTTAATAAGAAACTAAGGCATTCGAATTTATTCGAATGCCTTGTTTCTATAGCGAAGATTCGCTCGGTCAAATCCAGCAATGAAATCGAGGGCATTGTTTCTACCGATAAGCGAATTACCGCGATCGTCAATGGAATGGGCGAACCAATCAGCCACGATGAACAAGAAATAGCCGGTTATCGAGATGCGCTGAAGATTATCCATGAAAATTATGATCAGATATCTTTTTCGGAAAGGGACATCCTCTCTCTTCACAGCGTTCTTCTTTCTTATGCCAAGTCACCGCATCGCGGACAGTACAAACAAAACGATAATTTAATTGTTGCGGTGAGCAATGACGGAGTTAGAAGCGTCAGGTTTAGACCGCTGAGCGCTTTCGAGACCGAAGAAGGCATGGAACAGCTCGTCTTAGCATACCTTGATGCTAGGGATAACGCCTCTATCAACCCTCTATTATTGATTCCCTGTGTCATCCTCGATTTTTTGTGCATCCATCCATTTATGGATGGGAACGGCCGAATATCGCGTCTCCTTTCGCTCCTCCTCCTCTATCAAGGAGGATATGATGTCGGCAAGTATGTTTCTTTTGAAGGGATGATAAATGATCACAAAGATGAATATTACGAAGCTCTTCAAAAATCATCTTTAGATTGGGAAGACAATCAGAACAACTATGTGCCATTCATCCGCAACTTTCTAAGGACTTTAGAATTGTGCTATCAAGATTTAGAAAAAAGATTTATCGGCATCAACAAAGGTATCATGTCAAAGGAAAAACGAATTATCGATATCGTATTAAACAGTTTATTGCCCCTATCAAAAAAAGATATTCACGATTTATTGCCGGATATCAGCGTTTCGACCATCGAAAGAGTTTTAGCCGTCTTGCTAAAGCAAAATAAAATTATTAAACGCGGAACATTTAAAGACGCTCGTTATCAAAGAAAATAGATGTTGTTCATGCGCTGATAGTCTCGCGTCTTCATCAATTTTTTGATTCATTTTTAAGGGAAAATTTCCCTTAACAGTATCGCATTTTACATTGAGAGCATCGCGGCGATGTGGTAAGATATTACCATAGGTAAATATCATTTTCATCATGAACGAATATCAAAAACTCTTGAATGAAAGGCAATATGAAGCCGTCTCTTCGTCCTCGCAGTTCGTCCGCATCGTGGCCGGTGCGGGCAGCGGGAAGACGAGAGTTTTGACCTATCGTATCGCCTATTTAATCGGCGAGTTAGGCATCTATCCCGAAAATATCTTGGCGTTCGCTTTTACCAACAAAGCAGCGGGCGTGATGCGCGACCGAGCCATCAAACTCGTCCCTGACGCGAGCGACCATTTGAAGCTCTCGACATTTCATAGTTTCTGCGCGCGTTTTTTAAGAAGCGAAATATCAGTGCTCGGTTTTCCGAGCAACTTCACCATCTATGATGAGGAAGACCAAGAGAAGTTGCTGAAAGGCGTAGCGGTCGAACTGAATTATCAAAAGAAAGATCCAATCGTCAAACTAGCGTTCTCCTTTATCAGCGGGCACAAAACCGATGGTCGATATCCCGAAGATGTCATCCTCAAAGATGATGCCTACCCCGAGCAAAAGGAATGCCTAAAATTTTTCCATCTTTACGAGGCGAGGAAAACCGAACAAAAAGCCTTAGACTTCGATGATTTGCTCTTAAGAACGATCGAAATACTAGAAAACAATGAAAAAGTTAGAAAGAAATGGGCGAATCGCTTCTCACATATCTTGATCGATGAATTTCAGGATACGAACGATGTCCAATATATGCTCGTCAAACTATTGATGAAAGAAGGCACATCACTCTATGTCGTCGGCGATCCCGATCAGACCATCTACACGTGGCGAGGCGCGAATCAAAATATTATTTTGAACTTCAATAAAGACTTTCCTCTCGCCGAGACGATCATCCTCGATCGCAACTATCGCTCAACCCAAGTTATCTTGGATACCGCGAACCGCCTGATCAGCCATAATCGCCTTAGAGTTCCCAAGGATTTATATACGAAAAACAATCTTGGCGAAAAGATTGAGACGGAGCGTTCCTACTCCCGCGAATCGGAAGCGACGTGGGTCGTCAGGGAAATTGAGAAGTTGAAGAAGACCAAAATTGATTTCTCCTATCGCCAAGTCGCAATTTTATATCGCTCGAGCTACATTACCCTACCATTTGAAAAAGAATTGGAGAAAAACAAAATCCCCTTTCAAATCTTTGGGGGCGCAAAGTTCTTTCAGCGGCGCGAAGTAAAAGACGTTATCGCTTATTTCCGACTTCTCTATAATTCATTTGATGATATCAGCTTTGAACGCATCGTCAATGTTCCCCGCCGCAACATCGGCGAGACATCTTTGGCGATTTTAAAAGTTGAAGCGCGCCGCAATGGCTTATCGCTTTACGGCTACATCCTCGACATTGAAAAGTTCGAGTCGGAACTCAAGACCAAAGCCATCGCCTCTTTATCGTCGATGGTACGCCTGCTAGAAGCGACGAGAAAGAAACTCAACGAAAAAATTGAGGCCTATCCTAGTCTTCTCAATCAATTAGTGGTTGAACTAGGATACTATGATTACTTAGCTAAAGACGAAGACGGCGATAACCGCCTCGACAACGTCAAGATGTTGTTTGATGACATCTTCACTTTCGCCAAGCGGAATCCCGATTCGCCCTTCGATGAATACTTGGAATATGCGACTTTAGCGACGTCCCAAGATGATATTGACGAAGGCAACTTCGTCTCGATGATGACGATTCACATCGCGAAAGGCCTTGAGTATGATTATGTCTTCGTCATCGGATTAAACGAAGGCGTTTTTCCAAGCGCGAGATCAATGGGTGAAGAAGGTTTTAAAGGTCTCGAAGAGGAGCGGCGCCTCTGCTATGTCGCTTTCACCCGCGCGAAGAAAAAACTTTTCGTCTCGTGCAATAAATCATTTTCCTTCGTGCTCGATTCCGAACTTATCGCTTCGCGATTTTATAAGGAATCAGGGCTGGAACTCCCCACAGATAGAGGGTACGCCCGCCAGCGCAATCGCGAATTCTACGATGTTCCGGATAATGTATATGATGACATCGCCGATATCGTCGAGCATCACGAACCGGAACATTCTCAAGAGAACTTTGTCGAGAAGTGGTTCGTCGGCGACATCGCCCATCATCAGAAGTTCGGCGAAGGCGTCGTCACCAAAGTCATCGATGACACGATCGTCGAGATCGATTTCAGCGAACACGGCAAGAAATCGATTCTCGCCAAGCATTTTATGCTCTCGAAAAAAGGAGTGGCCAAAGCATGAGCGATCAAGAACGAGCCCAAGAGCTGACTAAATTACTTGAGAAATATAATTATGAATATTATGTTTTGGACAACCCTTCTGTCAGCGACGCCGAATACGACCGGTTGATAAATGAATTAATCATATTAGAAGAGAGACATCCGGAACTGAAATCTCCTCTTTCCCCGACTCAGCGCGTCGGCGGCAAAATCTTATCGGAATTCGAAAAAATCACCCACAAGAGAAGTATGCTGTCTCTCGCCAACGCCTTTAACGAAGAAGATGTCCGCGATTTCGACCGCAAAGTCCGTGAAACCCTCGGCCTAGCTTCTATCACATATATGTGCGAGATGAAAATCGATGGGTTAGCAATCTCCTTAGATTATGAGGATGGTTCGCTCAATTATGCGGTGACAAGAGGAGATGGAATGGTGGGTGAAAACGTCACCCATAACATCATCACGATTAAATCGATCCCCCTTCAAATTAAGGAACGGCACGGCCTTGAAATTCGCGGTGAGGCATTTATGCCCAAAGCTTCATTGGAAGAGTTGAATGCGGCGCGCCAAGCAAACGGCGAACAACTTCTCGCCAATGCTCGCAACGCGGCAGCCGGTTCAATTCGCCAACTCGATTCGAAAATCGCCGCCTCGCGGAAACTCGATGCCTTTTGGTATTACTTTGTCAACGCGAGCGACCTCGGCATCAAAAAACATAGTGAGGCATTATTATATTTAGATAAACTTGGCTTTAAAACCAACAAAGAGCGCCGCCTGTGCGCGAATGTCGACGAAGTCGTCAAATATATCGCCGAGTACCAGAACAAGCGCAATAGCCTACCTTATGACATCGATGGCATCGTCATCAAAGTCGATGATTTTAAAGCGTATGGCGAGTTAGGTACGACGGCCAAGACACCGCGATGGGCCATCGCCTATAAATTCCCGCCCGAAGAGGTGACAACGCGTTTGATCGACATCATCTTCACAGTCGGAAGGACGGGGAAGATCACTCCTAATGCCGTCCTCGAGCCGGTGCGCGTCGCCGGATCGCTCGTCCAAAGAGCGACGCTTCACAATGAAGATTTCATTTATGAAAAGAATTTGAAAATCGGTGATTTCGTCACCTTGAGAAAAGCCGGCGATGTCATTCCCGAAGTCGTCCGCCCCATAACCGAAAGGCGCGGCGACAATGTTAAAGATTTTGTAATGATTGAAAACTGTCCGGTGTGCGCTTTCCCGCTCGTCAAAGTCGAAGCCATGCACTTTTGTAAGAACCCTCATTGTCCGGCCAAAAAGATCGAAGGTATCATCCACTTCGCGTCTCGCGATGCGATGGATATCGACGGGATGGGTGAAAAAGTGGTGGAGCAATTCTTTAATCAAAACTTCATCACCTCCATTGGGGATATATATCATCTCGATGAACATCGTTCCGAAATCGTCGAAATCGATGGTTGGAGCGATAAATCAATCGATAATCTGCTCACCGCCATCGAAAAATCAAAAGCCAATTCCTTGGAGAAACTGCTCTTTGGTTTAGGAATCAAAGAAGTGGGAGAGAAGATGGCCAAAGTCTTAGCGCGGAGATTTCATCATCTCGATGCTTTTACGAGATTGACGACGGAGGATCTGCTTTTGGTCGAAGATGTCGGCCCGGTGGTCGCTAAATCAATCGCCGATTATTTCGCGGATGAAAAGAATCGAGCCTTGATTGAAGAACTGCGTCAGCACATGCTCAACTTCAATTATCTAGGCCGAGATGTGATCGATAAATCATCGCTCTTTTATGGTAAGACAATCGTCTTGACTGGAACGATGAGCGAATACGGTCGCAAGGAAGCGGCAGCTTTGCTCGAGGGTCGCGGTGCGAAAGTGGCTGGTTCGGTCTCGAAGCTGACCGACATCGTCATCTACGGCGTCGATGCTGGTTCAAAACTCGATAAAGCTAACCAGTTGGGTGTTCGAACGATGGACGAGGAAGAATTTCTCCGCCTTCTTCAAAATGAAGAATAATAGTGCTATGATACATTGAGCCTTTGACGAGAATAAAAGATGAAAACAGTCAGTAAAGATGTATTAAAAGATGCCGCGAAAAGACTTCTTTTTGATATGTCTGACGAAGAATACGACACCTTGCTAAAAGAATTCGATGTCGTCATAAAACAAATGGAACTAATCGGCAAAATTGAAGGTGTCGATTCCTATGAACCGATGACCTTTCCCTTTGATGTCGCGACTTCCTATTTGCGCGAAGACGTACCGGTGCGGCCGCTGAGTAAAGAAGAAGCGCTTCGCAATGCAAAGAACAAATTAGGCGGGCAGATCAAACTACCCAAGGTGGTTGGCTGATGGAATTCCTGGATTTAACCATTCGCGAACTCCATAACGAACTCGTCAAAAAGACAGTTGCTCCTTTAGATTTGGTCAAGGAAGCACTTTTAAGAGCTAAGGCTGATAACAACAACGCCTTCGAATATATCATGGAGAAAGAAGCTCTCGACATGGCTTCCAAACTCAAAGATCCCGAAGCCGGCAATCTTTTCTGGGGAATACCCTTTGTCATCAAAGATAATTTCTCGACGAAAGACGTCGTCACGACGGCGAGCAGCAACATTCTTGAGGGCTATGTCCCGGTCTTTGATGCTACCGTCGTCAGAAAGCTTTTAGAAGCAAAAGCCATTCCGATCGCTAAAACGACTTTAGACGAATTAGCGATGGGTGGTTCGGGTACGACCGGTCATCTCGGCACGACGTATAATCCCTATGATAAGAATCATGAACACATCGTCGGCGGATCTTCATGCGGTTCCGCGGTTTCGGTCGCAGCTTCGATCGTCCCATTTGCGTTAGGAAGCGACACCGGTGACTCAATTCGGAAACCGGCCAGCTATGCTGGTCTAGTCGGTTTTAAACCGACTTGGGGGCGGATTTCACGCTTGGGTCTCTTTCCGTTTGCGACCTCGCTTGACCACGTCGGGTATTTCACGAGAAACGTGAGTGATGCGGCTCATTTACTCAATTTGCTCGCGGGAAGAGATGATGAAGATTCGACTTCGTCTGATCAACCCATCGAGGATTATACAAGACTGCTTAATACCGACTTAAAAGGCGCAAAAATTGCCATCATCAAGGAAATCGCTGATTCGATTTACGATAAGAGCATTAACGCGGCTTTTCAAAAGACGGTTGCCTCTTTAAAAGTTCGAGGCGCAAAAGTTGAATATGTCTCCGTTGATCGTCAATTACTCGAAGCCATATTTCCAACCTATGTCGTCATTTCCTGTGCGGAAGCGACGAGCAACAACGCGAATCTCGATGGTGTCAAGTTCGGTCCTTACTATGAGGGTAGAACGTATGATGAGGCGATGATGAAAGCTCGGACCAAGGGTTTTTCAGAATTGATCAAACGCCGTTTTGTGATCGGTAGTTTTTGCTTGATGCGCGAGAATCAAGAAGTCCTCTTTTTAAGAGCTCAAAAAGTGCGGCGGATGATCGTCGAAAAAGTCAATGAGATATTCGTGAATTACGACGCGATTTTCGTACCGGCTTCACCGACACCAGCACCTAAGATAGGTGAGGCGTCCGATCGGTTGTCGGATGAGTATTTGATCGCTGATAACCACATGGTCATCGGTAATTTCGGGGGCTTCCCATCGATTACCGTCCCCCTCGGTTTTAAAGGCAATTTGCCGTTTGGAGGCAATTTGACCTCAAAACCATTTAACGAAGTTAAGCTGTTGCAGATCGCCAATGTCATCGAAGATATCACCGGTTTTTATAATCTCAGTGTCAGGACCGCAAAATTATGAACTTTGAAGCTGTCATCGGATTAGAAATCCATGTCGAGATGAAGACGAGGAGCAAGATGTTTTCAAACGCTCCCGTCGAATTTGGCATGGAGCCTAATACGCTTGTGTCTTCTAATGACATCGCCCTTCCCGGGACGATGCCGACCGTCAACAAACAAGCTGTGATCAATGCGATTCGCATCGCAAGTGCTTTGCATATGAATATCGATGACACTTTGGTGTTCGATCGGAAAAACTATTTCTATAGCGACCTCCCCAAAGGATATCAAATCACCCAGAACAAGCGCCCCATCGGCAGCGAAGGGCATTTGGATATTAAGACTGATGCTGTTCGGAGGATTGCTATCGAAAGATTGCATCTTGAAGAAGATACATGCAAGCAACTGCACTCTAGTGAATACACATTACTTGATTATAATCGCTCCGGTGTGCCGCTAATCGAAATCGTGTCAAAACCCGATATTCGTTCAGGTGAAGAGGCGATGAAATACGTCGAGGGGATTCGCTCGATTGTCATCTACGCGGATGTGAGCGACGGCAAGATGGAAGAAGGATCATTGCGATGCGACGTCAATATCTCCATCCGTCCCATCGGTACCGAAAAGCTCGGCACGAAAGTCGAAATAAAGAATTTGAACAGCATCGCCAACATTCAAAAAGCGCTTGATTTTGAAGTAAGACGCCAAGAAGGATTGCTGTTGACCGGGACGCCGATTACTCAAGAGACGAGGCGCTTTGACGAGGCTCTTAAA
This sequence comes from Bacilli bacterium, assembly GCA_041654095.1. Taxonomy (GTDB): domain Bacteria; phylum Bacillota_I; class Bacilli_A; order RFN20; family CAG-826; genus UBA1424. The sequence continues at coordinate 9,456 of JBAZED010000021.1, forward strand.
GAAACAGTCACGATGCGCGTCAAAACCGATGCGGTTGATTACAAATATTTTATTGAGCCGAATATTGTCCCTATTAAGTTAAGCGCCGACTTTATTAGTAGTGCGATTGAGACTTGTCCCGAACTCGCTCAAGCAAAGGAAAAGCGTTATTTAGAGGTTCAGAGAATAAATGAACGGGAAGCGGGCATTATTTTGCAGAGTAAAGACCTCGCTAAATACTATGATGACGCTGCTATGTTCACAACCTATCATCAATCCTTAGCAAATTGGGTCACCGGTGAAGTATTGGCTTATCTAAATAAGCGAAACATTCCAATCGAGAACTTCTTCGTTTCTCCTTCCCAATTATCGCTGCTCATCAACATGATTGAAAAGAATGAAATATCGAATAAACAAGGTCGCGACATCTTCCAAGAGATGTTGACTAATTCCTCAAGCGTCAAAGAAGCTAAAGAGAAGCTCGGGATAAGTACACAAATTAATGATGTAAATGCTATCCTTACTTATGTAAATGATGTCTTGGATGCTTTTCCTGATTCGATTAAGGATTACAAAGAAGGCAAAGACCGGGCTTTAGGTTTCTTAGTTGGTCAGGTTATGAAAAGATCGCAAGGGAAAGTAAATCCGGGATTGACGAGTGAGCTTCTTTTAGAAGAATTAAAGAAAAGGTAATGGCCTTATGAAAACGATCTTAGTGACGGGCGGGACGGGTTTTATAGGTTCGCACACAAGCGTCGAACTTATTAATGCTGGCTACGAAGTTATTATTGCTGATAGTCTAGTGAATTCCAAAATCTTAGTCCTCGACCGCATCGAAAGAATAACCGGTGTCCGGCCAGCATTTTACCAAGCCGACCTAAGAGATGAAGTAAAAGTAAGAGATATTTTTAAGAAACATCAAATCGATGCCGTCATTCATTTCGCGGGCTTAAAAGCGGTGGGGGAGTCAGTCGAAAAACCCGAATTATATTACGACAATAACATCGGTTCATCAAAAGTTCTTTTAAAAATCATGGAAGAGTTTGGAGTTAAAAACATTGTCTTCTCTTCATCTGCGACCGTTTATGGCGTTCCTGACCATGTGCCGCTTTACGAAAGCGACCCAATTAAGAAAGCCACAAACCCCTATGGTCAAACCAAGATTGAAATTGAGAAGTTGTTACAAGCCGCCTACAAAAAAGATAAGGATATGAATATCGTCATTCTTCGCTATTTTAATCCCATCGGAGCGCATCCCAGCGGCTTGATAGGCGAGGATCCCAACGACATTCCGAATAACCTCATGCCATATATCACGCAAGTGGCGATTGGCAAAAGACCTTATTTGAATGTCTTTGGAAATGATTACAATACTCCGGATGGAACTGGTGTTCGCGACTACATCCACGTCGTTGACTTGGCAAAAGGGCATCTCGCGTCCTTAAAAGTAATTAAAGACAAGTCGGGGTTAAAGATTTATAATCTTGGCACCGGAAGAGGAACATCAGTTTTCGAACTTGTCAAGGCGTTTGAAAA
>JBAZED010000022.1:0-8044 GCA_041654095.1 Bacilli bacterium
TTTGATGGGCGAACTGATTGCACGGAAAGTCGAGGATTTCAAAACCTTTATCGTGGTATTTTTGATAGAGGTGCTGAAGCCCTTCGTATTGAGGGGTGAACAGGCACTTGGTGGCCGTGTTGACAAACAAAAGGACTTGTCCTTGATATTTCTCGAGGACTACCTTTTCTTTGTCAGCTGTCTCGACGGTGATTTGATAAATGCTCATATGCCATTCCTTTCATTTATATATGGGCAATTATAATATTACTAAATATTTTTATCGAAGAGAACGCTCTTGGATTGATGAACCTTTCTAAATATCAAGCGATTTAAAAACACATACCCGAAGCCGAGCAGGAAAATGAAGATGAGAATGAGGACGATCCAGTAGAAGACTCCAAACGAAGCAAAGCCATACGCTTCCGAGAAACGGTTGAAACCGAACCAACCGAATTCAAAGAAATTCAGAAAGAAATATGGGAGTTGATAGATGGCAAAACGGACGCCTGCGACCGAGCAGATGATGGCAAAAAAGAGATAGTAGAGCGGAGTAGTCAAGGAGAGAAGCGAACACTTTTTCGGGATTTGGTAGGCTCTTGAATCAAAAGCCAGGAACGAGATAATCGCCGCTAGCGGCGTCAAAGTGTGGGCGAATAAGTTGCTGGGCGATAAGAAATATGAGGGAAGCTGGATGGTCGGGGCCAGCAAAAACCAAAAGACGACCATCGTCAAAGTGATGGCGACGACAAAGACATACTTGACGATGAAAAGCCAAGTGGGAATTATAAAGTCGTCACGATGGTAATTGATGAGGCGCAGAATCGCAAAGGTGAGGCAGGTCAAACCGATCCAGATATTGCTCTGCACGGTGTAGTAGAGGATGCTGGTGCCGGTCATCAAGCCCGACACTCCGAACGAAGTGAAAACGACACCGATGAAGGCGAAGACAAAAACGGCGAATTCGAGGATGATGTTAATAATTTTTTGCCTTTTTCCCATATGTTGCCAAAGATTATTTTACTGAATATTGACGCCTTATGTAAGAGAAAAATAACTTTGTTATAAAAAGAAAAAAGCGCGACACCAAGTCGCGCTTAAATCAAGATGATGACTAGGCCTTGAGGCGGACGGGAACCCAAATCGAACTGCGGTAGTTAACGCTGGCCGTATCGCCCTCTTCATAAACTTCAAAATCGTAGCCAGGTATAATCTCATAGCGGGAGTTGGGCAGCCATTCGGTATAGATCTTGCGCCACGTCTTCTGAATGGCGTCCGGCATCGCGCCGACACAGGAGAATTCAGCCCATGTTCCAGCTGGAACGATCCGCTCCTCAAAGCCTTCGGGGACGCGCTTGACGCACTCATTAAAAGCTCCAATTCCATATGCGAATTCCTTCTGATCGATTTCGACCGGCAGGCAGACGCCCAACATCGGGCACACATCTTTGTGATAGCCTTTGTGAAAGAATTCCATCCAAAAATCCGGTATTTCCTTCATCGAAGTCTCACTTTTGAATTTTTTGATGAGCATGGTGATTTTAAAGGCCTCGCGGTTAGTGATCTTATAGTCCATCGTTTTTCCTCCTTTAATTGATACGATGATTTCGAGACGAGGGCAAAGCTTAATGTGCTCAGAATGCTTTTTGACTTCATTTGGCAAAACGCCATGGAACTTCCGAAATGCGCGCGCGAAACTCTCGGGTGTTTCATAGCCGTATTTGTATGCCAAATCGATGATTTTCACATCATCAATCAGCAGTTCCTGAGCTGCTAAGGATAGGCGGCGTTTCCGGATATAGTCGCCGACGCTCAGGCCGGTGACAGCGGAAAACATGCGCTGGAAATAGAAGCTGGAAACATAGACATGGGCGGCGACATCCTTAACGGACAGCTCGTCTGTCAAATGCTCTTCGATAAAGTCGATCGATTGTTTAAATATCTCCAAAAGGTCCATAGCTTTGTCCTAATACTAGTATAAGACGATATGAAGAGGCAACTTGACTATTTGTGCCTTTTCCGCAATCGATTAATGACTTTTACATCGGTTTTAAGTTTTGTTCTAAGCGCGAGATGATCTTGTCGAGACGACTGGTCCTACCAGCTTCTGTTTTGGCGTCTTTATAAAATAAAACATACGTTCTTCTCACTGACAAAGACATGCCGTCATAGTTCGTCAAGGCCGATTTGCTTTTAGCAATCAGACTGCGAAATTCTTCAAAATCATGTTCGCTGACATCGCTATTTTGAAGTCGATTCCACATGCCGCTCTCCTTGGCTTCGGCGATGGCTTTCATGCCCGAAGGAGTCACCAAACCTCTATTGATGAGTTCAAGGACCGTTTTCTTGTTCTTTTCTGACCAGTTGCTCTTCTTGACGCGCTTCGTAAAATACCTTGTATATTCATTCTTTCCAATGCTGTTGACGACGCCGTCGATCCAGCCGAAACACAGCGCTTCTTCGAGGGCTTCAGCATAAGTCAAGGTTTGGCCTTTGCTGAAGGTGACGCTGATGCCAGGATTAGTCTCGTGGTTTTCATATAGCCACTTCCGAAATTCGCTTCTATTTCTGAAAATCATAATTGACTATGTACATAATATCTTTCTTTTTGGTTAAAAACCACTCATGTTTTTCCTGTCAAAAAGCATGGATTAATCAAGAAAGGCCAAAAGTGTGCCGGTTGCATCGATTTCTATGGTCCTTTATAATATTCTTAGCAATAAAAAAGGAGATTTGATCAATGAAATACCAATGCACAGCTTGCGGCTACATTTATGACGAAGAATTAGGCGACCCAGACGGCGGCATCTCCCCCGGAACAAAATGGGAAGATGTTCCTGAAGATTGGACTTGCCCGCTTTGCGGAGTCGATAAGTCGCAATTCGTTCTTTTTGAATAGAATCATCTTAGGACGAGTTAGTCAGCCATCTAAATTCCCATTATTGACACAAGGCATTGGCGTTGTTAGTTTGGGATTTTTTTATTTCCTTAGTCGACATCGATTAACGGGCAAATCATGATTTTCAAAAATGAAAACGAAGTCAAAAGGTCGAATGAGGATTGAAACCGAATTCATTAACAAAAAAAGAAAAACAATTAATGATGAATCAATGATCGTTTTTCAGAAAAATCGTATGTTGATTATTACGGTTGCATCGCGCCGAAGAGGACGAGCCAGGCGAGAATTGATTTAGCGACGAGAGAGAGGATGATATAAACTCTTTCACCATAGAGGTAGTCTCTCCATTTCCCAACCTTCTTATATTGAAGGATCATGTTGATCGGGAAGGTGTTAAAAGCGACGAAGTATGTCGCGACGATGGCCCAGACGAACCACGGCACGAGGTCGAGGTCAGGATTGCCGGTCATGTAGATGATGATGGCAATCCACGGTGCCAAACCAGCGATCGTGCCCCAGACGAACGGGCCCCAGTTCAGCTTTGGCTTGTCGACATTGATGAGTTCCATATCGAGGCCGAAGAGGTTCATCGCCGCATTGACGATGAAGATCAAGACGAGGGCCGAGATGTCGGTGATGCCGAAAAGGGTCGAAATCAGGACGATCATGACCGAGCTGCTGAGGGCGTATTCAAACCAGCGGAACTTATTGATTCCCTTTTGAAGATCGCGAGAGTAGATGTTGAATGTCGCATTGGGTACAGAGATGAGGGCGTGGGCGACAGCCGAGACGAAGAGGAAGCTGGCGACGAGCAGCCCAAACGGCAGGACGAAGAGATCCTTGCTGGCCACGACTAAACTCTGAGTTGCCGGATCGAAAGTGATGAACAGCTGGACGATCTGCGGTTGAAACTCGGCGATTTTGTCAATGACAAAAACGCCTAAAAAGGCCATCGCGATGGCCTGGATGAGATGGAGACCACCCATGATGAAATTGAAGCGGCGCAAGCGATCCATCTGGTTTTCTTCGCGGAAGAAAGAAAAGTATTTTTCCATATTCTTACTCCTATGGATATTATTTTACATATGACAAAAAATGCTGTCAACTAAGGTGCTTTGCGCGTAATTGTTACTGTATTCAGCCAGTGATTTCTAATGATAAAACATGAAATCAAGGCAATAAATTGATCATCATTTTTGCACTAATATCATCACGCCTTTGACATCTTGGGTCGGCTCGTCACACTCTGCCAATCGGCTCGTAAATGCAACTCGAATCAGGGCGCATAATATGGTTGCATCTTCTTGAGGCCGCCGGCCCTTTTTGCGATGGCGGCGATCTGCTCATCTCAAGCCTTTTGACGATTGCTTTTATCGACCGAGAAACCGATTATGACATCAATATATGAAAAAACTTTCTATATCTGTCGAAAACGCTCTAAGCCGCTAATGGAAGGAAACGCAATAAATGATAAAAAAGCAACCCCCTATCGTTAACGAGTGTGACCTCTACCTCGCACTTTGCTTTGAATGCAGCCGGTTGGGCGAAAGTGCTATTCCACCTTGCACATTCGCGATCTAGAAATTGATTCGGAAAGCGGGGAGGACGCCGTCGTCCATGAGGTGAACGTTGTCGTCGTTGAACTCGCCACCGCTGACGTTCCGCGCGTTGATGGAGTAGTCGTTGTTCGGCGAACGGAGCCACTACATCGAATTTCCAAAAAGATACATACGCCCCCAGTACCTTGGCATAGTCGGTCGTTTGTCTGATTCTAGATGCAGGCGTGGAAAGGCCATAAGCCGTGTTGGTTGCTTCTACATAACTCGGTAGGAATATCTTATCATTGATGTTTGCACAAGCATATTGGTTGGAGGCGTATCCCGTTGAGCTGGCGCTATTATTTACGGTCGTTGTATTGATTGACCAAGATACTGCGCTTCCCAATAATTTGTTCGCAATCAAATCCACAACTCCACTTATTTAGTTGTTTAAAGCATTTTAACAAACGCCCTAAACAACGTGATAAATCAAATTATCAAGTTCGGTGATATATTGCTGGTATCCCGATGTATAATTAACCTCCACTTTATCGTTGTCGATAATGTTTATCCAGGCAATTTCTAATTCCTTGCCTTGATTGTTGATGGACGCTTTTAGTTCCAGTCCTTCTTCAATTGTCATATTCATTAAAGCTGTTGAATAAGCATCGATCACATAGGAAGGCAAATCCGCCGAGATAAGGTTGATTTGCAGTTGCTGCTCCGCGGGATATCCCGTCTCGGGATTGACAATATGATGGCGAAGAATATAACCATCATCGATAGGTATATTCACTCCCAGATAACCTCCCGATGTCGAAAAGGAGTATTGACCGTTACGATTAATATAAAAAGCGTAAGGGGCGTCTTCGGTCGGCCCTTCTAGTCGCCACTGCCAGGGAGTGCCGCTATATTTACTTCCGAGCGTCGAAATCGAGCTCGAACCGCCATAGATAAATCCGTGTTCCAGTTCACTTTCGTTTAATAAAGGGGCTAATACGTCATTGGCGTAGCCTTTGGCGATGCCCGCAAGAGTAATCGACAAATCCCCATGAGGAGCGCCATTAAAACTATTGAAGCGAACATAGTGATCATCGCCAACCGCTTTCAGTTCCAAAGTATCATCTACTTCTTGTTGATTCATGGGTATGTAACTGGTTAAGCGCTCGAGCAAATCAGCCTGATCGGGGTTATAGTAGGGATCGCGTATTAAATATTCGGAACTATTTTCTAGAATATCTTCCCAGAAGTTGACGACCTCACCGACAAAAATATTGAACTTAAAATCGGTGGCTATCGTCAATTCAAGGCCTCGTTGCAAAAGAAAGTACAAATGGCTAGGTATTTGTAACCACGTCTCAGAACCATATGATCCGTTAATAACGGCAAGATTATTAATGATGGGCGAAGAAACATCGTTTTCGTCAAGGCGATACATGTAATGGCAGTCGGCAACTTTATGAATGAACGGCACATTATCCACGTAGATGCCGCGCGCCATCTCGGCAAACGATTCGGGATACACTTTTTGATAGCGAATTTCGTATGATGTGTTGAAGATGTTGCGAATATCACCACCGCTCGTTTTAGCAAACACATCGTAGCCGATTCGCTCAAAGGGAATGTCATCGGGATCAAATTCATGGCTGTCGGGTTTAAGTAAGAAAATCGATGAGATGAGTAAACCGCTTATCAGCAGCGTTGAAAGAAGGATTGTCCACTCGCGCGGATCGAGCAATTTTAAGAGAAACGCTTTTAGGCGTGATAGTTTATTTTTCATATTCATTAAGCGTTGCCGTTAAACGCACGCGACTCACTACTTCACGGGCGATAACGGCAATTAATAGTCCGCTGGCGATCCCGGTGAAAAAGAGAATCGGTAAATAATTAATTATGTAGATTGTCTGATACAAAATGGCGACCATGATGATTTGCCCGACTCCGTGCATGACCGCGGATGCCATCGATAGACCAAAAATCGACAGACGCTTGCAATAATAAGAGATAATGACGACGATTGTCGCCAGGGCCCAACCCGCCAATGCGATATAAAAATTAAAACCGAAGCCGGTGAATAAAGCAGTTAAAAGGACTCTTAAAAACCCGATGCTTACATATTCTTTAGGACCAAAATAATATAAGACGATGAGCCCGATGGTGTTAGCTAATCCTAATTTAACACCCGGGGCAATAAATGCCAAAGGAAGCAAAACCGCTTCTCCATAACTGATGATGACTCCGATCGCCAGCAAAAGGGCCAAATGAGTTATCTTATGGATTGACGCTTTAATCACAATCTCTCCTCGATGATGACCATAAAGTAATTAGGAGCGCAAATAATCGGCATCCCCGAATCGTCAACCCATCCTTGTATCGAACAGTAATTATGCGGCGATGCCTCTTCGGCGATGCGGACTTTTCCGCTCGTAATTTCAAGCGTTATATCGTCCAATAAACGCGGATAATCATCTTTTTTATAGACAAATGATCGATTGGCGTATAGTTCATGCGTATCAATGATATTAAATTCGTAATAAACATTGACGACTAAGTCGTCCGCGGGGCGATTGAAAACATTCGTTACGACCAGCAATAGGGAGGCAAAAATCATCAAAAAGCTAAAAGCATATATATCAAAGCGTGTTTTTTTTAGCGATAATCTGTTCATACATCTTTTATAAAAAGGACCTTGTTATCAGGTCCTTAATTATACTTCTGTTTTATTAACCTTTCCATCAGGACCAGGTGTGGAATTAATGTAGTCGGCAATCAGCTGATGCGTTTCCTTCTTCGACGGGCGGCAATCCGAAACCTTCTTCTGGCGTCCGTCAAGGAGGGCGGTGGCCATCGCCTCACATCCCGGATGACCGCACAGTCCGCAGTTGAGCCCCGGTAACATTTTGGTCACGGCAGCAAGTCGCTCATCGGTTTTCACCGCTAATTTTTTATCGGCAAAAGCGAGGGCTAAGCCCAATAAGCCACCTAGGCATATCATAACGCCGGCGGCGATTAAAATATCGGTCCACTCCATAATCGCTAATCCCCCTTATCCTGATTATAATTGTGATTAAGGCGGCATGTGCTGATGGCGCATTGTGAACACTGATCGGTTTTTTCTGAATCACATCCCTCGGGCCGAGGAACCTTTTTATTCAACAAATAGCCAAGGATAAAAAGACCGACTAGCACGGCTAGCACCGCGATTGCTAATAATGTTTTGATTACCAGTTCTGGCATTTACGCTAATCCTTGAAAGCCGAAGAAAGCCATGGTCATAAGGGCGGTTATAATCAAGGCGATGGCGACTCCTTTAAAAGCTCGGGGGACACGGTTGAGCGAATCAATCCGTTCGCGAATGACGGAAAAGAGGATTAAGACAAGCAGAAAGCCGGCCGATACCGATAAGGAATAGGCGATCGTTTCAAGCAATGAATAATTGTTGGAGATATTTTCAAGAGCGATGGCTAAAACGATACAGTTTGTCGTGATTAACGGTAAATAAATTCCTAATGACCGGTATAGAGAGGGGATGAATTTTTTTAAAAACATTTCGACAAACTGCACAAACGAGGCAATGATCAAAATAAAGCTCACGAGCGATAAAAATTCTAAGCCGAGCGGTTTTAAC
>JBAZED010000023.1:0-7826 GCA_041654095.1 Bacilli bacterium
AATTATTTCTCTTGGACCGATGAAGAATATCCTTCGATTTTTCGTTTTTGAGATGATGTTATCAAACGTCGGCCAGAGGCTGTTCGAATATCCTCTCGCGACTAAGAGCTTCGCCACGTCGAGACTTGTCCAAAAGTCATTGTTTGGTAGATCTTTAGTGTTAATTTGGTACCCAGCTTCCTGAAGCTCGGTTATCAACGCGGTCACTCCCGCCTTCATTTTGACATGATGTTCTTTTATCTTTTCCTTCATCATATCGACATCGAAGCCATATGCCAAAATATGGCAAGCGGTATAGTTGTTTGCGAAAGAAAGCGGACATTCCGCGAGCGAGGTTGAAAATTCAACCCCGGATAAAAAGATTATGCCCTTTTCGTCGCATCGCTTTTTAGCTTCTTCAAGTCCAGAGATGGTATCGTGATCGGTCAGCGAAATTAACTCAAGACCATCTTCGGCTAGGATATCGATTAATGTCGAGGGTGGATTTGCGCCGTCGCTTTGGTTGGAATGGCAGTGAAGGTTGATGCGCATAATAGAAACATTATATAGCATTAGTAGAACAAAAGTTCTATTTTTGAGAATCCTCAATTATTCATTCTTTGTTTTACAAATACATCAGAAAAATTCACGCCATTTTTTGTTTTTAATTGGAAAAGACTAACAGGGGTTTTTGGTCTTTTTATAATCTCATTCCGACATCCCAAGCCCGCCAAATGACACTCCTGAGATTTCCGACACTTAAGCAATCGCCAACTAGTTGGACTTTTGAACTTTCCTTCGCAACTGGTGTCGGCGTAAAGCCGATCGACATGATGACGGAATCAGCCTTGATATTGACGATTTCACCATCTTTATCAATTCCGACTAATCCATCGTCTTTTACTTCTGATACTTTGGTCTCGAGATAAACAGGGACCTTATGTAAGGCGAAGTACTCGCGCAAGAAGGAGCTGTTTGCCAAACAAACGCCTTTTGTCGCAATCAAGTCATTTTTCATCTCGACGATGATTGGATTCTTGCCTTTGAGATGCAAGTCATAAGCGATTTCGCATCCGGTTAGACCGCCACCGACGACGATGACCGTCTCACCGACCTTTTTATCCCCCGTCAAATAATCTTTGACCTCGATGCATTTATCAATTCCGGGAATAGGGGGCATCTTGGCTTTCGAACCGGTCGCGACGACGATTTTGTCGGCCTTGATCATATCGAGGTTTTTGATCTCGGTGTTCAGCCTGACATCGATACCCATATCCTTCATCTCTTTGCGATACCAATGAAGGAGGGCTCTCTCTTTTTCTTTGAAAGGCGGATTGGAAGCGTATTTGAAGACGCCGCCTAGCGCATCGCTTTTTTCATACAGGACGACATTGTGGCCGCGCATGGTCGCGACACGAGCGACTTCCATGCCGCCGATGCCACCTCCTATGATGGCGATGTCTTTTTTCTTAGCGGCCGGCCTGACATAGTATTTATTACTCTGCATCGTCTCGGCGTTAATCGCGCAGCGCGCCATATGCAATGTATCATGCAAGTCTTGGTCGTTCGCGACGCCTTTATAATGGCCGATATTGAAGCAGCCGTTATGGCAGGTGATGCAAGGGCGAATCTTATCTTCCTTGCCTTCCATCAACTTGGTCACCCATTCGGCATCAGCTAAGAACTGACGGGCGACACCCATGCCATCGATATGGCCTTCGCCGATTGATTTAGCCGCGGCATCCGGTTCCATTCTCCCGGCCGCCACGACGGGGATATCGACGAACTTTTTGATATGTTCGGCATATTCGAGGTTGCAGTTATGCGGCATGTATCCCGGGGGATGAGCCCAATACCAAGCATCATAAGTTCCGTTATCGCAGTTCAGCATGTCATAGCCGGCATCCTGCAGGTACTTCGCGGCTTTTTCACTCTCTTCCATGTCTCGTCCGACTTCGACGTATTGTTCACCGGGTAAAGCTCCGGAACGGAAACCTTTTGTCTTTGAGACGATGGAATATCGGAGGCTGACGGGATAGTCGCTACCGCATTCCTTTTTAATAGCCTTGACAATTTCAACCGGGAAGCGATAGCGATTCTCGAACGAACCGCCGTATTCATCGGTTCTGTGATTGACGTATTTCAATGTAAATTGGTCGAGTAAATAACCTTCGTGCACAGCGTGAACTTCGACGCCGTCGACACCGGCGTCTTTACACAATTTCGCCGTTTTGGCGAAAGACTCGACGATCTTATTCATTTCTTCGCGGGTTATTTCTCGGGAAGTGATTTTATCTGACCACCGATTCGGATTGGGGCTCGGTGCCGCGCATAAATAGTCGACATCGATCATCGGCTTGGCCAAGACTTTTAATATCTTGTTAGTCCCGATCAACTCCATGATGGGGGAGACCGCCATCGAACGGCCGAAACCCGCCGTTAGTTGAACGAACATCTTGGCTCCCGTTTGATGGATTTCATCCATGAACGGTTTAAGTTTCTTAAAAGCGCCCTTGCTTTTGTGGAGCCACTGTCCGCCCATCGGATTCTTAAGCGGGGCGATGCCAGGAAGTATCAGGCCGACGTTATTTTTTGCTCTCTCCAGCAAAAAATGGGCAGCCTCTTGATCGAAATGTGGTGTTTCCATCCAACCGAAAATAGATGTCCCGCCCATGGAGGTCATGACAATGCGATTTTTGATCTCGACATCGCCGATCTTCCAAGGCGTAAACAACGGCTTGTAGATTTCTTTCATAGTTGTATCCCCTTTGTATTTATTGTAATGCTTTTGATGGTTATTTTGGTAATAGTTCTTCCAAAAACCACCGCAAAAGTGCCTTGAACAATACGAGCCGGGATGTCACTATTATGATAAAGAGGGCAAACATATGTATGAACCAAAGATGAAGTTAACTGCTGAACAGCGGGATATTTTAGCTGGTCAACAAGGCGAGATCAAAGCTAAAATCATGGAGACGATCGTCATGTTCGGCGACCTCTTTGAAGCGCCGAGGCTCGTGCCTGTCACGCATCACGGCGGACACCTCGTCACGTCGTTTGGCATCGGCTTATTAAAGCCTTTGTTTAAGACGATGGACCGCCTCAACGAAGCCGATATCAAATCTCTCGGCAAGTTCACGGTGGATCCACGTCCGCTAGACTACGAAAACGTCAAAGTCAATCTCTTGGAGCGGCTCGTCTTCTCAAAAATTCTCTACAGCCAGCAGAAGCGCTACGAAGGGCAGCTGATGAAAGTCGGCCTCCGCGACGAGAACGCTTTTACATGCGCCTGCTATCTAGATGAAGTCGGCAACATTCCTAAGTACGGCGATGTTCTCTCGTGGGCCGAATCGAGTGCGGTCGTCTACGCCAACTCGATATTAGGCGCGAGATGTAACCGCAATAGCGGGATGCTCGACCTCTTCGGATCGATCATCGGCTATGTTCCCGAATTTGGCTTATTGACCGACCAAGGTCGCAAGGCCAGCTGGAAAGTAACCGTTAAGACGAGCAAACTTCCCGAAGCCCAGATTCTCGGAAGTGCGATTGGCATGAAAGTTATGGAAGACGTCCCGTATGTCATCGGTCTCGATAAATTCTTGGGCACCGAATTAAATGAAGACGTTCGCGGATATTTCAAAGACTTCGGAGCGGCGACCGCCTCAAATGGCGCGGTCGGTCTCTATCACATCGATAACCTGACGCCGGAAGCCAAGAAACTCGGATTGAGCCTAATAAAAGAAGGCGCAAAGGAATACGTCATCGACGATGCCGAAATCGAACGCGTCTACAAGTCCTATCCGATCATGTGGAAGAAGAAAGATAAAGAAGGCAACCTCGTCTTCATCGGCTGCCCGCACTTGACCTTCAAACAAATCAACGATTGGACCGATAAAATCGTCGCCGGCTTAAAAGGGAACGGTCGCCGCAAAGTCAAAGTTCGCACGATCATGACGACGGCTCCCGATGTTGCGGCAAAGTTCAAAAAGACGCCGAAATATGACGAACTGATCGCCACCGGTGTCAAAGTCGCCTCGATTTGTCCGCTGATGTATACCAACAATCCTCTTACTAAAGTAAGGAGAATCATGACGAGCTCGAATAAGTTAAGGACCTATTCAATCGCCCGTTATTATAAAGACCAAGAGATACTGGATTATCTCGTCGGAAAGGCGGTTAAATAGCATGAAAGAATTCAAGGGCCGAGTTCTCGCTCCCGGATACTTTAAGGGCGAAGCCATCGTCTCCCATCAAGGCGTCAATACTCTAGCGACTTTCCAAAAGAGCGCTTTAAAGAACGCCAAAGAAGTTTTGGCCTCCGATCAAAATAATCCCGACATCTTCGAAAAGAACATCACCGGTAAAGCTCTGTGCTTGCCGATTACGATTGGCTCGACGACCGGCGGCCTCGTTATTCAAACCGTCTGTTCAATGGGTATCAATCCCGCTTGTTTCCTCTTCAGCGAGCATATCGACAGCCTTGCCGCGAGCGGCATCGTCCTCGCCCGCATTTGGGAAGACAGCAAAGTCATCGCCATCGATCAACTCGGAAAAGAATTTTTAGCCACCGTTAAAACCGGCGATACGCTAGAAGTCAAAGAAGACGGTTCAGTTACGATAATTGTTTAATAAAACATTATGAAAGCAGAATTAATAGTAAAAAACCTTGATAGTTATATAAGAATTATATAAAAAATAATTATCAATCATATTATTATTGTATTTACATATTCATATACTTATGTTAATAATATAGATGTAAAAGTGGCAGATATTTCTGCCCCCAAGTTCGCTTGAGCTCAAGTAGCGAATCATGGTATTTCACCTAGAGAATAGAGCATTCTCATATAGGATGAACTTTCTGGGCCACAATTATTGTGGCCTTTTTATATAAATTTATTTTCGTTATTTTTAGTAACGGGAAACGCAGTAATGAAATCGTATTTTTTTTGCTTATCTTCAAGGATGATTACATAGCGGTATTTCGAACAATAAACCCTCAATCTATTAGAAAAGGATGGATTGCATGTAATCGTAATGTGCATACAAGTAATTGGCTTGCAGCTATCTAAAATCGCAAATATCAGCATGCATTTCTCGTACCTCTCTATATCTATAACGCGCTTTTCTGTTTTACTTTTTTGCGAACTTGTCACGTGATGGAAGGATATTATTTCTTTATTCTTGCCAACTGTAACTTGTCCCTTGTCAAATTTAATCTCAACATTTCTAAAAAAATGTCGTTTTTGAAAAATCTTATTCAAAAAATCCTTTTTAATTCGTTGATGATACTGAGTGTTTGTTTCGCTTTCGTCCTTTTTATATTTTTTAGCAATAGCATCACACATGTTATATTCGTTCCCCATATGGCGCCCCCCTCCACACAAAGACGTTATATTTATGCTCACCTAATTGAGTAGAATATGTTAGATTTCTCTTTAAAAATTCTCTTTTTATTGTTGCTATTACATCAAGTTTATTGTCGCTTTCTTTAGCTTTTTTCATTTCATATGAAGTTGCGCCAATAATAATATCAATGCATTGGATGAGTTGGTGATCCGTAGAATCCACGCAGCAAGGATTCGCCCAACTAATGTTCGTATCATAAAAAATTGATTTGCAGATTTGTTTCAACTCTTCTTCGCTGTGAGTGTTTCGCCGATCTACATTTAATTCAATTCTTTCGATATTGGTGTTATCAAATATTTCGAACACTTTTTTAATTAAGAGAGTATACATACTTTTATAAAAGGGCTCGTGTTTCAGCAAAAATGTATAATTTTGTTCCTTTTTGTTCGTTGCAATTAGGACCCGTAAAAATAATCGATCCTCGCTTCGAATATATTTGATAATTCTTTTAACCATCTCTATATTCTTGCCGTTAATCTTTGACCATTTAATTTCATAATCTGGTCTATATCCAAATTCATCTTTAATTTTTATAATATTGCTTTCGATTTCCTTTACATCGTTTGTTAAACAATAAGCAGTTCCTAAAACAAAAAAATCATAACCATCGTGTTTTATCGGGTGGCTTTCGTCACAAAAAAAGCTGAATGAATTGGTTGCCCTCATATTTGCCTTGACTAAATAATAAAATAATAATGCACGGTTGACAAAACACTTAGTTAAGGATAAGTTAGAATTATGAAGTGTGAGCAACTACTCACGAGATATATAAGGAGATACGCATGGCCTATAACGGTTTTGGCATCGATGAATATCTAGATGCATCTTTCGTCACCAAACAATTAGATGAGTTGATCAAAAAGCCCGTCTATTCGATTAGGAAAAAAGACTTGGAAGACTATGTCGAAAACTACTTCAATAAGAAGTGTCAGACATCGAAAGCGATGATCGCAGAAGCAAAAAAGATCATCCCCGGCGGCGTTCAGCACAACCTCGCCTTTAACTATCCTTTTCCAATCGTCATCACCAAAGCCGAAGGCAATAAGCTATATGACATCGACGGCAACTGGTACTACGACTTGTTGCAAGCCGGGGGACCGACCATCATCGGCAGCAATGTCCCGGCCGTTCGCGATAAGGTTATCGAGTTACTAAATACTTGTGGACCATCGACCGGCCTATTCCACGAATACGAATATAAACTCGCCAAGAAGATATCTGAGATGTTTCCCTCGGTCGAAAGATTTCGCATGCTCGGTTCGGGTACTGAAGCGTGCATGGTCGCCGTGAGAATCGCCCGATTAAAAACAAAGCATAAAAATATCCTCAAGATGGGCGGAGCCTATCACGGCTGGTCCGATCAATTAGCCTATGGCTTGCGCGTTCCCGGCACGAAGGGCATCATGTCGAAAGGCGTTCCCGGTTTCGTCTTTAAACACACTCAAGAATTCTTCCCGAACGACCTCAGAGATTTGGAGAGAAAATTGCGTCTTAATGTATTAAGAGGGGGCACGGCCGCCATCTTCATCGAACCAGTTGGTCCGGAGAGCGGAACGCGGCCGTTATCGAAAGAGTTCATCGTCGGAACAAAGCGACTAGCCGATAAATATGGTGCTCTGTTAATCTTCGACGAAGTCGTCACCGGCTTTAGAATTGGTCAAAGTGGCGCGCAGGGTTTCTTCGGTGTCGATCCCGATTTGACGATTTTCGGCAAAGTCGTCGCCGGTGGCTATCCGGGCGCCGGGGGCATCGGCGGACACGCGGATGCGATGGCATATTTAGGTGCGGGCTTAGATTCATCGGGTAAGAAGCTTCCCAAAGCCTTGTGCGGAGGCACAATGGCGGCCACGCCGATTTCGTGCGTCGCCGGCTACTACACGCTATGCGAAATTCAGAGACTAAACGCCTGCGAAGTGGCAGGAAAAATGGGCGACCGACTGACTAGAGGCTTGCAGGAATTAGTAAAGAAATACGACTTGCCGTTTGTCGTCTTTAATCAAGGATCAATTGTCCACATAGACAATGCCGGGACGATGCACTTTGTCATCAACTGGAAAAAGCCGTGGACCATCCCTAATATCCTTAAGGAAACGAGCGTCAGACAGCGCGAGATGGAGCATATGGGCGCCGCCTACATGGCCGAAGGCCTTGTCACGCTGGCCGGCACGAGACTGTATACAAGCGCCGCTTATACGGAAGCAGATATCGACGAAGTCTTAGCGCGCTTCGAACGCGTCTTCGCCAAATGCGGGAAATTAGGAGAGTAGATAACCATGGCCGATCAGGTTCGAACAGCCCAAGAGCTCGTCGTCCAAGCCGGTCTTAAACTCGTCGCGTCAGGTTTAGTCGCGCGGACTTGGGGCAACATCTCGGCCCGTGTTTCCAACGCGCAATTTGCCGTCACACCCAAAGGGCGAGCCTATGGCACTTTAACGCCC
>JBAZED010000024.1:0-7764 GCA_041654095.1 Bacilli bacterium
CGACAGCATTCTTAACACGGATAAGGTCGCCATTATGCCAGTACGGCTTGAAGCCCTGCGAGTAAAATGGAATCGAGAGCGCGTCCTCGCCTGACTCCGCAAATGCCATGACGAAAACCTCAGCCTCGTAGTACGCGAGCGCGGTAGTCTCAGTGTCGACCGCGATGAGCTTGCGCTTTTTGACATAATCTCGGCACCTAAGCTCGACATCACGGACTGTAGGGAAAAGCTCGAATCTCTCCTCGGGCGGCGTGTAGCCATTGAGCGCAATGTTGCTCGCTTTCTCGATATCATTGATGACGGTAGGCTCTTCGGCCCATTCACCACGAATGATAAACGACGGATGAAAGGTAGGAATTGCCCAAAATTGCAAGCCCGCTACATGAACGTCGTAGACGGAACCTCGGACTTTGTGTATGGAACCCTCAATACCAAGGGCATGAGTGGGATTCGCTCCAAGTGGGACGAGGGTTCTAACTCCCAAACTATAGAGCTTTGAAATCTCCTCTTCGAAGCCCGCTCGACACTTTTCGAGCGCCTCCTGGCCTTCAGGGCTCGCCAGATCATTCTCCGGCGGGCGGCAGTTGATGAGATTAAGCAGATATACATTATGCCTTCCTATGCCCGCCTTTGCGAGCATGACATCAAGCTCGTGGCCCGCTGCGCCTACGAACGGATGGCCGAGCTTGTCTTCGTCTGCGCCAGGAGCTTCGCCTATGATCGCGAGCTTTGGCCTTTCGCTTGCGGACTCGCCGCGAACCTTGGTGCAATAGCCACCAAGGCCGCAGCTGCCGCATTTAGACTTCGTGCGCGATATGCGTAGAAGTTTCAAGCTTTACTCCGATAGAACAAAGTTTACTTGCGGATACGAGCGCAGCGGAACGACGACGCCCCAAGTCCTTCGCGCTCCGGTGATGAAGGCGACGACATGGGGATTGTCTTGCGCTTGAATGTAACAGAACGCGCTCTTGTTCACGTCGTAGATTTCCGGCTCGATGTAGTCGGAACCGGAAGGCATGTAGCGAATCTCGTTGACCTTGAAGTTAGCCCAGAAGGGCTTGTCGAGGAAGACAACGATATGCCTTAGAAGCGAGAACCAGGCGCTTCTCTTACCATCTTTTACCCAGGCGCCGACGAAGTAGCCCCAATCGTTTAAGGTCGAGATAAGCGACGACATCTCAGCAGTATCGATGGTCTCTGCCTCGCGGCAGTCGAGCAGGACGCCCTTCTCGATCTCAGAGCTGAGCGTGAGGCTTTCGAAGGCCTCGTGAATCTTACGGGAAAGCTGCGTATCGTCGAAGGAGAAAAGCTCGGGGTCAGAATCGGCCCCGAGCTTAACGTGGATGGCGAAGAAGCCAGCCAGCGTACCTCCCTCGATCGGCTGATACCGAAGTGAGGAGATACGCATAGCTTACCGCTTCTTCGAGGATCCGGACTTCTTAGGCCCGCCGGAAGCCTTCTTCGTTCCGCTTGACGCTGCCGCCCTGGGCGCGGGACCGGAAGCTTTGCGCGACACGGGCTGACCGTCGTCTTCGAGCCAGAGATGGTTCTCACCGTCTTCGGTCTTCTGCACGACGGGGTTGTTCTCGTTGCCGTCGCCGTCCTTGCGCTGCTTCACGTTGAGCTTGACCTTGACCTTCTGGCCCGAGAAGTCCTCGGGATCGTAGCCGTCCTCGTCGAAGTCGACTCCGGCCGCGTCGCAGAGGTCCTTGAGTTCCGCGACGTTGCGAGCGACCATGGCAGCATCGTAGCTCGGGTGCTCTTCGAGAAGGATGTTGACGCGCCGGGTGTACTTGCGGCCCGCGGTGGACTTGCCGTCGGGGCCGTCCGGGCCGTCGAGCACGACCATCGAGATCGCGTTGACCTGGCAGGGCGAGTTGTCCGAGACGTAGCTCTTGGCGCTTACGATTTCGAGAACGTAGTCGCCGGCCGGGAGCGAGAAGTCCGGCATCTGAACGCCGGAAGCGATCCCGGCTTCAGCTCCGGGAACCTTCGTCTTCATGGGTAGACTCCTTTGGTTGTTCCAAGCAGCATAAAAATCACGAAAGCAAAAAAGAAGGGGCCGCCTAGCTCGGCCCCGAAGGAGGTACAGTCGAACGTGGAGGCAACCCTTGCGCCGAAGACCGTGGCTAGGTTCCGGGTCTTCATAAGAAGCATAGCATACGCTATGCGCTTTGACGCAAGGGTAAAAGACATCTTACTTCGCCTTCTTGATGTAGTACTTCGCGAACTTCCCGAAGCTCGGGTTCTCGTGGGCCTGCATAGGAATGCCTTTGCGGGAGCCCGCATGTTCAAAGCCCCGATTAGAGCACGGAGTAAGGAAGTATTTCATCTGCCCTTCTTTGCTCATCTCGTTGTAATGGATATAGATTTCGTCGAAGAAGTGCGGCAGGCGATTGCCAAGAGCTTGGCCGACCATAGCCGGGGCCTGGTAGCGATGGCCTACGTCGTCCTGCTTGTCCGCCATCTCGGCGGTCATGACGATATTCATAGGAATAGTCTTTATGATATCGATTATTGCGAAGAATCTCTGCATAACAAGGTTGTAGTCTTGTATCTGCATTGTTTCCATGTGTACGCCATTTTTGTCTGTGTGACTTTCTTCTATAGTAACTTCATGTGCGAATAGATCGCAGAACGTAGTACCGCTATCGATGATGAAGGTCTGAGGGGTATAGCCGTAGGATTTTATCTCATCCCACATATTGCCGCTTTTGTACTTCAGCTCGATAGCGAGCTGGCGCAAATCGCGATAGCTAAATAGCTCGTTTTCGCTCATCTCTTCAGACCACCGGACGAAGGGAAACACGCACGGATCGACCTTGCAGTTGACCGGAGTGTCGGTCGCGAGTCCGGCGTCGGCGTTCGCTATGACCGGATCGGGAAAGGTCAGGGCGAAATGCGTCTTGCCGACTTTGGAGTAGCCGACTGAGAGTACCCTGACGAACGGGCTCGCCTGGTCCGACATCGGAGTCGTGTACTTGCGGACAGGGGCCGAAGCCTTCTTTGCCGTTGCCATTAGTCATCCTCCCCGAGCACGCGCGCGGCGCACTCGATATAGCCCGCAGCGTCGACGAGGTTGTCGCGCTTGGGATGGTAGACTTCTCTCGCGAGCTTTAGGCCTACCATCATGAGAGCGACTTCTTCTGCGGTAATGTCTGAGCTCAGCTTGTAGGCCAGAAGTCCTGACCATATCTTCGCGGTAGCATCCATGTTTCGCTTCGGATGGTCGTAGGCCTTCTCGCGATCGCCGAATACGAGATCGAAGGCCTCGATGAGAACTGTAGCGTCGGTAGCCTTGCGCTCTTTGCTCAAAGTATCCCTCCATTGTCGTCGAGGTCCCAGTTAATGCCGGACCAATTCTCATTAAGGCTATAGAACGTCTGGCTGTGATCGCTATGAATGAATACCGGCCTATCATCGCCATGGCGGAATCGCATGATGCCCTTCATGCCGGTAAGGACGTAGGCTGCGGAGCAGAGCGCGCACGGATCGTTATTCGGGTAGCCTGAGACGAGAGCCTTGCGGCGATCCATGATCTCGGGCCAGGTATCGTGCAAGACATTGCCGATGATGTACTTCGACCGATCGTTGACGCGCTCGCAAAGCAATACATCTCCGTTGAAAAGCACGACCGGATTGCCGTCGACTAGAGACCTGCATACTTGCGGCAAAGCGACCGAAACCGGCGAGTTGTACTTTGTGCCGTAGTTGAAGAGCCGGGAGCGAAGCACGAAGTCTACTCCGACATCGAAGAGCCAGTGCTTTACGAACTCCTCGAACTCAATCTCGCTTTGGCCTCCTTCGACCCATCGGACGGCGATCCAAGGCGTCTTGCGCGGACCGCGCTTGTCGAGAGCTTCGTTGACGAAGCTCGAGGCCTGGTCGAGCGGAATCTTGCCGCGCCGAGTAGAGTACGAGTGATACGATAGGCCGTCCATAGAGACTATGTAGACATAGCACGGCGTGCCTTCTTCGACGAGAAGCGAAATGTATTTCTTGCCGACGAAGCCTGAAACCGGAATCGAGACGCGAAGCTGAAGCTCTTTCATGCGCTTCATGAAATACTCGAAGTCTTTATGGTTCATCGAGTCGCCATGGAACTGGGGCAGGATCATAGTGCCTGGCGGAATGCCAACGTTCGCGGCCTCGAAAATCTCGCGCGTCATGTCGCCGTCGAAGGGCCCGTCGACGAAGTTGCGAAAGCAGCTCTCGCAGTCAGCGAAGCACCGAGCGGACCATTCTTGGACGATGTACAAAGGCTTGAAAGACATTATAGCTTCTCCTTTCAAAACTCAGCGAAGCCTGATTCAGCTTCGTTGGCGTCGATGTCGTACTTCGGATTTGAAGTCTTCTGCCACGAAAGGCCTGACCACCTTTTCTCGAGGCTATAGAACTTCTGCGTATAGTCGGAATGCGTAAATATTTCGGTCTCGGGTCCATCTCGCAGAATCTCTACTCCTTTGAAACCAAAGCTCTCAGGAGCAGTACCGCGATACTTGTCGAAAGTCCTGACGATGAAGTCGACCTTTCGCGTCAGGAGCCACTCGCGAATAGCCTTCGTGAAAACTTCCGAGTTCTCGATGTAGTCGTATACGCGAAGGCCAATTTCGGGCTTTAGCGCGGCGTTTCGTGTCGTATTGAATCTCGCTATGAACTCCTTGGCCCAGTCATGATGCTTGTCCAGCGTTACGATGCACGAGACGACAGTTACGTTATAGAGCGCGATCATCGGAGCAAGCTTGAAGTTCTTGCCGTTCGTAGATATGGAAACTTTCTTTTCCTTTTGCGCACAGTATATAATAAATTGTTCTAGATCAGGAAAATCCAGCGGGTCGCACAAGCTATCGGATACGAATATCGTTCCGCCGGGCTTTACACGGTCGACGCGATCTTCGTAGTCCGGTCCTAAATCAATCGTCAAGCTTTCGAGCATTCCCTACCTCCAGTTTTCGTACCAAGATTCAAGGTATTCGCGTAGCTTCTTTTTCGCTTCTGTACGCTTTACGCTTACCCATGAAGGATCGCGATGATATTTTTTTCCAATCTCTGTCTGCGATATTCCTTTGAAATCGTACATCTCTATTATGTCGCGCTCGGTAGTAGAAAGTATTCTCAAAGCTTTGCGGACGACTTCAGAAACTTCCGCGATCTCAGCTTCATGTTCAGCTTCATAGCGGCAGTCGTCAGAAAACTGGCGCTTACTATTCTCGGTAATCTCTTCATAGCTGTCGTACTTGTTCATCGCTTTCGCACGATCTCGAATACCAGATAAAATCTCAAAGTTTATTTTATGTGTCGCGAGAGTTGAGAACTTCAGTCCTCGGTCTGGGTCGAACTTTTTCGCAGCCTTTATAAGCCCGTGCATTGCCCATGAAAGGAAATCACCAAGCGGAGCACGATTAGGATTCGCTTTGTATTGCCTATTCGCGATCGATTGCGCAAGCCTAACATTGCTTTGTGCTCGGTCATATGAAGCTGAATCTAGAACGTCAGACATAAAAAGATTTCTCCTTTAAGGCAACGTCGTCCAAAGGTCAGGAGGACTAAATCCGAATACAGCATCGTTAGTATTATGGTCTATGTAGAGCCCATCGCGCAATACAAAAGTTTTTGCATCGAAATGCTTTAAGTCGCCTGTATACCACAGGCCGAGAAGAGAAGTATCGGAGATCGGAGGATCTACTAATGTTGAATACCATACGCGAGTAGCATAGTACTCGAAATGCGGAAACTTCGGCTTATACGAAAAGTATCCAAGCCAGAACGGGATCGTGAAAAGTATCGATATGACGAGAGTTATAAATAGCACTATCTGAAATCTCGTCGGTCTTTGCATTAGGTAGTCTTCTTTTGCATCGACATTGAAGCTTCGTGCTTATGTGATTGCTCTTCGAGAGAGTTGATTATAAGTTTAACTCCACAAAAAGAAGCGTAAGCTTCGAACACTTGCATTTTTCCTATCGGCTGATAGTCAAGGTAGTCGATCCCGAGGCTTACGATGTCTTCGAGAACTTCGTAGATATCGCCATCGCTATGGAAGATAATCTTCTGCCCGAAAAATCTTGCGAGATTTACCAGACGCAAGTACTCCGGCATAAGCCATTTTCGCCAGTCCGAAGGCGAGATAAATAGAGCGAGGTTTCCCGCGAAGTCGTCTCCGATGTGGAAGAACTTTACGAAAGGATATGACTGAAGAAGCTTCTTATTCCATAGATACAGCTCGTCGGTTATCGGTGCCAGGTCCGGCTTTTCCACAACCGCTCTCTCGAAGCCGAGGAATCTCGTCGCCATAGTAAAGGGCGATTTGAAATTGCGCGTTCCGAATGCTCGATGCGGATGGTATTCTTCGGCATTGAAGATTGTAAAGTCGAAGTAATCCAAAAGCTTCGGCATCTGAATCTCGCCTGTAGGCTCGGCGACGAAGATACCGGCCTCGGTTGTCTTGTTTTTCCAGCCGAAGTCGATAGGCTTTATTTGCTTCGGGAATACGTTAGCGTAGAGCATCTTCGCCTCCTCGCCCGCTTCGCCATCATGCGTTCATAGTGGCGGAGGCGGAGGTATTTGTCTTTAAGTAAAAATCCGATGAATGATCGCATAAGATTAGCCTGAAAACTGGCCTTTGAATATTCTTCGAGTTTGGCTAATTCGGCCTTCAGTCGCTCGATGTCGCTCAAAACAGCCCCCCTTCAACATGCGCCTCGTCCTGCTCCTCGGGGCGCTCCGCGGCCTCGCCCTCTGGCTCCATCTCCGCCAATACCGCATCGACCCGCGCCAAGAGCTTCATATCCGCCTCGGGCGACGATAGCGGCGATAGCATGGCGGCGAGGTCATCCCCCAGCGGCGCGGTTCGCCTCGACGAGGAGTTCGATGTCGCGGGTCATTCGCCCTTCCCTCCCGCTTCGCTCTCGCACCACTCAAAGTTTCCGAGTAGCCAGTGAGGCGCGGCTAGAAGCGTCTGCGTTTCAGTTGCTGATGGATTAGAAAAACGAAAAATTACAGCTGCTCCAACTATCCACGCAAGAACTGTCGCGAGGATGCCATAGCCTATAGCTTTAAGAATCTGCTTCACGCATTCCCTCCCGCTTCGTCGGCCAGACGCTCGGCGTCCTCACCATCGTCGTCCTCGAATGATTCGCACCCCCATAAGAGCGTATGTAAATGTTTATACATTTCGTCCCCGGCAACTTCCTCTATCCAAGGTTCGGCGAAATCATTATCTAGTTCCTTGGCGATAAACCTATCCGCATGACCTCGCTCGTCGCCTTCATCGAGCCAATTATGGTCAAAGGAGAGGCCAAAGAAATTAAATAGCGCGACAATCCAGCCCATCGGGGGCGACCACGCCGTTTGAAAGGTTAAAATAAGCGTGTTTCCCGCTTGGACAATAGGTCTATATATTTCGTCTTCGTCGAGACCATATGCATTCCATTTCGTGCCCCAATTAGCACACGCCCAGTCAAGATGCGTACTTGGGAATCGCTGTTCGTGGCGTCCCCCGACATTGCCATTCCAGATATTTAGCGGAGCCGGTAAAAGAGTCTCGAAGTCAATTAAGCGTACAGGTCCGCGCACCTTAGCAAGAATCTTTTCTTGTATTTCGGTACTGATATTTCGGAAAATCAATTCATTAACCACATTGTTAGGCATTTCTCTCCCCCTTCTCTTCGTCAGCACGTCAGCGGTACGCGCATGTAATTGCCAGCAGTGAGACCGCTAGCATGATGAGCATTCCGAGCAATACAAGCTTCCCGTCGCGACTCA
>JBAZED010000025.1:0-7673 GCA_041654095.1 Bacilli bacterium
AAACTTAGGTCCGAACCGAGGAGATGGTTTCTTTCACGGCCTTGGCTCCGGGGACGGACATCGCTTCGTGTTCGGCTCGGGCCTTGGCGTTGAGCCAGGATTCGTTGACGGAGACTGCTTCTTGCGGTAAGCGGCCGTCGATGACGGCGGAGAGAAAGACTCCGAAGTCGACGATCTCGCCGTGCCAGACATCGCGGAAGCCGAGGCCCGAGACTTCGGGCGTGTAGGGCTTTGCGGCGATGGCGGCAGCTTTTGAGTCTTGGCCTTTCTCGAGGGCCTTCTCGATCTTGGCTTCTTGCGCCTTGCGATGCTTGACCTCGTAGGCGATAAGGCCCTGGCGAAGGCTCTGTTCAGCTTCTTCGAGGATATCGTCGACAGCTGCGAAGGCCTTGCGGCGCTCGTCGTAGAGCTTCTTGGCCTCGGCGATCGCGGGACTGACGATGGTCTTGATTTCCTTGCGCAGAGAAGCGAAGTCCTTCGTGCCCTGGCCAGCTTCTTCGAAGCTTTCGGCGGTCTCGATTTTCGGAGCTTTCCACTTCGCGATGAGAAGATCGGCTTTCTTGCGGAGGCTTGAAAGCTGCGGAAGGGCTTCGGGCTTCGAAGCGAGGGCCTTGTCCGGCTTTGAGGGCGAAGCCTTCGGAATGACTTTGGTTTTTGCCATAGCGGTCAGCCTTCGCTTTCGGCGAGACGCAGGATCGTTACCGTCGCCTCGGGATTGCGCTTCTTTTCGATGCGCTTGACGTAGACGACGGCCTCGCCGTGCTTGGTCGGGACGATGACCTTATCGTCTACTTTGAGGCTTTGCTCCAAGTCCGGCGGTATGATGTAGGAATAGAACTTGGAGCTTGAGGCTGAGAAAGAGCATAGAGCGGTTTTCACTGGCTTTACCTCCGAGTAGAAAGGATTTTCGAAAGGGAATAAAAAAGCCCGCATAGTGCGGGCTTAGAATAGCATGGCGAAGGTACTATGGCGCAAGAGAAAGCCGACGCTGCTTTGTAAAAGTGATACGTTTACGGGTTTTGTTTTCAGCTCTTGCTTTCTCGTGAGCTATGAGCGCATCGATAGAAGTAATGACTTCATAGCGATAGCCTATGATGATAATCGCGGCTGGATCGGCTTCGTCTTCGAGAGCGATGATACCGGCTTTCTTGAGGCGGGATATCGCCTCATCTGGGGTAGTGTCCAAAAGGCCGCAAATGAAGGTAACTTTGCTATGAAGCTTCGGAATCGCGCTAAAGACTGCGGTTGTCATAGCTAGTCCTGCAACATCGGCATTATGAGCGCGTGTATGTCCGTATCGCTTTCGGCGATGAAGTGAACCGCGCGGCGCTTCTTGTCGTTCGGGTCGAAGGCGAAGCGCCATTTCTCGGCGCCTTTCTTGAGATCGTGCAAGGACGCGAGGTTTAGAACGACGCTTTCGCGGACTAGGAAAATCGGCGCCTCCCTGTCGAGGTCGCGCGTATCGAGCGAAGGCGTCTTGTCGTCGTCCATGTTCGGCGCGTAGTCGGGAATGGCGCGCACGTAGTTCGGAAACTGCCCATCGACCTTTATGTACGAGACCGCTTTGCGCTTCTCATCGAGCGCGACATAGCCCGAGGCGGCGAGGCCATAGGCTTTAATCTCGGCCTCGCCCAGGTCGAGAAAATGTAAGCGTCGCCCGTCAGTCGCAACGAGGCGCTTGTGCTCAGCGTCGTAATAGGCTTCGTTCATGAAATAGCGGGTTTTGTCTTTCGACCTGGCAGCGTTTAGAAAAGCGAAGGCGTTTGTTTTCATCGATAATACCTCCGGGAAAGTTTTTAGCATCGCTAGGCGATGCAATAAAGGCTAGAAAGAAATTTCAGCGTGGATCGTAGCGAAGATCTCGGTTCGGCCGGAAGAATAGCCGCCTTGATTTGCAGACCACGATTTTACTTCATGATCGCATTCATGGCGGATTCCGAGGTCAAAGTTTTTTGCCTCGAGGGATAGGGAGATTTTATAGTCTTCACGGAAAGGCTTGAAGTACGGACCGCCCGAGGGTATTTGATAGCTGCGGTCGGAGGCCGCGAGCGCAAGGCAATCGAAGGCCTTGAACTTGAAGCCATACTCGACATATGAGATGTTTTCTAGGTCCGGCGTTACGCTTGGACCGATACGCGCATAGTCAAGCGGCAGATATGCGGCGGAAACGAAAAAGGCGAGGGTTAGCCATTTCATCTTTAAGGCCTCCGAGAGAAAAGCTAGTCCGGCATTAAAGCCGGATAAAGCGCCCCGATCGGCAATGGGCCGACGCTCGTCAGCGTCGAAGGACGCTGAACGGGGCGCAAGGACGTTAGGCCTCGGGCGCTATGCGCTCGCGGCGCTTGACGACGCGAAAGACGATGCCGGGTTCGTTTTCGCGATATTCGCGAAGGCATCGCTTTTTGTCGTCGTATGTTGTTTCGCGGCTTACGCACTCGAATCCTTGGCCGTAGTCGCCTTCGATGTCGTAAACGTCGATAGTTTTGCGCTTGTACATTGCTTTCCTCCCTTACCAAAGAATCCGCGGCGGGTCTTCCCGTGCGGCACACGTTATACACTCCTCTACGGTATGCCCATTAACGCGGAGCGTATCTTCCGATTGCCAGTCTATCAATCCATCTCGCGCCGGCAGTCGTTTGACAAAATGGTCTTCGCCGCATATGCGGCAGCGGGCATACAAGTTGACGTATTCGCGATACGGTTCTTTGACATATTGGTCTTGGTAGACTTTTGAAAACTTCTTTATGTCGATCATCATATCCACCTTTGCCGGAGCGCGAAACCGCCGTCGTGGTCCCAGCCGCTCGCGTCTCCGTTACGACCGGAAAACTTTACCCCGCTTGCAACAAGGCGGGCCGCATGCTCGGGGCTTTTCGGTGTTACGTGTCGATTCCGGTATCCGTAGGTATCGAGTGACATCATGCCGAAACCGTCGGGAAAGAGGATACGCGAGAGCGAATAGACGAGCTCGAAGCCCATGTCCATGCCGCAACTGTCAACGCGGACGCCGTCGTACTTGTCTCGCTTTGTGCCGAACAGTATCGCGACGCTATACGTGATATAGCGCGGTTCGTTTTCGACGATGACGTATGGCGTTATACTGTGAGACATGCCGGAGCGTGAAACATGATTTAATTTTGTGTAGACGGTCATGCCGGGCTTGATCCATCCGAGGAGCGCCGTCCGCGTCTCTTCGATCTCTTTCTTGCTGTACTTCACTTCGTACCTACCTTGCGAAAGTGCGGACCTGCCGAACGCCGACGGCGCATGAGGCGGTCTCGCAATGCGCACTTGCGACTCGTCGGCGCAAGTACGAAGCACGTAAGCGGACGTGCTACCGTTTAGCCACTTGGCGAAGCGATACGCGAGCGCCCCACGCGTTCCTTCCTTTATCCGTAGATATAGAAGACTGAGCGCGGATTGTTGACGGCTTTGGCCGCGATGCTTTCTAAGCAGTTATTAACGTCGACTTCGTCATGTGGTAGGTCGATTGCTCCTTGGTTTAGCCACGTGCGATACTTGCGCATACAATACGTATACAGGCGCTTTGAGCCGTCGAAGGATTTTCGCGCCGATGAGAGGACGCAAGGCGGGAATCGTTTTGTTACGTTTATAACTGTTCCGTTTTCGAGTGTCATGCGGTGCCGTCCTTTCCGGCCGACGGGCGGCCGCACTTTATGATGAGCTGTCGGACATTTCCGATGCTTAAGTGCGCTTCGATGTCGAGCGAAGCGCCGTCCGGAGCTGTAACCGTTACGGTTGACGATCCTTCGCGTTGCCGGACGATGAAGCCGGAGAGGCGCATCTCGCGGATGCGAGGGCGAGAGCCGAACAGGCGAAGGCGCTTCATATGCGCACCTTTAGCATGCCCGGAATGATGCGCAAGCGCTCCGCCGCGTCCTTGCGCGACGTTGCGCGAGTAAAGGCGCGATAGGTATCGCCGTAGCGGGCGCAATATAAGGGGCCGCTCGATCCCCAGACGGCGCTTGACACTGCGTTCGCGCGGCCCCAGTATGCGCCGCCATCATCGTATCCGCCCGCATCGAGGCGAACGCGAAAGAGCCGGATCGAACGCGCCGGGCAGTCGGCGGCGATGCCATAGGGCGCGCGGCCCATAGGAGCGCCGCGAGAGCAATCGACGTCGAGGAATTGCTTTTTGCTCATAGCGAGCACCTCGGCGCCTCGGCAAGGACGCGATCGATTCGGCGAAGCTCGCGGGCTTCGGAGGAAAGCGTCAAGAGAGTTTTGCCTTTACGGATCGCGTAGGCGCGAGCGCGAGCGCGAGAGTCGGCGAGAGCAAGGCGTTCGGCGAAGGCTTCGCATGCTTCGGATAGCTTTTTGTCCATGGCTTAGTACCTCCTAAGTACTAAGGATAGAATAGCACGGTTTGAGATGGTGTCAAGTGGATAAATGTAAAAAAGGGTTTTATTTTTCTTTCCATATATAGGTTGTTTCTTTTCTTTTACCCTTTACGTGGGTTTCAGCGATGATGTTATCGCTAAAGGCTTTCAGGGCTAGGTCGATTTCATGGGCGGTAAACTTACCGTGTCTCATGAGGGTTACGCGCGATACTGGGGAATGCTTGCGTAAGAATAGCTCTAGGCGACTTGAGTCGGGCAAATAGGGCTTTAATGAGTCTCGCAGCTCTTGAAATTGCTTTTCATTGAGATTTAGACGAAAGGTTACGACGTGCATTGACATGGGTTTTCCTTTGGTTCCAGCGAGAATAGTATAGCATGGGGGAGCGGATTCTCCTAATTTTTTAGGGATAAAAAGAAACTAAATTGTATTTAGCTTTGGTATATGTAGTTAGGATACGACACCTTTGGCGTCATGACGTTCTCGGGGCATTCTCTGGATTTTTCTCCGAGGCTAATTGTTTGTGAGATAGGGAATTGAGCTATTTTCGCGTATCTTTAGAGAAAGAATTAGACTGCCGTATACAGATAGAGAGGCTAGAAACGGCAGGGTAAGGGCAAAGAGTGAAGAAGATATAACGGATTGGCTAAGCTATAGGGTAAGGGGAGCAAATAGCTAAGCTTTTATAACTAAATACATACCTCTCGATATTACCTTGTATAGAGAAAACGAGAAAGGAATACATAAAATATATATAAAATATATATAATTATATATAATATATAGGATTATTAAGTATTTTAGCCAGGAGAAAAATCACAAGAATCGAGAGAGAACGTCATAACGCCAAAAGTGTCGTCTAAAATCTCCATTCGCGAGCGCTAAGCGCTAAAAGCCAATGCTTTCAGGGCTTTTAGAAGACGTTATGCGATGCTTATAGCGCTTGACGCTCCGCGTCGGGACGTGCTTTCGCCTAACGTATACGCCATATCGAGGCTTAAAAGCGCGTCAATGACGCTTCGCGTAGCTATCGCGCTCGCAGTCGCATCAAGGCCTAGGGTATCGCGCTTTTAGGCCTAGATAGCATCATCATATGCCCCCATAGCGTAGGCATATAGGCCCCGCTTCGCGCGCAAAACAAGGCGCTTTGTTTTTCATCATGGCCTTTCGCGGCCACAAAGCAAAATGGGAAAGGCCAAGCGCGATTTTATAGTATCCTTCTCGCAAAATTGCGCCATTTTTAGAAGCCAACGCTTTTGGCTAATGTCCTATCGCCTATCGCCGCTTGCATTCGCTCTCGCTATCCGCGATAATATCTATAGATGCGTATTGCTGGAGCTTGAAGGAAAGCTTCCATGATAATCGCCTTCGAAAAGAATTGTGAATGCGGCAGCATCGAAGCCTCATACCCGAAGCCGTCGATTTCCACTCGCGCGCCGAAAGTCGAAGACCCTTTCGCTTATATCGAGATTTCCTTCTATTGCCCGATATGCTCTACGCCATGGCTCGAGATCATTGCTAATAACTTCGGCGAATGCGCTGGCCCTAAGATTGGCTCGAAGCTTATAATCTCGAGAGATGCTAGCGTAGACCATGAGGCTTTTCCTCGTAGAAGGCTCCTAAAGCCTCATGCCTGAATACCGCGCGCTCTGCGATCTCGAGGACGACGAGCTTCTTGCGCTCTCGTCCGATGAGTTCTGCAATACCGTCGAGTCCGACGCAAAGCTTCTCGTCTCCGATGCTCTCGATACCTACGCCGAAGTCATGCATCAAGACGACGACCATGGTGCTCGCGTAAAAGCTGCCGACAAGATCATGGAGATCGCGGGCGTCCGCAAGCAGCAGATGGCCTTGCCGCAAGGACTATCGCCCGAAATCTTTGGTCTCGCTCTCGCAGGCTTAGGTCAGCTTGCGGGCATCGCGAAAGCTTCCGGGGCTTCGGAGCAAATCTTGCGCAACGTTTCGCCCGCGAAATCCGACCCCAGGCTCGTGCCGCAAGAGCTTCTAGCGCCTAAGGTATCTTCGCGTCTTCCGCCCTCAAAGCCCGATAACGACAGCATCACGGAGGTCATCGCCCATGAGCGATACGAGATCAAGAATCCCAAACCGCAAGACTAAGCCTAAAGCTCCCGCTTCTGAGGCCTTTATTCCGCTCTCGTTGCCGTTCTTGCCCGAGGCTAAAAGTCAGTTTTCTTCAGAGGGCTTTGTGCCCTCGAAAAAGGAGCCCAAGTGAAGATCGACGTATGCGGTATTCCGTTCTCGGTAGAAAGAGTAAGCGGCTCGTTTTCATGCAAGCCCGATCCATTCGGCGAAAGTGACGCAATACGGGCTATGATAAAAATATCATCGTTATGCTCTCCCGAGCAGTTCGACGCAACGCTGATCCACGAATGGGCGCACGGCGTGTGTCAATGCTATGGATGCGACAGTAATGAACCGATGATACTAGCACTATCACAAGAACTCTATCGCTTAGGCTTTAGAGTAAAGATTCTCGATTCAAAGGAGAAAAGTAAATAATCGGCGCCTAGCGCTGATAGCTTTTTATGGAGGATAGATCATGGCTATGACTGCGCGCAAAAAGACGAGCCTCGGATACTACATCTCGGCTGGCATCTGCGTCGGGCTCGGCATCGTGTTCGGCATGACCGACACTACGCCGGAATGGGTCACCCAGGCGCTGAGCATCATCGGTCTCGTCGCAACGGCCATCGGCATCCCGCTTCAGGTCAAGGACGTTGAAGCGGACACGCCGAAGTAATCTGCATCTCGCGGGCGTCCTAAGCGGGCCCGCGCAAAAGGAGGCGCATTTGTGGCGAAATTTGAAGGCATTGCTCGTCGCGTTGGCGCTATCGCTCTCGCTCTCGCTTCCGTTATCGTCGCAGCAATCGTCGTCGCAGGAGTCTTCGCTGCCTATAACGCTCTCACGCGAAGACTACGAGGCGATGCTGGCGGCGATGGAAGCGGCGTCGGCAGCACTGACGACATCCAACGACGAAATAGCGAGGCTAAAAAAGCTCTCGACGAAGCTATACTTCGTCTGCGGAACGCTGCTCGTCGTTGACCTTGCGCTGACGATTATGATCATCGCGCAAGAGCTAAAGGGAAAATAGCCATCACAACGTATAAGCGCATCGCGAACGACGACGGCTCGATCTCGATATTTGAGATTCCGCAGCACTTCGCGATACGCGCGCATCCTGAAGCCCCGGACTTTCCGAGCTTCGAGGAGTCTCAGAAGCGCATCATAGACCTGTTTGCCGATCTCTCAAGCGAGCACCCGACGCTCAATGCGCGCTCGACTTTAGACATGA
>JBAZED010000026.1:0-7373 GCA_041654095.1 Bacilli bacterium
TTATGGTATGTTGGAAAACGGCGAAATCGTCCATGCTTCCGAAGAACTTACTGAAGACCAAAAAGAGTTGATTATTCAGCATATATCATCATTTGCTGACATTGGTTATGATCGCATCAGATGTTTGCCTGATGACTTCGATATATTCGATTTCGAGACCGTGTTTGGTTTTCCCTACGCGGATTTGCCAGCTGAAGGCGATGTCAATTTGTATTATCGCTCCAATGTTGAAACCGTCGATTTTGAAGCGATGGGCATCGACGGCTATACCGCTTTCTTCTATGTTACGCAGATGAGTGATGAGGATATCACCTTCGGATTGTACAGCCATTCTTTCGATAAGGATTCCGGTCTATGGACCATGACGAAGAATAATGGCGACTACGTGCAAGTCGATATGAATGCCGCCCTATCTTCCTTCCACGTTGCGCTGAATTCTGAAAGCGAAGAAAAACTCGATTTGTACACCGACTTAAAATACGCGCCACTCGGCGATGAGTATGATGTGTATTTCATGTATATTTACGGCGTCTACAACAACATCGCCGACGTCTATTCTACGGAAGGCGCTTCTTTTTACCTCGGCGTCAAATAAAATAATCTATGCTCCAATTATTTTGACTAGAACTCGCTTTTTTCGCATACCGTCGAACTCGCCATAGAAGATTTGCTCCCACGGTCCGAAATCCAACTTGCCTTCGCTGATGGCAACGACGACTTCCCGGCCCATGATCTGCCGTTTTAAATGAGCGTCGGCATTGTCTTCAAAGCCATTATGTTCATATTGATTGTATGGTTTTTCGGGAGCTAGTTTTTCAAGAAAACGATCGAAGTCGCGATGTAAACCGGCCTCGTCGTCGTTGATGAAGACGCTGGATGTGATATGCATGGCGTTGACGAGGGCGAGACCTTCGACAATTCCGCTTTTTTCGACGGCCTTGATGACATCGGGAGTAATATTGATAAATTCGCGTCGGTTATCGGTCTTAATCCAGATTTCGTCTCGATATGTTTTCATATTCTCCTCCCCCTTTTATCTTGGCAATAATTTATTATTTTTCAAGTCTTTGCTCTCATCAAAACGACCTGCAAAGACTTTGTCAGATGTAAATTTGATTTTGACAACTCAATCAAATAGTAATATGTTAAAAATATAATGGGGGTTATAAACACATGGAACGTAATAAGATTTTCGCAATCTTTTTGGTTGGCATTTTGACGATTGGCGGCATCATCGCCTTTCGGACATTTGCCGATCAGAATTCGCTATTCGATGTCAGTGCCGATAAAAAAATGTATGCGAGTACCTTAAGCGTCGATGATGGTCCCGGATTCAGTGCGCCAAAGATTGGGATGATTGATACCGACATCGTCACGTGTTACTACTCGACGAATTCCGATTTATCGGATAGCAGTTTTCTCATCTTGTCGGCCACCGATGCCAAAACACCAGGTGTCTTCATGAATTTGACCGTCATCAACGGACTGCAATCTGTCAATGTCACTTTCTCCGGCGGGACGCTTTATGCGATGGCGACCGAGACATGCTTTGAGGATTACACGCCCACTTCTGGCGATGAGTTGGTCAGCGGCAATACAAAGGTTTTCGGCCGCTCGAAAGACGGCTACCTGATGATTATGACCAACTCCTACACCGGCATCACGATCAGTTCGATTACCGTCAATTACTACTGTGACAACGAAGTGGATGATCAATTCGTCTATTCACCCGATATCAACTATCACGTCGGTTCCCGCTCCTCTGCGCAAGACATCTATCTGGAACACGATGCGATTCGCTTCCAAACCAATCCGACCGAAACGACCAACAACTATTCGAGTGGTACATACGACGGCCATCCAAATTACTGGTATCGCTTTAACGGTGTTACTCCGAGAAATTATGCATTGATAGACGAGACCAAAGATTATAGTCTGACGCCAAAAGGAACGTTTACGAGCAACACTTTTGAAGTCATCGTATCAGTGATGGTCGACCCCTCGGTCTTCTACAATCCGACGGCCTACTATTGTGTGTCCCCATGGATTGGACTCGCGACGTCGAGTCACGAAAAATTTCCAGATGCGGGCAACAATTATATTTGGATGCAATCTTATATCGGCAATGATAATCATGATCCGATTGGCGGCGTGAATCTTTTGGGGCGGACCGACACCTATACCGGTCGTTTCTTTACGAATTATGCCTACGAAGGCGGAGGGTATACGGGCAACTGGGGATTTCAGAATCCTGATGAGGCATTCGTCATCGGCGATCCCGCGACAAGTCTGCGGGAAGCTTATGAAACGATTAACCTGCCATTTTTCAATGTTAGATTCGCGGTCAATTTAAATTCGTATTCCGTTTATATAAACGGGTTTAAGGTATATGAAGAATTCGACGCCTTCTATTTAGCCGAGAATTATAGCACTTTAGATCCACAACAATACTGTCTTGAAACATTTGAGCTCCAAGCTGTTAATTATGGCGACGGAGTCGATAGCGATGGCGATGGTCCAGACACGATTGCCACTCCGATCATGCCTGGCGGATACGGCGTTGCCTATACGAATCCGATCGTCCGTACAGTCATCAGTTAACTCAGTCAAAACCTTTTTTAAAATCAGAAGGCCCGCATCAACCGCGGGCTTTCTTGTATAATTAAGAGGGTGTTATGAAAAACAAGGAATCGCATTTACGAACTCTCGTCCATCCGTTTCCGATGGTTTTTGATGCCGCTTCGCGAGTTTTGATTCTCGGTAGTTTTCCATCGGTGAAAGCGGTGGCTGATGGCTATTATTACGCCAATCCCCATAACCGTTTCTATCAAGTTTTAAGCGCCGTTTTCGACGCTGATTTCGTCAGCGTTCCATGGGAGGGGAAAAAGGCGATGCTCCTCGAGCGGCACATCGCCCTTCACGACTCCATTGGCTACTGTCAGATCATCGGTTCCAGCGACGCGAAAATCAAGGATGTGCAGCCGTCCAACCTCCGCGAGATTTTGGCCAGTGCCCGAATCCAAAAAGTCATCTGCAATGGTGTGGAAGCGTACCAGGAATACAAGCGTTTCTTCGCCGATATCGACATCCCCGTCGCACGAGCTCCGTCGACGAGCCCGGCCAACGCCAAGATGCGCTTAGGCGATTTAGTCGCCGAATGGGAAGTCCTTTTTGGCGATATATTAACTAGCTAATCGCCGCGTTTTTTATCTGTTTATCACGATAGACACTTTGTGTCTTTTTTTATCGAGGAGCACTCCCTGCCCCCATTCGTTGACTTAGTCAATGAAAAAGCATAAAATGCCGATAGTCACAAGAGGAACTGTTATGAATACTAAAGAATGGAACAGTAAGTTCATTATGTATCGCCGCACGATTAAGCATTTAAAGGACGCGGTGAACCGCGATTTAAGCACTCAAGGCATATCGCTTCAGCACGCCACCTACCTCTTGCTTCTCGCCACGAACGGAAGTCTGAAAATCAAAGAACTGAGTGCGTTATCCGATAATGATGCTTCTTTAACGACGAGAGCTCTGAAACTATTGACTGAGAGAAACCTGATTGGCCGAACGGCGGAGAGCGTTCGCAAATGCCGCGTTTTCCTCACTCAAAAAGGCAAGGATGTCGTAACCTTTATCGGTGAGATTTTCGCCCGCATTCGCGGCGAGCTTTCAAATTCGATTGGGAAAGATGGGCAAGAAGCATTTCTGAGTGCCATCTTAGAGTAATTTACTGGGGCAAAACAATGGAATTAATTATTGAAAATACACTGAGAATATATCTTTTATTATGCCTCTTATTGCTGATTTTATACATACCGCGCATTTGGTATTATCTCGCGGCTTTTAAAAAGCAGCCTCATCTCAAAACTGGAAAGCTCAACTATCTCGCCGTTTTAGTTCCCGCGAAAAACGAGAGCCGTTCGATTCAAGCTCTATTCGATACCTTGAATCAGCAGACGTACGACCGCCGCCATTTTGACGTCCACGTCATCGTTGAAGACGACCTGGATCCGACGATTGCGATGGCCGAAGAATCTGTCGGCGCCATCGTTCACATCGTCCCCGATCAAACGCGAAAGGGCGAAGCGCTGGATGGAGCCTTGAAAAAGATTTTAGAGACTACCCCTGAAAAATACGACGCCTTCATCATTGTCGACGCCGATAATTTAGTTCATCGCGAATTTCTGGCGGAGATGAACAACGCTCTAGCCACTGGCCGCCAAATTATCGTTGGGAAAAAGAGAATTAAAAATTGGGAATCCGCGAATCGGAAATCGCGCTCTCTATTCAGCAACTGTACAGCCCTCGTCTACACGATGGTCGATGATC
Organism: Bacilli bacterium; assembly: GCA_041654095.1. GTDB lineage: Bacteria > Bacillota_I > Bacilli_A > RFN20 > CAG-826 > UBA1424. Next base: position 4,333 of record JBAZED010000026.1, read on the forward strand.
TAGGCAACGCGCATCGCACGCTTCACGACATTCCGGTCAGCATGTGCGGGACGGGAATGCTCGTCCGCGCCGATGTCATCAAAGACTTAGGCGGTTGGCCATATCGAACCTTGACCGAAGATTATGAAATGATGATGGATTGCCTCCTCCACGGCTATACATCGATGTATTACAAGTATGCGATTGTCTATACCGAAGAAGCGGTTGAACACCACGTTTCCTTTAAGCGGCGGATGAGGTGGTTGAGCGGCTATACGCAGTGCAATCGCAAGTATCGCAAAGCCATCGTTCAAAAAACGTTCGGCGAAGGCGAGATTCGATGGAAAAATTTCGATTTTCTTTACTCGTTGTTACCCGTCTATATTTTCGCTGGTGCCAGCTTGGTCACCGGTATTGTCTGCGGCCTAGCCGCGGCTGCTTACGCCATTTTCTTCGGCCCGCTGTGGTGGCCATTACTGCGCGTCTCCTTAATTGCTTTTGGCCTGGTTTACGGCGTCTTGGTGCTCTTCACCATCCTGACCTTAATCGTCGATCGCAAGTCGATTAAAATGACTTTTGGTGAAATTCTCACCGTCATCTTTTTTAACCCCCTTATCCTCGGCGAATTCATCTGGATTTTCATCCGTATTTTCATCGGCACAAATAACCTCGAATGGGATAATGTCGAGCGCATTGCCTATACTCCGAAGAAAGACAAATAATCATGGGCCTTCCGAAGGAAGAATTAGTGCAGGGCATGGCTGATTGCGAACGGCGGGGCGATTTTCATTTCAATGTCGAACCAATCGATGAGAGCGGCTACGATTTCGTCGATGAGAAATATGAGCATTTGAGCAGGGGATTTGGCGAACGCCTCTTTCACCTCATCGTCCGTTTAGTGGCCATTCTGGCCGGAATTTTCATCAACAGCATCGCCTTTGGGATGAAAGTCAAAGGGCGCAAAAACCTCGGCTGCATCAAATCGGCGATCCTCACTTGTAATCACGTCAATGACTTTGATAACTTGATGGTCCGCAATGCCGTGTTCGGCCATCGCCTCTATATCGTCGTCGGCGAATTCAATAACAAAAAAGGGTTCTTCGGCAAAGCGTTGAAGGCCGGAGGGACATTGCCGTTAAGCGCAAACTTACGAGCGATGGTCAATCTCCGCAAAGCCGTCGATAAACTCTTGAAGAGACGGAATTTCGTTTTGTTCTATCCGGAGGAAGCGGAGTGGTGGATGTATGAAAAACCCCGCCCGCTTCGCAATGGCGCCTTCCATTTTGCGGCGACCGCGAACGTGCCGATCATCCCGATCTTTTTGACGTTTTCCGATCCAAAGGGACTCCGCGCCAAAATCATCGCGACAAAAGTCGTAACCGTCAACATTTTGCCGCCGATATATCCGCAAGAAAGCCAGACGGTCATGGAAAATGTCGAGGCGATGCGCGACGCAAACTATCGAGCTTGGGTCCAGAAATACGAAGAGTTCTATCATAAAAAACTTGTTTATACTACTGATTCCAGTCATCTTGACGACGCAAAAGTCACGACCTCTACTCCATAATTGGTTAGTGCTATAATACGGGCATGAAAGTCGCGATGTCCGAAAGAGCTGCCACGATAATTAAAATCATCGTTTTCGCGTTGGTTTTTGGCACTTTGCTCGGCCTTTTCATCTACTATTTCAATTTCTTTTATTCGCTGCTCGACGTCAGCAATCGTCAAGCCCTCAGAACTAGGATGCTCGAGATGGGAATCTGGGGATATGGCTTAGCGTTCTTGATTCAATTTGCCCAAGTCGTCATCTCCTTTTTACCAGGTGAAGTCGTCGAATTGTTTTTGGGCATGGCCTATGGCCCATTTATGGGGCTAGCGATCGGAATGGCCGGCGTCGTCGCCGGAACCGTCGTCGCTTACTATTTAGCGAAGTGGGTCGGCATCCCCTTTGTCCGCCTTTTCATCAAGAAAAACTATTTTGAAAAATATGCTTTTTTGCGCGATGAGAAGAAAGTCGCCTTTGGCGTTTTCATCGTCTATTTTATCGTCGGGCTGCCGGTCGACACGGCGACGTATCTCGCGCCGACTCTAGAAATCAAATTTTGGAAATTTCTCCTCATCACATCGTTGGCGCGCATTCCCAAAATAATCTCGTCGACGATCGTCGGCCATTATCTCGTCGAAGATAATTTGTGGGTTTCGATCAGCGTCTTTTTCGGAACCGCCATTCTGAGCCTCATCGCCGTCATCATCTTTCGCTTTATCAACAAGCGCCGCAGCGAAAAAAACTCGATTAATCAAGCTTAATTAAAGTCGCCTCTTGAGTCTCGCCAGGCAATTTGATATGGTATTTATTGTTTGGTGGCCATCATAAATGATGGTGAGGAAGATTTATGAGTAAATTAATCATCATGTCCGGCATTCCCGGCTCGGGCAAAACGACGTATGCTTTAGGCGTGAAAAGCATCCTGCCAAAAGTTGCGATAATTTCCAGCGATGAAGTCCGCCGGCAAGTGACCGGTCGCGCCGACGACGGCACTCAAGAGACAAAAGTCTGGCAGGAGTTTGAAAAGCGAATCATCGCCGCTTCATCCGAATATGATATCGTCATCGCCGATTCGACAGCACTAACCAATTTATTGCGCATGAGATGGCTCCAAGCTTTTCGCCCCCATTTCGACAAAATCGAATTGGTCTACCTCAATATTCCATTCGGCGTTTGCTGGGAGCGAAATATCGCTCGCGAACGAATGGTCCCCATCGATCCGATGGCCGGAATGTTTAAACTACTTGAAGAGCCCGATGAAGAAGTGAATAATAATTTTGACTCGATCATCGTCATCAAAGAAGAAGAAAAAACGACATGGAAAAAAAGCTGATCGTCCTCTCTGGCATTCCCGGCTCCGGGAAAAGTACTTATGCGCACGAGTACGCGTTTAAGCATGGCGATGTGGCGATTGTGGCCAGCGATCAAATTCGCCTCGAACTATTCGGGCGCGCCGATGATTTTTCCAATGAAGATAGCGTTTGGAAAAGATTCGAAAGCTTAATATTGGAAAAGG
>JBAZED010000027.1:0-4646 GCA_041654095.1 Bacilli bacterium
CGGCAACCGCCCGGCTCCTGGCCTCTATCAGTTTTTTGCTTCGGTCGCCTTCGTCGGCTTCGACGCTTCGGTGATTTGCTCGGCCAGGAATTCAGCGATAGTAAGAACGTATCTGAAATCGACAAGCATCGCTTCCTCCAACTTCATATCGGGAAGCAGCTTTGTCAATATCTCGCCTATCTTTTCAGGCGTAACGTCTCCTGGCTTTTCCGCGAATCCATTGGCTATCGCCATGAACTCATTGAGCATCTTGCTCGAAAGCGTCTTGATCGTGTAGGTCTTGCCGTCGGGGAAAATGATGTCGATCGGATCGAAGATCGTGAGTGTCAGCTTGGGCATATCACTCTCCCAGGGTCAGCACTTCGTAAATGTTCGGGCTTTCCTGTTTGATGAAGACCTTGAACTTCACCTTGTGGATGCGCTGCGTGGCGTTGTCGTAGGGGATCTCCCATGCGGCAATCGGGTACGTCTTCAGCACGGTGATGTACTCGGTCGTGACGGCGGACGGCACGGCATTGACCAGCGGACGGAATTGCAGCGGCTTCGCATCCGCGTACATGGCCTCGCCGACAGGGTTCGCCAGCGAAAGGACGCTGCCGACCAAGGTCCCGCCTTTGGTCAGCGTTTCCATCTGGGCCATCGTGAATCGCCCGATGGGGATTTCGATGTCGGGAACTTCCAGCCCGACAAAGACCGCATCGGCAGGCATCGCGCCGTAAGCGTCTTCCTTGATCTCGACGGCCTTCGCCTCGATCTTCAGCTTGACGCCTCCCACAACCGGGCCGATGAGGATGCTGTTCCAGTAAACAGCGACCGGCCCCAAGTCCTTGTTGAAAATTACCTGTCCCATTTTTAAACCTCCTACGGTTTACGTTCCATTCTTTTTATAGACGGCGACGCGATAGTTCGTGGAATACTCAGGGCGTCGCTTGTCATCTTCGCCGATGAACTGCGGCGGATTGACCGCCGTGATTGTAGCACAGAAAATATCCGGGCTTGTCCCGAACTCGATCCCCGCCGCGCCATGAAGCACTCCATGAATTTCGCGCGCATCGTCCCGGGCGGTAAAGTAATTCCCTTTCTCGCCGCGCGTCACGATCTGGATCATTACCCATTCCATGTCCTTCGTCCAAAAGTTCGTATCCCCGCCGCCGTTCTCCGCAACAAGGGCGCAACGATCAGGAGCGCTTTGCGGACGTTCCCCGGCATAGAGCGTCGTGCCAGTGACAAACGTAGTTTTGCTTTCAATCCAGGTTGTCAATCCTTTAAGCACGTTGCAATTCCTCCTTGATCCTTTTTGCGATCAAGCCATAATATTTGTCGCGTAAATCCTGGCGCGCGATCTTCGCTTCAATGTACTTCGGGCCGACTCCGCTTTCCGACCAGTTTATATTTTGCCCGACAGCTTCATGCCAGCGCTCCGCATACGGCGCGCAGTACGTAACGAGAATGGCATAAATCATATAGCCTAAAGTTTCCTCTTGCATTTTGGGCCAATGATCTTTATTGACTTTCGATTTTCCTTTTGCCTTCGGCCCGGCGGATGCGTCGCCTCTGAGATTGCCATGCAAGTGCGGGGTCTTCGGTTCAATCTCGTCCGCATCTTTTTTCAGTGCGGCTCCGGCTTCCCATAGAGCTTTCTTCGTGATCTTATTGACGCGCGTATTCGCAAGCAGCAGCCGCTTGTCGAACTCGGTCATGTCAATCGAGAAGCCGGAACGATTGCTCATTTTAAAAACACCTCGATAAAGCCCCAGGAAAAATCCCTGGGCTTCCGAATCGAAAGTATAGCATACTCGACCCCATCATATTCGATAAAGTCCTCATGCGAGATCGCGCGCGATTCGATCATGACGCTCATCGAAGAGTAAACATTTTCGCCCTTGATGTCCTTGACCAGGGCCGTCCCGATTTCAACTTTTCCTTTCAGCGGTATTTCCGTATCGGCTGGCGGCTGGCCCCATTTATCTTTCACCCCCGCGCGATGCAATATGATGTCATCGACCAAATACGAAAAAATCATTTTATTCCCCCTTGCTTTTCATAGGCACTAAGCATATAATAGGAATAGGAGGGAATATGAAAAGAGGAACTTACATCCGCACTTTGGAAATAAGAAACAAGCAAAGCAATGCGATGCATGGGAAAGGTTTGGGGATAAAAAGACCAGAAATGAGCGCTGCATTTATGGGTGAAAAAAATCCTAATTGGGGGAAAAAACGGTCTATTGAATCTCGTAAAAAACAAAGTATTAGCCGACTTAAAAAAACGGGCGGAATTATTATTACTTATGGCGGATATGTCCATCGCACTGTTTTTGACCATCCCATGAAAATAAATGGTTATGTTCCTGAGCATCGTTTGGTTGTAGAAAAAATTCTTGGCCGTTATCTCAAAAAAAATGAAGTGGTCCATCATATAGATAAAAACAAAGAAAATAATATGCCTCAAAACTTGATGGCATTTTCCAGTCATAGCGCTCACCTTAGATTTGAACAGGGCGGTTCTACGGAACCCGATGAAATTATTTTTGATGGTCGTATGATTAAATAGATTTATCATAGTTCACCTGCCGCTTCCAAAATATTTCGAGTGACGGGATTCAAGCCGTGTTCGCACATGTTATGCGGAAATTTCGGGTCAACCTCTACTGCCCCCTTTGCCGTCTGGACAGTAACAGTTGAATCAAGCGGCGGGAAGTCTGGATCGGTCCCTGAGATCGAAAAGACCATCCCTTCGAGCGCCGCGCAAAGTCCGCATGGATCATCGTGCCGCGACATCTGCACTAGATCATTGTCCCACTTCCGGCATTCATCAACCGTGGCCTCTACGTATGCCTCATGCAATTCTGACCGAGCCATATTTTCAGCAAGGGCTTTTAATTGATACTGGCGCCCGTTGATCTCGATGAAGTCCTCGCCCTTGACAAGTTTCTCCAAGTAGGAACGCAGCTTGCGAGAGATCGCGCCCTCGCTGTACCCGCGCGCGAGATAATAGCCGACTTTCTTTTCCATGATTTTCGCCATGCCGGCATTCATGGCCTGGACTTGCTCATTTTGCTTTACTGCTTCAACCGCTCCGAATGCCTGATTATACGCCGCCATGAACTCGGAGACGGTTCCCAGGATCGAGGCGTTGACCTTTATAAATTCCTCTGCCGTCTTTGCCGCTTGGCGTTTGATCGTTCCTTCCCGGTCAATCTCTTTTCCCGTTTCCAGGTTGCCGACGGCTTTTGCTGCCACGCTGATTTCTTTGCGCTTGGATTCGTATGCCTGGCGGATCGACGCGCGCGCCCAGGCGGTAGCGATCACATTCAGGCGAAGGACGATCTCGCGCACTTTTGCAAGGGCATCCCGCGTCTCGCTGGGTTCGGCTTTGAGCTGAGCGAATGGGCGAAGGACGCTCGACAGGACAGCCGTATAGGTCTTGTACGTCTTGGCGATTGTCCCGACAAGCTGATCCGTCAGCTTTTTCTGTTCGCCCATAACTCCTCCGCCATGTCAGCATAAACGGCAAAGTCTTCCGGCCTGATCCAGCGCCGCAACCATTCCATTTTCGGGTCTTGCCTATATGATGGCATGGCGGTATGTCCAAAGCCGATGCCGGGGTTGCCGGGCATTCCCTTCATGCCGACGTATTGAGCGCCGGGCTTTCCATCGCTCGGAATATAACTGTCTGCATCCCGCCATATCAGGCCGCGACTGCGTACAAGTTTCCAAAACTTAATATCCACGAAATTGTCGCGCGGGTCTGCCAGCGAAAGGATGAAATCTCCGATAAGTTCACGGCGAAAGCTGGTCTGGGCGAGCGATGCGTGCTGCATGTTTTCATGAACATAAGGGCTTCGAAGTCCGAGATGATAATATTTCGAATAGCCGATGCCAACAGCCGGATACTGATCCAGGCGCTTTGACATTTCCTCGATATAGGTCGGGGCATAGTATTCATCGTCTTCGCAGATAAGAATTTTATCGCCCAGCATGTAGGGCAATGCTTGGCGAAGATTGAGACAGAGCGAATGCGTCGGCTCTCCCGGACCCTGCTTGCGTTTGACAAGATGGGTCATCGGTTCCTCGAAGGGAACATCTTGCTCCCCATCGTCCACGACAACCCAGAGATCGGGCTTGACCGTCTGCTGCCTAAGCCAACGGGCAAGCAATGAGATCGTGCGGATCCGGTTCCTGGTAGGGGTAATTACTGCGATCATCTTTTCCTCGCAACGATTTCAAAACTGTATTCGTCAATATGATCGACCGCATAAACCACGTAGACCTCCTTGATATTTGCAATCGCTTGGCGGACATGGGCCAGGCCGAAATCCGCGATCTTGTGCGCCTCGTTGTACGTCTGTCCTGTGCGCGCGCAGTGCGCCCGATAGACCATTTCGTCCGGGCAGTAAATGACAAGGTTCCCACCCGGCTTCAGGACGCGCACCCATTCGCGCAAGACGGCTTCCGTGTCCTCGAAGTCTTCCAGTAGATGCGAGCTGAAAATGAAATCGAATCCGTCATTTGAGAAAACGGAAAGGTCGCGCGCATCCCCGGCGAAGTGTTGCGGATGCATCCCGACATTTGCATAGGGAGAAGGAAGGTCGAAGCAGAGTGCTTGCGGAACAATCGGATCTCCGCCGAAGCCAAGATCAATCC
>JBAZED010000028.1:0-4555 GCA_041654095.1 Bacilli bacterium
TAATTGTTGGAGATATTTTCGAGAGCGATGGCTAAAACGATACAGTTTGTCGTGATTAACGGTAAATAGATTCCTAATGACCGGTATAGAGAGGGGATGAATTTTTTTAAAAACATTTCGACAAACTGCACAAACGAGGCAATGATCAAAATAAAGCTCACGAGCGATAAAAATTCTAAGCCGAGCGGTTTTAACACCAGATGGTATAAACCATACGATAATAATGAGGAGAAAAAGACGACAAACATCGTGGCTAAACCTAATCCGATGGCATTGTTGATCTTCTTTGATACACCCAAAAAGGGACAAGTGCCTAAAAAACGAACTAAGACGACATTAGATACCAACATTGCCGATATGATTAAGGTCACAATGCCCATAATTTCTATTCTTGTTCGCCTTTCGCAATCAAGGCTTCTTTCCGGTGTTTTCTACGGGAAGAAATAATCATGCGTAAGCCGTTGATGGCCGCCAGCAATAATCCGAGGATTAAAAACGCGCCGGTATTACTAACCATCAGCGATATCGCATAACGAGCGTCAAAAATCGTCCAGCTGAAGACGGTCGCATTAGTAAAGGGATTGACGAAAGTCAGCGATCCCGTTCCGATAATTTCTCGTAGCAGAGATAACACGATGATTGAAACAAGATAGCCAAAGGCCGTCCCCACTCCATCAATTAGAGAATCGAGGGGGTTATTTTTGCTGGCAAACACTTCAGCCCGGGCCATGATGATGCAATTAACGACGATAAGCGGTAAATATACGCCTAATGTGATTGTCAGCTGCGGGGTAAAAGCTTTCATGAGCATATCCACGATGGTCACCGTCGAAGCGATGATGATAATGTAAACCGGTATGCGAATCTCCGCAGGAATGATTTTTCTTAGAAGGGAAATGATGAGATTGGTCATCATTAAGACAATCATCACCGCTAGTCCCATTCCCACAGCTGAAGAAAGGGTGCTGGAAGTAGCAAGGATTGAGCATAACCCTAAGAGCAAGACAAAGGTCGAGTTATTGCTAAAGGCGCCGCTAATGAATATGTTGAGCTTTTGTTTCATTAGGAAGCATCCTCCAGCAAAGACATGTAATGACTGGCCGCCGCCCATAAAGCCGGAACGAGATTTCGCTCGGTATTCGTCACGCTGAGTGAATTGTCGGATTTATATTGGTTAAGCGCGGTTAAGAAGGCCGTCTCATCGTCAGCCGCCACACCTGTGATCACGGCATCCAAATCATTTAAATACGCACCGCCATAAGTGGGTGTCTCTTGATTGGACACATTATTATAGCCGGTAAAAATCCCGTCTCTGAATCCGACTTGGAAAACGATTGGGTTACTCGGATTTTTGTTATGACCGATGACCGAGCCGTTATAAACGATGCCGAAGAGCGAATCATCGCTTTTATTTTCATACATGACATAATCGATGATGCCTTTTGCGCTCAGTGCCGCTTCAGCGGCAATCGTGCCTGATTCAGGAACGCGATTAAGCGTTGCGAATTTGCTCTCATCAATCTCCAGAAGATCGAGATACCCGGCATCAAGGGCCATTTGTTCGCGCCTCGTAATAATCGGCAAAGTAAAATAATTGACGGTCGCCAAAGTCGCCCCGGCAATCAGGGCCACCGTCGCTAAGAAAATTGGTAATTTTACAAATTTATTCATTCAATTACCTCGACAACATAATCAGTTTGCGGCTCTTCTGCTGGCGCTTCATAAGGAAGATTTAGTGCCAACTGAGATTCTTCAGGTTCGGGATTCCGAACTTGCGTATTGTAGTATGCCAGACCTCCGTTTAAGGCTAATGATAAAAGTAAAACTGATATGATAATCGACCATTTTTTATAGTTGTTATTATTAGTCATACCCGTGGCGAATCGGTCGATTAACGGCGATACCAAATTAGCGATGGCGATGGCGAAAGAAACGCCTTCGGGATATCCTCCCTGAATTCTTATTAAGACCGTCATGAGTCCGGCAATGACACCAATTAAGACTTTTCCGAACATCGATGTCGGGGAAGTCACCGGATCGGTAATCATAAAAACCGCGCCGAACATCAGTCCTCCCATCGCTAGATGGAGCAAGATATATGTCCCGGGATTAAGGCCCGCAATTAAAGCGACGACAAGGGCCGTCAAAGTTACCGTCAATAAGTAAGCGACCATTGGTCGCCAGTTGCAGATTTTCCGCACAATCATATAAAGACCGAGGAGGAGAATCAGGCCGGTAAACGTCTCGCCGATCGCTCCTGAATAATTGCCTAACCATAACTGCCCCATGGTGACGTTGAGTGCCGCTAACGAGTCGCTAATCCACTTGACTCCAAGGCTTGAAAAAGAGGCCGTGACCGTCACTCCGACATCCGTCAGTGAAGAGACGTTTCCCGGAACAGTGCCGATAAAGGCCTTTAGCTGCGAGCCAAAAGCAAAAGTGACAAAGATGCGCCCGAAGACGGCGGGGTTAAAGATGTTGGCTCCAAATCCGCCAAATGCATACTTGACGATTAACGTGGCAAATAAGCTGCCGATGATAATCACATAATAGGGTGTGCCAATCGGTAATGATAAGGCAAATATCAGAGCCGTTACAAGACTGTAATTTTCCTTAACCCTCGTAAATAAATAAGGGCCGAACGGTTTTTCCTTATCGCGATAAGCGATAGCACCCACTAAAACATCACAAATCAGCGTTGTCACTACTGCCACAACAACCATCAAGATGGCTTTTAGCCCGTAACTGGGGGCAATCGTGAAATTATAGACAATCGCGGCCACCCATAACAAACCGAGTAAAGCACTCAGTTCATACATGATGCCGGTCGTTGAACGTTTGCGGCGCGTAAAAGGAGGGGGTTGAACAATAAATTTCATTTGACCGCTCCTTTTTTGGCAATTTCGCGCTTAGCATTTTGCAGGCGAACTCTGATTTTGGCCCGAATGACAGCTTCGGCCACTTCGATAAATGACGGGCACACATAGGAGCAAATTCCGCATTCGACACATCGATTCACGTTTAATTTGATTAAACGATCGGTATTGTTGCTATCGAGAGACAGTTTGATTTCAATCGGCTGAATTCCGGCCGGACACGCCGCATTACAAGCCCCGCATCTTAAACACGGCACCTGATGATAAGAGACGGGTCTAATCGCCGTATACCCATTCATTGATGCCTGAAGGACATATGAATCGTCGCTGATGGGTCGCGAAGTCATCGGTCCGCCGGTAAAAGCAACGACTTCATCGGTGGTATATCCCCCAACTTCTTCGACGATTTGAGAAATCGGAGTGCCGATTGGAGCTTGAATATTGACTGCTTGTTTAACGGCGTTTCCGGATATCGTAATCGTGCGATGAGTAAGCGGTTCGCCTTTGATTAAGGCCTGCGCTGTCGCCATCGCCGTCGCGACATTGTTGACGATGACATGGGCTTCTTTGGGAAAATCGTTATATGTTCGATTAAGAATTCGTTTAACCAACGCTCTTTCCCAGCCCATGGGATAGATGTCTTGGACCAATTTGATGATCACGTGCGGAAAATCAGCTAAGTTTTTTTTAAGAACTTCAATAAGAGTTGTTTTATTCTTTTTAAGGACAATAATGGCAGTATCCGCTTTAGCGGCTAATCGAAGTAATTCGCTGCCTTTAATAACATCCAGAGCGTGAGATTGGAGCAGTTTATAGTCGGTAGATAAATATGGTTCGCATTCCACTCCGTTAATGATGACGGTATCGATATTAGTGCTATTTTCATATTTAAAATACGCGGGAAATCCCGCTCCGCCCAAACCGACGATTCCGGCTTCCTTAATAGCTGCGATAATATCTTTGGAATCACTATCAAAAGAAACGGTTTTCAGGGGCTCGGCTCTCGTCTTTTTAAAATCATTAACGATTTCTAAATGCTCGGTGGCTCTTCCCACAAGCGGATTATATCTGTTCACTCGGCCTTTAACGACGCCTGATACCGAGGAGAAAATAGGTACATAAAAATCTTTCCTCAGCCCGATTAATGTTCCGACCAATACTCGCTCTCCTTCTTTGACGAATAAGTCGATTTCCGTGCCGTTAGGACTCACAAGAGGAATAAAAATTGAGGTAATTTTATTCTCATCGATTGTTAAAACGTCGGCTTCTGAAGCCTGCGATTTATGATCTTCCAGCCGAATTTGAGCAAAACTTTTAAATACATTAATCATGAAATTTTATATATATAAGTATACAAAAGTAAAGGTTTCTAAACAATGCTATTTGCGATAATATCACCGTTCTTTTCTCCCGCTTCAAACGTGTCTTTTCTCTAAGAAGTAAGAACAGAGACTGTGGCATGCACTGTTTTCGATTTATCGTTTACCCATGAAAAAAAGACCCGGAGGTCTCGATTTTTTTAATGGAAGGAAACGCAATAATGATAGAAATGAAACCCTCTATTGCTATGAATAAAACGGCGACACTTTTCCTGCGAATGCGACAAAACGGATTAATGAGCAAGATACTCTATTTCAACTCAATCATTTGCAATTATAGATTGATACGAAAAGCCGGCA
>JBAZED010000029.1:0-3681 GCA_041654095.1 Bacilli bacterium
GGCCAAAATATGATTGAATTACGAGGAATAACCAAAGACTATGTCAGCGCCGATAACGTGACCCACGCTTTAAAAGGCATCGACTTAAGTTTTCGCAAATGCGAGTTTGTCTCAATCCTCGGCCCCTCGGGATGCGGCAAGACGACGATGCTCAACATCATCGGCGGCCTCGATCGCTATACCGAAGGCGATTTGTTGATCGACAGCCGTTCCACCAAGCAGTACAAAGGGAGCGATTGGGATGCATATCGCAATCGGTCGATCGGCTTTGTATTTCAAAGCTATAATCTAATCAATCACATCTCCGTCCTCAACAACGTTGAATTGGCTTTGACTTTATCCGGCGTTTCCGCGAAAGAAAGAAAGGCTCGGGCAACCGCGGCTCTGATTCGCGTCGGTCTCGAAGACAAATTAAACAAGAAACCCAATCAGCTCAGCAATGGGCAGATGCAGAGAGTGGCCATTGCTAGAGCTTTGATCAACGATCCGGAAATCGTCTTGGCCGACGAACCGACCGGAGCCCTCGATAGCGCAACTTCCGAGCAGATCATGGAGATTTTGAAGGAAATCGCCAAAGACCGCCTCGTGATTATGGTTACGCACAACCCGGACTTAGCGACTGAATATTCGACGCGCGTCATCTATTTAAATGATGGCTTAGTCATCAAAGATGATAACCCTTATGACGGGAAAGCGGCTTCCGAGTGCAAACCGAGCGAGGCCAAAGCTATAAAGGGTGTCAAGAAGAAAACATCGATGTCGTTTTTAACGGCCTTTTCACTCTCGCTTCGCAATCTCGCGACCAAGAAATCGCGGACGATATTGACGTCGTTTGCCGGATCGATTGGCATCATCGGCATCGCTTTAATCTTGTCTTTGTCGTCGGGTTTTAGCGATTACATCTATCAAGTTCAAGTCGATACTCTATCGACATATCCGATCACCATCGAGAGGGAGACGACCGATTATTGGGCTCTCATCAACAGCGTCCGCAACAATCAAGATGGGGAGGAGTATCCTGATACGGAGACGATTTCGTCGAACCCGATCACCTCGACATTTGTTTCATCGGTGGGAGATAATGGTCACGTCAACGATTTAGGAAGTTTAAAAGCCCATCTTGAAACCGACGATTTTAAAGCGCAGTACGCCCCGGATTATTCGGCGATTCAATATTCATATAGCATCAGTTATCGAATCTACTCGATGACGTACGATAACGCGAGCAACAACCGCCTTTTCCCGCTTAACATCCCTGCCGAATTCAACGCCAGCCGCTATCTGAGTTTGACTTCGATATACGACGAAATGCTCGACAATATCGGATTAATTGAATCTCAGTATCAGCTTTTGGCCGGCGACTATATCGATCCCCAAAATGAAGCGGACAATCATAAAATAGCGATTGTCCTCGATGAATACAACCGCATTCCCGACTATGTTTTGGCCAGCCTCGATCTCATCCCGGCTTCTCAACTGCTGAGTGTGAACAGCGGCTTTTCAATCACTTTTGAAGATATGCTCAAAGTCAAATTAAAAATGCCGCTGACCGCCGAATTTTATGCCGATCCCAACGCTGATGGCGTCTATGGCGGCATCGTGAATGATGCCCCGTTGGTCAAAGAAGTCCTCGACGATGCCATCGAGTTGCAAGTCGGAGCCATTTTACGGCCGCGACCCAACATCAGCGCCACTTCTTTGTCGGGGAGCATCGGCTATTTGAGTTCCCTGACCCGCGAGATTATTGAGCGAACCAATGAGGCGCCCGTCGTCTTGGCTCAAAAGGCCGATGAGACGATTGATATCACGACTGGGAATCCTTTCGTAGCACCCACGACGCTCGCCACCCGCTATTCCGATTTTGGAGTATGCGATCTCGATGAGCCGAACGCCATCCATATTTATCCCGTCAGCTTCGAAGCCAAGGATAACTTGGTAGCGATGCTTAATTTTTACAATATAGGGCGCGATGAAGCCGAGAAAATCAAGTATACCGACTATGTTGACATTTTAATGTCATCGGTGACGATTATCATCAATGCCATCACGACCATCCTCATCGCTTTCGTCTCGATATCGCTTGTTGTTTCGTCAATCATGATCGGCGTCATCACCTACATCTCCGTGCTCGAGCGAACGAAGGAAATCGGCATTCTCCGAAGTATTGGGGCGCGAAAGCGCGACATCTCGCGAGTCTTCAACGCTGAGACGCTCATCATCGGCGGTTTTGCCGGTGCCCTTGGAGTTGGCATAGCCGCGATATTGAACTGGCCGGTCAACCTGATTATCAACAGTTATGTTGAAGTTGGGACGATTTCCGTCCTCCCGTGGTATGCCGTCTTTCTCTTAATCGCCATTTCGATGTTTTTGACTTTTATCGCCGGGCTCATCCCCTCGCGCATCGCCTCGAATAAAGATCCGGTCATCGCCCTGAGGACCGACTAAAATATGAAGCTTATCGGCAAATTTCAAGACGACCAATATCCATATACCGGCATTTCGCAAATACGCAATATCGTTCGGGCCATCGTTTTAGACGATAACCATCGCCTCGCTTTAACGAAGATATACAACACCGATAAATTCGGTCTGCGCGACTATTACGAACTCCCGGGTGGTGGGATCAAAAAGGGCGAGACCCACTTGCAAGCTTTAACGCGCGAAATGGAAGAGGAAATCGGTTGCCAGATCGCCGACATCCAGCCCATCGGCAAGGTTATTGATTTCTACAATTTGATTGAGCGCGAGAACCACAATCATTTCTACTTGGCAAAAGCTAAGAGCCGCGTTCCTGCTCGCCTTGAACCCGATGAAGTTGAGCGCATCGAATCAGTCGTTTGGGTCGATATCGACGAGGCGATTCGTTTATACGAAAGAATGCAAAATGTTCTCGTCGGTCGGCTTGTCAAGCAAAGAGAACTGCCCATCCTTCGCAAAGCGCGGGAAATGATGAATAGTCTTTGACAACTTAACGTGGTCTAGATATTATTATTTAGCGTGTACACTTGGCGACCGTGGTGAAGTGGTTAACACATCTGGCTGTGAACCAGACATTCGTGGGTTCGATTCCCATCGATCGCCCCATAAGACAACGATAGATTTGATAGAAATATCAGATCTTTTTTTACTCATTTTTAGGCATAAAAGGCTAAATACCACGAAACAATCGCTATTTTAAGCATTTTGGGAATATAAAATGTACCGTGATACATCAAAAAGTGGATCTAAAATCACTAAATCTATATCGCACTCGTTAACGATACTAGGTGGGGGTTGCACTCGTTAACGATAGGGGGGTTGCGTTTCTATCATTTATTGCGTTTCCTTCCATTCAAATTGAAGATGCTCCTTGAAGTCGAACCTCGTGGGTTCAATCGAAAGGGGCTTTTTTATGGAAATGCCACTTTTTTACGGACGGATAGTTAGTGGAAAACGCCAAATTATAGTGATTACTATTCGCAGAATCGAAATAGCTGTGCACTTAATATAATTCGCTTCTTTTAAATGCCAAAAGGGTGCAGAGAAAAATCCTCGTGACATTCTCGAGAAAATGTATTTTACAATGAAGCCAGTCGGAATTAGAAATTTTTTGCAATTGACATAAGGCGGCAATGAGTCAATAATAAACGCGAGGTAGTTAATATGTTAATCAAGAAAATGTCGATGAAGCTGGCCGCATCG
>JBAZED010000030.1:0-3645 GCA_041654095.1 Bacilli bacterium
ACGACGCTCTTCCGATCTCCTCGCTCAGAATATCGCCGTCGTCTTAGGACCCGGCGTCAACATCAAGCGAAATCCGCTTTGCGGCCGCAACTTTGAATACTATTCCGAAGACCCGCTTTTGTCTGGAAAGATGGGGGCCGCCTTCATCCGCGGCGTGCAAAGTAGAGGGGTTGGCACTTCGCTAAAACATTATGCGGTCAATAATCAAGAGACCGATCGCTTGATCATCAATGCCGTCGTCGACGCTCGAACTCTGCATGAATTGTATTTCAAACCTTTTGAAATTGCCGTCAGAGAAAGCAAACCTTATACGATTATGTGCTCGTATAATCGCATCAACGGAACTTATTCCAGCGATAATGATTGGCTCCTCAATCGAGTTCTCCGCGAGCAGTGGGGCTACGATGGTTTAGTCGTTACCGACTGGGGTGCGCTCAATGACGATTTTGTCGCGCGGCGAAGCGGGCTCGATCTGGAGATGCCGGGCATCGGCAAGCGCTACAAGAATCTTCAGCGCGGCATCAAAAAAGAATGGTTGTCCGAAGGCGATGTCGATGTTTGTGTCAACAATATTTATCGACTTCACGAACGGGTCAAAAACCTTCAATACACGGATGGATGCGATTATGATTCCCATTTCGATTTAGCGCGTAAAATCGCAGCAGAAAGTATGGTTTTGCTAGAAAATGACGGTGTTTTGCCGCTTAAATCACTGGAAAACGTCGCCATTCTCGGGGCTTTTGCTTCTCAAGCGCGCTATCAGGGAACGGGCAGTTCAAAGGTTAATCCCTTTAGATTAGTTTCCTTTCTCGACGCTTTGACGAAGGAAAATATTCGATGCGACTACGCTCCCGGCTATCCGATGGATGGCGATAAAACGGACGATGATTTAGAATCGGCAGCGATATCCTTAGCCGAGCGAAAAGACGCAGTTATCATCTTTGCCGGGCTTCCGGATTCATGTGAGAGCGAAGGCTTCGACCGCGAGAAAATGACCTTGCCGGATTCCCATCTTTCGCTCATTCAGAAAGTAGCGGGTTTAGGGAGAAAGGTCATCGTCGTTTTACAGGGCGGTTCCCCCTTTGAACTCCCCTTTTCAAAGGATGTGAATGCCCTCGTCCTTTCTTATCTAGCGGGCGAAGCGGGTGGACCGGCCACTCTCGATCTCCTCCTGGGCCGCGTCAATCCATCCGGAAAGCTGCCGGAGACTTGGCCGCTATCATATCGCGACGTTCCATCTTCAAAGTACTTTCCTGGCGATGGGACGAATGCCCTTTATAAAGAAGGCCTTTATGTCGGCTATCGCTATTTTGATTCCGTCGATGCTCCTGTCCGTTATCCCTTCGGTTACGGCTTGTCGTATACATCCTTTGTCTATCAGAATCTCGACATCAAATACGAGTTCGCCGATGAGCAAATTCGCTACGCTATTTCTTTTGATGTGACAAATATCGGAAAAGTGCAAGGCCAGGAAATCGCTCAACTATATGTATCGAGTCATGCCCTTGGTGTTTATAAACCGTCGCATGAACTCAGAGGTTTTACTAAAGTAAGTCTTAAACCAAACGAAACCAAGCGGGTGAGCATCAATCTCGGTCAAAGCGATCTGCGCATTTTCGATATCACCACGCACGAGTGGCTCTTAGAAAAAGGCGCATATACCTTTGAAATCGGGGCTTCATCGCGCGATATTCGCCTCAAAAGAGACATATCGGTCGAAGGCGCAGAGACTGCGTATTTAAACGATGGCGAGCTATCAAGCTACTATCAACCTTCCCATCCTCTTGACATCGACGATGCGGCCTTTGAAAAAGTTCTCCAAAATAAGATACCTGAGTCGGGAATGCGCAATCGAAGACCATTTACTAAAAACTCGACCCTCCGCGACATACAAAATACTTTAATTGGTAAGATAATCCGTAAGGCGATGAAAAGGATGGCGGACAAAATGACGGGGCCAGATGTTGAGGCGACGCGCAAGATGTTCATCGAAAGCGCGATGACGATGCCCCTTCGCGGCTATACCATGTCAGGAATATTCTCCAATCGAGCGATCGATGGTTTAGTCCATCTTGCCAACCGGCATCCAATCAGGGGCTTGTGGCTGTTTATAACAAAAGGATAGGAATGCGTAAAGAGCGTTTTTTCGACCCGTTTAAGGTATCATATAAGCGGAACTGATAGCAGATGGATCCCATAATACAACTCTTAATTATTATTGGCATTAGCGTGGTTCTCGCGCTTTTAATCGTCGCACTTGTCGTGCGCGTTTTCATGCGGATGGCTTTTAATAAAAGGGGCGACGGATCACCGGTTTTTCGCTATCTAGAAGCCGAGGATTTCAGCGGCTTAGTCAGCGTTCCCATCAAGTTTCTCGGCAATAAAAAGCAAGTTTTACGCGGATATTTATACTATTGTGGAGCATTTAAGACATTTAATGAGCTCGTAATTTTCGCTCACGGCATCGGGGCTGGTCACACGGCTTATACGACGGAGATCAACCGCCTAGCCCAGGAAGGCTTTTTGGTTCTGGCTTTTGACTATACCGGCTGCGCGCTCAGCTCCGGAACGGCTATGAAAAGCCTCATTCAAGCTCTCGCCGATATGGACTACGCCCTCCGCTATGTCGAATCGCGGCCGGATTTAAAAGACTTAAAGCGCTTTGTCATCGGCCACTCTTGGGGCGGTTTCGTCGCCTTGGCGAGCCTCTTGCTCAAGCACCGAATTGACAAAGTCGTTTCGATGTCGGCTTTTGTCTCGCCGACCAGCGTTGTCGTCGCTAATCGACCGGGATTGTATCCGCTTTACCCCTTTATTTTCATGAATGGCTTTTGGCGCTATGGCAAATACGCACTCTGCAATGGTTTAAAAGCCGTTCGCAGGAGCGAGATTCCCCTCCTCATCATCCACGGGCAAAAGGATGCCGTCATTAAACCGAAACATTCGGTTGAGCGACTAGCCAAAACCGCAAGGAAAAATGCCAATGTCGAAATTCTGTATGTCGAAGACCGCGGTCATCTTCCCTATTTATCAAAGCGCGGCGAAGAATACTTGCGAAAAGTTCAAATTGATAAGAATGTGTTCCGCACAAAAGGGCCGGTCGCCGATTATGACATCGATTATCAACTGATAACCGAGGAAGATGAAGAAGTCATGAAAAAGATTGCCGGTTTCTTAAAGAAATAGCATTGCACGCCCTCGAACTTCGTATATACTA
Organism: Bacilli bacterium; assembly: GCA_041654095.1. Lineage (GTDB taxonomy): Bacteria > Bacillota_I > Bacilli_A > RFN20 > CAG-826 > UBA1424. The sequence goes on from JBAZED010000030.1 coordinate 3,218, forward strand.
ATAACAGCACGGTGATGGCGGAAATGGTAGACGCGTTAGATTCAGGTTCTAATGGTTAACACCTTGTGGGTTCGAGTCCCATTCACCGTACCATTCAAATTGAAGATGCTCCTTGAAGTCGAACCTCGTGGGTTCAATCGAAAGGGGCTTTTCAATGGAAAGGCCACTTTTTTACGGACGGATAGTTAGTGGAAAACGCCAAAATAAAGTGATTACTATTCGCAGAATCGAAATAGCTGTGCACTTAATATAATTCGCTTCTTTTAAATGCCAAAAGGGTGCACAGAAAAATCCTCGTGACATTCTCGAGAAAATGTCTTTTACAATGAAGCCAGTCGGAATTAGAAATTTTTTGCAATTGGCATAAGGCGGCAATGAGTCAATAATAAACGCGAGGTAGTTAATATGTTAATCAAGAAAATGTCGAT
>JBAZED010000031.1:0-3203 GCA_041654095.1 Bacilli bacterium
TTTGTCACGCTTTTAACCGCCGCCGTCATTGTCACCTCAATCATGAATTGGAACTACATCGCCATGATTTTCAACATCACCACGTGGAGCGTTATGCTATGAGATATCTCGCGACGGTCGAATACAACGGCACTCGCTATCAAGGTTGGCAAAGACAACCCGATCTCGAGACGATTCAAGGCTCTATCGAAGCTGTCTTATCTAAACTATTAGATAAAGAAACGGCTATTTTCGGATCAGGACGGACCGACGCCGGTGTCCACGCCTTAGGACAAACCTTTCATTTCGATACTGATAAAGATATTGCCGATCTCGAGAAATTGCGCTATGCGATGAACCGCCTTTTGAGCCGCGATATTCACATCATCCAAATCGAGCCGGTCTCGAGTGTTTTTCACGCTCGCCTCTCCGCGAAGCGCAAAGCGTATCGCTATGTGATTAACATCGGCGAAGATGATCCTTTCGCGATTGAATTTGAGCATTTTTACCCTCGCAAATTAAATATCGGCGAGATGAAAAAAGCCGCTGGTCTTTTCCGCGGTCGGCACAACTTTCAAAACTACACGAGCAAAGAGGAAGACGAGTCCGGTTTCATTCGCGAAATATTCGATGTCTCCATGCGAAAATTGAAGAGCCACATCGTCATCGAAATATCCGGGGATGGTTTTATGCGCTATATGGTGCGCATGATCGTCGGCACTCTAATCGAAATCGGCGCGAATCGCTTCACGACGGTCGAGGCCGCCTCATTGCTCGATGATCCGGAGCGTCACTTCGTCAATTACAAAGCCCCTCCCAACGGCCTCTTTTTGGTAAAAGTCGGATACTGATGTAAAATAATATATTAATATATTGGGAGAAAAATTATGGGAAGACATTTTGAAGTAAGAGCTGCGGCGATGGCAAAAAGCGGAGCGCGCAAATCCGCTCTCTACGCTCGGGCCTCACGCGAAATATACATGGCTGCCAAATCCGGCATCCCCGATCCGAGCAACAATTTAGCGCTGCGTTCGGCCATCGATAAGTTCAAAGGTCAATCGATCCCTCGCGACGTCATCGACCGCGCCATCAAGAAAGCGCAAGGTGGCGACGTCGAAACATACATGGCCGGCCGCTATGAAGTTTTCGGCCCCGGCAACAGCTTGATCATCGTCGATAGCCTGACCGACAACGCCAATCGCGCCTTTGTCGAAATCCGCACCCTCGTCGTCAAGAAAGGCGGGCACATGGGAACCGTCTCCTACAATTTTACGGAAGCGGGCGTTCTCGTCTTCACTTTTGACAACAAGGACTTAGTCGAGGAGACTTTGATTCTCGGCGATGTCGATGTCCGCGAAATCTCGGAGGAGGGCGGGGTCATCGAAGTCCTCGTCGAGCCGAGCAACTTCGCGAAAGCGAAAGATTTGCTCAATTCCTTGAGAATCGAAGATTTTCAGGTCGCCGAAATTCAGATGATCGCCAACGAGACCATCACTTTGGATGATGATAGCAAAGCCCTCTTTCAGGAATTGATCGACGGTTTGGATGAGCTCCAAGACGTCCAAAACGTCTATCACAACGTCGAATTGTAATAATTCGCTTTTCGCTTTTTAAGCCGAGAAATAAACGTTGACAATTCTATATTATATATATAGACTTTATATCGGCGCAAATTGCGAAAACTACGGTCCCGGTAAGATTATAGTTGGAGTAAGGAGAATATTATGCAACGTCAAACAACGATAGCTAAAGCGCAGGAAATATCCCGTAAGTGGTATGTCGTCGATGCAACTGACAAACCCTTGGGAAGACTTGCTTCGGAAGTCGCGGTGGTCCTGATCGGCAAAAACAAACCGATCTTCACCCCCAATGTCGACTGCGGTGATTTCGTCATTATCGTCAACGCCGAAAAAGTCGGATTATCCGGCGATAAAGAACACAAGAAGAATTATTACAACGTCTCGATGCAACCCGGCGGATTAAGAACGAGATCCTCCGGCGAAATGCTCAAGAACTATCCGGAAGAGATGTTAGAGAGAGCCGTCTGGGGCATGCTTCCCAAAGGCCGTCTCGGTCGTCAGATCTATAAGAAGCTGTTCGTCTATAGAGGTCCGGACCACAAACACGAAGCTCAAAAGCCTGAAGCGCTCGAGCTCAAGTACTAGGAGGATGGACTATGGCCACATCTAAAAAAACTGCTCAATACTATGGAACGGGACGTCGCAAATCATCAGTTGCCCGCGTCTACCTCGTTCCCGGCAAAGGCAAAGTCACCATCAATGGTTTTGATGTCAATGCCTATATGCCCTACGAAACGCTCGTCATGGATTTAAAGCAACCGCTCGTCCTCACGAACAACGCCGATAAATTCGATGTCAACGCCACCGTCAAAGGCGGCGGTTTCACCGGTCAGTCCGGCGCCATCCGCCTTGGCATCACCAGAGCTTTGCTCGAAGCCGGTGCCGATCGCACGACGCTCAAAGTCGCCGGTTTCATCACCCGTGACTCGCGGACCAAAGAACGCAAAAAATACGGTCTTAAAGGCGCTCGTCGCGCACCGCAGTTCTCCAAGCGTTAATCCGCTGGGAAACTCGCTGATACAAGCCCGGGATTATATCTCGGGCTTTCTTCTTCTTTCTATTAAGAAAAGGGCGGGTTTTTCTAGTTGCATTTTTAATGCCCGTATTGTATATTAATTAAGCGCAAAAAAGGCGCGATGGACCTGTAGCTCAGTTGGTTAGAGCGCGCCCCTGATAAGGGCGAGGTCGATAGTTCAAATCTATTCAGGTCCACCATTTCACTCAGTAAGGCCCGTATGGGCTTTTTGTTAGAAGGGGACGAAAATAACGAACATGTTCGTTATAGAACTCTTCTTATCGGGCCCTTAGCTCAGTTGGGAGAGCGTTTCCTTCACACGGAAGAGGTCGCAGGTTCGATCCCTGTAGGACCCACCACGCCGTCTTAGCTCAATTGGTAGAGCAATTGATTTGTAATCAATAGGTTGGAGGTTCGAGTCCTCTAGACGGCACCATTCAGCAGTTATGGCGGAACTGGCAGACGCGCTAGACTTAGGATCTAGTGGGGTAACCCGTGCAGGTTCAACTCCTGTTAACTGCACCATTTATATGAAATTACCCCCGTTTATTGGACCGAAATCCGGTTACAATAAAAGGGGGTTTTTCTTATGAAACTAACCATGGACAAGAAGCTTCGGATGGTCAAAG
>JBAZED010000032.1:0-3185 GCA_041654095.1 Bacilli bacterium
GGAACTTTCTCAAGCCGACCGCGAAGTCATCAATCGCTTCAACGAGCACGCAAGCGAAGTAACCGACTCGACCTTGACTGCGAACCTCGAGCCCTGGTTCGCGAACATCCGCGAGCTTGTCCGCGCGAACTTCCATCTTCAGGACATCGCGGAACTTGGCTCTCACGCCTTAAAGCTCGCGAAGTACTTCGTAATCCTAGGCTCAGGACCGAGCGCTCCGAAGATTCTCCGTGACCTTCCGCTTTCTCGCGACATCGCTCTTATCTGCGGCCCGACCGCGGTCAGCTCTTGTCTCGTCGCGAATCGTACTCCTGACCTCGTCTTCGTAGCCGACTCCAAGCCTGAGCAGTATACGGTAATTCGCGATCTAGAGCCCGACGACCCTTCGCTCTGGCGCATAGCTTTACCCATAACCGCCGATCCGCAGTGGTATGCGGAAGATTCTATTTTCAAGCGAAGTCAGCTTTACTTCTATTGCAACTATCTCAATCACGAAGGCTCAGTCGACTTCGCGTATAATCACATCATGAAAATCCTCTGTCCTGACGTAATCCATTACCTCTCTCAGGCTGGCTGCGTCGGAAACGCCGCGCTTACCTTCGCCGATATGCTCTGCGGAAAAGATTCTTCCAAGCGCATCTATCTCGGCCTCGACTGCTGCGGATGGCTCACGAATCCCCCGCAGCTCCGCGCGCCCGATGCAATGAAAAAATCCGATGGCTCCTACGTGCCAGTCACGACGTTCAGACAAGTAAAGCAAAACGAAGAAGACTCTGAGAATGCCCTTCGCCTTTCGCTTCCTTTCATGGACATTCAGACAAACGCGACTTCGCTTGGCTACGCGATTCAGATGCTTTACCTTGCGTATTCACAAAGTATCGGGGAACTTTCTCGCAGGTATATTCTTCTCGAAGAATCTTCCGCGCTTTACTCCTACGCGAACAAGAACGACGGAATCGAGATCGTAATTCCTTCTATCAAAGCTTCCGAGATCGGCCTTTCGGTCGAGCCATTCGCAGAAGACGACTGGGCATATAAACTTCTCGTAAAGCTTTCGAGGCTTCTCGTTTCTCATCGCGAGCATATCGCCTCTCTCGCCAAGGAGGTCGCCGATGCCAGCGAAGACATCGCAAACGAGCACTCCGAAGGCTAAAGTCCAACGCAGCGCTTCGACTTCGGGATATCATTTTTTTAACCTTTATTGTTGCTGTGAGCGCAAAGCCTACATCCACTTCGGTCCGCCAAGGCTCGAGTACCGCTTCGTAGCGCCCGCACTCGTTCTCGGGGGCGCATTTCACGCCGGTAAGGCGCTTTTCTATACCTCGCGAAACGAGTCCAAAGCGTTGAAGCTTCTCGAATCCGAGATCAAGCTTCAAAAATCTTCGCTCGAATCTCGAGACGACTACCTTGCGATCTTAGCTCGCGGCCCTGCGATGCTCGCCTCATGGTTCGCCGACTGGGGCAGAAGCGACCTAAAGCATCTGAAAATCATCGGCGTCGAGAAAGCCTTCAAAGTCGCTTTTCCAGGTCGCCCCTCGTGGTTCTATACCGGCAGAATCGATATGCTTGCCGAGGACAAGTACGGCAATCTTCTCGTATACGAAACCAAGACTTCTTCCTGGTCGATAAAGTCGACGCTCATCAATGTCATCCATGGCGACCAAACGACAGGCTACGTCTGGGGCGCGCAGAAGCTCTACAAGAGACCGATAACCGCCGTAATACCCGATATTACGTTCCTCTCGTCGAACGCGAAGACCGCAGATCATGTCCAGAATACTCGCGGCGAGTTCGTCTATCGCGAGCAAGAAGACATCGACTTCTTCTCTCGCTCGATGTCGCAGAAAGCCGCTGAAATCTCACAAAAGATGAAGGCCGTCTATTCCGGCCATGATCCTGCGATCTTCTCGCGTAACGGATACTACTGCAATGCGTATAATCGTCCCTGCGAGTACGCCGACATCTGCCGCCAAGACCTGAGCGCTTCGACGAAAGTTCCTAATGGCTTCATTCGCAAGCCCGGAAGATTCAAGCCGTCCGAGATCGGCGAAGAGATAAATGACAACATTGCAGGAGGCTGAAATGCGAACTATCGATGTACGCGCTTGGGACGTAGTCAATAACGATTGGTTCGACATGGTCGAATCAGAAGAAATATGCAACGTCAATTTTGGTGCTAAACAGGGTACTCTTATCGTTGAGTTATCTATTGGCTTACGCGATAAGAACGACCAAAGTATTTACGAGGGAGACATTGTTTTCCAGTACACAGGTAATAATAGCGATCCCAAAGCAGGAAAGGGCAATTACAAGAATGGTATCGTCGACGTAGTACGAGAATCTATTAGCGGTGGTTGTTGGGAACCATGTGGGCATGGGCGAGTAGACGGGAAAACCAGACCTTTATGGGAAGTTATAGGAAACATGCACGAGAATCCGGAGCTACTGAAATGAGGTCTAGTATCTGCACGAAATACCAGCACTACCCCAAGTCGATGCTACTGCGAAAACTTGCTGAACAAAATCGTGAAGAGCTTTCCTTCGCTACTCTCAAAGGCATCTTCGCCGACTACCGTGCTAAGCATTGCTCTCGAAATCAGCTTATCGAAGCCATAAAAGATTGGCAGACAACTTCCGCTAAGGAGGCCCTTAATGGACGAAACTAGAATAGCTTTGGCTCGCGAAACTTTACGGCATTGGACTTCTATGGTCAGATCGAGAGACTTCCACCCGCCTTTGCCTTGCGAAGACGCCCTCGCGATCATGGTCAAGGCCTATGACGAGCTAAAAGCCGAAAACGAGAGGCTCAAAGGCTCTACGATATGACCTCGCGGACTAACTTCCGTTTCGTTCGCGATCGCTTCGACGAATCGCCAGACGAAGATATCGACCGCGTCCGACGCGCCGAGCTGCGCGATATCGAGGCCGATCGACGGCATGATGAAGAGGCGATCTACGGATCGCGCGAGGAGGCCCGACGATGAGCAAGAAAGCGGAAGAGCTTTGGGCGACCCTTACGCAAAGGTACTGGGAGCGGCAAGACATGAGCCGCGACGAAGGACTCGCGCTGATCGACGACTTCGCGCGCAAGGTGCTGGAGCGGGCGGCCCAGAGAGTGCGGAAGCTCGCGGAAAACACAATGGACAATATACCGCTTATAGATGCAATCGCCGCGATCCTTGCGA
>JBAZED010000033.1:0-3083 GCA_041654095.1 Bacilli bacterium
CGCGCTCGCGGCCACCCCGGGCCCTGACGCGCTCCCGGTTGCTGAGTCGATGTGCATGCACGACGACGCGGCGATGGTTGACGGCAGCGTGGCGATGTCGATGTGCGTTTGCGGGCCTATCCATCCGCGATAGAACCGAAATTTATTTGTCTCAAAATCATACCGGATTTGATAGGTCTTGTCGGTGTATAGATTAGGGATGGTTGCCATTAGTATGCCCTCGCCATTGCGTAGCTACGGATGCCCAAGCGTCGAGCAAATCTGCTGTTTTCCTCGCGCGTTACGCGCCCGAGGTTGCGTCCATTCACTTCGAGTACGATGTCGCCGCCACCTCCACCGCCGAGTGTAGCCTCTCCGCTTCGGATTGATTCGGCAAATGGGCGCGGGACAATAATCTCACCCTGGTGCACTATTGCGGGCATATCGTGGGGAACATTAGTCGTCCCGGTTGCGAGAGGAGTGAATTTTTGCGATGCGATTGTTGCCATTGACGTAACGCCCGCCGCCACAATCAAGGCCGTCATTACCGCGCCGAACGCGATAACAAGGGGAGGAAACACCATCGAGAGAGCGGAGACCCACGCTCCGGCGATACCGGCGGCCATGTCGATGCCGGCTTGCGCGAGTTTCATGGCTTTCTCGTTTTCGAACTGTCTTTTAAGAAGGGCATTTTTCTTCATGTGCATCAGTTCATCAAAAACCATTTTTGCGCGATTGTAGTCTTCTGTGATTTTTAGTTTTTTCTGCTCTGCTATTTTTGTATTTAATTGGTCGCGCCGTTCTTTCTTTTCTTTTATGTTGTTGGTTTTTGCGATTTGTCTTTGTAGTGTATTTATTTCAGCCGCATTGTTTTCGATTGCTGTTTTTTCGGCAACACCGGCCGCCTTGAGTGACACATTTTTGAGGTATTCAAAACCAGAATCGGCCATTTCAACAAACCTATCGAAGGCCCTATTGGTTTGTTCGTACACGTTCGTAAGTATGCTCGATATATTAGATGTCATTGCCCTGACGGTTTCGACGCCGCTGTCCGCCAGCCGCTTTTGCATGTCTTTTAGCTTTTTTTCTTCGTCTTCTTTGTCATCTTTGTCTTTGCCTTTCTTTGTACCCCCACCACCCCCGCCAGTAGGGACTTCGGCGGCAAGTTTTTTTGATTTTTTAATTAAATCCTCATACCCTTTTTCGTATTCCCTTAGTGCCTTAGTGGCCTCTATCCATTCCAGTTTTAGCCCGGCGCGTTCAGAAACTGATCTACCTTTTGACCACCAATATGATATAGCGGCCGATGCTTGCTCTATCTGTTTTATGCGTAGCCCGATGTCATAAAAAAACTCACTGATGTCGCGCCCGAACTGCACGAATTGCTTGCTAAAAAAACCATTATCTTTTCCGAGGTCTGTTAATGCTTTAGAAAATTGTATCAGGCCCGGCGTTGCCTCATTACCTATGGTGGCCGCAAGGTTGCCCATTGAATTCTTGATGCGGTTGATTGCTCCGTCGAGCGTATTAGCCTGCGCTGCCGCCTGCCCGCCAAACGATTTGTTCATCTGTTCGAAAATGATCTTGTTCGCGCCGGCGACATTGCCCGCCTTCTGCATTACTTCAATCTGCTTTTTCTGTTGTTCGGTGAATCCCGCCCCGGCCTTATTGAGCGCGGTTAGTCCGCTTGCCTGACTGTCAAGAGCCTTACCGACGGCGAGTGCGGAAGAGTTCAGATCCTTCCCGGTAGCTGCCGCAAAGTCGAGTGCGGCCTGCGTGGCCTGCGGAAACGCCTCTTTTGACATTGATTTGAAACGGAGGAGGATTGCCTCGGCACCGACGATCACGTCGTCGTCGATAGCGGTGATATTCGAGAGTTTCTGTGCCAGTTCGTTCGCCGCTTGCGCGGTAACGCCGGCCGCGCTTCCCGTCGACGCAATAACAGCGTTTAGCCTCGCCTGTGATTTCTGATATTCGTCTGTCTCTGTCTTGATTTTATAGAGTGCGCCGAGGACGGCAGCGCCGGTGAGTATTTTTCCAAAACTTGAGAATGACGACGCCGAGGATTTGGCAAATGCCTCTGTCTTCTTTTTTGATTCGGATAGTTGCGATAAAAACTGATTATTCGCAAGCAACAACTTTACAATTACTTCATTCTCAGCCATTCGTCCGCCTCGTCAAGAATTCGTGCGCGTGTTTAAGTTGTGCGAGTTCGTCGTCGTCGAGTTTTTCGTTTTCCATGTTAATCTCTTCTGGACGATAAAACTCTTTAAAATACGGATCATCTTTTGCTTTTCCGCCAGCGAGCGCATAATAAAAAGCCCGTTCTTCCATTACGTCCGCGTCGTGCTGGACAACAAAATAAATCGCTTCATCTATTTCGCAGTCCAGAAAATCATCCTCATTTGTAAATCCGCAATATGCTCGCAGGATGTATTTTACGAAGCGTTCGTTTGCCCTAGCTTTTTTTCGATTTCTGTTTTCCCCTCCTGAGATTGCGGGAAACATGCGGCCGCAAATCTCTTGTCAAGGACAAGATATTCATCATTATCGAGTGCGTCAGCGAGTGCTTCTTTTGTGAAAGATTTATCATTGAGAGATAATAGTGTTGCTTCGAGAAGAACGTCCTCGCGGTCGCTTAATTCCATTTCCTCGATATTCTTTTTGTTTATTGAGTCAACGAGCATACGACGCGCCCGATAGGTAATTTTCGCGTCGTACTCTTTCCCGCCGATTATAAATTTTTCCATATAGCTCCCCCTGTTATTTATGTGAGGTGGCGGGAGCACGCGCCCCCGCCGTCTCGATTATCCTACTTTTCCTCTCTCGACCTTGTAATATCCGCCCTTCGTTTCATCCTTCATCATGTCAACCGTCACGGTGTACGTTGACCATGAGTCTTTGATTTCGAGCGGGAGCCCGGCCGGAAGAATTTTAAACACGTCAATCCATGCGTATTCGTCGTTGTACTTGTCCGGAAATAGCATGACGCCGACTTCGTCGTAGTCCGTTTCGCCCGTTACGAGAATGCTCTCAAACGCCGAGTTTTGACGGAGTACGGTAAACTTGAACGTATCGCCGATTTTCATATTGACCGAAGAACC
>JBAZED010000034.1:0-2979 GCA_041654095.1 Bacilli bacterium
AAACTTCGCTACTGTTTTTCTGACAAGAAGATAGTAAACTGGCGCGGTTCCGATACACACAGGGGCGACCTCGAATCCGTCCGCAAGGAAATCTGGAAAAACTCGCACAAGAAGAAAGATTGGGTCTGGTCGTTTATCGGCGGCGGCGACAGCCTGTGGGAGACGACCGACGGCCTGTATCCCGGCGAGGGGCTCGGCGGCAAATATCTGTCTCAGCCGTTTATGCGGGTTACTGACTATATGCGGTACTTCTACGAAATGAATCCGTCGATACAGGTAAACCCACTCGTTGACAATAATTTCAACCGTGGCAAGTCGAACTGCTCGTGGATAGAGGCGACCTACGCCGGCGCGACCGTTATCGGGCCGGACTTTCCCGAATGGCGTAAGCCGGGAATAAAGAACTATGTCGGCGCCGATGGGTTCGCGCAGGCACTCGACGAACTGCAAGACAATCCGGAATTACGCAAAGAGATGTACGGCAAGTCGTTCGACTATATCAGCGAAAATCTGTTATTGAGCAAGGTGAACGAGAAGCGCGTCGAGATAGCAAAAAAAATAATGGGGTGACGACATGCTACGAATGACGATATATTTAATCTCTATGGCATTTATCGGAACCCTTATTTCTGTTATAATATGTGATCATTTTGCGATTGCATGTAAGCCGTGGGGAGAGTTGATTGTGTGTTTTTTTTGGGTCATAACGTCGCCCGGATGTTTTTTGGTCGCCGGGAGGTAATAACAATATGAACTTTCACGCGCTCATGCCGTTTTATCGCAAGTATCATTATGATAAAATCAGGACTCATTACGAGACGATGAGTTTGATATGGCATCCGATATGTGATCCCGTCGACATACAGCCGTTCGAGGGCAACACCCGCGAATGGATAAAGCCGTTACTGTGCGATCCGATCAGGCCGGGCGACGTGATTGTGTACCGCAAAATCAACGACTTTATCGAAGCCGATGACATAATCGACGACGATTATTACGGGTTTGCCCATGACGATGACATGTACGTTCCCGGCTATATTGATTGGGTCAAGCAACAGACGGCAAAGATAATAATATGCTCGGCGCATCGAGGGCATCGCGTTGTCGGCGGGGACGGCTATCCGCATCCGACGTTTCCGCTTGTCATAAAAAACTTAAACGACATCCATGTTTACAATATTGATTTTAGTCAGATCATCGTCAAGGGGTCAATACTACGGATTACCCGCTTTATAAACAAGTTTGATTTTGACGACGGACTCTATGCCGAAAATCTGCGCGATAAGTGGCCGGATGATATTTTAATCCATCCAGAATTCGGCGTCTATTTCAACTATTTCCAGCCGGGGCGATATGATCCCGATCCGAGGTTCGGACTATGAAAAATAGAAAGTTTTGGTTATCCATCAGGAAGACAAGCCGTTGTTTATTTAGTCGTCGCAACGGATATATTGGAAAAATAATTTTTAGTTATTCAGTTTGTATGAGATTATTCGGGGTTGATATCATATAAATAAGGGGAGCGCGGCATGAGAGATTTAAAATTTAGGGCGTGGAATAAAGAAAACAAAAAGATGTATATTCCCGAGTGTATAGTGGATGGAAAGGCAGGAGAAGTTATTTACGGCGAAATTATTTCCATTTCCAGCGAAGACACCGTTATGCAATACACCGGACTCAAAGACATGAATGGAGTTGGTGTATTTCAAGGTGATATTCTTAACCTTTATAATGTTTTCAAAACTCCCATGAGGATGGGTGTCGTCAAGTATGACATAGCAAGGGCGTCAAATGTTATATACTACAAAGAATCCAATTGCGGATTTGATATAAACGCATTTGAGCACATCGAGGTGGTTGGAAATATTTTTGAAAACCCGGACATGATGAATGAAGCGCATACAAATTGAAAACCGCACCGACCTGAAAAGTGAAATACCGCTCGAATCGCCGTACTGTCTATTTATTGACCCGTCAAGCGCGTGTAATTTCAAGTGTAAATTCTGCATGAACGACCGCATTCGCGACAAGCAGGTAATGGACTTTGCACTGTATCGCTCAATCATTGACAGCCTGAACGAATTTGAGACGCCCATTAAGACCGTCCGCCTGTATGGATTCGGTGAGCCGCTTATCAATCCGAAATTTCACGAAATGGTCGCCTACGCCAAACGGTCGCCGGCGGTGCTGTCCGTGGACACGACGACGAACGCGTCATTACTCAATCCCGAACTTAACGAGCGCATCATCGAATCTGGCATTGACCGCATAAACATAAGCGTCGAGGGCGTCAACTCTCAACAGTATATTGATTTTGCGGGGAAAGAAATAAATTTCGTTCAGTTCGTGAACAATATCGAGCACCTGTTTTCAATACGCGGGAAGACGACGGTCTTTATCAAAATCGCCGGTGACAGGCTGACCGACCTCGATAAAAAATTCTTTTACGAGATATTCGCGCCTATTTCCGACGGGTGTGACATCGAGCATACTATGTCGTGCTGGTATGACGTCACGGTGGACGGCGTTAACAACGAGGTCGGAGTGTACGGTCAACCGCGTGAGAGTGTGGGCATCTGCCCGTATATCTTCTATTCGCTGATGATACAGCCGAGCGGCGAGGTATCGGTCTGTTTTCTCGATTGGGATAAGCGCATGGTCGTTGGCGACGTACGCGAGCACTCGGTCAAGACGATATGGGATTCTAATTTACTACGCTCATTTCGCGTCGAGATGTTGCTCGGGCAACGGAATTCAATATGTATGAACTGTGACCAACTCAGCGCGGGGATGCCGGTCAACCTGGACGCACACGCGGCGGAGATATTACAAAAAATATAAGGGGCGGTGTTATGGCAAAAGAAGAAAAGCTTACAATAAAAATTAACTTTGATTTTACTCTTCCGTTATGGACCGCAATCAAGGCCCGTATTGCCGGAAAAAGTTTTTCCAATTATATAGATTTTACCATGAAAGAAT
>JBAZED010000035.1:0-2854 GCA_041654095.1 Bacilli bacterium
ATAATAGCGGTGAAATCTGTGCCACCCCCGTCATATGCTCCGCGAATTTGGTGATCTTTTCGATATATTGCGTTTCCTTGCGGCCCTTGAACTCACAATACAAACTAATGCTCGTATCAAAGAGCATAAGGTAAGTCTGCCGATTTTCCCGATTCGCAATATCGACAAGTGCGAGAGCCACGCCTTTCGCCCAGATTTCTTTATCACCACTCATGGATCCCGAGATATCGACGCAACAAATTATCGGCCCTTTCGCCTTTTCTTCAAAGCCCGTGAGATCCCACGACAAGAGTTGACTCTCGCTGAATTTCTTATTGAAGATCGGCTCCAAGTCGGGATCCAAGAGCAAGAGCGCTTCGCTCGGGAGCATCCGCTGCAAATTCTGACTAAAGATAATATCGGAGATTTCGCTATTATCGTGCTTGACCTTTTCTTTCTGCTTTTTGCAGGCCAACCGCTTAAAGCGGCCCAACGTCTTCATGATCTTGGCAAAGCGGGCATTGTTCACAAAGTTTTTGCTAAACGCCAGCCGGGTCTTGAAATCGACTTTCGACGCTTGGCCCGCTTCATTCCCGTAAGTGAGTAACATTTCCTCTTGCGATTGGATTGAGTTATTGGTTTGCTCCAACGGCCCCGTCACATCAATTTGATTTACGAGCGAGGTTTGTTGTTGGGTTTTCTGGGCTTGGGCTTGCATGGCATTTTTCAGTTTTTGTTTGAGCGTCTTGGCGGCTTGCCCGTTCCCGTTCGCTTGGGCTTCTTTATACCCTTGGGCCATTTTCTGCATCTGTTGCTGCAATTGCTGTTTTTCTTTCTCCAGTTTTTTCATCTGCTCGAACTGCTCGCGATTCTCCGAAAGTATTAATTCCCCCAAAGTGCTCGCTCCAATCGCTGAGGTTTGCTCATTCAATTTGGAATAGGCGCGGGTATAATTATAATGAGGATGCTCTTGGATCTTGTCGATCAGCGTGCGATTGGCGACAAACTCTTTCTCTATCTCCGCTTCGTCCCGCATTTGCGGATAATATTTGAACAGCGAATAAAAGAGATCTTCGGTCAGTTCGGGGAACTGGGTATATTCTTTGCTCCCGCGAGCGACCGAGTCTTTTAAATCGCTGCTCAAGACCATATCGGTGAAGCGTTGTTTGTCGAACGAATCATAGAGCAGATTTACGCGTTCTTTGTCGGGTTGACTCATAAGGACCCCTGCTTAAAATTGCATTAAGAACGATGTTTTCTCTTGTTGCAGCTGCTTGCCCATATTATTGATTTCTTCGAGGGCTTCTTTGATGGCGGGCTTGGCGTCCGAATCGGCTTTTTGGTAAAGTTCTTTCAGCGAGGTCGCGTTGATCTTGAGTTTCCCTAAGACTTCCGTAATTTGTTGCACCCCGCCCTTATCGGTCGCCAACACGTTTTTAATCGAATCGCGAATCTCGGCGGCTTGCTGCACGAGTTGTTTGACTTGGATCATCACCGAATTCATATATTTGAGCAAGGTCGTCTCCACGAGCGGGATTTCTTTGACATCCGTCCACAAGACCGAGGTCAGAATCTCTAAATCATCCACGGCCACTTTCGTCCGTTTGTGGAGCAACGCGTTGGCTTGGCAGAGTTCGAGTGCCCAGCGGAACCGCCGATCGGAGGGATAAATATTTTCTTTTTTCAGATCCATCCAAATTCTTTTAATTTTCGGAATAATCGCTGATGTGTCAATATTAATTAGTCTCTGCCGTAATTGTTCGATCTCGGCCCGCGTGACCACGATATTGGCGGGCATCTCAAACTTTCGCGCGGATTTGAGCATGGATTCAAAGTTCCGCCCATCGCTGATCGGTCGCATGATAAATCGCACTAAAAACCGATCAAAGAACGCCAAAGTTGAATTATCTTCGGGGATATTGTTCGTCGCTCCAAAGAGACATTCCAGTGGAATCGATGGGAGATCATCGAGACATCGCTCGTTAATCGCTTGGAGTAAAGTATTCAAAATCGGGCTGCCTGCGTTGAACACTTCATCGAGAAAGGCAAACTCGCAATCGCCGAATTTATTCGTATAGATGCGGGTATATTTCCCGTTCTTCAAATCGGGCAGCGAGATCGGCCCAAAGATTTCATCGGGGGTCGTGGTTTTCGTTAAAAGACGCTTAAACACCCGAAAAGATTGGAGACCCGCGGCAAATCCATCAATCATGGCCGATTTCGCAATCCCAGGGGGGCCCATCATCAGAAAATGTTGTTTGGCAAGGAGACAGGCATACATCGCTTGAAAGGGTTCTTTCCGCTCTTTGAAATATTTCGTGAGTGCGATGTATTGTTTATTTATTTTCTCAATAATAAGAATATCTTCGGGTAAAAACGTTTGAAAGGTTTGGTTGCTCGCCAGGTCCATCTCTTGAGCAATCTCTTCGGGGCATTCGATGTCATCTTCGCTTGGAATAGGCCGACACTCGACTTCGACAATAGTTTTTTGGGTTACCATCATAGTTCACCATATTTTTGTATAAAAAAAATATCAAAAAAGATTATTGCACGAGGAGATCGACCGCATCGTCAAAGTCGATTTCTTCTTGAGTCTTGGCGGCCGTAGATTTCTTCGCCTTTGCCTTATTGCTCGCTTTCACGAGTTGGGTCGGCAAACTCGTTTGGGTCGTCGATGTCGAGATCGTAAGATCGATATCGCCCGAACTGCCGCCCGCAAAGCCCGCGAACTTTCGCGCCATGGCTTCAATACTGCCGCTAAACGTGACTTTCGTCACAATCCCATCGTTATCTACGCCTTTCATCATCATCAGCGTTTTCTTTTCAATTCCGTTTTCGGAATACTTTTTTTCATCAGTGTCTTTGGTCTGGCGCA
>JBAZED010000036.1:0-2551 GCA_041654095.1 Bacilli bacterium
CGATTGACGCGCGCCTTACTGGGGGCGATCATTAGAGAGGTTTACGCGACAAGGGCGGCCAGTAACGCCCGAAGCCCCGCCAGGCTGTCGCGTAAGCCTCTTTTTATTTATCGAGGGATTATATGGAATATCGCATTGTAAAAGTAGGCGAGCTTATCCCTAATTTTCTCGATTCTGTTTTGGATGCTAACGAAAAATCAAAAGAGCCTATGGATAAAAAAACTATACAAGGCTTTCGGGAGCGCATACAGGCAATGAGAGAAAAAAGCGCGGTAGATAATGGCACGAATTAGAACCATTAAGCCGGAATTCCCTCAATCAGAAAGTATGGGGCGCGTCTCGCGCGATGCCCGGCTCCTTTTTGTCGAATTATGGACAATAGCCGACGACTCGGGGAGGCTTCGCGCGGCTTCGCGAATGCTCGCGAGCCTTCTTTTCCCTTATGATGATGACGCCCCAGCTCTTATTGGCGGATGGCTAGGAGAACTTGAACGCGAGGGGTGTATCACTCCTTACACTATAGATAGTCAGCATTACATACAGATTAATAATTGGCTACATCATCAAAAAATAGACAAACCTAGTCCTTCGCATTTCCCAGCTCTCGCGAGCCCTCGCGAATCCTCGCCGAATCCTCGCGAATCCTCGTCGGAGGACCAAGGACCAAGGACCAAGGAGGGGATCAAGGAGGTTGAGCTAGGATTCGAGCCATGCGCCGTGCTTGGAGACTGGTATAAAAAACATCAAGCTAAAACTGCCCGCCTTGTTGCGCCTTCTGACCCTGACCGCTTGGCCGCTAAAGACCTGGGCAATAGATACCCTCCCGAGGAGCTATCGGCGGCCGTCGCGGAATACTGGGGAAATTGGCCCGATTACTGGTTTGCGGTCAAGAATGGCGATATGAAAAAGCCAAGGGAAGACCGGAAGCCCATGTATCTTTTTGCCTCTTTTGCAAAAAACATCGAGGAGCTATTGCAAAACAAACCGGCTTTAGCAGAATCACGGGAAGCACCGCGACCGGTAGAGTCAATAATCTGTCCTGTATGCGGAACCAACGAAACGCCCGATACGCGGATGAGGTGCCGCAAATGCGGATTCTATCTTGATCCATCATGGATAAACGATCCTGAGTTAATCGCAGAGTATGCGGAAAGCAAGCAGAAAGAGGGCGAGGATGCTTGACCATGAAACCGCACTTATAAACGCAATCTTGCATAAAGAGAGCATCATAGACGAATGTCAAATAACGTCAGACCTTTTTAGTGACGCGACCTCGCGCGCTTTATTCGAGGCGATGATTGAAACCAGAAAGCGCAAGGTCTCGATAGATTCGGTGTCCTGGGCTGATACCCTAAAGACAACCGGAAGGCCTGATCTTATCGTGACATCTACAACCTACTCGCCCGGCCCTTCGGCAAACGCCCAGTATTACGTTGCTAGGCTTCGCGAAGAATTGCATGTCCGCTTACTGCGCCCTGTTTTGCAAGACGCAATAAATATGCTTAAGGAATCACCGGGAGCGCTTCCCGAGGTAGTTAAGCAGCTTTCCGATGGGCTTGTTAATATTGAGCGGACGCGGAGCGCAACCGAAGACCCATCAATTGAGGCGAACTTAGAATCATATCTCGCCGAACTTGAGCGACGCGAGGCAGACGACGGACGAAGTGGTGCGGTTTTTGGTATTGAATCAATTGACCGACTTTTAGGGTCAAATATAAACGGTGGCGAGCTGATTGGAATCGCAGCTCGGCCAAGCGTAGGGAAGACCGCGCTTGCTGTCCAAATGGCAATTCATAATTCAGTGTACCGGAGTATTCCGTCAACAATCTTTTCGCTTGAGATGACGCGTAACCAAATCTATGACCGAATCTATGCTCCGGTTGCGTCCGGTGGTCTTGGAGCGCTTAGAAACGGGATTGCAATAAAGACACCTAAAACAGTATCGGGCATACGAGCGCAGACGGCGCGAATGCACGAAGGCGGTGTTAGAGTTTATCAAGAGTCGATGACTCCGGCCTCTCTGATTGCAAATATTAGGCGCGAGGCTATGGTTTACAAGGCGAAGCTATTCGTTGTTGACTACCTTGGTTTAATAGATTTTGGGCAAGACAACCGCGCGAGATGGGAAAAAGTCGGCGATGCCTCGCGATCATTTAAGCGCCTGGCGCTTGACCTAAATGTAGTTATAATTTTATGTATTCAACTTGGACGACAGGCTGAAAATAAAGAGCCTACAATCGCGGACCTGCGAGACTCAGGGGCAATAGAACAGGATTGCAATCGCGTTTTCCTCTTGCATCGGCAGGACGACAGTAAAGACCCAAAGGCTGATTTTTGTGCAGATGTCATTATTGCAAAAAACAGGGAAGGAGCGCGAGGCCGTGCGAATCTCTTATTTAGAGGTTCTATCGCAAGATTTGAGGAGTTGAGCAATGTCCGAGCCTGACCTCTTTGACGACTATCAAGAGCAATGGCGCCCAGGCGAGCCATCGTGTTATGATTGCCGTAGTATTGAGCGACCGTTTCCAAATTGGAAAGAGTTAAGCACCTG